>JAWLGU010000049.1:7045-35682 GCA_041690675.1 Pseudomonadales bacterium | reverse complement strand
TTCGTAGGCCAGCGGGTAGAGGGTGCCGAGCAGCACCAGCCCCATGGCCACCACCAGCAGGATGTTGTTGAGCAGCAGGAACGCCTCCCGGCTCCACAGGCCGTAGCGCACCCGGGAGCGGATCACCGTGGCGCGAAAGGCATACAAGGTCAGGGATCCGCCCACCACCAGCAGCAGGAACACCAGGATGAACAGCCCGCGGGTGGGATCCACGGCGAACGCGTGCACCGAGGTCAGCACCCCGGAGCGGACGATGAAGGCACCGAGCAGGCTCAGCGAGAACGTGGTGATGGCGAGCAGCAGGGTCCAGCTCTTGAAGGTGCCCCGCTTCTCGGTCACCGCCAGGGAGTGAATCAGCGCCGTCCCCACCAGCCACGGCATGAAGGAGGCGTTCTCCACCGGGTCCCAGAACCACCAGCCGCCCCAGCCCAGCTCGTAGTACGCCCACCAGCTGCCGAGCACGATGCCCAGCGTAAGAAAGGCCCAGGCCACGTTGCTCCAGGGCCGCGACCAGCGGGCCCAGGCGGCGTCCAGGCGGCCTGAAAGCAGCGCAGCCACGGCGAAGGCGAAGGCCACGGAGAAACCCACGTAGCCCATGTACAACATGGGCGGATGGACGATGAGACCGAAATCCTGCAGCAGCGGATTCAGGTCGGCGCCGTCGGCGGGCGTCATGGGCACCAGCCGCTCGAACGGGTTGCTGGTCCACACCAGAAACGCCAGGAAGCCCGCGTTCAACAGACCCATCACCCCCAGCACACGGCCCAGGAACTGCCACGGCAGATTTCCGCCGCGCACCGTCACCGCCAGGGTCCACCCCGCCATGATGAGCACCCAGAGCAGGAATGAGCCCTCGTGGGCGCCCCAGACCGCGCTCACCTTGTAGTACCAGGGCAGGAGGCTGTTGCTGTTGTTGGCCACGTAGGCCACCGAGAAGTCGTCGGTGACGAAGCCCCGCACCAGGGCGGCGAAGGCGAGGGCCACGAACACGAGCTGCCCCGTCACCATTGTGCCGAGGGCGTCCACCCAGCGCTGCCGGCCCGTGGCCGCCCCCGCCAGGCCGAACCAGGCGATGGCGCCCGCCAGACAAAGGGCCAGGGCCAGCGCGAGCTGGCCGAGCTCCGGGATCACGATCCGCCCTCCGCCGCCCGCGCCATGTTCGAGAGCTCGGGCGGCATGTAGTTCTCGTCGTGCTTGGCCAGCACCTCCCGGGCGTGGAACACGCCGTCATGGCCCAGCTCGCCGGTGACCAGGATGCCCTGCCCTTCCCGGAACAGGTCCGGGAGGATGCCGCTGTAGCGAACCGGGAACTCGGAGCCCCGGTGATCGGTGACCACGAAGGTCACGTCCAGCCCGTTGGAATCGCGCACCACGCTGCCGTCCTGGACCATGCCGCCGGCGCGGATCCGCGCCCCCACCGGCGCCTCGCCGGACACGATCTGATCCGGCGGATAGAACAGATTCAGGTTCTCGTTCAAGGCCGTGAGCACCAGACCTACCGTGAGCGCCGCGCCGGCGACGAGAAACAGCACCACGACGAGACGATTGCGACGCTTGGGATTCATGAGCGCGTGGAATCTCCTGTGACGAGCTCCGCGGCGGGCCCGGCGCTGCCGCCGGCATGGCCGGGCGGGTACGGCTGGCGCCGCTGCCTGTCCCGAGCTTCGCGGAAGAATCGGCGCAGCCGCAACCGCACCGAAACGACATTGTAGACCACGATTATCACGGCCGCGCCGTAGCTCGACCATACGTAGAGTCCGTGCCCCCCCATGGCGAGGAACTCGGCGAGGCTCGAGAAGCTCACCGGCCACCTCCCGCGGCCTGCCGGGCCACCAGCTCCCGCACCCACTGGGTGCCCTGCTCGCGCTCGAGAATCTCCACCCGCAGCCGGCCGATGAGGTTGGCGCCGAACAGGCAGTAGACGCCCAGCACGTTGATGGCCAGAGGAATCCACATCTGCGGCGGCATGCTCGGGGGCTCGGTGAGGGTGAAGGTGGCGCCCTGGTGCAGCGTCAACCACCAGTCGACGCTGTACTTGATGATGGGGATGTTGATCATCCCGACGAGGGCCAGCACGGCGCAGGCGCGGCCCGCGGTCTCCTGGCGGGGGATGGCCTGGCGCAGGGCGTAGAGCCCCATGTAGAGGAACAACAGCACCAGCATGGAGGTGATGCGGGCATCCCAGACCCACCAGGCGCCCCAGGTCGGCTTACCCCACGCGGCCCCGGAGAACAGGGCCAGCGCGGTCATGGTCATGCCGAACGGCACAGTGGCCGACAGCACCATGTCGGCCAGCTTCATCCGCCACACCAAGAGCACCAGCCCGGCCGCGCCCATCAGCAGGTAGGCGGACTGCGCCACGATGGCGCTGGGCACGTGCACGTAGATGATCCGGAAGCTGTCCCCCTGCTGATAGTCCGGAGGCGCGAACACCAGTCCCCAGACCGTGCCCACGGTCAGCAGCAGCGCCGCCAGCACTCCCAGGGCGACGTGCCACGGGCCGCTGAACCGGTAAAACCAGCGCGGCGAGCCAAGGCGATGCCAGAGTTCCTTCAGGGTCACGATTGCTCCAGACTGATCCGCAACGCGGCCTGCACTGCGAACGGTGCCACCGTCAGCGAAAGCATGCTGACGGCCATGAGCCAGTACACCTGCGCCGTCACATCCACGCCCGCCATGGCCAGGCTGACCGCGCCGGCGCCGAATATTAATGTGGGCACGTACAGAGGCAAAATGAGCAGCGCCAGCAGCACCCCGCCGCGCTTGAGCCCCACCGTCAGGGCCGCGCCCACGGCGCCCAGCAGGGTCAGCGCCGGACTGCCCACCAGCAGTGTCAGCATGGTGATTCCCAGCACCTCGCCAGGCAGGAACAGCAGCAACGCCGCCAGCGGCGCCAGAACCGTCATGGCCAATCCCGAGAACAGCCATTGCGCCGTCACCTTCGCCAGCACCGGCAGGAATCCTGGTCGTCCCAGGAGCACCATCTGTTCCAGGGTGCCGTCGTCGTAGTCGCGGCGAAACAGACCCTCCAGAGCCAGCAGATTCGACAGCAGCACCAGCACCCAGATGATGCCCGGGGCGTAGCGCCCCAGGGTCTCCGGCTCCACTCCCACCCCCAGCGCAAACAGGGTGATGGCGAGAAACAGGAATACCAGCGGATTGAGCACCTCCTGCAGCGACCGCAGCGCCGCCACGAGCTCGCGGCGGAGCTGCCCCAGAAACAAGCCCATCGGACCCTTCACGACGGCGCCGCCTGCGGCCCCGGCTCACGGACCGCCAACTCGAGGACCCGCGTGCCGCTCACCTCCAGGGATTGATGGGTCGCGCACACCACCGCACCGCCGCGGCCGAGCTGGTCGGCGATCAGGGCCCGCACCAGCGACTGGCCGGACGCATCCAGCGCCGTCAACGGCTCGTCCAGCAGCCACAGCGGCGCCGCGCACAGCGCCAGCCGCGCCAGCGCCACCCGGCGCTGCTGGCCTGCGGACATGTGCTGGCAGGCCACCCGCTCGTACCCCGCCATGCCCACCCGGGCGAGGACGTCGGTCACGGTGCCGGTGCCCCGGCCAGGGCACAACGCGGCGTACCAGCGCAGATTCTCTTCCGCCGTCAGCACGGCGCTCACGCCGGGCCGATGGCCAAAGTAGAGACTTTGCGCGGCCTGGATGGTTCCCGTGTAGTCGGGGTACAGCCCCGCCACGGCCCGCAGCAGGGTGGACTTGCCGCTGCCGTTGGGCCCCTTGAGCTCCAGGCACTCTCCGGCATCGAGGATCAGGTCCAGGCCACCGAACAGCAGCCGGCCGTCACGCTCGCAGCCCAGGCCCTCGATGCGGAGCAGCGGATTCAGTGGCGCACCACCCGGTAGCACGGATCGTAGCACGCGCTCTCCAGCTTCATGCGGCCCTGAACCACGAACTGACGAAGCAGGTGGTCGAGGGCTTCGGTGAGCGAGGTGTCGCTGTGCAGCTCGAACGGCCCATGCGCCTCGATCATACGAATGCCGTAGTCCTTGACGTTGCCCGTGACGATGGCGGAGAAGGCGCGTCGCAGCGCCACGGCCAGCTCGTGGGTCGGCAGGTCCCGGGACAGCCGCAGGGAGGCCACGTTCTCGTGGTTCACCACGAACGGCATCTGGTGATCGAACGGGATGTTCAGCAGCCAGTTGAAGTAGTAGGCGTCGCCATCCCGCCTGCGCTGGCGGCCCACCGCCCGAATCCGCTCCCCCATCAGGGCTCCCACCCGCGGCGGATTGCCGATGACGATCTCGTAGGTATCGGCGATCTCCTCCCCGAGTGCCAGACGCAGGAACGCGTCGAGCTCGCGGAAGTAGCCGGCGCTCTCGGGCGGGCCGGTGAAGATGACGGGCATCTCCTGGCGCTCGTTGGCGGGATCCAGGAGCACGCCGAGCAGGTACAGCACCTCCTCGGCGGTCCCCACCCCGCCGGGGAACACCACCACCCCGTGCCCCACCCGCAGAAACGCTTCCAGGCGCTTCTCGATGTCCGGCATCACCACCAGGTGGCTCACCATGGGGTTCGGCGGCTCGGCGGCGATGATGCCGGGCTCCGACAGGCCCAGGTAACGGCCGTCGCGCAGGCGTTGCTTGGCGTGGCCCACGGCCGCGCCCTTCATGGGGCCCTTCATGGCCCCGGGGCCGCAGCCGGTGCAGATGTCGAGCCCGCGCAGACCGAGCTCGTAGCCCACGTTCTTGGTGTACTCGTACTCGTTGCGGCTGATGGAGTGGCCTCCCCAGCACACCACCAGCTTCGGCGGCACGTTGGGCTTCAGGACCCGCGCGTTCTTCAGCATGTGAAACACGGCGTCGGTGATGCCGGCGGACGTGGTGAGTTCGAACAGCTCGCCGTTCGCGAGCTCGGTGCCGCTGTAGACCACGTCCCGCAGCACCGCGAACAGATGCTCGCGTATCCCCTCGACGATGCGGCCGTCGACGAAGGCGCTGGCCGGCGCGTTCTGGATGATGAGCTTGAGACCCCGGGTGCGGGCGGCCACCTCGATGGAGAAATCGCTGTAGGCTTCGAAGATCGCCGCCGCGTCGTCGGTCTGGTTACCGGTGTTGAGCACCGCCAGCGCGCAGCGCCGGAACAGGCTCAGCAGCTCCTGCTCCCGGGCGGTGCTGGTGAGCGCGGCCACCTCGCGCTGGGACAACAGCTCCAACGTTCCCCGCGGGCCCACGTGCACGACCTCTCGCATCTTTTCCGCCATGAGCGTCCGCCCTACTGCATGCGCACGTGGAAAAACACCTCGCTCGCCTCGCCCGGGGCGAGCTCCTCCTGATAGGTCCAGCGGATGCTACGGATCTCACCGCCCGCCGCCCCGGCGTCCGGCTCGCCGGTGCCGAAGCGCTCGCCGTCGGCGGAGTACTCCACCACCGTGGCCTCGCCGCCCGCGCTGCCGGGCACGTAGCGGGTGCCTTCGGGGATCGGATTGGTGACGATGATGCGGCCCGCATCCACCGGCACGCCGCTCGTGTTCTCGAAGGTGATGGTGTAGCGAAGCTCTTCTCCCGGCACCACGGCCTCGGCGGGCACGAGCTCGCGCCGGGATCGTCCATCCGCGTCCAGGGTGGTCTCCACCTTGCTTACCGCGGTGGCCAGGGTCACCTGGGCCGTCGCCGGCAGCGACGTCAGCGCAGCACCGAAGGCCAGCAGCACCCCGACCCGCCGGGCGCGCCGCCGGGCGGCGGCTTCAAGGCATGGCATCGAACTCAAGTCTCGTCTCCTCGTTTCATTCGCGAACGCGCCGGACGCACGTCCACGCTCCCGGTCTCGGGATCGAACCAGATCTCCGCCTCGCCGTCCGTGAGCTGGCGCACCACCGAGTTGCACTTCTCGGCCAGCGAGTAGTCCCGATGGCCGTAATCCGTGCCCTCACGCAGCACGTACGCCTCCACCACGCCCCGCAGGGCCTCGGCCGACAGCGACTGCACGGGAACCTTGATCACGGCCCGAAGTTTACGTGATGTAGCGCTCAAGCTGGTGGCTCCGGCTTGAATTTGCTCCGGCGAGGTGCGTTACTCTCCCCGATAAGGATCATCATGACATTCCGGTCGCGCCCGGACGTGCGCTCGACCGACGTTTCCAACAGGACGGGGAACCATGGCCGAACAGGAACACATTCTCGTCGTCGAAGACGAGCCTATCACACGCGAACAACTGGTCTCCTACTTCGAGGAGGAGGGGTTCAAGGTCAGCTCCACGGGCTCCGGCGACGAGGTGCTGCCCATCGTGCTCGAAGGCGACGTGATCCTGGTCCTGCTGGACATCAAGCTTCCCGGCAAGGACGGTCTGACCCTGACCCGCGAGATCCGAGCCCAGTCGGACCTCGGCATCATCCTGGTCACCAGCAAGCAGGAGCAGATCGACAAGATCCTCGGTCTCGAGAGCGGCGCCGACGACTACGTGACCAAGCCCTTCGACCCCCGGGAGCTGCTGTCCCGAGCCCGCAACCTCATCCGCCGGGTGCACATGCAGCAGCGCCAGCGGCGCAAGAATCACATCCGCCACTTCGAGGGCTGGCAGCTCGACCTGAACAAGCGCGAGCTGACGTCGCCGGAGGGCACCAAGGCCACCCTGTCCGCGGGCGAGTACCAGCTCCTGCTGGCGTTCATGGAGCGGGCCGGCGAGGTCATGAACCGGGATCAGCTCATGAACCGGATCCGCAACCGGGAATGGTTCCCGGACGACCGGTACATCGACGTGCTCGTGGGGCAGCTGCGCAAGAAGCTGGGGGAGCGGGCGTCCACTGCCAAAATCATCACCACCATTCACGGCACCGGATACCTGTTCACCCCCGAGGTCGTCTGACGCTGAGTCTGACGCCGATTGACGGGGCCGCCGGCTGCGGCGGTCGACGGACATGCTTGGACGGATTCCGTGGCAAAGGGTGTAGACAGGACCATCTACGAGAGCGCTTCCACGCTGGTGAAGCGATCCCAGTGGGATGGAGAGCCGGTGATCATCAAGGCCCTGAAGCCGACGGCGCGCAACCCCGGCTCCATCGCCCGCTATCACCACGAGTTCAAGATCAACCAGTCGCTGACCAGCCCGTACGTGTGCCGCGCGCTGGCCATGGACGAGGGCGAGCACCGCATCATCTTCGAGGACTCCGGAGCCTGCGCGCTGCGCGAGCTGATCCGCGGCGATGCCCTGGCCCTGGACGAGAAGCTCGACGTGGCCATGGCGCTGGCCCACGCCCTCCAGTCCATCCATGACGAGGGGGTGATCCACCGCGATCTCAATCCCAGCAACGTGATCGTGGTGGAGGATTCCCTCCACGTTCAGCTCATCGACTTCGGGCTGGCCACCCTGACGCCGCGGGAGTACCCGACCCAGGCCTCCGGCGGGCAGCTCACCGGAACCCTGCCCTACATCTCGCCGGAGCAGACGGGACGGGTGAATCGGGTGGTGGACTACCGCACCGACCTCTACTCCCTCGGGGTCACCCTGTACGAGCTGTTCGCGGGCGCGCCGCCGTTCACCGGCAGCGATCCACTGGAGATGATCCACGCTCACATCGCCAGCACGCCCAAGCCCCTGCACGTGGCCAACCCCGCCGTCCCGCAATGGCTCTCGGACGTGGTGCAGAAGCTTCTGGCCAAGCAGCCGGAGGACCGCTACCAGAGCGCCGCGGCGGCCCGGGACGATCTGGCCGAGGGGCATCAGCACGCCAATGTCATACCCTTCCGCCTCGGCCGCACCGACGCGCCGGGCCAGCTGTCGCTGCCCAAGCGCCTGTACGGACGGGAGTCGGCCGTGGAGCAGGTGCGCGGCGCCCTCGAACGCACCCTGGCCGGCGAAAGCGTGCTGCTGGAGATCAGCGGCTCTGCCGGCATGGGCAAGTCCGCCATGTGCGACGCGCTGTTGCGCACGGCCCGGGAGCAGGACCTGCTGGTGGCCCGCCTGGCGCTGCGCGGCAGCCCGTACCGGGACGGCACCGCCATCTGGGTCGAGCTGCTGCGCCTGCTGGTGCGTCAGGCGCTGTCGCTGCCCCAGGCCCAGGGCCAGCCGCTGCTGGAGCGCCTGGAGCGGATGCCGCCGGCCAGCCTGGCCGCCCTCGCCGGGCACATCCCGGAGCTGGGCCCGGCGCTGGCGGGCCGGGCTCCCAAGCCCGGGGAGGAGCCGGCTGCGGTGTCGGTGGCGGTGATGCACGGCCTGCGCGCCATGAATCCGCAGCCGGTGTGCGTGGTGGTGGAGGATGCGGACCGCCAGCCGGAGGACGACGTCGCCCATCTGCTGAACACCGCCGCGGAGCACCGCCACCTGCTGCTGGCTTTCACTCAGGAGTGCCCCGATCCGGCTCTCTTCCAGCGCCCCCGTCTCGCCACCAAGCGGGTGCACGTAGACCTCCCGCCACTGAGCAAGGGCGACGTGCGCAACCTCCTCGCCGACATGCTGTCCCACGGTGAGGCTGCGGTGCGGGAGCTGGCGGCGGAGCTACACGGCAAGACCGACGGCGTACCGGGTCATCTGCTGGAGCTCGTCTTCGAGCTCCACGGCGAGCAGCTCATCACCTACGACACCGGTGCGGGCGAGTGGCGCTGGGACCTGGAGGCGGTGCGCTCTCACTACTTCAGCAACAACTCCAACCACCGGATCGGCAAGCAGCTCGAAGCGCTGCCCGCGGACACCCTGGAGGCGCTGCGCTGGGCGGCAGCTCTGGGTGAGGGATTCTCCTGCGCCCTCATCGGCGAGCTGCTGGAGCGCGACTCGGGTGACGTGCCCGGGATCCTGCGGCCGGCGGTCTCGGCGGGGCTGCTGCGCGATGTGGAGCCGGCGGCGGGCCGGGCAGAGCAGGACTACCGCTTCTCCCACCCGCGCATCCGCACCCTGCTGTACTCCAGCCTGCCGAAGGACGGCCGGCCGGGCCGGCACCAGCGCATCGCCGCGGCACTGAGAACCCAGCGCCGCCGCGACGCCGCGGCGGTGATGCAGCTCGCCGATCATCTGGACGCGGCGGTGGACTTCGTCCACGCGGATCCCAGGCAGCGCGCCGACGTGGCGCACCACAACCTGCTGGCGGCTCGCGCCGCGGTGGAGCTGGGGCGTTTTCAGGCTGCCTACAAGTACTGTCGCTGCGGCCTGGCGGTGGCCGGCACCGAGACCGACGAAGCGGTGATCCTGGAGCTCGCGGAATGCGCCGCCGAAGCGGCGTTCCTGTGCGGCGACTTCGATCAGCTCTATCGGGTGGTGCGGGAGGCGCCGGCGCCGAGCAGCGTCATCGAGGAAGTCCGGGTGCGCGCCGCCGCCGTGCAGAACCGCCTCGGCGAGGCCGAGACCCTGGCGGAGGCGGCCCTGGAACGGCTGGGCCAGCGGCTGCCGCGTCGCAACCGCCCCCGCTGGCAATCGGTCCTGGAGCCGGCAGCCCGCTGGCAACGGAGGCTGCTGCGCCGCCTCGACCGCCGCCTGCCGACGCCGCTGCAGGTGGTCGAGGATCTTCGCACCCACGAGGTGTTCCGACTCCACGGGTATCTGCTGCACATCGGCTACCATCTGGGGTCGCCGGCGCTGCCGGCGCTCGCCCGAAGCGTGCGTCTGCGCGCCCGGCGCGCCGGCTACTGTGCCGACGTCGCCTTCGCCCACGCCGCCCAGGCGGTGGTGGCGGTGGTGGACGGCGACGCCACCGCGGCCCGTCGCTACGCCGAGGAAGCGCGGCTGCTGGCCTCGCGCTTCCCCGCGGACAGCGCCTCGGTGCGCAGCACCACCCTGCTGAACGGGCTGGTGGATCCCTGGTTCGCCACCCTGGACCAGTCCCTGAACGCGCTCACCGAGAATCTCTCCGCCAGCATGGAGCGGCAGGACTACGAGTTCGCCGCCGCCGCCAGCGCCTTCTACGCCACCAACGCAATGGTGCGGGGCTCGGAGCTGGCGTCGCTGAAGCAGGCGCTGCACGCCCAGGTGTCGCGCCTGGCCCAGTTTCACCACGTCACCGGCATCAACATCACCCGGTTCGTGCTGCAGATCGTCAACAGCCTGGTGGGCCAGGCGGACGTGGACCCGGAACCGGAGCGGGGTCACGATCTGACCATCAGGAACACCGAGGACGTGGTGGCCCACGGCGTGGTGTACGTGCTGCGGCTGTACTACGCGGTACTGTTTCAGGACTTCCAGGGCGCCCGCAACATACTGCGGCTCGCCAACGGCTACGGGGCGTTCCTCGCCGGATCACCGCTCTCCACCCTGCTCAAGTTCTCGGAGTCGCTGGTGGTGCTGCGCACCGCCGACGCACGGAACGGGCCGGCGCGAACGCTGATGCGAAGGCGCAGCGCGGGCCAAACCCGGACAACGGTCCGGGCCCGGACGGACGTCCGGGTCCGAACTATCGTTTGGGGCAATCTGCGGCTCCTGGAACGCTGGCACCGCCAAGGGGCTGCCCACGTGGAGCCGAAGATCCTGGTCTTGCAGGCGGAGCTGGCCTGGCGCGGGGGCCACACCACCCGCGCCCTGGAACTCTACGAGCGGGCAGCCGAGCGCTCCCGGCGCCTGGGGCTGGCCCACGACGAGGCTCTGGCCTACGAGTTGGCCGCTCGAGCCTGTGACAAGAACGGCCGTACCGACTTCGCCAGGCTGTTCGCGCGCAACGCCTACCAGGCCTACCTGCGCTGGGGCGCCGCGGCCAAGACGCAACAGCTCGAACGGGAATTCCACGCCCTGCTCCAGGACGGCCACGACGGGCGCGGCGCCAGTTCCCTGTCGGTGAGCGACCTGGCGGAGCTGACGGTGCGCGATATCCACAACCGCACCTCGAGCTTCAATACCGGCGAGTTCAACGAGCGCATCCTCGACACGACCACGGTGCTGAGAGCGGCCCAGACCATTTCCGGGGAGATCCTCCTCGACCAGGTGCTGACCAAGCTTCTGCGCCTGGCGCTGGAGCACGCCGGCGCCCAGAAGGCCTGCATGCTGCTGGCCCACGACCGGCGCCTGTACCTGGAGGCCGTCGCCTCCGTGGACGGCGGCCCGACACATCGGGTGGTACCCGCCGTGCCCCTGGAGGCCGCGGAGGAAGTGCCGGAAAGCATCATCCAGTTCGTCGCCCGCACCAAGGAAACCCTGGTGATCGGCGACGCGACCCAGGAGGACGTGTTCACCCAGGATCCCTACGTCAAGCGCCTGCAGCCCCTGTCGGTGCTGTGTCTGCCCATCGTCCACCGCGGCGAGATCTCCGGCATCCTCTACATCGAGCACCGCTGGCTCACCGAGGTCTTCACGCGGCAGCGGGTGGAGGTGCTGGCCCTGCTGGCCTCCCAGGCGGCCATTTCCATCGAGAACGCCCGGCTCTACGCCGACCTGCAGGCCACGCGGGACGAGTACCGGACCCTCTACGACAACGCCATCGAAGGGCTGTTCAGGATCAGCCCCGGCGGCGTGCTGTTGTCCGCCAACCCCACCCTGGCGCGGATTCTCGGCTTCGACAACGTGCTGCAGCTCCTCGACGAGTACCGGGAGCTGCTCGACCGCGTATTCCTCTCCCGGGAGCGAATCGGTGAGTTCCTCTCGGAGTTGGAGCAGCACGGCCTGGTGAGCGATTTCGAGGCTCAGGGGGTGACCCGCCAGGGACGGACGCTGTGGATGGCGCTCACAGCCCGCCTGAACAAGGACACGGACGGGCGCGAGTACATCGACGGCTCCCTCATCGACATCTCCGAGCGCATCGAGCGGGAGCAGGCGGACAAGCAACGGCAGATCGCCGAGGCGGCCACCCAGGCGAAGAGTGCGTTTCTGGCCAACATGAGCCACGAGATCCGCACTCCCATGAACGCCATCGTCGGCTTCTCCAAGCTGGCGCTGGAGACGGGCCTCGACCGCAAGCAGCACGAGTACCTGACCTCCATCCGCAACGCCGCCGAGAGCCTGCTCACCCTGATCAACGACATCCTCGACTTCTCCAAGATCGAGGCAGGCAAGCTCACCCTGGAGCAGCGGCCGTTCCATCTGGCAGACACCCT
This sequence comes from Pseudomonadales bacterium, assembly GCA_041690675.1. Classification (GTDB taxonomy): domain Bacteria; phylum Pseudomonadota; class Gammaproteobacteria; order Pseudomonadales; family Azotimanducaceae; genus UBA7803. The sequence goes on along the minus strand of JAWLGU010000049.1, from coordinate 23,717 downwards.
GCGCGAGGTGGCGCGGCTGTTCCGCACCGAGCTCAGGCGCCGGAAGCTCGAGCTCGTCGTCGAGGACGGCACCGCCGACCATCCGGAGTTCCCCATCGACGGGTTGCTGGTCGGCGACGCCATGCGCCTGCAGCAGGTGCTGGTGAACCTGGTGGGCAACGCCGTGAAGTTCACCGAGGCCGGCAGCATCCGGCTGTGCGTGACCGTGCGGTCGATCTCGGCCCCCACGGTGGTGCTGGGCTTCGAGGTGGTCGACACCGGCATCGGCATCAGCGAGGAGCACCAGGCGCGGCTATTCGAGTCGTTCGAGCAGGCCGAATCCTCTATCACCCGCCGCTTCGGCGGCACGGGTCTCGGGCTCACCATCTGCCGTCGCCTGGTGGAGGTGATGGGCGGGACCATCGCGGTGGAGTCGGAGCTCGGCCGCGGCAGCACGTTCCGCTTCCACGTGTGCCTGGAGCTGGCCGCAGAGCCCCAGGCGGTCCCGCTGCCGGCCGCCCGGCGCGACCGCAACACGGCGATCCTCGAGGGCCGCAGCATTCTGGTTGCCGAGGACAACCCCATCAACCAGCAGCTCGCCACGGAGTTCCTGCAGCGCGCGGGTGCCCGGGTGGACATCGCCCAGAACGGCCGCGAGGCGGTGGATCGGGCCACCGCCCACGAGTACGACGCGCTGCTCATGGACATTCACATGCCCATGCTCGATGGCCTGGAAGCCACCCGCATCCTCCGGGGGCAGGGCCTCACCCTGCCCATCGTCGCCGTTTCGGCGGACGCCCTGTCCAGCCGGCAGGCATCGGCCTCGGAGGCGGGCTGCGACGCCTACGTCACCAAGCCCATCGACTTCGACGAGCTGCTGGCGGTGATGACCCGGCTGCTGCCTTCGTCGGCGACCCAGAACAAGCGGCGGCGTGCCAGCGACCGGCCTCCGCCCGTGCCTCCGCCGGCGCCGGCGGAGCTCGAAGGTGTCGAGGAGCCGGCGCCCGCGGCGCCGCCCGAGGCACCGCACCAGCCCCTGGAGACCCTGCCCATCCAACGGGTACCGGGGATCGACATCGGCCTGGCCATCAAGGGGCACAACGGTAACGTGCGGCTGATGCTCAAGCTCATGGGCGACTTCGGGCGCTACTATGGCGACGCCGGCACGCGCATGCGGCGCCTGATCGGCGAAGGCGCCTACGAGGAAGCGGAGCGCCTGGCCCACAACCTCCATGGCGTCGCCGGCAGCTTCGGCGCGCAACGGCTCAAGGAAGCCGCCAAGACCCTGGAGCTGGCGCTCGCGCAGCCGGAAGGCCAGAACCTGCTCGGGCTCGCACAGAGCTTCGAGATCGCCCTCACCGAGGTGCTGGAATCCGCCGAGGCCCTGGCCAGCGAGGAGGTGCAGTTCCGCGCTAGCGACTTCGGCGAGGGGTGACGTCCAGCAGCGGCAGCAGCCCAGACGCGTCCCGGTCGAGGCCGGCGAAATCGAACAGGGTCCGGTCCGCCAGGTGCGAGGGGACCACGTGGGCCATGGCTCGCGCGATGTTGCGCACGCGGCCCGGCGCGGCCCGGTCCCACTCCGCCAGCATGCCCTTGATGACCTGCCGCTGCAGGTTCTCCTGGGAGCCGCACAGGTTGCAGGGAATGATGGGAAACCGCCGGCGCTCGGCCCAGCGCGCCACGTCCCGCTCCCGGCAGTAGTACAGCGGCCGGATCACCACGTTACGGCCGTCGTCGCTCTTGAGCTTCGGCGGCATGGACTTGAGGCGCCCGCCGTAGAACAGGTTCAGGAACAGGGTCTCCACCGCATCGTCCAGGTGATGGCCGAGGGCGATGCGGGTGGCGCCGATGCGCTCCGCGCAGGCGTAGAGGATGCCCCGGCGCAGCCGCGAGCAGACCGGACAGGTGGTCTTGCCCTCGGGGGTGAGCGCCTGGACCACGCTGAAGGTGTCCTCCTCGAGAATCTGGTACTCGAGTCCCTGGGCTTCCAGATAGTCGCGCATCACGTCCGCCGGGTAACCCGGCTGCTTCTGATCCAGATGCACGGGCACCAGGTCGAAGCGCACCGGCGCCGACTGCTGGAGATTTCGCAGAATGTCCAGCATCACGTAGGAATCCTTGCCGCCGGACAGGCACACCATGACCCGGTCGCCCTCGGAGATCATGGCGAAATCGGCGATGGCTTGGCCCACCTGGCGGCGCAGCCGCCTGTGCAGCTTGTTGTGGTCGTAGCGGACCTTGCGGGGGTCCGGGCTCGCCGGATAGATCTGCACCGACAACGCGAAGCACCTCGATTCTGAGAGGCCGCACAGTGTAACGGTTCGGCCGCGGCCGGCGCAGCCTCCGCCGGGCTCAGCGGTCGATGCGCGCCCGCTCCTCGATGGCGAAGCGGTAGAACTCGTCGGCGGGCAGCGGCCGCGAGAAGTAGAAGCCCTGGACGAAGTCGCAACCGATCTGCCGCAGCCGCTTGACCTGATCCGCGGTCTCTACCCCTTCCGCCACCACCCGCATGCCGAGGATCCGGCCCATGCTGACGATGGAGGCCACCAGCCCGTAATCCCGGATGTTGGAGCCCTCGTCGATGAAGGTCTTGTCGATCTTCAGCACGTCGAACTCGAAGTTGCGCAGGTACGACAGCGACGAGAAGCCGGTGCCGAAGTCGTCGAGCCCCACCAGGCAACCCAGTCGCCGGGCTTCCTTCAGGAACTGCTGCACACCCTCGCTGTTCTCGATCAGCGCGGTCTCCGTCAGCTCCAGGATGAGGCCCTCGCCGGACAGGGTCTCCAGCAGGCTCACCAGGGAGCGCACGTCTTCCTCCCGGCGCAGCTGCGCCGGGCTCACGTTCAGCGAGATGCGCAGCCCGTGGAGGCCGAGCTCGCGCCAACGAGCGAGCTGCAGCCGGCACTGGCGCAGCACCCACTCGCCGATCTGGACGATCAGGCCCATGTCCTCCGCCACGGGTACGAACTCCGCCGGCGACACCGCGCCGAGCTCCGGATGGGACCAGCGCAGCAGCGCCTCGGCGCTTGCCACGGTGCCGCGCTTCATGTCCACCACCGGCTGGTAGTGGAGCTCGAGCTGATCGGCGGCGATGGCGCGGCGCAGGGCAGATTCCAGTTCCAGGCGCCGCTGAGCGCGGGCGTTCATCTCCGGCTCGAAGAAGCTCAGGTCGTTGCCGCCCCTCTCCTTCACCCGGATCCGTGCCGCATCCGCCTTCTGCAGCAGTTCCCCCGTCTGGCTGCCGTCCTCGGGCAGGCGGGCCACCCCCACGCTGCCCGTGATGAACAGCTCCCGGCCATCCAGGTGAAACGGCTTGTGAATCTCGGCCAGGATCTCACGGCCCAGCGCCTCCGCCTCGGCGTGGTCCTCCAGGTCGCTCATCAGCACCACGAAGTGATCGCCGCCCAGCCGCGCCACCGTGTGACTCTCGTCCACGCAGACGACGATCCGGTAGGCCACTTCCATCAGGATCCAGTCCGCGCGGGCGGAGCCGACGGAGTCGTTCACCATCTTGAAGCGGTCCAGGTCGATGCTGATGAGCGCGCCCCGGAACCCAGGCTCGTGGCTGCGCAACAACAGCGCCGCGAGGCGCTCCTGGAACAGATTGCGGTTGGGCAGCTTGGTGAGGGTGTCGTGGTGGGCCTGCCAGAGCATCAGACGCTTGGCGTCGTCTGAGCTCATGCGGTCCACCGACACGGTGAGGTAGCCCGCCGGCTGGCCGCCGGGACCGTTCAGTCGCAACCGGGTCACCCGATCGGCGAAGCTCTCACCGTTGCGGTTCTGCAGCCACAGCTCCCCTTCCCAGCGGCCGTGGCGAGCCAGCGCCTCGGCCATGGAGCTCTGCGAGGCATTGCTGCGGCGCCGGGCGTGGTTGAAGGTGATGGGCTGGCCGACCACCTCCTCCGCGCGATAGCCGGTCATGCGGGCATAGGCCGGGTTCACGGCGAGGATGCAGTCGTCACCGTCGCTGATGACCATGGCGCCCGGCGACAGCTCGAACAGCAACTGCTCCAAGCCGCGCAGCGGTGCCAGGGGCCGCTCGGCACCGTCAGCCTGGGCCGACGAGCGGGACATGGTGCTCACGAGTCACGGGTAACCGGCTCTCAACGACGAAGGGTCCGTGCGTTAACGGTAGTAGACGCCGCGGATTCCGCAAATTCGCGTTACGGCGGCGCCGGGGGACGGATTCCGTCAGCTCAGGCCGCGCAGCACCAGCATGGGCGGAGTCGACACCAACCGGCGGGTGCTGAGGAGCCCCACGACCAGCACCAGCGCCGAGCCCGTCAGCGGACCGAGCAGCCATATCCACGGGTGCAGCTGCACCTCCAGCTCGAACACCTGACGCTGCAGCACGGCCACCGTCACCTCGGCGCCCACTGCCGCCACCAGGCCCGCGAACAGGCCCAGCAAGGCGAATTCCGCCGCCAGGGAACCGGCGATGAGGCGCCGGGTTCCGCCCAGCGTGCGCACGAGCGCGTGCTCGGCCATCCGCGAGTCCCGGCTGGCCTGGACGCTCGCCACCAGCACCAGGCAGCCGGCGGCGATCACCAGCCCCAGCACCAGTTCCACCGCCTGGGTCACCCGGGCGATGATGCTCTGCACTTGGCGGATGATGGCATCGACCTCGATGACGGTGACCGTGGGGTAGGCGGCGAGCAGCCGGTTCAGGAACGGCTTCTCGTGGGGGTCGAGGTGGAAGCTCGTCATGTAGGTGGCGGGATGATCCTCCAGCACCCCCGGCGAGAAGATGATGAAGAAGTTGGGCCGCATGCTCTCCCAGTCCACCCGCCGCAGGTTGGCGATGCGAGCCGTGACCGTGCGGCCGGCCACATCGAAGGTGAGCTCCTGGCCCACGGCGAGACCGCGCTCCCGGGCGTACTCCTCCTCGAGAGAAGCCAGCGCCCGGCGCTCTCCCGGGGACCACCAGCGCCCCTCCACCACCCGGTTGTCGCCCGGCAGCTCGCTCGTCCAGGTGAGGTTGCGCTCGGAGCGCAGCCCCGGACCGTCCGCCTCGCTGCCTGACGCCTGCTGCCGCTCCTCCCAGTCCCGTGCGTTCACGTCTCCCACCCGGACGATGCGGCCCCGGACCATGGGATACAGCTCGCCGGGGCGATCGGTGACCTGGGCGAGCAGGGCCGACAGGTCATCCACCTGCCCCGGGGTGACGTTCAGCACGAAGTGGTTGGGGGCGTTCTCAGGGACCTGGGCGCGCCACTGCTCGAGCAGCGCCGTGCGCAGCAGCACCAGGATCAAGAGCAGCATGATGGCCAGACCGAAGATCACGATCTGCGCCACGTTCTCCCGGCGGCGCCGCTGCAGCGCCGCCAGCGCCAGGCGCCAGCCGCTGCCCGCCTGCATCCCTACCATCCGTCCGCCCCGCAACAGCAGCAGGCCGAGGACGGCGAAGACGGTCAGCACGGCGGCGCTGGAGATCAGCGTCCAGACGGTGAGCCAGAGGCTGTTGCTGTACCACAGCAGCAGCCCTACGCTGCCCGCGGCCGCCGCGGCGTAGCTCGCCACCTGGGACGGCGGCGTCGCCCCCAGGTCGCGGCGGATCACCCGCATGGGTTCCACACGGTGCAGATGCAAGAGCGGCGGCAGGGCGAACGCCAGCGCGCAGATGAAGCCCGTGGCGGCGCCGAGCAGGAACGGCCGCGGCGTCGGCCAGGGTAAGCTCACCGGCACCACTCGACCCAGCGCGGCGACGATGCCGATATGCAGACCACTGCCGAGCACCAGTCCCAGGGCCACCGCCACGGCCCCCACCACCAGCAGCAGGACCATGAAGCCGCCGAGCACCTGCCGCGGCGTGGCACCCAGGGTCTTGAGTATGGCCACGTGATCGAAGTGCCGCCGAGCGTAGCGGTGGGCCGACAGCGCCACGGCCACGCCCGCCAGCAGCACCCCCAGCAGCCCGCCCAGCAGCAGAAAGCTCTCCGCCCGCTCGAGGGCGGAGCCGATGGAACGGCTGCTGTCACGTATGCTGCGCCAGCGGTAGCCGGGCTCCAGCGGCAGACTCTCGCGCAGGCGCTCCAGGGCCTCCTCCGGCCCCGCCAGCAGCAGCCGGTAAGAGAGCCGGCTGCCCGGCTGGACCACCTCGGTGCGGGGCACGTCCTCCATGCGCATCAGCAGGCGCGGCCCGAAATCCACCATGCTGCCGCCGCGGTCCGGCTCCGCCACCAGAACCCGGCTCACGGTCAGTGCCGCCACACCCACCTCCACCGTGTCGCCGATGGCCACGTCCAGAGCCGGGAACAGGCGGGAATCGAGCCACACCTCGCCCGGCTCCGGCAGGGCGCTGGTGGCCAGGCCCGCCGCAAAGGGTTCGTCCGCCACCACCAGCATGCCGCGCAGGGGGTAGCCGGGGGTGACCGCCTTGACCGCCGCGAGCTGGCTGCGCTCATCGCCGGCGAACACCATGGAAGAGAAGGTCAGGGTATCGGCGGTGTCGAGCCCCTCGGCCCGGGCCCGCTCGCGGAACGCCTCGGGAATCGGCCGGCTGCTGCCGATGTAGCGGTCCGCTGCCAGGAACTCGGCGGATTCGGACACCAGCGCCCGCTGCAGCCGGTCCACCAGCAGGGCCACCGCGGTGACGCTGGCCACGGCCACCAGCAGGGCGGAGAGCAGCAGCGCCAGCTCGCCGCTGCGCCAATCCCGCCAGGCCAGCTTGAGCACCAGCGAGAGCCTCACCCGCAGATCCTGCCGCCGTCGATGACGATCACCCGCTGGCAACGCTCGGCCAGTCGCTCGTCGTGGGTCACCAGCACCAGGGTCGTGGCGAACTCCTCGTTCAGCTCGAAGAGCAGGTCGATGATGCGGGCGCCCGTGACCGTGTCCAGGTTCCCCGTCGGCTCGTCGGCGAACAGAACGTTGGGATGGCAGGCGAAAGCCCGGGCGATGGCCACCCGCTGCTGCTCGCCCCCGGAGAGCTGACGCGGGTAATGGCCCGTGCGACGGCCCAGGCCCACCTTCTCCAGCAGCCGCCGCGCCTGCTCCCGGGCGTCCGGCTCGCCGTGGAGCTCCGCGGGCAGCATCACGTTCTCCAGGGCCGTGAGGCTGCCAAGGAGCTGAAAGGTCTGAAACACGAAACCCACCTGCTCGCCGCGCAGCCGGGCGCGGGCCTCCTCGTCCAGGGCAGTCAGCTCCTGCCCCACCAGGCTGACGGTGCCGCCGGTGGGCAAGTCGAGGCCCGCCAGGATGCCGAGCAGAGTGGTCTTGCCCGACCCGGAGGCCCCCACCACCGCCACGGTCTCCCCCGCATTGATTTCGAGATCCACGCCCGCCAAGATGGTCAGCTCGCCTTCGGCCGTCGCAACCACCTTGTTCACACCTCGAGCTCGAATCACGGGATTCATAAGGTCGGTCCTGCTCCGGCTCGGCCAACGCCGGGCCCACCACACCCGTTCGCGCCGCGTGGGGGTGTATGCCGCAATGATCATCGCTGTGGGCGCCGCCCCCGGTACCCTGGCCGGACCCGGGCCCGCCGCCGCGGGCTCCGCGGCGGCGGAGGCGACGATACTGGTGTTCGGCGACAGTATCAGCGCCGGGTACGGTATTCAACGCGAGGAGAGCTGGGTGAGCCGGCTCGAGGGACGGCTCGCGGCCGAGAACGCGCCGTGGCGGGTGGTGAACGCCAGCGTCAGCGGCGAGACCACCGACGGCGGCCTGGCGAGGCTGCCCGCCGCCCTGGACGAGCACGACCCGGAGGTGGTGATCCTCGAGCTCGGCGGCAACGACGGCCTGCGCGGCTATCCCACCGGGAGCATCCGCGACAACCTGTCACGCATGGTGGAGCTGGCCAGGGAGGCCGGCAGCCGGGTGCTGCTGGTGGGCATGGAGATTCCGCCCAACTACGGCCCCCGCTATACCCGGGCGTTCGCCTCGGTGTACCGCCAGGTGGCGGAATCCCAGGGGGTGGCGCTGGTGCCCTTCCTGCTCGAGGGCGTGGCCCTCTCGCCGGAGCTCATGCAGGCCGACGGCGTTCACCCCACCGCCGGGGCACAAGGCCGGCTTCTGGAGACCGTGTGGCCTCATCTCGAGCCGCTGCTCGAGGCGCGCTGAAGCGCTGGGCGCGCTGAAGCGCTGGGCGCGCTGAAGGCGGGGCGCTCTTATCGGTATAATCCCCCGCATGAAAGAGCAGACCGTGCAGCAACGCATCGAACGGAAACTGGCCGAGCGCTTCCAGCCCGCCCACCTGGAGGTGGTGAACGAGAGCGGGGGCCACAACGTGCCGCCCGGCTCCGAGACCCACTTCAAGGTGGTGCTGGTGGCCGAAGCCTTCGCCGGTGAGCGGCCCGTGGCCCGGCACCGGCAGGTGAACGCGGCGCTGGCCGAGGAGCTGGCCGGGCCGGTGCACGCCCTGGCCCTTCACACCTACACCACCGACGAATGGCGCGAGCGGTTCGGCAACGCGCCCATGTCGCCCCCCTGCCTGGGTGGCGGCGCCACGGAGCTCGCATCCGGCCGGGGGCACTGATGTCGGCGGTGATGTCCTTCTACCGCTTCGTCGACCTGGGAGCGCTGGGCGAGCTTCGAGACGACCTGCACGCCCAGGCGGAGGCGCTGGGAATCAAGGGCACCATTCTCCTGGCGGAGGAAGGCATCAACGCCACCCTGGCGGGCGAGCGCAGTGCCCTCGAACGGTTCCGCGACTACCTGACCCGCGGTCCGGCGGGCAGCGGCTCGGCCTTCTCCGGCATGCGCTTCCGGTTCTCCAGCGCCGCCCCCGGTAATCGGGTGTTCTACCGCCTGAAGGTGCGGATCAAGCCCGAGATCGTGCGGCTGGATCAGCCCGGCGTGGCGCCCGCCCGCCGGACCGGGGAGCACGTGGACCCGCGGCGCTGGAACGCCCTGCTGGACGACCCGGACGTGATCGTCCTCGACACGCGTAACCACTACGAGATCGAGATCGGCACCTTTCCCGGCGCCGTGGATCCGGGCACCCGCTCATTCCGGCAACTGCCGGCGTGGGTGAAGCGCCACCTCGACCCGACCCGGCACCCGCGGGTGGCCATGTTCTGCACCGGCGGTATCCGCTGCGAGAAGGCCTCCGCCTGGTTTCTGGACCAGGGTTTCGAGGCGGTCTACCAGCTCGACGGCGGCGTTCTCAGCTACCTGGAGACCGTGGCGCCCGGAGAGAACCGCTGGCAGGGCGAGTGCTTCGTGTTCGACCAGCGGGTGTCCGTGGACCAGGGCCTCGCTCAGGGCTCCTTCGAGCAGTGCTACGCCTGCCGGCGGCCGCTGTCCCGGGCGGACATGGCGAGCCCGGCCTACCGGCCGGGGGTGAGCTGCCCCCGTTGCATCGATGAGCACACGGACGCCCAGCGCGCCGCGTTCAGCGAGCGCCGCCGGCAGGTGGAGCTGGCGGCCCGGCGAGGCGAGCGCCACGGAGCGCTGGGATCGTGAGCGGATGGCGTGAATCGGTAACCGGCGGATGGAGGGAAGAATGGCGGAAATCAGCGAGATCGCGGCAGACGTTTATCGGATCAGCATCTACGTCCCAGCGGTGGATCTGCAGTTCAACCAGTTTCTGATACGGGACGAAGAGCCGCTGCTCTACCACACGGGCATGCGGCACCAGTTCGCCGAGGTGCGGAACGCCGTGGCCCGGCTGATGGACCCGGCAGAGATCCGCTGGATCGGCTTCAGCCACTTCGAGCCCGACGAGTGCGGCTCGCTCAACGAGTGGCTTGGCGCGGCGCCGCGCGCCCAGGCGGTGACCACCCAGGTGGGCGCTGCGGTGTTCATAGGCGACTTCGCCGATCGTCCCCCCCTGGCGCTCGACGACGGCGCGACCATGTCCATCGGCCGGCACGACATCCGGATCCGTCACACGCCCCATCTCCCCCACGGCTGGGACGCGAGCATGCTGTTCGACGAGACGGAAGGGGTGCTGTTCTGCTCCGATCTGCTCCACCAGATGGGCGCCGTGGAGGCGACGACGGAGTCCGACGTGGTGGGCAGATATCGAGACACCCTCACCGCCTACCAGCAGGGGCCGTTCGCCAATTACATGCCGTTCACCGCCCACACCGAGGCCTATCTCCACAGCCTGGCGGATCTGCGCCCGAGGGTGTGCGCGGCGATGCACGGCTCCACCTTCATCGGCGACGGCGCGCGCGCCTTGCGCGAGGCCGGCGCGGTGATGCGGGACGTGCTGGGGCCGGATCCCCGCTAGGGCCAGCGGCAGCTACGGCTTACGCATCGCCAGCACCACGGAGACGTTGTCGAGCCCGCCGGCCTCGTTGGCCCCGGCGATCAGGGCATCGGCACAGGCGGTCAGGTCCCGGTCCGTCCGCAGGTGCCGCTCCAGCACCCGGGCCATTTCGTCATCCTCCAACATGTCCCAGAGGCCGTCGCTGCAAAGCAGCAGCATCTCCCCCGGTGCCAGCAGCAGCTCCAGGCCGTCGGGCTGCACGTCGGGCTCGATGCCCAGGGCTCGGGTGATGACGTTGCGCAGATTGGCATGACGGGCCTGCTCCGGCGAAAGCTCGCCACGCTCCACCAGTTCCTGGACCAGGCTGTGATCCCGGGACAGGGGCTCCAGCTTGCCGCCGGCGTACCGGTACGCTCGGGAGTCGCCCACCCAGGCCAGGGCACAGCGGCCGTCGCCGGCGAGGAGCATCACCACCGCCGTCGTGCCCATCGCGCCGTCCCTGCGCTCCGCGGCCAGCTCCCGCACCCGGCGGTTCGCCGCGGCCAGGGCCGCCTCCAGCACGGGCCGGTCCGGCCGTGCCGGCTGGACCTCCTCGAGGAAGCGGAGAATCCCCCGAACGGCTTCCCGACTTGCCAGGTGGCCGTCGGCCAGGCCACCCATCCCGTCCGCCAGCACCGCCGCCCCCCGTGCCAGGTCGACACCGACACAGTCCTCGTTACGCCGACGGGCGCGGCCGGTGTCGGTGCGGGCGACGATGTCCACGGTCACCGGCGTCCACCTCCTGCGGACCCTTCCACCAGATCCGCCAGCTGCGCCTTGCGCAGCCGCACGTGATCCTCGCGGGCCCGCTTGGCGCGGATGTTGAGCATCTCGACCCCCAGCGAGAACGCCATGGCGGTATAGATGTAGCCCTTGGGGGTGTGGAAGTCGAGGCCCTCGCCCACGAGGGTGAAGCCGATGAGAATGAGAAACGACAGCGCGAGCATCTTGATGGTGGGGTGGGCTTCCACGAACCGGGCGATGGGTCCCGCTGCGGCCATCATCACCAGCACCGCCACCACGACCGCCGCCACCATGACCTCGATGTGCTGGACCATGCCCACGGCGGTGATCACCGAGTCCAGCGAGAAGACCATGTCGATGATGGCGATCTGCACCAGCACCGTGCCCAGGGTGGCGGCCGTCGGGCCGCCGTGCACGTGCGCTTCCCCTTCCAGGCTGTTGTGCACCTCGCGGGTCGCCTTGGCCATGAGAAACGCGCCCCCGGAGAGGAGAATGATATCGCGGCCACTGATGCCTTCGCCGAGGACCTCGAACAGATCCGTGGTGAGCCGCATGATCCAGGCCAGGGAGAACAGCAGCGCCAGGCGCATGAGCATGGCCAGGCTGAGCCCCAGAATCCGTGCTCTGTTCTGCTGCTCCCGGGGCAGCCGCCCGGTGAGAATTGAGATGAAAACGATGTTGTCGATCCCCAGGACGATCTCCAGGGCGGTCAGGGTCAGAAAGGCCGCCCAGATCTCCGGGTCCTGCAAGAGCTCCACGATGTCTCCTCGCCATCGGTGCAGGCGGAATTGAATCACAGCACCCCGGACCATGGCAGCGTCGCTGCGCCCACACGGCCGATTGGGGGTAAGATGGGGCTTCCCGTCGCTACCCGGAGTCTGCAGCCGTGACGCACCCCCGAGAACTCGACGACAGTCAGCGAGACGCCATCGAAGCGGCGGTGTTGCGCCGCCTGCTCGAGCACCTCGACGCCCGCAAGGACGTCCAGAACATCGATCTGATGAACCTGGCGGGGTTCTGCCGCAACTGCCTGTCCAAGTGGTACGTGGCCGCCTGCGAGGAGGCGGGCGTCGCCATGGACTACGAGGCCGCGCGGGAGCGGGTGTACGGCATGCCCTACGCCGAGTGGAAGGAAAAGTACCAGCGCGAAGCGAGCCCTGAGCAGCTCGATCGCTTCGCGCGCGGCAGGGCCGACGGATGACCCACCGGCCGAGGCGCATCTGGCGGGAATGGCGCGGCTTCCTGCTGTTCGTCGCGGTGATGCTGCTGTTCCGCTCCGCGGTGGCGGACTGGAACCAGGTGCCGTCCGGCTCCATGCTGCCTTCCATCCTGGTGGGCGACCGCATCGTGGTGGACAAGCTGGCCTACGGACTGCGGGTTCCCTTCACCCTGGTGCGCCTGACCTCCTGGCAGGAGCCCCGCCGCGGCGACGTGGTCACCTTCACCTCCCCCGAGGACGACCAGCTGCTGGTGAAACGGGTGGTGGCGGTGCCCGGCGACGTGGTGAGCCTGCGCCACAACCGCCTGACCATCAACGGCGTCGCTGCCGTCTACACGCCGGTGGCGCCGGCGGAGGCGCCGTTCCAGGCGGGTCGGGGCTACAGCGTGTACCGGGAATCCATCCTCGACAGCGAACGCCACGTGATGCTGCGCGACGACGGAGCGGGGTTCACCAGCTCGTTCGCCAGCACGCGGGTGCCGGAGGGCCAGTACCTGATGCTGGGCGACAACCGCGACAACAGCCGGGATTCCAGGGTCATCGGCTTCGTGCCCCGCGAGCGGATACTCGGCCAGGCCAAAGCCATCGCCTTCTCGCTGGATTACGACAACTACTACGCACCGCGCATGAACCGCTTCCTGGCGAACCTGCCTTGAGTCGCGCCGTCAGCGGAACAGCCGTCGCAGCAGACGCAGCACTATCGCCCCCAGGAGCGCCAGCGCCACCAGCCCGCCCACCAGCAGCAGGCTGGTGAGGGCGTAGCCGAGGAGCTCATCCACATCCAGCTCGAGCTCTCTGGCCAGCCAAGCGATGCCCAGGAGCACCACCAGGGCGCCCAGCACGATGGTGCGGGTCAGTCGCCCGCCGTGCTGGCGCCCGGCTCTGAGGCGCTGCTCCGCACCGCCCGGCTTGCGCGGCCGCGGCCGCCGCCGTCGCTCCACCCCGGCGAGCTCCGCCATCCGCGGCCTACTGCTCCGCGGACTCCGCGCCCGCGGTGTCCGCATCCGCGGCTGCGGCGTCCGGAGCCGGTTCCTCGTCTTGCTGCACACCGAGCAGCTCCACGTCGAAGATGAGCACCGAGTTGGGCGGGATGCTGTCGCCGGCGCCCCGCTCGCCGTAGGCCATGTCCGCCGGCACGTACAGGCGGTACTTGGCGCCGGGCGACATGAGCTGCAGTCCCTGGGTCCAGCCGGGGATCACCCGGTTGAGCGGGAAGGTTGCCGGCTCGCCGCGCTGGTAGGAGCTGTCGAACACCGTGCCGTCGATGAGCCGCCCCTCGTAGTGGGTCGTCACCAGATCCGAGGCGTCCGGCTTCTCGCCCTCGCCTTCCTCCAGCACCTCGTACTGAAGCCCGGATTCCAGCACGATCACGCCCTCGCGCTGGGCGTTCTTCTCCAGGAAGCTCAGACCCTCCTCGAGGTTATCCAGCGCGTCACCCGCGGCCTGAGCCTGCCTGGCTTCCATCATCTCGGTCAGCACCCGCTGGGCTTCCTCGTCGCTCACTGCCGCCTCCGCGCCCGCGAGCTTGTCGCTGACACCACGCAGAAACGCGTCCTGGCTGAGGTCCTCGCCGAACTGACGCTGCACGTTCTCGGCGAAGCGGTAGCCCAGGCTGTAGCTCGCCTTGGCGGCATCGTCCTCGATGGCCGCCTGGGACTCCCCAGCCTGCTCCCCGGCCCCCTCGCAGCCGGCGAGCAGCGAGAGCAGCACCGCCGCGCCGAGCATGGAGAAACGGAACCCGGCGGCTGCCGGGGCCCGGCGCGCGCGCCGGAGGGTGGGGTGGTCTTTTGCAAACTGCATATCACGCTCCTTGATCCCGGTTGCTCGTTGTGTGAATGCCGGGTTACATTCGGCGGGAGACGGAACCTCGCCACGCCGCCGTTATCTTAAAGAAGGACGGCCAGCGAGCTCGGAGCGGCTGCCTCGGCTCCGCCGCGCCCTGTCGATCGCGGGCATCTAAACACAAGTCCAACGGACAAGTAAGGACTTTAACGACCACCGACCACGGCACCAGCTGGAAAAGCCAACCGCATGCACCTCATCAAACGTCTTCGCTCATTTCGACACTCCGCCATGGGCGCCGCCATGGGCGCCCGGGCCGCGATGGCCTGCGCCGCGTTCCTGCTCGCAGTGGGCCTGGTTGCCGGCGACGGCTCCTGGGCCGCTGCCGACGCGCCGCCGGGCGATCAGGTCGCCTACTCCACCGCCAGCGACTTCGGCAATCTGGAGCCGCTGGACGTGCATCGCGGCACCCTGCTCACCATCGTCGAGCAGCTTCGTACGAACCACTTCATCAGCAAGAAACTGGACGACGAGCTTTCCGACCACATTTTTGACAATTATCTAGACATGCTGGACGGCGGACGCGTGTACTTCTTCGCCTCCGACGTGAAGGAGCTCGAGAAGTACCGCTACAAGCTGGACGAAGCCCTGATACGCGGCGAACTGGAGCCGGCGTTCCACATCTTCAACCGTTATCAGCAGCGCATGACGGAGCGCCTGCAGTTCCTGCTCGACGAGGTCGAAAGCGGCCTGGACGACCTGAGCTTCAGCGGCGACGAGGCCGTGGCCATCGACCGCAAGGGCGCGCCCTGGCCGGCGGACGAAGCGGCCATGAACGATCTCTGGCGCAAGCGCCTGAAGGCTTCCGTGCTGACCATGAAGCTGAACGGCAAGCCGCTGGAGGAGATCGAGGAGCTGCTGGGCAAGCGCTACCGCTACCGCCTGAATCAGGCGCTGCAGACCAAGAGCGAGGACGCCTTCCAGCTCTACGTCAACGCCTTCGCCACCAGCTACGACCCGCACACCCAGTACTTCTCGCCGCGGACCTCGGAGAACTTCAACATCAACATGTCGCTGCAGCTCGAAGGCATCGGCGCCGTGCTGCGAAACGAAGACGAGTACACGTCCGTGGTCGAGCTGGTGCCGGCCGGGCCGGCGGACAAGTCCGGGCTGCTGAAGCCCTCGGACCGGATCGTCAGCGTGGGCCAGGGCGAGGACGGCCCCCTCATCGACGTGGTGGGCTGGCGCCTGGACGACGTGGTGGAGCTGATTCGTGGTCCGAAGAATTCCACGGTGCGCCTGGAGGTGATTCCCCATACCGCCACCGACGGCACCACCCGGGTGGTCACCATCCTCCGTGACGCGGTTCAGCTCGAGGAGCAGGCGGCGCAGAAGAAGCTTCTGACCCTCGAGCGCAACGGTGAGGAACATCGCATCGGCATCATCGAGGTGCCCACCTTCTACGCCGATTTCAAGGCCATCCAGCAGGGCGACCCCAACTACAAGAGCACCACCCGGGACGTTCGGCGCCTCATCGAAGAGCTGAAGGCCGAGGAGATCGACGCGCTGGTCGTCGATCTGCGTAACAACGGCGGCGGCTCGCTGCAGGAAGCGGACGCGCTCACCGGGCTGTTCATCAAATCGGGCCCCACGGTGCAGGTGAAGTCCGCCAACCGGCGCCCCAGCATCTACGCCGACACCGACGACAGCGTGGCCTGGGAAGGTCCCATGGCGGTGCTGGTGAATCGGCTGTCCGCTTCCGCCTCGGAGATCTTCGCCGGCGCCATCCAGGACTACGGCCGGGGCATCATCATCGGCAGCCAGACCTTCGGCAAGGGCACCGTGCAGACCCTCATCCCCTTGAACCGGGGGCAGCTGAAGATCACCGCGGCCAAGTTCTACCGGGTCTCCGGCCAGAGTACCCAGCATCAGGGCATCATCCCGGATATCGAGTTTCCCGAGATCTACGACGCCGAGCACATCGGCGAGAGCGCTCTGGAAGACGCCATGGCCTGGGACATGATCCAACCCGCGGTGTACCCCCGCAGCAACGACATTCACCCACTGCTGGCCGAGCTCAACGCGCGCCACCGGCGGCGGGTGGCGGACGACCCGGAATTCGCCTACCTGCGGGCATTGGCCCAGCGGACCGAGGAAGAAGCGAACCGCACCCACGTGTCGCTGAACGAGGCGGTGCGCAAAGCGGAGAAGGTGCGGGAAGAGGCGTGGCGTCTCGAGCTCGAGAACGCACTGCGGCTGGCCAGAGGCGAAGAGCCGCTGGCGAGCGTGGACGAGCTCGAGGAGATCGCCCTGGAAGAGACGGACGACGAGGAGGATCCCCGGGAAGACGCCATGGTTCGGGAATCCGGCAACATCCTGGTGGACTACATCACCCTGACCCGCCAGGTCGCGCTCGCCGAGCACCGCACCGAGATCGACCAAGGCATGCTGCAGTGACCGGCCGCGGCCGCTGACGGCAAGCGAGCCGCCATCGTCGTGCAGGCCGACGCCCTGATGGAATCCGTGATCCGCTGGGGTGTCCCGGCACTCATCGTGGTGCTGGTGGCCGCTATCGCCGTCTGGCTGGCGCTGCGCGCCATTCCGGCGCGCAGCAGCACGCGAATATTCCGGCAGCTGGCGGTGCTGGCCCTGGTGCTCGCGGCCAACGTGCTGCTGGTCCTGGTGCTGCCGCTGGATGCGGAGACGCGGGGCCAGCTGCTGTCACTCTTCGGTCTGGTGCTGACGGCCGTCAT
>JAWLGU010000049.1:0-6945 GCA_041690675.1 Pseudomonadales bacterium | reverse complement strand
GCTCGCGGCCAACGTGCTGCTGGTCCTGGTGCTGCCGCTGGATGCGGAGACGCGGGGCCAGCTGCTGTCACTCTTCGGTCTGGTGCTGACGGCCGTCATCGCCCTGTCCTCCACCACGTTCGTCGCCAACGCCATGGCGGGGCTGATGCTGCGGGCGGTGGGCAGCTTCCAGCCGGGCGACTTCATTCGCGTAGCCGACCACTTCGGCCGGGTGGTCGAGCCAGGGCTCCTGCACACGGAGCTGCAGAGCGAGGACCGGGATCTGGTGACCCTGCCCAACCTCTTCCTCATCTCCCACCCCGTTCAGGTAGTGAGCAGCTCCGGCACCCTGATCTCCACCGACGTCTCGCTGGGTTACGATGCGCCGCGCCGGACGGTGCGGGACCTGCTGAAAGCCGCGGCGGAGGAAGCCGGCCTCGCCGAGCCCTTCGTTCGGATCACGGCGCTCGAGGACCACGCCGTGGCCTACCGGGTCTCCGGGCTGCTCGAGGACGTGAGCAACCTGGTGAGCATGCGCACGGAGCTCAACGCCTGCGTGCTGGACTCCCTGCACGGTGGCGGCATCGAGATCGTCTCCCCCGGGTTCACCAATCAGCGCCGGATTTCCGAAGCCAAGGTGCTGCCCGAGCAGCCGCCCGAGGCGGAGCGGGAAGAGGCTGCGGCGGCCCCGCCGGAGCAGATCATGTTCGACAAAGCGGAGCTCGCCGCCCGGCTTACCGGGCTGCAGCAGCAGCGCGAGGACGTGCTGGCCGAGATTGAGTCACTGACGCGGTCCGGCGCCGACGGTGCCGACTCCGAGATCGCCTGGCGCAAGCGCCAGCTCGAGACCCTCGAGAGCGTGATCGAGGCGCTGGAGTGAGCGCCAGCGTCGCTCTTTAATCTTACCGCCGCGCCCCCACATAAGTTCGATGACAACAGCCAAGCGGTACGCCATGCCCATGGACATCGATCAGCAGGGGGAAATCGTTCGAGAGGACACGAAAAGCCGCCAGATCATCCTGCCCAGTGAGGCGATGCCCGCCCACATCTACGTGCTGCCCCAGCACCACCGGCCGTTCTTTCCCGGTCAGGCCATCCCCCTGGTCATGAACGCGGACGTCTGGATGCCCACCCTCAAGGCGATCCGCGAGCGCAATCAGGAGGTGGTGGGCCTCATCGCCACCCGGCGCGACGTGGAGGGCGTGCCGCGCCCCTCCGAGCTTCACGACATGGGCACGGTGTGCCGGATCCATCGGGTGCATCGGGAAGGTGACCAGCTCCAGGTGCTGCTCGAGGGCCTCCAGCGGTTCCGGGTGCGCAAATGGCTGCGCGAGGAGCCGCCGCTTCTGGTGAACGCCCAGTACTTCCCCCAACGGGTCGAGACCCGCTCGGAGGAGCAGAAGGCCTATGCCGTGGCCATCATCAACACCATCAAGGAGCTCATCCCCCTGAACCCGCTCTACGGCGAGGAGCTCAAGGTGTTCCTGGCCCGCTCCAACCCCAACGAGCCTTCACTGCTGGCGGATTTCGCCGCCAGCCTCACCTCCGCCAGCAAGGACGACCTGCAGGAGGTGCTGGAGACGGTCCCGGTGCAGCGGCGGCTGGAGAAGGTGGTGGAGCTGCTGCACAAGGAGGTGGAGATCGCCCAGGCCCAGATGGACATCCGCCGCCAGGTCGAGGGGGAAATCCAGGGCCGGCAGCGGGAAATGTTCCTGCGCCAGCAGCTCAAGTTCATCCAGGAAGAGCTGGGGATCTCGAAGGACGACAAGACCGCGGAGATCGAGGAGTTCAGCGAGCGGCTGGTGTCGCGAACCGTTCCGGAGGGCGCGCGCCGCAAGATCGACGAGGAGATGCACAAGTTATCCCTGCTCGAGCTGGGCTCGCCGGAGTACGCCGTCACCCGCAACTATCTCGACTGGATCACCAGCATGCCCTGGGGGCTGTACTCCGAGGACACCCGGGACCTGGCGGCGGCCACCCGGGTGCTGGACAAGCATCACGAGGGCCTGCAGGACATCAAGGAGCGCATCCTGGAGTTCCTCGCTCTGGGGATCATGAAAGGCGATGTCGCGGGCTCCATCATCTGCCTTGTGGGTCCCCCGGGGGTGGGCAAGACCTCCCTGGGCCGCGCCATCGCCGAGGCGCTGAACCGGAAGTTCTACCGCTTCTCCGTGGGGGGCATGCGCGACGAGGCGGAGATCAAGGGGCACCGCCGCACCTACATCGGCGCCATGCCGGGCAAGCTGGTGCAGGCCCTGAAGGACACCGAGGTGGCGAACCCGGTGATCATGCTGGACGAGGTCGACAAGATCGGCAGCTCCTACCAGGGTGATCCGGCCTCGGCCCTGCTGGAGGTGCTCGATCCCGAGCAGAACACCGCCTTCCACGACCATTACCTGGACGTGGACGTGGACCTCTCGAAGGTCCTGTTCGTCTGCACGGCGAACCAGCTCGACACCATTCCGGGTCCCCTGCTCGACCGCATGGAGGTCATCCACCTCTCGGGCTACCTGGACCAGGAAAAGCTCGGCATCGCCCGCAAGCACCTGCTGCCGCGGCAACTCAGCCGGGGCGGGCTGCGCAAGCGCGGCGACCTGAAAGTGGAGCCTGCGGCGCTGAAGATGATCGTCGAGCAGTACTCTCGGGAAGCCGGGGTGCGGAAGCTGGAGAAGGCCCTGGCGCGGCTGGTGCGCAAGGCGGTGGTGAAGATACTCCGGGGCGCGAAGCGGCCGGTGGTGATAGGTGCCGCCGACGTCGAGGCCTACCTGGGCAAGCCGCTCTACGAGAGGGAGCCGATTCAACAGGGGGTAGGCATCGTCACCGGGCTCGCCTGGACCCCGCTGGGCGGCGCCACCCTGCCGGTGGAGGCGACCCTGGTACACCGCAAGGGTGCCGGGCTGAAGCTCACCGGCCAGCTCGGCAACGTCATGCAGGAGTCGGCGAACATCGCCTACAGCTACATTCGCAGCAACGCCGACAAGCTGGGCGCGCCGGCGGGCTACTTCGACGATGCCTTCCTCCACGTCCACGTGCCTGCCGGGGCCACGCCCAAGGACGGACCCAGCGCCGGCGTCACCATGAGCGCGGCACTGCTGTCCCGGGCCACCGGCAAGCGAGCCAGGGTGCGGTTCGCCATGACCGGCGAGCTGACCCTGACGGGCCGCGTCTACCCCGTGGGCGGCATCCGCGAGAAGCTGCTGGCAGCGAAACGCCAGCAGATCCGCCACGTCATCATGCCCCGGGCCAACGAGCGTGACTACGAGGAGGTTCCGGATCACATCCGGCGCGGAATCGACGTACACTTCGTGGAGAGCTTCGACGAGATCGTCGAGCTGATCTTCTGACAGACCCGGGTTTCCACGCGCCATGACCGAGCTCAGCACCGCCATGGCCGCCGGCGCGGCCACTGGCGCGGCCGCCGGCGCGCCCAACGGGCACGCCGTCGCGGTGATGGTGCTGACCGTGGTGGCGCTCTACCTGTTCACCCGCGATCGCCTGCCCCTGGAGATCACCAGCCTGGGTCTGCTGGCGGTGCTGACCGTGGGCTTCTCGCTGTTTCCCTATCCGGGGCTGGAGCCCGTGGACTTGTTCTTCGGCTTCGGCCACGAGGCGCTCATCGCCGTGTGCGCGCTCATGATCCTCGGCCAGGGGCTGGTGCGCACCGGGGCGCTGGAGCCGGTGGGCCGGCTGCTGGCGCGGAGCTGGGGCCGTGCGCCCTTCCTGTCGTTTCTCGCGACCCTGCTGGTGGGTGCGGTGCTCTCGGCCTTCGTCAACAACACTCCCATCGTGGTGCTGCTGCTGCCCATCCTCATCAGCGTGTGCCTGCGCACCGGCACTTCCGCCTCGGAGGTGCTGCTGCCCATGGGCTTCGCCACCCTGGTGGGCGGCATGGCCACCACCATCGGCACCTCCACCAACCTCCTGGTGGTGAGCGTGGCGGACGACCTGGGGCTGCCTCGCTTCGGCATGTTCGACTTCGCCATGCCCGCCGCGCTCGCCGGCGCGGTGGCCGTGGTTTACCTGTGGCTGGTCGCCCCGCGTCTGCTGCCCAAGCGCAAGATCGAGCTGGAGGATCCGTCCCCGCGGCTGTTCGAGGCGCGGCTGCAGATCACCGAGGATTCCACGGTGGTGGGGAAGACCCTGGCGGCGGCGAAGGCTCTGGCAGGCGGTGACATGACCGTCCTGCGGATCCGCCGCGGTGATGCCTACCTGATGCCCCTGCCCGATGTGACCCTGCAGGACGGCGATCGCCTGCGGGTCCGCGGCCGGCCGCAGAAGCTGAAGGACCTGGAAAAGGACCTGAAGGCCCGGCTCTACTCCGGAGACCAGCGGGTCACCGAGGAGAATCCGCTGGAAGCGGAGAATCAGCTGCTGGCGGAGATCGCCGTGGTCCAGGGCTCGAGCCTCGATCGCACCAACCTGCGCTTCGCTCGTTTCCTGGACCGTTATCAGCTCGCGGTGCTGGCCCTGCACCGGGCCGGCCGAGACATCTGGAAGCCCAGCGAGGAGATTCAGGACGTGATTCTGCGTCAGGGCGACGTGCTGCTGGTGCAGGGGCCCCGAGAACAGATCGCGGCGCTGAAGCAGAGCACCGAGTTTCTGGTGCTGGACGCCACGGTGGCGCTGCCGAGCACCAGCAAGGCGCCGCTGGCCCTGGGAATCCTGTTCGGGGTGGTGGCTCTAGCCGCCGCCGGCGCGCTCCCCATCGCCGTCAGCGCCACCGCCGGCGCCGTGCTGCTGGTGCTGACCCGCTGCATCAGCATGGGCTCAGCCATTCGCGCCATCAGCCCGTCGGTGTTCTTCGTGGTGGCGGCGAGCCTGGCGCTGGGCCGGTCGCTCATCGCCACGGACGCCACCGACTACATCACCGAGGCGTTCCTTCAGGCCACCGCGGGTGCGGGACCCACGGTGATCCTCTCGGGCCTGATGCTGCTGCTTGCGGTGTTGACCAACGTGGTCTCGAACAACGCGGCGGCGGTAATCGGCACGCCCATCGCCATCAACATCGCCCAGCACCTGGGGGTGCCGGCCGAGCCCTTCGTGCTGGCAGTGCTGTTCGGCGCCAACATGAGCTACGCCACGCCAATGGCCTACAAGACCAACCTGCTGGTCATGAGCGCCGGGGGCTACGCCTTCAGCGATTTCCTGAAGGTGGGCGTGCCCCTGACGTTGCTCATGTGGGCTACGCTGACCTGGGTGCTGAGCGCTTGGTATCTTTGATGGCCTGACCCTGGGCGGGGTCGGTTGCCCGTGCGGGCATGCCTGGCCTTGCGGCTTTTCTCGAACGTGCGGCCTGATTGCGCCGCTCCAGGGCTATCAGCCTGGATTCGCTGCGATTGATCACGGTGTCCTCGGCAGAACTTCTCATTCGCGGCCCGCAGGGGGTCCCGCGGGTGGCGCGCATTATATGGAAATCCGATTACACCTCAACGAAAAAGTTCATTTCCGTGGCGTGCTTAACAATTCTGGCCACGGTCTAGGGCCGACAGCAGGAAATCCAGCACCTCGAACAGGTCTTCCGCCACGTGATGGCCCAATCGCAGAACCTCCGAGCTCGGCCTCAGGACGTCCGGAACCTGGAAGACCGTGAGCCCGGCGGCATGCGCCGAGCGCACGCCGTTGTCGGAATCCTCCAGGGCCCAGCAGGCAGCGGGCGGCATCCCCAGCGCCGCCGAGGCGGCGAGATAGGGATCCGGATGAGGTTTGCCACGGGGCGTCTCGCCGCCGCAGATCAGGCAGGAAAACTCCCCCAGCAACCCGGCCTGCCGCAGATGGTGGACCGCCTCGGAGCGGGCCGTGGAGGTGGCCAGGCCGGTAGGGATGCGGTGACGTCGCAGGGCGTCCAGCAGGTCGAGGGCGCCCCGCTTGGGCTCCGCCGGCCTCGCGTTCGCAACCTTGTCGTAGAGGTCCAGCCAGCGCCGCTCCAGCGCCGCGTACCGGTCGGGGTGGCCCAGCGCCTTGCCGAGAATCGCCCGCGTGGTCGCGGCGTCCGTGCCGAGGCAGCGCAGGTAGGTCTCCTGCGCGACCGTGAATCCCAGCTCACCGCAAGCCGCCACGAAGGCTTCCTCGTAGCGACGCTCCGTATCCAGCAGCAGGCCGTCCATGTCGAAGACCACCGCCGCGGGGATCCTCGACCGCAGACGGCCCGGCTGGCCCATGGTTCAGGCGGCGCCTGCCGCCAGGTTGTTGAGCACGTACTGAAGAATGCCGCCGCTCTTGAAGTAGGCGATCTCGTTCTCCGTATCGAGCCGGCTCATCACGTTCACCTCCCGGCGCTCACCGTCGGGGGTTCTGATCACCAGGGTCAGATCCTGGCGCGGCTTCACCTCGCGGACACCGTCGGGGAGCCGGATGTCCATCGTCTCGTCCCCGGTGAGCCCCAGCGACGTGCGGCTGTCGCCTTCCTTGAACTGCAGCGGCAGCACGCCCATGCCGATGAGGTTGGAACGGTGAATGCGCTCGAAGCTCTCCGCCACCACCGCCTTCACCCCGAGCAGACGGGTGCCTTTGGCGGCCCAGTCGCGGCTCGAGCCGGTGCCGTACTCCTTGCCGGCGAGCACCACCAGCGGCGTGCCCTCACCCTGGTAACGCATGGCGGCATCGTAGATGGACAGTTGATCCCCCGTGGGAACGTGGCGGGTGTAGCCGCCCTCCACGCCGGGCACCATTTCGTTCCTGATGCGGATGTTGGCGAAGGTGCCCCGCATCATCACCTCGTGGTTGCCCCGCCGGGAGCCGTAGGAATTGAAATCCTTCACGTCCACGCCGTGCTGCTGCAGGTACTGGCCGGCCGGGCTGTCCGGCTGGATGGCTCCCGCCGGGGAGATGTGGTCCGTGGTCACGGAATCACCCAGCAGGGCGAGGATCCGCGCGCCGGCGACCTCTATCCCCTGCTCCAGGTCCCCGCCCACCGAGAAGAACGGCGGCTGCTTGATGTAGGTGGACTCCTCCCAGCCGTAGGTGGCG
>JAWLGU010000048.1:19380-36016 GCA_041690675.1 Pseudomonadales bacterium | reverse complement strand
TCTTGTAGGAGTGGATCAGCGGGTGTCCGGGGCCTGTGGGCCGGGGGCCGATGGGATCGCTCGGGCTGGCGCCGGTGAGGCTCGCGGTGGCGAGGCTCTCCGGAATGATGCGGTAGAGTACTTCGCGCCCTTCGGGCTGGGTGAGATCCAGGGCGAGACCGCGCTTGCCACGGTTGGCCACCTCGAAGAAGCCGTTCAGTTTCTGCCCCGGGCGCTGCAGGATAGCCAGGTGCCGCGAGCTGTCGCCACCTCCGGTGGCGCGCTCGATCTTGATCACGTCGGCGCCCCAGTCCGCCAGGGTGGTTGCCGCCACGGGCACGAAGGTGTGCTCGGCACATTCGATGACCCTCACGCCCCGCATCACGTCGTACATCGGCCTCTCCCGAAGATCTGCTGCTTACCTTTCAATTATCTCCACAGGTTAGCTGTTTGCGTAGTCCAGGGACAGCGGAGGTAAGGGGTTCCACGGATGCCGGTTGATCGGCCGGCGACGCTGGCATATAAGTAAACACTCGAATACTTTGGAGCGCGCTATGAAGATGGAAGACATGGTGATCGCCAGCGTCGACGACCACATCGTCGAGCCGCCGGACATGTTCGACAATCACCTGAGCTCGAAGGAACTCGCGGACGCGCCGCGGATCGTCGAGCGCAACGGCAACCAGGCCTGGGTGTGGGGCGATCTGGTGCGGGCGAACATCGGCCTGAACGCGGTGGTCGGGCGTCCCAAGAACGAGTGGGGTATGGAGCCTCAGCGCTACGATCACATGCGCAAGGCCGCATGGGACGTGGATGCGCGGGTGGACGACATGAACGCCAACGGGGTCTTCGCCTCGCTGTGCTTCCCCACCTTCCCCGGCTTTCACGGGGGCCTGTTCGTCGAGCGGGCCAGAACCGATCCGGCCAACGCCTACCGGGTGCTGCAGGCGTACAACGACTGGCACATCGACGAGTGGTGCGGTGCGCATCCCACCCGCTTCATCCCGCTCGCCCTGGTGCCCATGTGGGACGTGGCGCTCACGGTGAAGGAGATCGAGCGGGTGCTGGCCAAGGGCTGCCGTGCCATCTCCTTCGCCTCGAACCCGGCGGGCATGGGACTTCCCGGCATCCATCGCGCGGAGTGGGAACCGCTTTGGGAGATCTGCGACCGCGAGCGGGTGGTGCTGAACTGTCACATCGGCTCCGGCAACCCGGTCCCGCATCCTTCGCCGGAGTCGCCCATCGAGGCGTGGATCACCAGCATGCCCATGTCCATCTCCAACGCCGCCGCCGACTGGATCACCCTGGAAGCCTTCATGCGCTATCCGAACCTGAAGATGGCGCTGTCCGAAGGCGGCATCGGCTGGATTCCCTACCTGCTCGAGCGCGCCGACTTCACCAATCGCCACCACGGCGCCTGGACCAACAAGACCTACGGCGACAGAAGTCCCAGCGACGTCTTCAAGGAGCACATCATCACCTGCTTCATCGAGGACGACGTGGGGCTGGCCAACCGGCACCGGATCGGCGTCGACAACATCACCCTCGAGGTGGACTATCCCCATTCGGACTGCCTGTGGCCGGATTACCCGGAAGGCCTCTGGCGCAGCATCCAGAGCGTTCCCGGCGGTATTCCGGACGACGAGATCGACAAGATGACCCACCAGAACGTGTTCCGGGAGTTCCAGTTCGAGGGCATGGCGCGGGCCGGAGGCCGGGAGAACTGCACCGTCGCGGCGCTTCGCAAGCTCGCGGCCGGGGTCAGCACGGAACCGGTGTCGCTGGCGGGCATCGCCCCCCGCGGCTATCAGCCGGGGAAGGTGGTGACGTCTCGGGACATCGTCGGCGTGACGGCGCCTGCGGAGGACTGAAGTCAGCGGGCGCCGCGGACAGCGGGTGGGCGGGCGGACGAGCCGACCGCCCGCTTCGCTACTTCCAGGTGACGGGCAGGCAGTCCAGCCCTTTGACCCCTACGTGTGAGTGCAGCTCGGCGTCAGGCTTGATCTCGAAATCCGGGATGCGCTCGAGCCATTCCTCGATGCCGATGCGCATCTCCGCCCGGGCCAGGTTGGAGCCGAAGCACCGGTGCGGCCCGCCGCCGAAGGCGAGATGGGGGTTGGGCCTGCGGGTGATGTCCACCTCCAGCGGGTTGGCGAACGCCTCGGGGTCCGTGCTCGCCAGGCTCAGGTCGCACTCGATGTACTCCCCGGCCTTGAGCTGAACCCCGCGGAACTCCATGTCCCGGGTGACCAGCCGGCGTGTGGTCACCACGGAGTGGCGGCGCATGAGCTCCTCGATGGCATCGGGAATCAGCGCGTTGTCCTCGGCGAGCCGCTTGCGATCCTCGGGATGGGTGGCCAGGTACCTGAAGATGTAGCCGAGGGTGGCGGCCACCGTGTCCAGTCCGCCGACGAAGAACAGGTAGCACATGCCCATGATCTCGTCGTTGGTGAGCTTGCGCCCCTCGACCTCCATGGTGACGGCCAGGCTCACCAGGTCGTCCTTGGGCTCGGCCCGCCGCTCGGCGATGAGCTCCGTGAGGAACTGGTAGATGCTCTGGGCCGCGGCGACACGCTCGGCGGGATCCAGGGAGTGCAGCAGCCGGTTCTCCCAGTCCAGGAACGTATCGAGCCGGTCCAGAGGCATGCCCATGAGCCGCATGAAGATCACCACGGGCAACGGCGTGCCGAAGGCTTTGACGAAGTCGCACTCGCCGGCGTCCTTGACCTTGTCGATGAGCGTGACGGCCAGGGCGCGGATGTCTTCTTCCATCTGCTTGACCCGCACCGGCGCCAGGATCGGTGCCATCACCCGGCGAAACTCCGTCTGCACGGGCGGGTCGATCTCCAGCGGAATCAAGGGCCAGTCCTGCCCGAGCAGCATGGAGAAGCCGGCGATGCCCTTGCTGGAGAAGCGCTCGGCGTCTCGCAGGATCTCCCGGATGACGGCATCGGTGGCGGCTACCCAGTGGCCGCCCCGACCCCGCAGGTCGTCCTCGACGGCGTAGTAGAGCTCCGGCAATTCCCGGACTGCGGAGTTCGCCGCGAACGGGTCCGGGTCGAAGACGTGGGCGAGCCTCGGATCGGCTTCGCGCACCAGGTGGGAAGGTACGTGTTCAGGGACTTGCATGGCGGTTCTCCTTCGGGAATTCCACGGTCGCATTGCGTCATCGCGCTGCTGCACCGTAAAATAAACGCGGGTTTACATAACGTCAACGGCCGTTTACTTGAACACCTCCGTCGGAAAGGTGCGCGACGCCGAACGCACCGCGCGAGCGATCCTGCGAGCGGCACAGAAGATCTTCTCCACCCGCAGCTACAGCGAAGCGGGGCTGCGCGACATCACCTCCATGGCGGGGGTGAATCCCGCCCTTGTGAGCCGCTATTTCGGCTCCAAGGAGAAGCTTTTCGAGGCGGCTCTCAGCGACGTCCTGGACGTCGACGTCCTGATCGGCGGCGGCCGGGAGGATTTCGGCGAGCGGCTGGCGCGGCTGTTCACGGAGGCCGGCGTGGAGCAGATCAACCCGCTGCCCATGCTCGTGCTCGCCACCGCGGACACCAAAGCCCGCAAGGTGGCGCTGCGGCTGCTGCAGGCACGAATCATCGAGCCGCTCGTCGAGTGGTTCGGCGGCGCCGACGCCGAGGAGCGCGCCGCGCGGCTGGTGGCCGTAGCTACCGGATTTTTCACATTCCGAATTCTTCTGCCCCTCGAGCCCCTGGCCGGCGAGGTTTCTCCCGCGACCCGCCAGTGGCTGGCCAAAACGCTGCAGGCCATCGTCGACTAGCCGCGAGCGGCAGGTGCCCCCCGGGGGGTGGGCGCTGTGCGGCTGTCCCGTTCGCTTTCCTTCGTCTGCAATGCGCGTCGCCCTTTGCGATTTCGGCTCAATGGAGTATCGTCTATATAAGTTTACTACTGGAGGCCGCGGGCAGGGGAGCATGCACTTCGATCCGAGCGAGGAACAACAGTTGTTCCTGGACAGCACCCGGCGATTTCTGGAAGCCGAGACCCCGGTCAGCACCGTGCGTCAGCTCGCCGAGCACGCCGGCGGCTTCGATCGCAGCTGGTGGCAGCGAGCCGCGGCGCTGGGTTGGGCGTCGCTGCTGGTGGCCGAGGCGGACGGCGGCGCGGGTCTTGGTGACGAGGGCGCGATCTACCTCGGCATACTGGCCGAGGAGATGGGCCGGCTGGTGAGCCCCGGGCCGGTCCTGCCGTCGGCCATCGTTGCCGGCACCCTGTCCCGCTGCGGCAGAACCGGGCAGCGCCACGAGGCGCTGCCCGCGCTGATCTCGGGCGAGCGGGTAGCCACCTGGTGCCTTGCGGAGGGCGGCCGCCGGTGGTCTCCCGGCGCCGTTGCCATGAAGGCCGAGCGCACCCCGCGCGGTATCAGGTTGAGCGGTCTGAAGACGCCCGTGGAGGCCGGTGACGGGGCGGACCTGCTGCTGGTGACCGCGCGCTCGGACGGCGGGCTGAGCCAGTTCCTCGTGCCCGCCGATTCGCCGGGCGTGACGGTGGAGCCACTGGAAGGGCTGGATCTGGTTCGGCGCTTTGCCGAGGTGCGCTTCGACGACGTCGAAGTGCCCGAGTCGGCGCTGGTGGGTCGGTGCGGCGACGCCGCGGCGGACGTGGAGCGGCAGTTCCAGCTCGCCATGGCGCTGGCCAGCGCCGAGAGCGCCGGTGCCGCCGGGCGGGTCCTGGAGTTCACCTTGGAGTGGGCCTTCGACCGCTTCTCCTTCGGCCGGCCGCTGGCGTCCTACCAGGCCTTGAAGCACCGCTTCGCCGACATGAAGACATGGTCGGAGGCGTGCCACGCCACCGCGTCGGCCGCTCTCGCGGCCATCGCCGCCGGCGATCCGGCCGCCGGCCGGCTGGCCCGCATCGCCAAGAGCTACACCGGCGACCATGCGCCGGAGATCATCCAGGACTGCGTGCAGATGCACGGCGGCATCGGCGTCACCTGGGAGCACGACATTCACCTGTACCTGCGCCGGGTGGCGACCAACCGCACCATGTACGGCGAGCCGGCGGAGCATCGTGAGGCCATCGCCGCCATGCTGCTGGACGTAGCAGGAGGAGAAGCCGCATGAGCACGGAAAGCGTGGAGGACTTCCGCGCCCGCGCCCGGGAGTGGCTTGCGGCCAACATGCCGCGACGGGCCCCGGGGGCGCCGGCCTGGAACGCCATGGACGTGTCGGAGGAAGACGCCGCTCGCGCCCGAGAGCTGCAGCGCAAGCTCTACGACGGCGGCTTCGCCGGACTGTGCTATCCCCGAGAGTACGGCGGTCAGGGGCTGACACCGGCCCACCAGCGGGCCTTCACCGAGGAGTGCCGGCCCTACGAGATGCCGCTGCTCTTCAACACCCCCACCTTCACCATCATCGCCCCGACGCTCCTGGACATGGGCAGCGAGGCGCAGAAGCGCCGTCACCTGCCCGCCATGATCCGGGGCGACGAGCTCTGGGTGCAGTTCATGTCCGAGCCCTCCGGCGGATCGGACCTGGCCGGCGCCCTCACCTCGGCGAAGTGGGACGGCGAGAACTGGCGGCTGAACGGCTCCAAGATCTGGAGCTCCTACGCCTACTTCTCCGACTACGCCATCTGCCTGGCGCGCACGGACTGGGACGCGGTGAAGCACCAGGGCCTCACCATGTTCATCGTGAAGATTCACCAGCCCGGGGTCACCGTGAAACGGATCCGCCAGTCGGACGGCGCCATCGAGTTCTGCCAGGAGTTCTTCGACGACGTGCCCATTCCTCCGGAGAACGTGATCGGCCAGGTGAACGACGGCTGGACCGTGGCTCAGCGGCTGCTCCATCACGAGCGCAGCTCCACCGGCGGCTCGTCGCCCTACGCCAGCGGCACCGCGGGCACGCGGAAGGAATCCGTCGACGACCTCGTCGAGCTCGCGCGCCGCGCCGGCCTCACCGGTGATTGGAAGGCCCGGCAGCAGCTCGCCGAAGCCTACGTGCTGCAGACCGTGCAGTCCCAGCTCGTGGATCGGGTGGTGAAGGGCATGGAGACCGGGGCCCTGCCGACCACGGCCGGCGCCCTGCTGCGGCTGTTCAGCGGCACCTTCGCCGTGCGCCGGGCGACCATCGGCTTCGAGCTGGCGGGGCCGGACGCGGTGGCCTGGAAGGCGGAGGAGGAGAGCGCCAGCCGGTACGGCCGCGGCTACGTGTTCCGTCAGGCGAGCTGCCTCGGCGGCGGCAGCACCGAGATGCAGCGCAACATCATCAGCGAACGCATTCTGGGCATGCCGCGGGAGCCGGCGGCGGATCGCGGCGTGCCCTTCAAGGACGTTCGCCGCAACACCGGCATGAGCCGGCGTTGACGGGTTTCAGCAATCAATCGGAGGGGAAGGATCGTGGAATCGCTCGTCGAGCACCATCTCGAGGACGGCGTCGGCGTCATCACGCTGAATCGTCCGGAAAAGCACAACGCCATGAACAACGCCATGTCACAGGCCAGCCGGGAAGCCTGGGACTGGGCGAGACGAACCGAGGAGGCGCGGGTCATCCTCGTCCGCGGCGCGGGCAAATCGTTCTCTGCCGGGCGTGACGTCACCCAGCTCGGCACCCGGGAAGGCGGCGAATCCGACTACGCGTTCGTGCGCCACCACACCCTGGGGCGCATACACGGCCTGTACAGCGACAAGCCGGTGGTGGCGGCGGTGAAGGGCTACGCCATCGGCGGCGGCTTCGAGCTGGCGCTGTCCGCCGACATCCGGGTGGGTTCCAGCGACGCCAAGGTGTCGCTGCCGGAGATCAAGTACGGGATTCTGCCGGACACCGGTGGAACTCAGCTCCTGAACGCCCTGATCGGCCCGAGCCGGACCAAATACATGACCCTGACCGGCAACTTCGTGGACGCCCGGACCGCCTACGAGTGGGGGATCCTCGACTTCCTGGTGGAACCCGAGGAGGTGGACGCCCGGGCTCTGGAGATCGCCAAGTCCATCGCCGAGAAGGCGCCGCTGGCGGTGAATCTAGGCAAGACCCTGGTGGATCAGATGTACACCGGCGCGATTGCCAACGGCGTCCGTCAGGAGCTCATGGCGCAGACGGTGCTGTTCACTTCCGAGGACTACAAGGAAGCGCGCACGGCCCTGCGCGAGAACCGCAAACCCAACTTCAAGGGGAAATGAATCATGGCACTGGCAGCTCCGCCCCCTGAGGGGAACCGCATGCTTCCCGCGGACACGTTCGCGGGCCGGGTCGTCTACGTTACCGGCGGCGGCACCGGGCTCGGCAAGGCCATCGCCCTGGAGTTCGCCCGGGCCGGCGCCGACGTGGCCATCGCCAGCCGAAACGTCGAGCATCGGCAGGCCGGCGTGAAGGCCATCGAGGCGCTCGGCGCCCGCGCCTTCGGCACCGAGGTGGACGTGCGCGACCCGGAGGCCATCGCCCGGTCCTTCGACGACGTGGAGCAGTCGCTCGGCCCCATCTCGATCCTCATCAACAACGCCGCCGGTAACTTTCCGGTGCCCGCGGAGCAGATGAGCCCCAACGCCTGGCGCGCGGTGACCAGCATCGTCCTCGACGGCACGTTCTTCTGCTCCACGGAACTGGCCCGGCGCCTCATCGCCCGCGGTGTTGGCGGCGCGATCCTGAACATCGGCGCCACGTACGCGTGGACGGGCGGGCCCGTCGCCGCCCATTCGGCAGCCGCCAAGGCCGGGGTGACGAACCTCACCATGTCCCTGGCGGTGGAGTGGGCGCCGGACGACATCCGGGTGAACTGCCTCGCCCCGGGCCTCTTTCCGGCCACCGACCGATCGGAGCACGCGCTCTCCATGAACACGCGGAATCTGGAGCATATGGGCCGCACCATGCCCGCGCTCCGGGTGGGCGAGCCCCGGGAGCTGGGCTGGGCCGCCACCTACCTGTGCTCCCCCTACGCCGCCTATCTCACCGGTCACACCCTGGTGCTGGACGGCGGCAACTGGCTCAGACGCTACGGCCTCGGCATGCCCGAGTTCGAGCCGGTGCGGGAGAGCTTCGAGCGCCGAAAACGTGAAGCGGAGCAGCGGGGGGCGTGAGCCGTCTCATCACGAAGAGGTGGAAGAGGTTATTGGGCGTCGAACCCCGCCTTGGCCGTAGGGCCAAGGCGGGGCCGTGACGCTACCGGATCAGTTCCAGAAGAACTCGACGGTGGCTCCGAACGTTCGCGGTCGCGCGTAAGCGACGCGATCCCCGAGGGTCGTGGAGCCGACCCAGAGCCCGTACAACTCGTCCGTCAGGTTCTCGCCCCAGACAGAGAATCGCAGTCGGTCGTTGGGGGTCGTCCAGGCGACACGGGCGTTGACCATCTCGTAGGCATCCTGTTCCAGACGGTTTTCCACGTCCCAGTAGTAGCTGTCCGAGAAGAAGACGTTGGCTGTGGCCATGAGCTCTCCCTCGGCCACGACGGTCCGATAACTGAGGCCGGCGTTGATGGTCCAGTCCGGAGTTCTGATCATCTGATGGCCGGAGGCATCCGCAGGGACCTGCAGGTTACCGCCTGCAGGTAGCGGAGCGAACGTGGTCGCGCCAGGGAAGCTCTGATACTCCGCGTCCGTGTACGCAGCCCCAAGCCTCACGCTGAACTCGTCGGTGAGATTGGCGAAGAGCTCGGCCTCGAGGCCCTGGATCTCCGCCTCGGCCGCGTTCTGGATCTGAGTGACCGCGGTGCTGCTGCCGATGTAGGCTTGAACCTGAATGTCGTCGTACTCGTAGTAGTAGGCGGCCGCATTCACCGTGATCCGGTCCGTGGGGCTCGTCTTGATCCCGACCTCGTACGCTCTGATGTCCTCGGGGTTCACCTCGTTGCCCGCATCGAACGTGCCGCTGGTGAAACCTTCGGAATAGGTGGCGTAGACGTTCGTGGTGTCGGTGAGCGCGTACAGGACCGAGACGCGAGGCGACAGGTCATCCCAGGTTCCACCGTCGGTGAGGCTGGTCCTCTCCTCGTCGCTGTAGCGAAGGCCGGCAACCAGGGAGAGCCGCTCCGTAAGGTCATAGGAGATCTGCCCGAAGATGGCCCACGCTTCGATATCCACCTCGTTGGACGGCAGGTTCACGTCCACGCCGCCGAAGTTGAGCGTGAACTTGGGGCTGCTGTTGTCCGCGTCCAGGTAGAACCCGCCGACGATCCAGTGGAGCGGACCATCGTTGTCGTTCGAGGCTAGGGTGATCTCCTGCTGCAGCGTCTCGTTGGCGTTGATGAAGTTGAATCCGAGCAGCGGCAGCACGGAGCCGTCGCCATCGGCGATCGCGTCCGCATCCTGATCGGTCCAGCCGGTGATGGACTTGATGGTCACGGCATCCAGCTCGAACTGGGCGGTGAAGTTGACCACGTCCGCCCGCGACTCGATGGTCGGCGGGAAGGTGTGGGCGACCCGGAACGGCTTGGTGGGCTGCGGCGTGTTCGGATCGATCGCCAGCGCCCGAAGGGTGGCCCCGGGAATGGCTTGGGTAGCATAGGGAGAGTCGTCCTTGTGGTCCTGGTGATACAGCGCCAGCACGAACTCGAGCCAGTCGGCAGGCTGATAGAGGAACTTGACGCGCGCCGCGCCCGACTTGCGCGCACCCACGTCCTCTCCGGTGACGATGTCCTTGGCGTAGCCGTCGTCCTCGGTGTAGTTGTAGGCCAGATCTGCGGCCAGCGTCTCGGCGAGGCCGCCCGTGACGTAGCCGCTGGTCTCGAAAAGACCATATTCTCCGAAGCCGGCGCTGACGTGGGCCTCGGGCGTTTGGGAAGGATCCTTCGTCACGATCAGGATGGCGCCGCCGGTGGAGTTGCGCCCGAACAAGGTGCCCTGAGGCCCTTTGAGCACTTCGACCCGCTCGATGTTGTGGAACTCGAAGAGTCCTGACATCTGCAACGGGTTGTAGACGCCGTCCACGTAGAGCGCCACGTTCGGGCTGTTGCCCAGCCCCGTCGTCGAAGTTCCGATTCCCCTGATGGTGGGTTGAGAAAAGGGCCCCTGGGCCGACCAGTTCAATCCCGGGGTGACGAACTGGAGATTGCGAGTCTCCGATATCAGCACGTCGTCGAGGTAGTCGCTCGACAAGGCCGTCACGGAGAGCGGCACCTCGGATAGAAGCTGCTCACGCCTCTGGGCGGTCACGACGACCTCTTCGATCACCCTGTCCTCCGCCGCGAACGCCGGGCTGGGCGGTGCAGCGAATGCAACCGCCACCGATGCCAGCAATGCTGGCTTGAGTTGACTCATCGCCATCTGAATGTCTCCCCTTCCTAGCGACTGGTAGTGGTCCAGTTATCCCTCAACCGGATCCGTGTCGATGATTATAGTTATCATCTAAATAAGTACAATATTCATATTTATTATTTCAAAGGTCGCTGCCATTCCTTCGAGTTCTACGTGGCGCCTCCACGACCGCCGGGAAGGCTTCCGTCCGACAGCAGTCTTCTCACCGCCGTCTTGTCCAGCTTGTTGGAGCCGGTGCGCGGCAGGTCCTCCAAGGCGCAGACGATGATCTGGCGCGGAACCTTGTAGCTGGAAAGCTCGTTTTTCAGCCTGATCCTGAGGACCTCTTCGTTGGGGTTTTCACCTTCCGCCGGGACCACCACGGCCACCAGACGTTCCCCGAGTTCATCGTCGGGAACACCGAGCACCCCGGCCTCCTGCACCTCGGCAAACGATTCGAGAACGAGCTCCACCTCCCGGGGCGCGACGTTGGCGCCCATGGTCTTCACCATCTCGCCGAGTCGACCGTGAAAGAACAGATAGCCGTCTTCGTCGATGCTGCAGACGTCGCCGGTCCTGAAGAAGCCGTCGCGCTCGAACGTCTCTTCGCGCTCCTTCTTGTAGTATCCCGCCATGAGCGAGTATCCGCGCACCAGAAGCTCTCCCGGTTGTCCTGGGGGCTGCTCGGCGCCGCTGTCCGGGTCGACGATCTTTCGGTCGATGCCGGCCATGGGCAGGCCTGCGGTACCCTCCTTGCCGGGGGGAACCAGCTCGTTGCGACGCCCTCGACTGTGGGGTCCGAACGTTTCCGTCATGCCGAGGGCACTGCTGATGCGATTGCGGGGAAGCGGGTTTCCCGAGTCGTCCACCGGCGGATGAAGCCCTCCGGGCATGGCGGGTGAGTTCGGTTTCATGAACGAGAAGTCCTGGCCTGCATACTTCGGATGCCGCTTGACGCGTTCAGTCTGCTGTGGCCAACCCGCCAGGTGGGAGCAGCGCTCCTCGAGCAGAACGTCGATCAGGTCGCCGGGGTCGTTGGTGCGGGCGCAGCAGAGCGTCACGCCGCTGTACATCGCTGGAAACAGGCTGAAGTTCAAGCCGCCAAGCCAGAAGAAGGGCATCTGGGTCAGAAAGCGATCGCCCGGTTCGAACCCGAAATGTTCGGCAAGGATGTGGGTGTGGCGGATC
Organism: Pseudomonadales bacterium; assembly: GCA_041690675.1. Classification (GTDB taxonomy): domain Bacteria; phylum Pseudomonadota; class Gammaproteobacteria; order Pseudomonadales; family Azotimanducaceae; genus UBA7803. The sequence continues at coordinate 24,663 of JAWLGU010000048.1, read as the reverse complement.
ACGCCCCCGTGAGTATGCACGACCCCCTTCGGGGCAGCCGTGCTGCCCGACGTGTAGATCATCAGCATGAGATCTGCGGGGGTGACGCTATCCTCCAGCGCGCGCAGATAGCTGTCGTCCATCTGGGGGTTCAGGTCGGCGCGGCCATGCAGGTAATCGGGCCCGGATTGGGCCCAGGACGGCTCGCTGGCGCCCCACATCACGATGGATCGCAGGTAGGGCGCGGCAGCGAGGGTCAGCTGGCCGCGAGCCTGCTCCGTCAGTCCTGGCAGCGCTTCTTCGAGGATCCGGACGTAGTCGTTGTGGCCGTACCGATCCACCACCAGCAGCATCTCGATATCCGCGAACGGGATGATGGTCGCGAGCTCACGGGGTCGGTAGAGGGTGGAAAGCGGAACCGCCAGGGCGCCTATCCGCGTGATGGCAAGGAAGAGCAGGACCCATGCGGGCGTGTTGGGCATGAGGATGCCGATGCGCGTCCCCTTGCCCGCGCCGGCCGCTCGCAGACCCTTCGCGAGATACGCGGACTCGCGCTCGACCTCGGCGTAGGTGTAACGCTCCTCTCCCAGCACCACCATCTCTCGGGGCGCGAATTCTCTGGTGCAATGACGCAGGGCTTGGGGAAGTGTCGGGGGATAGTCAGGAAATGGCATGATCGGGCTCATCGTCCAGTGAACTTTGGCTCGCGATGCTCCACCAACGCCGCCATCCCTTCTTTTCGATCGTGGCTCGGGCTCAGCATCACGATGGCGGCCGCTTCTTCCGCGAATGCCGTATCCATGTCACTGACGTACGATCTTCGGTACAGGCGTTTCGTCTGACCGATGCTCAAGGTCGGCAGCTTGGCGAGCTTGCTCGCCCATGCAGCGGCGGCCGCGTGGAGTTCCTCCGCGGGCACCACCCGGTTGATGACGTCCCAGCGCAGAAGGTCTTCTGCCTGAAGCGGCTCACCGAGCAGGGCGAATTCCATCAGCCGATGAAACGGAAATATCTTCGGCAGGTAAAAGGGGTCGGCGGCGTGAGCTGACATGCCGCCGCGGCTCCAGACGCTGTTGAAGCGCGCCCTTTCCCGCGCGACCACCAGGTCGGCACCCAGGGCAAGTGGCATTCCGGCGCCTGCAACCGTCCCATTGACGGCGGATATCGTCGGCGTCTCCATTTCCCAGTACGTCCGGTAGAGCGCATGCCAATCGGCGACGCTGTGGCGAGCGTCGATGAGAGGAGGTCGATCGCCGGCCGGGCCAGCAATCGCGGTAGAGCGGCTGAGATCCGCACCGGTGCAGAAGTCGCCATCTCCGCTGCCCGTGATGACGATCACCCGCACGTCGTGATCCCGGTCGGCCGCCTTCAGCTGCTCGGTCAGGAGCCTGACCGATTCCGGGTCGAGGGAGTTACGCCGTCCTGGCCGGTCGATGGTGATTCGAAGAACGCCTTGCTCAAGGGTGGTCTGGAACGGATCGGCCCCGTCGGTCATCGCTGCTTCCTCCGCGCAATTGGTTTCACCGGCGTCTCTTCAACAGCTCGCTGAACGGCAGGCTCTTGTCGTCGCCCGGTTCCCGGGGCAGCCCCAGAAGACGTTCGCTCACGATGTTGCGTTGAATCTCGTTCGAGCCCCCCGCGATGGAGATTCCCCGGCAGCTCAGCCAGTTGAGTCCCACGTCGCCGGGCGCCTCGCCATCCGTCCACACGACGCCGTCAGCGCCGCAAACGGCTAGGGCCACCTCGGCGTTGAACGGCGTGTCGATGCCCATGCCGAGCTTCAGAAGCGACCCCCAGTGTCCCTGGAGCAGACCCATTCGCATTCCGGTATTGATCCTCTCCCCGAGCTGTCGTGCTACGACCATGTTGACGTAGTCCTCGGCAATCAGCTGCGCGGTGGCGGGGTCACCGGCAACCTCGGATGCCTTGGCCAGCCTGACGATGTCCTTGCGCCAGCTCGTGCTTCCTTCGGAGCTGCCGCCACCCAAACCGTATCCGTAGCCTACGCCGGCCGTGGCGTTGCGCTCGTGGAAGAGCAGCCTCTGGGCAACGGTCCATCCGTCTCCCTCCCCGCCGATCAGGTTTTCTCTCGGGATCTCCACGTCGTCGAAGTACTCGATGAAGAAGTGGGCAGGGCCGCCCGTCACCGGAATGATGGGCTCGATGGTTACGCCCTTGGCCCGAAGGGGGATCGCGAACATTCCCAGGCCCCTGTGTTTTGGCGCATCCCAGTCGATCCGGGCCAGGCACATTCCGTAGTCGGCGGTATCCGCCCCGGAGCTCCACATCTTCGACCCGTTGATGAGATAGGAGTCGGAACGGCGGACGGCCTTGGTCAGCGCCCCCGCCATGTCGGATCCTCCACTGGGCTCCGAGAGCAGCTGGATCCAGATCTCGTCACCGCGGAGCATTCTCGGAATGTGTCGTCGCTTGAGCGTCTCGTTTCCGTGGTCCAGCAGCGTGGGCAACATCATGCCGATCGAGACCATGTATCCCTTGGGCGTCGCATACCCTTCGGCTTCCGCGGCCCAGACCCTCTGGTGCTCCAGCGACAGACCGGCTCCGCCATACTCGGTTGGGATCGCCAGGCCCGCGAAGCCCGCGTCGAAGATCATCCGCTGCAGATCCCGATCGCGTTGCCGCGCTTCGGCGCCTCTCGGCCCCGTGGGCTCACCCGTCTCGAGAACGAGGTTCTCACGGATCCAAGCTTGCGCGCGTCTTCTGAAGTCCTCGATGTCTTCCATGTCGTCGGTGCTCATCGATCCTGTTCAATCATTTCGCGGGTCACCCGGAATGTCTGCAACGAGTCAGGCACACAGGCTGCGGTAGATCTCGAGGCGGTGGTGCTCCGGAGTTCCGAGCACGGCCCGATTCACCGCCACTCGCCTCTGGAACATATGCAGATCGTAATCCCACGTCATGGCGATGCCTCCGGTCAATTGCGCGAGGTCACTGACGATCTGAGTCGACTTGGTGGCCACGTACGTCTTGGCAATGGTGGCGAGCTCGAAGGCGTTCTGCGCTCTCGCGTCGAATGCCTGCAGGCCCGAATCCGTGGTTGCCATGGCGGAGTGAATCCATAGAGCCATGTCGGCCACCCTGTGCTTCAGCGCCTGGTAGGAGGCGATGGGCCGGCCGAAGGCGTAGCGCTCTCCCATGTAGCCGATGGTCATCTCGAAGGCCCGCTCGACCGACCCGTTGGTCTCGGCGCACTGCAGCAGCAGAGCAAGCTGCAGCTGGCGAGTGACTGCTTTCTCTGCCTGGTCTGGCTCACCGACCAGGGACGACAGCGGGAGTCGTACGTCCTCGAACCGAAGCGTCGCGAACCGGCGGACGAAATCGAGACTCCGGCCGGGCGTCACGCTCAGCCCGGGTGCATCCGCCGGCACGAAGACCTGGGTGAGGCCGCGCTCCGAACGTGCGGTCACCAGGGTCAGATCGGCCTCGGCTCCGGCCTCCACGTACGCCTTCGTGCCGTTGAGGATGATCTCGTCGCCGGAGACTCGAACCGAGGCTCGAAAACTCTCGGGGCGCCAGCAGCTGCCTGGTTCCCCGAACGCCCATGCAACCATCAGTTGCCCCGAGATTAGCTCCGGCACCAGGGCCCTGTGGGACCCTGTCTCGTCGTCCGAGCCGATGGCTTGGAGCACCACGGCCGTGGGAAGAAAGGGGCCCGGCGCCACGGCTCGCCCGAACTCTTCCGCGACGATGGCGGCGTCCCGGGCAGGGTTGCCCGACAACGTCGTGCCCCCGAGCGATTCGGGTGCCATCAGCGACGTGAAGCCCATCTCCGAGACCTTGCTCCACCAAGCCCGCGAGAATCCCTCGACACTGTCGAACTGATCGCGGACCCTGGGCAGCGGGCTCTCCGCCTCCATGAACCGCCTTGCCGTGTCCCGCAGCAGCAGCTGCTCTTCCGTCAGGTCCAGCCTCATCTTGCTTCCCTAGAGGTCCTTCATTCAGATACCGGCGCCATGCAGCTGATCCTCCCTCGCGTCCCGGAGCCCGAGAATCCGACGGCGGTAAAATGCGGACCAGTTGTGGACCGGCCAGGCGTCCTGATCCTTCCCCCAGCAGCGCGTTCCGTTCAGCTCGTACTCGACTAGGTGCACCCAGACCACCCCGTGTACCCCGGGTATGTGCTGGGCGATACGAGCGACGCTCCTGCCGTGAGCTTCGAATCGCCGCCTGGCGCGATCGGTGCCTTCCACGTGGATCTCGCGCATGAAGCCGTGCTCCGGATCCCGCACCCGATGATACTTGGACTCGACGAGCTGCCTTCGTACGCCATCGATCACCAGGTACCCGTCCGGCGCGGTGCCGTGCCAGGCCAGTCGTGGCCCGGCGCAGGCATTGAAATAAGGTATTCCCCCCGTGCCGTCCTTCCACGCTTCCGGACGAACGTGCTGCCAGGTTCGATCGCGCATGGCGTAGCAATCGATCGGCACGTCCTCTCCATGGAGACGCAGGCTCCCGGTGACGTGGCCCACGTGGTCGATGTGGCGCGGCTTGCCGGTGCCGTAGGTGGACACCCAGGGAGGCAGGCATTCCTTCCATTCCAGAGCCAGCTCGATGATGCCGCGATCCCGGTAGCCGATCCGGTAGTGCTTCAGCGGCTCCACGGTCTCGATGGAGGTACCGTTCGGGAAGCGCATGTCGCGCAGGTCCCAGGCTGGGTCGAAAGGCATGTTGTAGTAGTTGACGTAGTAAGGCACCTCGATGGGGATCCACGCACTGTCGTCGAACACCATGACTGTGCCGCCGCATAGGCCGAGGTTCGGCCGGGCGTAGTGATACACCCACCCTCCCATCCGGTGCTCGGGAGAGAAGAACCAGAACCAGACCGTCTCGTGCTCGTACCGCGCCGAGGTCTCCGGCGTGTGCCAGTCGTCGTCCTCGGGGGTGAGAAGGATCTCGAGGCCTTCACGATTCTCGGTGGCGTCGGCTCGACCGGGCATCGGTTCTCCCAAACCTGAACACATACCGCTGAATGCGTACATATAGTAAGCGAATTTATCTATTTGGTGTAAGGTCTTTCCGGCGGAAGGCCATGGGATTCGTCGGCGTGAAACCGGAACTGCGCAGGTGGGTTGAGGAGCTCAGCGGAAGCCGGGTGACCGGCCACCGCCGGCTGTTCAGCGGAGACTTCTCGCTGGAACGGGAATACGCCGTCTACCGCGCGCTGGAGGGCTCGCGGGTGCCCGTCCCCAGGGTGTACGGCATCAGCAGTGACGGCAACGCGCTGCTGATGGAGCGGCTGCGCGGGGAGGCGGACCTGGACAGCCTGACAGCCGCAGAGGCGTG
>JAWLGU010000048.1:0-19280 GCA_041690675.1 Pseudomonadales bacterium | reverse complement strand
GGAAGGCCGCGTGGTGGGGTTGGTGGACTGGGAGTTCTCCCATCTGGGGGACCCTCTGGACGACATTGCCTGGGTCCGCTCGCGCAGCCGAGGCAGCCGATTCGCTGGTCTGGTGGACGTCGAGTTGCCCCGCTACGAGCAGATGACAGGGTCCGTCATCGACCCCGGGCGGCTCGCCTATTACGACGTGCTCGTGATCACCCGGCTTGCCATCACCACTGGGATGGCGATCCACAAGGGCGGTGGCGCCATGGGATTCGCCGGCTATCTCTTCACCCACCAGGCCGCAGTTCAGCGTCTCGGGTCCTCCATCTTGGCCGCCATGGGCGCGAGCCCTCACCAGGCCCCCACGCGGGCTGCGCCCCAGAGGAGCCCCGTGACCGGGTACTTCGACCATCCTCTCGGACCTCAACCGGTACGTCCGCCCGGCGCTGACGGACAAGGAGGCGAAGACGAGCTGCTCTCCCTCGCCGATGAGGGAGGCCGTACGGACAATGAGGCCCTACTGCGGTATCTGTCCCGATAATGCGATCGCGCAGCTGCGCTGTGGAGCTTCGACCCTCGGGCACGATGACCCCACCCTTCGGCGTCGTCGCGGTCATCTTCCGTGATAGCGGCCAACGCGTTTTTCAACGAAGGCGCGGGCCGCTTCCTTGTGATCCTCCGTTCGGAGCGAGAGAAAATCGTACGCCAGGGACATCTCGAATGCGCCCGCCATGATCTGCTTCAACATGGTGTTCACCGAGATCTTCGTCCACCGCAACGCCAGTGGCGGCATGTCTCTCAGCTTGACCGCCAGGTCCCAGGTGAACGCATCGAGCTGCTCCGGGTCGACGCAGTGATTGATGAGCCCCCAACGCTCGGCGTCTTCCGCCGAGATGGGTTCGCCGGTCATCAGGTATTCCTTGGCGCGGTGGAACCCCATCAGCATGGGCCATAGCGCTGCGCCACCGTCGCCCGCGGTGATGCCCGCCTTGACGTGGGAGTCACAGAGCCGCGCGCCCCTTTCAGCGACGACTATGTCGGCGAGCAAGGCGATGTTGGCGCCCAATCCGTAGGCCAGTCCCTTCACCTTGGATATGATGGGTTTCTCGCAATCCATCATGTTCCAGAACACCGACCGAGCCCCCTTGGAGAGCGACGATCCGCGGTGGCGTCCGCTGGCGGGCTGCTCCTGCTCTCCAGGCCCGCCGGCGGCCAGCTGAGCGACGTCGGCACCTGAGCAGAACGCATTGCCCGCCGGGTCCCCCTGCAGAATCACCACAGCTATCTCGTCATCCCTGTCCACCTCGTCCCACACGTGCTCCATGGCCGCGTGCATGTCCCCGGTCATGGCGTTGCGTCGCTGCGGATTGCTGAGACTGATCGTCAGAATGCCGTCGCGCTTCTCGAGCTTCACACGTTCGTATTGATCGAGATCGATGGCTCCCATGGTCTAACCTCCTGTCGTAGAGAGTTGCCCCATCCTAACCGGGTCGCGGCTATCCGCGCGCCTCCGGCGCCGCTTCACCGGCGGCGGGGGCGCCCGTTTCGGGGCCCCGGGCTTCCGTCACGAGGACGTCACCGCTCGATGGGACGCCTCCTTCGATTCGGCGTCTGAGCTCCTGCTGGCGCTCCTCGTCCAGGGGAAAGCGATACAGCAGCCAGACGACAACGGCCTCTGCGGCGACCGGAATGAAGACGTAGACGTATTGCACGCCGTTCAGCACTGCGGGTGAATTCGCCTGAGCTGGATCGAAACCGATGAGCGCCAACAGGGGATAGCCGATCCCGATCCCGATGGCCTGGCCGACCTTGCTCGTCATGGTGATGAGCGAGTAGTAGAGCCCAGACCGATCCTGTCCAGACTGCAGCTTGTCCGAATCGGTGATGTCCGCCGTGATGGATCGCAACAGGAACGGAACGCCTCCGTTGACCAGGCCCGACACGAAGAACAGGGAAGCGAACAGTGCGACGTCGCCCTTTCCGGGTAACAGGTAACCGAGGGTTACCAGCATGTGCAGAGCAATGCCGACGGATATCGCTCTGTGCTTGCCCATGGATCGGCTCAAGCGCACCCAGAGTACCACCGAGATCGGCCCGGAGACGAAGTAGGCGAGCATCACCGTGGTGATCCACTCTGGAGCCTGGATGATGTGATCGAAGAAGAAGACGTACAGCGCCGTTCGGACCGCGCCAGGAGTCGCCAGCAGGAGATCGGCGAGAAGGACTCTTCCCATCAACCGATTCTTCAGGACGATCGTCGCGGCGCGCTTGAATCCGATGGCCGGAGAGGGCGCAACCTTCGGCTCGGAAACGAACTTCACCGCCAGGAGCGTCGTGATCGGCAGGAAGCAGATCATGAACCAGCCCATGACCTCAACCTTCGTCCGGGAGGACGTCGTGTCACCGAACTGCTCGATGATCGCGGGCGGCGACAGAAGGAGCACGACCCCCACCACGGATCCGAATGCGACGGCTCCCTGGATTCGGGAGCGTTCGTGATACTCCGTCGACAGCTCGGCCCCCCACGACACGTGAGATATCGTGATGAGGGTGAAGCCCGCGTATATCACGAGCAGTGACGCCAACAGATAGCCGAAGCTCGCATCGCCGTCACCCAGCACGGTCTGCGGGAAGAACAGAAAGTAGCCGGCGCCCATGAGGACGGGCGTTCCGATGACCATCCAGTGGCGCCGGCGTCCCCAGCGCGACGGGAATCTGTCACTCAGGATGCCCATGGCGGGATCGGTCACCAGGTCCCAGAAGCGGGACAGCATGAACACCGTGCCGACCGCCGTCAGCCCGATTCCGAGCTCGGAAGCGTAGAAGGGCGGCAGGTAGGTGGCGAGCCCCACGCCCATGGCAGAGAGCGGGAGCGCTGGAGAGGCGAAGGCCGCCAATTGCCACAGAGTCAACCTATGAGCGCTTATGGCACCACACCTGGCCATGCTCTCCCCTCGGAGATATAGTTAGCTACGTTCGCGATTCTAGCTAATTGTGGTGATACAATGCCACCGCCGGTTGGAGGTGGGCGCATGGCCGCGACGGGTAGGCATGGTGCTTGATACGGATGAAGTTCGTCGGGATCGCGAGGCGCTCAGAAGACGCTGGTACGAGCAGGGCGCCTATGGCCGCGACACCATCGGCGAGCTTCTGCGAAAGGGAGCGCAGGAGCATCGTGAGGTGCGAATGGTGTTCCACTCCCGGGGTCGCCCGTTTGAAACGACGGTAGGAGAGGTCGACGCCGACAGCGAGCATGTCGCGGGGGCCCTGCACCACCTCGGGGTTCGACCCGGCACCGTGGTGGGCGTCATGCTTCCCACCTGGTACGCGACCGCTGTGGCGTATCATGCCGTTCTCAAGCTCGGAGCCGTCCTGCTTCCGATGGTGACGATCTTCGGTTCGAGCGAGATGGCATTCGTTTTGAACCAGTCGCGGGCGAAAGCACTCGTCATTCCGGATCGATGGCGCGATCACGACTACGTGGAACGACTGCAGCAGGCGGGCAACTTGCCCCACCTCGAGCACGTGCTGGTGGTAGGCGCGAACGTCCCCAGGGGCATGCTCAGTTGGGACGCCATGGTCGCGGAGGATCTCCCGGACTATCCGCGCGTGGACATCGACGCAGATGCCGTGTGTGCCGTCATTTTCACCTCCGGTACCACGTCGGCGCCGAAGGGTGTCCAGCACACCCACAATACCCTGCTGGCCGACATCGGGCCTCGGGCGTACCGCGACGCTGGCAGACCCCTTCCCGGAAAGACCGTCTTTCTGAATTGCTGGGCGCCAGGTCACATCGGCGGACTGTTCTACCTGATTCAGCCTTTCATGTTCGGCACGCCCACGATCTACATGGACCAATGGGTGCCGGAGGAGGCCGCCGAGCTGATTGAAAGATATCGGGTCACGACATCGGGTGGGACCCCTGTCTTTCTGACGACCTTGCTGGCCGCGGCGGATCGGAGTGGCCGGGATCTCTCGTCTCTGGTCAGTTTCGGGCTCGGTGGCGCGGCGGTAACGCCCGCGCACGTGGCGCTGGCGGAACGGCTGGGCTTTCGCTGCGGTCGGGGGTACGGCTCGACCGAGCATCCAACCATATCGACCCCGCCCGCGGACGCCGACTTTCAGGAGCGCGCCCATACGGATGGCAAGGTCACTCCTCTCAATGAGATCAGAATCCTCGACGAGCAAGGAAACGATCTGCCCACGGGGCAGGACGGCGAGATCGTCTCCCGTGGTCCGGAGCTCTTCGTGGGTTATCTCGACGAGGAATTGGATCTGGATGCCATCATGGAGGGCGGCTGGTTTCGGACGGGCGATATCGGTCACCTGGACGCGGACGGGTTTCTGACGATCACCGATCGCAAGAAAGACATCATCATCCGCGGTGGTGAGAACATATCCTCCAAAGCGGTCGAAGACGTGCTGGCGCAACATCCGGCCGTGTTCGAGGTGGCGGTCACCGCCATGCCCGATCCGATCATGGGGGAGAAGGTCTGCGCGTTCGTGACCCTGCGCCGTGGCAGTGCCCTCAGCTTGGACGAGGTGAGAGCTCACTTCCGTGAACGCGGGGTGGCTGTTCAGAAGACGCCCGAAAAGCTGCTGATCGTCGAAGATTTCCCCAGAACCGCATCGGGCAAGGTCAAGAAGTTCGAGCTGCGGAATCGCCTGCGCGATTCGCGCGAGGAGGATGTTCCACGATGACGCGATCACGCTGATCTGATGCCGGTGCTTTCATGAGCTATCAACACGTCCTTTACGAAGTGCGCGGGCAGGTCGCCCTGATCACCTACGATCGCGTTTCTGTGCGAAACGCTTGGAACGTACCCATGTGCAGGGAGGTGATGGCTGCGGTCGCTCGGGCCAACGAGGATCCGAGCATCGGCGCCATCGTCATAACCGCGGCTGGCAGCGTCTTCTGTGCGGGCGTCGACTTCAAGGCGGCGCCGGAGCCTCCCGATCCCGCCACCGGCAGGCGTCCCAATCTGGCGACGATCACCATGGCAGACGACGAGAGCTGGCTTCATCTGCTCGCCCGGTCGAAACCGACGATCATGGCCATCAACGGCGCGGCCATCGGCTTCGGTGTCACGCACACGCTTGCTGCGGACATCCGAATCGGCAGCGACTCCTCGAGCTTCTCGTTTCCCTTCCTCCGCCTGGGCACGATGCCCGAGCTGGGCTGCACGGCGCTGCTGCCGCGCCTCGTCGGGTTCGGGCGGGCGGTGGACATCTGTCTGACAGCCTCGCACCTGGATGCGAGAGAGGCTCATCGCATTGGCTTGATCACACGCATGTCGGCGGATGCCAAGCTCGTGGACACCGCCTTGGAGTTGGCAGAGGAGCTGGCCGGCAGGCCTGCTCTGCAGACACGGCTCACCAAGCAGATGCTGCACGCCAGCGTTGCGGAGGGCGACCTCAACAAGCTGCTCACCACCGAGCGAGATGCCTTCGTCACGCTAATGAAGCGGTCGGGCCGTATGGGACCCAGGGCGGACTGATCGGGGAGCGAGCACGCCTGTGTCAGCAGTGACTGTCGCCCACCGACTGCAGATCCTCCTTCACGTAGCGCGACGCGCGCCAGAAATGCCATGCCGACCAGACGTACAGCACGCAGACGGCCAGCAGCGCATATCGCAGCGACTCCTTGCCCGCCAGCGGCATCAGAAGGTCCGAGGCCACCCCCACGAGCTGGGTGCCCACGCTCAGGCCGACCAGGTTGGCGATGAACAGACCGATGGCAGAGGTCAATGCCCGACCCCTCACGGGAGCGAGTCTCTGGGCGATGCTGGCGGACGGGCCATAGTGGAAGCCGTTGAACAAGGCCGTGACGCTGAGAAACACGAGAGCCAACCACCCGGTCGGCGATAGATAAGCGCAGACGCTCGCGGGAAAGATCAGCAACGTCGTCATGGCCGGAAGCGCGAGGTATCGGCGCACGTCGTTGCGCGCGAACCGGTCGGTCAGCACGCCGCCCATCCAGGTTCCCAGGGCGCTCACCGCACCGTTGATGATGGCGAGGGACGTACCAGCCTGCAACAACGTGAAGTCGTGACTTCGCATGAGGAAGGCGGGCAGCCACATGTACCCTGCGAGCATGGCGGTGCCTATCAGTGTCGAGCCCATCAGCTTGTGTCGAAACGACCTCAGTTGCCACAAGTGCGCCAGTACCTGGCGTACCGATAACGGCTGTTGCGCCTGGTGGGCCCGGTTCCCGCTCTCGGACATCGCCCGGGGCGGCTCGCGCAGGGTCGCGGCTATCAAGAGCGCGAACAGAATTCCCGGAACCCCGACGACGATGAACGCCATGCGCCAGCCATGGAACTCGCTGACCCAGCCGCCGATCAACAGGCCGAACATAACGCCCAGCGGAATGCCCAGGCCGTAGACGGCCATGGCAGTGGCCCGTCGACTCGGGGGAAAGTAATCCGATATGAGCGAGTGCGCGCAGGGATTGCACCCGGCTTCGCCGACGGCCACGCCAGTTCGCAGAACCAGGAGAGGCCAGAATCCGCCTGCCAGGCCAGTGAGCGCCGTCATGGCGCTCCAGATGGTGACCGAGACCGTCATGATCCATTTTCTGGAGGCGCGGTCCGCGAGCCGGGCGATGGGCAGTCCGAGAGTCGCGTAGAAGAGCGCGAACGCCACACCACCGAGGAAGCCCATCTGGGTGTCGGAGAGCTGGAACTCCAGTTTGATCGGCTCGACCAGAATCCCGAGGATCTGACGATCCAGATAACTCAGGACGTAGGCGGTGAGCAGCAGGCCGAGAACGTATCGTCGGTATCCGGCGGAGAAAGCATCCGGCGGCGCACGCAGCGCCGCCGCTGGCTGGTCTATGAGGCTCAAGTCTGGAGCACCCGTCTGTGGAGCAGCGGCTCGTCAGTCGTCTCTATCGCGCAAGGTCTCCACCTCGTGGCGCAACAGTCCCATGACATCCTCGCTGGGTGGGCGGGGCAATCGCACAGGTCCGGCTTCTCGGGATGGCAGCAGCACCACTGCGCTGCCCAGCGTGATCTTCACGCCTCTCTGATTCTCGATCCAGACGTCGAGGTGGACTTCAGGGCCTTCTTCCGACATCTCCTTGCCGGTTACCTGTCCCAACAGCCAGTTCGTGTCACCGGCAAAGTTGAACTTGCGATGCTGTACGTGAAGCCGCCTCAGCCAGCCGTCGTCTCCCATCCAGTTCGTGACGAGGTGTGAGAGGAACGTCTCTCGGATCGCCCCGTAATCGTAGACGGTCGCGGCGCCCACTTTCTGCGCCCAGTCTTCTTCCCAGTGCATGCGTTGGACGATGTCCCAGACGTTCAACTTGTTGCGGGTGTAGAGGCCGGGCGTCTTCTTGCGGGTCTCGTAGGCGAGCCGATGGGCGTAGGTCGGAAAGGACTGGCCGAAGCCAGCATGAAACAGAATCAGATCGGTGACCCGTATCGGGCCTTTCACCATCCGCGGCAGTGGCTCGCCGATTTCAACGTTTTCGAAGTATCGGGGAAGGGCTCCCCGGCGCGTTTCGACCTCACCTGCATAGCAGGCATCGACCTCGGCCAACTGCTCTTCGTTGTAGGGCTCGGGCGCCGGTTGGGGCTCCTTGACCTCGGAGACGGGTCTGCGCTCGCCGCGAATCCACATCCCTCGCAGCAGCGTCACGATTTGCCGGTCCTGGTTGTATGTGACGAACGAGGTGGTTTCGTGGATGGCTCGTCCGCCCCACGAACTCCGCTTGTCGGCGATTCCGGTCTTTGCGGCCTTGCGGTAGATCCGGTCGCCCAGTTTCATGGGCCGGAAGTGCTCGTACGTCACGTCCGCTTGCAGCGAGCCGACCCCCCTGAGCGGATCGCCCTGGAGTCGAGTTGCGACCTCCGGCTTGAGCTCTCTCGGTGGGTCCAGATCGCCGTCGAAGGTCCAGAACATGGTGGGCGGCGCTATCAGAGTCTGCCATCGCGTAGCGGTGGCGTAGTCCGGGTCGCAATACAGCGGGTTGTCGTCTCCGTAGCCGTTGACGAAGTGCCGGACCGTGTCGATGCTCACCTCGTGATTGAAGCCCCGGCTCTTCGGCTTCCAGCTCTTCTCGACCTCGGGCTCGGGGGGCAGATAGTTCTCGGGGTCCAGGTCGAGACCGATGCGGGCCCGCAGCTCCAGAACGCGCTCGTCGGTTATCTTTCCGTAGTTCGGATCAGGCATGGCGGGACCACCTAATAGCTAACTAAGTTCAAAGATTGCGCTCAATGTGGTCGATAAGCAAGAACTCTGGGTATCGTCATGACTGGCGCACGAGTCGAGGTGGTGGGTGATGCAGGCGGGACGCTAGGACCGGCAGCGGGTGCCGCGCCGCGGCCTAGGGTAGACGGCGCGGAGCGGCCCCCGGTCGTCACTTACGACAGCACTTCGATGATCGACTTCGCACCGAAATGTTTCAGCGTGATCCGTCCGACGTTCACGATGTGCTCTCGCAGATGGGCTTCTGCCGCCTCACCATCGCCGCCTTCGATCAAGCGCACCAGCTTCGTTTCGGATCTGATGCTTCGCTTGGCCAGCGCGACGTCGTAGCGAGAGCCGAGGGAGTTCAGATGCGCTTCCATGACGTTCAGCAGAAGGTGACCCAGAAGCGTGAGGGCCTCGTTGCCCGAGCCCTTCAGAATGACGAGGTAGAACTCCGACGAGGTGCGGAAATACGCCGAGCTGTCTTCGATGAGCTCTTCCAGCCTCTCGAGATGCTGCTTCAACAAGCTGAGCCACTTGCGCGGACGCCGGTCCGCGAACATCCTCGCCGCCGGTGGCAGAACGACCAGTTGCGCCTCGTGGATCTCCGACAGAGTCGTGTTCTGCCATTGCAGGTACAGCCCGGCATACCGGGCAGCCGCTTCGACGCTCGGCCGATGAACGGTGGCGCCGCCTCGGGCACCTCTCGAGATGCTTATCAGGCGTTCCGCCTCCAGGATCCTATAGGCTTCTCTCAGGGTCGGACGTGAGATGCCGAACGTCTCGATGAGCTGTGACTCGGACGCCAGGCAGTCGCCTTCCTTCAACTCGCCCTTGACGATGCGCCGGCGCAACTCTGCGGCAACCAGCTCCGCCGTCTTCGGTACCCGGAACTGACCAAGACTCGCGGAACCCATAGGAGATCTATTCATGTCCTTCTCTAACTCCACCGGTGATCAGGCAAACTCGATCCAAGCTGGCGTCGATTACGCGAACCTGAAGATTTAGGTAGATAATATACCTATCTTTCCCCGCAGAGCATCCCGAATCCACGGAGCAGGGCGCCGCTCCGCGGGCGACGTGAAGGACGCAGGTGAAGGCCGACGTCGGTGCGGTGCCGAAACGGATGGAACGGCAGCGGTGGGATCCTGAGCCTGGCGAGGGGGTCCGGGTCGAGCCCGAATTCCGCCGAACGCGCTCGGACTGCTGCGACAGCGGGAGCGTCCGCTGAGGGCGCCCACCTGTTCGGGCCAGGTTGAGCGCTGCCTGGAAGGACTGGCTCCGCGATTGACCTATTCATGCAACCGACAAGTTAGGTAGATAATATACCTATCTTCCTGACGCAGAGCATCCCGAGGACGACTTCATGAGCCAACCCACCAACTCGGCAAAGGATGCGCCGGTGGTTCTCACCGAGATCACCGATCGCATCGGCATCATCACCCTGAACCGCCCCCATCGCCGCAACGCCCTCAACGGCGAGCTCATCGAGGCCCTGGATCTGGCGGTGCAGGAGATGGCGGCGAACCCCGAGGCGAAGATCGTGATCCTGACTGGCGCCGCGCGGGAAGGCGGCCACGGCGGCTTCTGCTCCGGGGGCGACGTGAAGGACGGTGGGGTGCGCCGGGCGGACGGCGACGACCGGCCCATGGGGGCAGCCCCGGGGACCTCGGACGACGATCTCAACCGCTTCGACCTGCACGCGCCCATGCTGCTGCACACCATGCCCAAGCCCACCATCGCCATGGTGGGTGGTCCCGCCGTGGGCGCCGGCTGCAGCCTGGCCGCCGCCTGCGATCTGCGCTACGCCTCCGACGATGCCGTCTTCGCCGCCAATTTCTCCGCCAATGGCTTGTCCGGGGACTACGGCGGCTCCCTGTTCTGGACTCGCATCATCGGCACTGCGCGCACCCGGGAGCTCTACTACCTGAACGACAAGCTCACCGCACAGGACGCGTACGCATGGGGCATGGTGAACCGGGTGCTGCCCGCCGCAGAGCTGCGGGAGTTCACCCTGTCGGTGGCGCAGCGGATGCTGCGCACGCCCGCGTCGCTCCTGGCCCTGATCAAGGACAACCTGACCCAGGCGGAGGAGGAGGCGGACCGGCGCCGCCACCTGTTCTCCCTGGAATCCCGCAACCAGCGCCAGGCCGTCGCCGACATCATGGCGCGTGTGCGCAACAAGTCGGAGCGCTCCTGATGGTCGATCTCGTCCACCTGTGGGAGTCCACCGTGCTGCCGGAGCAGATCGACGGGCTCGGCCACATGAACACCCGCTACTACTCGGTCAATTCCCAGCGCGCGTCCGGTCGGCTGCTTCGCGAGCTCGGACTGGAATCCGACTGCCTGGAAAGCGGACCCGACGTGCTGGGATTCCCCGACGTCTACATCCGATACCATAAGGAGCTGCTCGAGGGCGCGCCGCTCACCGTGCGGGGCGGCGTGCTGGAAACGTCACGGACGGCTCTACGCGTTTACCTGGAGCTGGTGAACCGGGAGACCGGCGGCGTGGCCGCCACTTTCGTGGAGACGCTGGAGGTACAGGACCGCGCCACCCGGCAGCCCCGTGACCTTTCAGCCGAGGTACGTCAGCGCGCGGCCGAGAGGCAGGTGGAGGTACCCGACTACGCCTGGCCGCGCTCCTTGTCGCTGGGCCCGCTGCGTACGGACCTGCCGATGGTCGAGGCGGAGCGGCGCGGCATGCGGGTCAGTCGGGAGCCGCTCCTGCTGGACGCGGCGTGGTGCGACGGCAACGGCTTCCTCAGGATCGACGACTCCAACACCCTGTTCATGGTGGTGCACGGCATCCAGCGCCGCGGCGACCGGGCCCTCCGGGACAACAACTTCCGCACGGCGGATGGCCGGCTGCTCGGTTGGGCCATGATGGAGAGCCGTCAGGTGCTGACGCGCCTGCCGAAAGAGGGCGAGCGGCTGTCGTCCTATCAGGCCGAAACGCGGATCGAGGACAAGGTGCACAGCACCACGCGCTGGATCTACAACGCAGACAGCGGGGCGCTGTGCGCCGTGATGCAAAGCGTGGCCCTCGCCTTCGATATCGAAGCACGCCGACCCATATCCATCCCGGAACCCAACCGGCGGGAGCTGATGGCTCATTACCATCCCGACCTGGGCTGAAGCGACCCTCATGCAGAAAGCGTGACCTCGAAATTATCTAACTACGTTGAACGTTGCGCCCGGTGCCGTAGAATGGGCGCTGCTGCCGAAGCGAACTGAGGAACCCCGCTATGGATTTGAGCTATGGCGTCGAGTACGAAGCCTTCCGCGCCGAGGTGCGGGCCTTTCTGGAAGAAAGCTGGTCGCCCGGGGACCGGCGGGATCCGGAGCGCATCCGGGCCTTTCGCGGGCAGGCCACCGAGCGAGGCTACCTGTTCCGCAACATCCCGCGCCGGTTCGGCGGCAGCGAGCAGCCCCTGGATGTGCTGAAGGGGCAGGTGATCACCGAGGAGTTCCGCCGGGCACGGGCGCCCATGGAGCCGCCCGGCATCGGCGTCAGCATGCTCGTCCCCACACTGCTGGAACGGGGCGAGCCCTGGCAGCAGGAGATGTTCATCCCGCCCACCCTCTCGGGCGACGTCGACTGGGCCCAGGGCTACAGCGAGCCCGGCTCCGGCAGCGACCTGGCCTCGGTGCGCACCCGGGGCGAGCTGGTGGACGGCGAGTGGGTGATCAACGGCCAGAAGATCTGGACCAGCAACGCCCAGAACTGCAAGTACATGTTCGCGCTGGTGCGCACCGAGCCCGACGCGCCGAAGCACGAAGGCATCTCGTATCTGCTGCTGGACCTGAAGCAACCCGGCGTCACCATCCGACCGCTGAAGATGATCACGGGCCAGAGCGGGTTCAACGAGGTGTTCTTCGACGATGCCCGCACGCCGGCGGACTGGATCGTGGGCAAGCGCGGCGAAGGCTGGCAGGTGTCGCGCACGACCTTGAAGCACGAGCGCACCGGCATCGGCGGGGCCGAAAACTACCTGGACCAGTTCGACAAGCTGGTGACCCTGGCCGGGAGCTGCAGGCGCAATGGCCGTCCCGCCATCGAAGATCCCGTGATCCAGGACCGGCTGGCGGAGATCGAGGGCTATCTCCACGCTCACAAGTACTCCACCTACCGGCAGCTCAGCATGAACCTCGGCGCCAAGGATCCGGGTCCGGTCTCCTTCATGAACAAGCTGGTGGTCACCGACATCGGCCATCGAATTGCCGCCGTGGCCCAGGAGCTCATCGGCGACGACAGCCTGCTTCTGCCCAGCTACGAGCCGGGTCACAAGGTGGGCAACGAGCGCTGGATGAATCAGTTCTTCGGCTCGCTGGGGGTCTCCATTGCCGGTGGCACCTCCAACATACAGCGAAACATCATCGCCGAGCGGGGCCTGGGCCTGCCCCGCGACAGTCAGGGAGACGGCAAATGAAGTTCGAGCTGAGCGAACAGCAACTCGCCCTGCAGGACACCGTGGATCGGCTGCTGCAGGAACGCCTGGACAGGCAGCGATTGCTACAGGTATTCGACAGCGACGACGGTCACGATGCGGAGTTGTGGCAGGCCCTGGCGGAGATGGGGGTGCTGGGAATACTCGCGCCCGAGGAGCACGGCGGCATCGGGCTGGGGATGCTGGATGCCGCGGTGGTGGCCGAGGTCCTCGGCAGGCACGCGGCTCCCGGCCCGATTCTCGGCCACACCTTGGCTACCCTGGCCATCGCCGAAGGCGGGAGCGGCGAGCAGCGCGAGCGGTGGCTGCCGGCGCTGGCGGCGGGGACCGCCGTGGCCACGGTCGCCCTGGACGAAGCGGATGGCCGCTGGCAGCCCGACGAGTGGCAGCTCGGCGTGTCATCGAGTGGTGACGCGTTGAGCGGCCGGAAGACCAACGTGCTCTATCCGGCCATGGCGGACGTCATGGTGGTCGGCGTGGCCGGCGGCGCCCTGGTGCTCGTGGAGAATCCCGGGGAGACCATGACCGTTCGGCAGGTTCCCTGCCTCGACGGCACCCGACGCGTGGCTCACGTGGACTTCGACGCCACGCCGTGTCAGCCGTTGGCCACCAGCGCTGAGCGCCTGCGCGATGCCGCCCTGGTGCTGCTGGCGGCGGACGCCTTCGGCGGCGCCCGCCGCTGCCTGGATCTGGCGGTGGCCTATGCGCTGGAGCGCGAGCAGTTCGGCCGCCTGATCGGCAGTTTTCAGGGCCTCAAGCACCAGCTCGCCAATCTGGCGGTGGAAGTGGAGCCGGCCCGGGGACTCTACTGGTACGCGGCCCACGCCTTCGACGCCGTGCCGGAGGAAGCTCCGCGCATGGCGGCCATCGCCAAGGCCCACATCTGCGACCGCTTCGTTCACGCCGGCCGGGAGGCTACGCAGGCACACGGCGGTATCGGCTACACGTGGGAATACGGCCTGCACATCTGGCTGAAGCGTGCCGTGTTCGACAAGGTATTCATGGGAGTCCCCAGCCTGCATCGGCGGCGCAGCGCCGTCATGGCCGGCTGGGCAGCAGCATAACAGGAGCATTACATGGCCAACACGGACGACTTGACCGGCTGGACCATCACCGCGGTGGACGACGGCTTCCACGATGACGTGGAAGGTGCCGATCACCCCTGGTGGATGGAGACGTTCTGGACCTCGTTCAACGTCCCGGAGCGCAAGCTCGGCGGCTGGTTCTACAACCAGGTGCTGAAGAACCAGGGCGAGCACGGCCTCTGTAACGGCGGTGCCTGGGTGTGGGACGCCAGCGCCGCGCCAGCCCTGTATCAGCGCAACGAGCAGGGGCTCGCCATGCCGCCGGGGCCGCGGGATCTGCGCGACATCGCCCTGCCCAACGGCAACCGAATCCAGATGATCGAGCCGCTGATGAAGTACCGCATGCGCTACTCGGACCCGGGCAAATTCGAGGCGGATCTCCAGTTCGAAGGCATCATGGAGCCGAATCCCCACCCGGCGGGCTGCGCGCCCTTCTGGCGGGGCCGTCACTTCGACCAGGCCATGCACGTCACCGGCGAGATCGTGCTGAACGGGGAGCGCATTCCGGTGGACTGCTACTCCGTGCGCGACCGCAGCTGGAGCCCCCGCAAGCCACGGGTTTCGGCCCAGGCCAACGATTCGTCCGGGGGCCGGCAACCCCAGCGCGCGCCGGCTGAACAGCCGGGCGAGCACTCCGACGTCAGCAAGCCGCTGCGCAAGCCGTTCAACATCGGCTACATCTTCGGCACCGCCTCGCCGCAGGATGCCTTCCTGGTCTACACCATGGTCATCGAAGGCGAGGAGGATCGGGGCGACTTCACCAACACCGGCTACCTGATCCGCGACGGCGTGTGGGCGCACCTGGTCGAGGGCCAGCGACGCTGTCTGGTGGATGCGGATCACGGCTGGATCTGGCGCATCGAGTACGAAGGGGTGGATACCCTGGGGCGCCGTCTCGAGGCCGTGGGCGAGCAGGTGAGCAATCACGGCACCGCCACGGGGATGTTCCACTGGAAATGGAACGGCGTCGAGGGCTGGGGCGAGAACCAGGGCGGCATCGCGCCTTCCTATCCGCGGGTACGGCGGACCTAGGCGGGGCTTCCGGGTGTACCTGAACCTGTTCAGCGAGGGCCTCGAGCCCCTGGACATGACGGGCTCCGACGAGTTCGCGAGCCTGCTACGAAGCGCGGCGGAGCTCGGCATCACGGCCCCGCCGCGGGTGCGCTACCGGTCGTGCAACACCGTGTTCCGCCATCAGCGATTCCACTACCTGGAGTGGGGCGAGCCCCACGCACCGCCCCTGGTGCTGCTGCACGGCGGCAACCAGTCCGCCCATTCATGGGATCTCGTCAGCCTCAGCCTGTCCGCGGGCCACCACGTCTACGCCCTCGACCAGCGGGGACACGGTGACTCGGAGTGGAGCCGCGGCGCCCACTACGGCATCGACGAGATGACCGAGGATGCCGCCGCCCTCATCCGCACCCTGGGCATCACCCGCCCCGTGGTGGTGGGCCACTCCATGGGGGGCATGGTGACCCTGGGGCTGGCCTGCCGGCATGCGGAGCTGCTGCGGGCTCTCGTGGTGGTGGACATCGGCCCGGAGGTGAACGAGCACGGCACCCGAATGATCCGCGACTTCGTGGGTCGCAACATCGAATTCGACGACCTCGAGGAATTCCTCGACCGGGTGGAGCGGTATGATCCGTACCGGCCGCGTGCGCACATCGAGCGCACCGTCAAGTACAACCTCATCCGCCGGGCCGACGGCCGCTACGTGAGCAAGGCCGACCGCCGCCGTTTCGCGCCGCCGCGGGACGCCGGGAGCGAAGGCGCCGTACGGTTGCCCGGCGCACCGAGCCTGGAGGATCTCGCGGGCCTGGAGCTGCCGCTGCTCATCGTGCGCGGCGGTGACTCCAACGTGCTGGATCCGCAGGCCGCGGAGCGCTTCGCCGCCACCGTGCCGGGAGCCGAGCTCGCGGTGGTGCCGGGCTGCGGCCACAACGTTGCGTCGCAGAACACGCCTGGCTTTCTCGCCGCCCTGGAGCCGTTTCTGCGGAGAACGGTTCCTCGACGCCCATGAGTCACCGCCTTTCAGCGGAAGAGCGGCAGCGCTACGCCACGGACGGCTTCCTGGTTCGGGAAGCGGTGCTGTCGACGGCGGAGCTCGCCGACCTTCGGGATGCGGCTGAGCGGACGGCGGCGGCCGCGGCCGCTCTGGGTGACTCCGGCCAGATCTATTTTCTCGACGGCAACCGCTTCGTCGACGCCGAAGGTGCCACCGTTCAGTTCGAGCACCAGCGCGGCAGCACGACCGTGCGGGTGGTGGAGCCAGCCCACCTCTTCGACCGGCGCTGGGAGGCACTGATCGACGACGCCCGCCTGGTGGATCCCATGCGTGGGCTCACCGGCTCCGAGCGGGTGGCCCTGTGGACGGACAAGCTGAACCTCAAGCGTCCCCGGGAGGGGTCCGGGTTCCGCTGGCATCAGGACTCGCCGTACTGGATTCACGACAGTGCTCACGTGGACCGGCTGCCCAACGTCATGGTGGCCCTGGACGCGGCGGCTGAGGACAACGGCTGCCTGCGCATCGTCCCCGGCAGTCACCGCCGCGGCTGCCTGCCCGGCACTACCGACGGTAGTCAGCTCGGCGGCTTCTTCACCGACCCGGCCAGCTTCGACGCAGCCGGGCAGGTGCTGCTCGAGGTTCCGGCCGGCTCCCTGATCTTCTTCAGCCCGCACGCCGTCCACGGCTCGCTGCCGAACCGGTCCGAGAAGCCGCGCCGCGCGCTGGTGGTGACCTACCAGCCCGCGGATCATCCCATGCTGAAGATTCCCCGCATCCGCAACGCCGGCTGATCCGACCGCGGCTTTCGAGAATCCTGGTCCAGCAATTGCAGGCAGGCCTCCATCGGCACCCATGCCGGTGAGGAGCATGAACGATTCGACGGGATGAACCGGCGCCGCGGACGGAACCCGGGGCCGCCGAATGGTCGATGCGGGTTCTCACGGTGAACACGCACAAGGGTTTCACGCCGTTCAACCGGCGGTTCATTCTGCCCGAGCTGCGCGATGCGGTGCGGACCACGGGCGCCGACTTGGTGTTTCTCCAGGAGGTGCTGGGGCTGCATCACCGGCACGCCCTGCGCTTCATGGACTGGCCCGAGGTTCCTCACTACGAGTTCCTCGCTGACGAGATGTGGCCGGAGTTCGCGTACGGGCGCAATGCCGTCTATCCCAGCGGCCACCATGGCAACGCATTGCTGTCGAAATACCCCATCGCCGAGTATGAGAATCTGGACGTGTCGCTTTCCGAGGCGGAGAAGCGGGGCCTCCTGCACTGCGTGCTGCGGCTGCCCCAGGGGGTGGAGCTGCACGCGGTGTGCGTGCACTTCGGTCTGACCGAGGTGCACCGCCGCGCCCAGACCCAGCTGCTCTGCGAGCGGCTTCAGGATCGCGTGCCCCCGGACGCCCCGCTGGTGGTGGCTGGCGACTTCAACGACTGGCGGCTTCAGGCTCACCTCATCCTGGCCGGCGACTGCGGTCTGCGGGAGGCGTTCACCGAGCTCGAGCGCCAGGTGCCGAGGACCTTCCCGGCCCGCTGGCCGCTACTGCCGCTCGATCGGGTGTACCTGCGCAATGCCAGGGTCCGGCGGGCCCGGGTGCTGTCCACCCGCCCCTGGTCGCACCTGTCGGACCATGCGCCGCTGGTGGTAGAGGTGTCGTCGTGACCCCGCGCTGGCGCGACGGCAACCGGGTCGAGTTGCTCGAGAACGGCGACGAGTTCTACCCGCGGGTGTTCAATGACATCGAGGCGGCCAGGCACGAGGTGTTCCTGGAGACGTTCATCCTCCGCGAGGACCGTGTGGGCCACGAGCTGGCTCGGGTGCTCATGGGTGCCGCGGAGCGGGGGGTTCGCGTGGAGGTGACGGTGGATGCCTGGGGCTCCATGGACCTCGGCCATTGTTTCGTCGACACCTTGGTCCGTGCCGGGGTGTGCTTTCATCTGTTCGAGAAGCGGCGGCCGCGCTGGTTGCTGCGGGTGTCGTGGTTTCGGCGTCTGCACCGCAAGCTGGTGGTGGTGGACGGGGCGGTGGGATTCGTCGGCGGCATCAACTTCTCGGAAGATCACCTGATGGACTCGGGGCCGCAGGCCAAGCGGGACTTCGCCGTGCGGGTGGAGGGGCCCGTGGTGCGCGACATGCTCGCGCTGGCCCGGCAGGCCGTTGCCGGTGCTCATACCGACGGCCGGGCGGCCGGCGGCGTGCCGATCCCCGAGGACGCCCAGGCCGTGAGCCGGGGCGACATGCGGGCGCTGTTCATCGTCCGGGACAACCGGCGCGGGTTCCGCACGTCCATCGAGAAGCACTACCGGGCGGCGATCCGCCAGGCCCGGCGCCAGGTGATCATCGCCAACGCCTACTTCTTTCCCGGCCATCTGCTGCTTCGGGAGATTCGTCACGCCGCGCGCCGGGGGGTGGACGTGTGCCTGATCATGCAGGCGGAGCCCGATCTCAAGATCGCCAGGTTCGCCGAGCGGCTGCTCTACGATTATCTGCTCGAGGGCGGGGTTCGACTGATGGAATTCCGCGACGGGCAGTACCACGGCAAGCTGGCGCTCATCGACGACGACTGGGTGACCGTGGGATCGAGCAACCTGGACCCCCTCAGCCTCTGGTTCAATCTGGAAGCGAACGTGGTGGTGCGGAACGAAGGCTTCAACCGCACCGTGCGCGGCCGCCTCCAGCGACTCATGGAGGAGAGCTGCCGCGAGGTGCACCGCGAGCACACGGGTGCCCGCGTGTTCTGGCGACCCCTGGTGGGATTCCTGGTCTTTCATTTCCTCCGCAAGTTTCCCCGCATGGCCGGTCTGCTGCCGGCACACCGGCCGCGCCTCTCGACGCCCCGGCCAGCCGCGGCGGATTCGGTGAACGACGAGGCGGCCTGAATGGTCGCGGAGACCGCGCATCGCCATCAGGTCGGGCGCTGGCTCGGCTCGCGCCGCGTGCGCACGGCGTTGACCCTGCTGTTCTTCGGGCTCGTCGCGTTACTGCTGGTGACCAACGCCCGGGACGTGGAGTGGCGGCAGGTGGCTCGCGCGGTGGGGGCCTACGGAGCCGGGACGCTGCTGGCCGCCGCCCCCGTGGCCGTCGCGGGGCACCTGATCTACACCCTGTACGATCTGCTGGGGCGGAGCTACACGCGGCACCGGCTGTCCGCGCCGCGGGTGATGAGCATCGCTTTCGTCAGCTACGCGTTCAATCTGAATCTCGGTCCCATCATCGGCGCCATGGCCCTCCGCTACCGCCTGTACTCCCGGTACGGCCTGGGCCGGGGCGTGATCACCCGGGT
This sequence comes from Pseudomonadales bacterium, assembly GCA_041690675.1. GTDB lineage: Bacteria > Pseudomonadota > Gammaproteobacteria > Pseudomonadales > Azotimanducaceae > UBA7803. The sequence goes on along the minus strand of JAWLGU010000048.1, from coordinate 277 downwards.
GCTCGGCTTCAGCGTGGTCTCCAACTGGCTGGGCTACCTGCTGCTCGCCGGGGTCCTGTTCGCGTTGCGGGGGATGGAGCTGCCCTCCGGCTGGGCGCTCGGCGCCACCGCGCTTCAGGCGCTGGGGATCGCCATGATCGTGGTGGTCGCCGTCTACCTGTGGCTGTGCGCCCGCGCGCGCCGCCGGACGGTCTCCGTCCGGGGCTTCGAGCTCGAGCTGCCGCCCTTGGGAATGGGGCTTCTGCAACTGGTGGTGTCCTGTGCGAGCTGGCTGACC
>JAWLGU010000047.1:0-36192 GCA_041690675.1 Pseudomonadales bacterium | reverse complement strand
ATCCTCAGGTTTCGCTGTCCGCTGTCCGCCGTCCGCTCTCCGCTGGAGTCCATGCGCCTCACCTCGGCGTCCTGCGGACAGCGGACAGCGAATAGCGAATAGCGAATAGCGAATAGCGAAGGTACCACTCCCCTCCCCCAATACCAACAGCCTTGACTGTTTTGCCGGAATGGGCACACTGCCCATGGGACCGCCCGGCTCGGGCGCTCATGCCGGCACCGCGCGAGGCGGTGAATGGGGGCGGATAATGACGTTGCTGGAAGAGAAGTGCCTGAGCGATCCGGACGTGCTGGAGGAACCGGCAGCGTACCATCGCGCGCTGCAGGCGCATCCCATCCGCTTCGACCCGAGGCTCGGCTTCTACGTCTGCTCCACATACCACCTGATGCGCGAGATCCTGCGCAATACCGAGGTGTTCTCGAGCGTCGACAGCCAGACCCCGGACTCCCTGCGGCCGCCGCCAGCGGAGGCGCTGGCGCTGCGCCGTTCCGGCTATCCCAGCGTCGATACCCTGGTCACCAACGACCCGCCGGCCCACACCCGCATCCGTGAGATGGTGGACGCGCCTTTCCGGCGCCGCAGCATCGAGCAGCTCACCGGCGCCATACGCGAGATCGTCACCGAGACCGTGGACGCCTTCATCGGTGACGGCGAGTGCGAGGCGGTGTCTCAGCTCGCCCAGCCCGTCCCCATCAATGTCATCACCGACATGCTGGGCATCGATCGGTCTCTCGCACCCAAGGTGAAGGAGTGGTCCGACGCGTCGGTGGAGCCCCTCGGGATGATGGCCAGCGACGAGCGGCTCATCGAGTGCGCCCGGCTGATCCGTGAGTTCCAGGACTTCATGAGAGCGGAGCTCGAGGCGCGTCGCCGCCAGCCCCGGAGCGATCTGCTCACCCACCTGGTGACGGCCCGGGACGCCGACGGCGCGGGCTTCAGCATGGCGGAGATGCTCTCCCTCACCCAGCAGTTTCTGGTAGCCGGCAACGAGACCACCACCAACGCCATCGCCGCCGGGGTGCAGCTTCTGGTGGCGCATCCGGAGCAGGCGGCCGCGTTGGCCGCGCGAGCGGACGAAGCGGCACTTCGAACCTTCGCCAACGAGGTGCTGCGGCTGGAGTCCCCCGTGCAGGGCCTGTTTCGGGTAGTGCGCCGGGACGTGGAGATCGGCGGCGTTACCCTGCCGGCCGGGAGCCGGATCATGTTGCGCTTCGCTGCGGCGAACCGGGATCCGGCGAAGTACCAACGGCCTGACCGCCTGGACACCCGGCGCCGCAACGCCGGCACCCATCTGGCCTTCGGAGCCGGCATCCACCACTGCATCGGCGCCAACCTGGCCAGGGAGGAACTGGTGCAGACCTTTGATATCCTGCTGGCTCGAGCGCAGAACTTCGCTTTTCAGCCGGGCAGGAACGATTTCAGCCATCATCCGTCTCTGATCCTGCGGGGATTGAAGCACCTCTACGTGCGCTTCGATCGTCGCTGAAGCCTTCAACGTCACCGGGAGATTAGAACCTTGACCGCACAGATATCCGACCAGACTCTGCTGGATCTGCACCGCCGCATGGTGCGCATCCGCATTTTCGAGGAAACCGCCGGCAAGCTCATGGAAGACGGCAAGATTCCGGGCGCCCTGCACCTCTACGTGGGTCAGGAGGCCGTGGCTGCCGGGGTCATGGTGCATCTCGGCAACGACGACTGGATCACCAGCACCCACCGCGGCCACGGTCACTTGATCGCCAAGGGAGGCGAGTTCGACCGTATGTTCGCGGAGCTCTACGGCAAGGCCACCGGCTACTGCAAGGGCAAGGGCGGCAGCATGCACATCTGCGCCATGGAGCTCGGCATGCTGGGCGCCAACGGCATCGTCGGCGGGGGGCCGCCTCTGGCAGTGGGTGCGGCGTTCTCCAGCCGCTTCCGCAAGACCAGCAACGTGGCCTGCACGTTCTTCGGCGACGGCGCCAGCAACGAGGGCGCGTTTCACGAGGCCGCCAACATGGCCGGCCTGTTCAAGCTGCCGGTGGTCTTCGTGTGCGAGAACAACGGCTTCGGCGAGTACACCGCCCAGGCCAACCATCAGGCCATCGTCGACGTGGCCGACCGGGCCGCCGGCTACGGCATGCCGGGGGTGGTCGTGGACGGCATGGACGCCGTGGCCGTGTACGAGGCGGCCGGCGAGGCCATCGACCGCGCGCGCCGCGGCGAGGGGCCCACCCTGCTGGAGTGCAAGACCTACCGCTTCTACGACCACGTGGGAGTGCGGGGCATGGGCCTCTCCTACCGCAGTGACGAGGAGGTGGCGCGCTGGAAGAAGCGGGATCCCATCAAGCTGCTCGAAGAGCGCCTAGCCGAGCAGAACATCCTCTCGCCCGACCAGGCCCAGGCCGTGCACGACGAGGTGACCCGGGAGGTGGAGCAGGCGGTGGCCTACGCCGATTCGAGCCCGCTCCCCGAGCCCGACGACCTGCTCGAAGACGTCTACGCCTGATCGCGCACCGGAGGAAATCAATCATGGCAGAAGCACAAGCCGCCCCCCGCAAGCTCCCCTACGTGGCCGCCATCACCGACGGCGTGCGCCAGGTGCTGAAGGAGCAGGACAATGCCTTCGTCATCGGCGAGGACGTGGCCGGCGCCGGCAGCGTCTACGGCTACTACAAGGGCCTGCTCGAGGAGTTCGGCCCCGAGCGCATCTACGACACTCCCATCTCCGAGGAAGGCATCATGGGACTGGGGGCCGGAGCAGCCGCCACCGGCTGTCGGCCCATCGTCGACCTCATGTTCATGGACTTCATCGGCGAGTGCATGGACGAGATCGCCAATCAACTCGCCAAGATGCGCTACATGTTCGGCGGCCACGCGCGGCTGCCCGTGACGGTGCTGACCATGGCGGGCGCCGGCGCGAGCCTCGCGGCCCAACACTCCCAGAGCCTGGAAGCGTGGCTCTGTCACGTGCCCGGGCTCAAGGTGGTCATGCCCAGCACCCCTTACGACGCCAAGGGGCTGATCATCGCCGCCGCCCGCGACGACAACCCGGTGTTCGTGGTGCTGAACAAGACCATGCTGGCCATGACCGGCGAGGTGCCCGAAGAGGCTTACGAGATTCCCCTCGGCGAGGCCAACGTGGTGCGCACGGGGCGCAACTACACCATCGTCGCCACGAGCCGCATGGTTCACGAGGCGTTGAAGGCCGCGGAGCAGCTGAAGGCCTTCGACATCGACGCGGAGGTCATCGACCCGCGTACCCTGCAGCCGTTCGACACCACGACCGTGGTGGCCTCGGTGAAGAAGACCCATCGCGCGCTGGTGGTGCACGAAGCGGTGCGCACCGGGGGGCTCGGCGCCGAGATCGCCGCCTGCATTCAGGAGGAGGCGTTCGACTACCTCGACGCCCCCGTGGCGCGAGTCGGGGCGCCCTTCTCGCCGGTGCCCTTCAGCCCGGCGCTGGAGGCGCATTACGTGCCCAACGCCGAGCGGATCGTCGCGGAAGTCCGCAAGCAGCTCGGCCTGTGAACCGGTCCCCGGGCGTTCGGCGGTGGTGCCGGCCGCCTGGCCGGAGCGAGCTCTGACGTGGGCATCGTCGGCATCATCGCCAATCCCGCCTCGGGGAAGGACGTGCGCCGCCTCGTCGCGCGCGCCTCGGTGTTCGACAACCAGGAAAAGCGCGCCATCGTCCGCCGGGCCCTGTCCGGCATCAGGGCGGCCGCCGCAGGCGCCTGCCGGATCGCCTACTTCGACGACCGTCACGGGATCACCCGCGGCGCTCTGGAAGACGCCGGTGGCGGACTCGACGCGGAGGCCGTGAGCACTGCGCACACGGTGAGCGCCCTGGATACGGTCATGGCTGCGGAACGACTCGAGGCCCTCGGCTGCTCCGTGGTGCTGACCCTGGGGGGCGACGGCACCAATCGCGCCGTGGCCGTCGGCTGGCAGGACGCGCCCCTGATCCCGATTTCCACCGGCACCAACAACGTTTTTCCAGTGCTGGTGGAAGCCACGGTGGCCGGGGCGGCCGCAGGCCTCATCGCCGGCGGCCGTGTGCCCCTGGCAGGCGTCGCCCATCAGGTCAAGCTGATTCACGTGCAGATCGACGGCGAGAAGGACGATCTGGCGCTCATCGACGTGGTGCTCTCAGGCGAGCGCTTCGTCGGCTCCCGCGCCCTTCTGGCGCCGGAGCAGCTCGAGCTCGCCCTGCTCGCCCGCGCGGATCCCGCGGCGGTGGGCATGACCGCGCTGGGCGGCCTGATCGAGCCGATGACCGATGCTGTGGACGGCGGTCTGCTGTTGACCTTGGATCCGCACGGGGAGCCGCTGAACGCGCCCATCGCGCCCGGCCACTACCGGCAGGTGGGTATCGGCAGTTGCCGGCGTGTCGCCATGGGTGAGGTCACGACGGTGTCGGGGCCCGGCGTGCTCGCCTTCGACGGCGAGCGCGAGCGGGTGCTGAAGCCGGGCCAGACCGCCCGCCTGGCAATTCATCGCTCCGGACCGCGGGTGGTGGACGTGGCACGCGTCCTTCACCGGGCGGCGATCAACGGTTGCTTCCGCAACATCAGAGAAACGGGAACCTGAAGGGAGTAGACATGCCCACCGAGATATACCTGGTGAAGGTCGGGATGAGCATGACCGAAGGCGTCGTGGAGGAATGGTACATCCCCGACGGCGGCACGGTGGAGAAGGGCGAGCTCTTGTACCGGCTCGAGACCGAGAAGGTGAATCTGGACGTGGATGCGGACGCGTCCGGCACCGTCAAGCACCTGGTGGCCGAAGGGATCACCATGAAGCCGGGCGACGTCGTGGGATACATTTATGCCCCGGGAGAAGCCGTCCCCGACGTGCTGCCGGAGGCGGGCTCGACCGGTGCAGCGGCGGCGCCAGCGGAAGCTGGACCGGCTGCCGCAGCACCCGCCGTGGCCGCCACCGGTAACGGCGCAGTCACCGGCGAGGGAGGACGCCTCCTCTCCTCCCCCGCGGCCCGGCGGCTGGCTCGGGAGCTCGATGTGGACATCTCCGGGTTGATCGGCAGCGGACCCGGCGGGCGCATCGTCGAGGCGGACGTGCAGGCCGCTGCCGATGCCGAAGCGACCCCGGTGGACCGGGCGGCACCCTCCTCGCCCATCGCGCGCCGGCGGGCGCGGGAGCTGGGGGTGGACCTGGCCGAGGTTCGAGGCACCGGACCCAATGGCCGGATCACCAAGGAGGACGTGGAAGCGGCTGCGGCCACGGCCGCGGCCGCAGCACAGCCGGCGCTGTCCGCAGCGGCGGCCGCAGCGGCACGGGAATCCCGGGCAGTGCCGGTGAAGGGCATGCGCAAGACCATCGCCGCGCGCATGCACGAGAGCCTGCAGACCATGGCTCAGCTCACCATGGACATGGACGTGGTGATGGACGAGGCGGTTCGGCTACGCACCCAGCTCATCGAGGCTTGGCAGGACGAAGGCATCCGCCCGAGCTACACGGACCTGGTAATTCTCGCCGTGGCCAAAGCGCTGGCCAAGCATCCGCACATGAACGCCACCTTCTCCGAGACCGAGATCACCCTGCTGGGCGAGATCAACGTGGGCGTGGCGGTGGCCTTGGAGGACGGGCTCATCGTGCCGGTGGTGCGAGGTGCGGACCGCCTGTCGTTGGGTAGCCTGGCCCGAGAGACGGCACGCCTGGCGGCGGCTGCCCGGGAGGGCACACTGGGCGTGGACGATCTGGGGGGTGGAACCTTCACCGTGTCGCCGCTCGGCATGTTCGGCGTGGACTCCTTCACCCCCATCATCAACTCGCCACAGGTGGGAATCCTCGGCGTGAACCGCATTCGTGACGACGTGGCCTGGGACGGCGACCGGCCGGTCAGGCAGCAGCGCATGCGGCTGTCCTTGACCTGGGACCACCGGGCGCTGGACGGCGCGCCGGCCGCCCGTTTCCTGGCAACTGTGCGCGACCTGCTGGAGGCGCCGTACCGGCTCTTGGTGTGACGGACGATCAGGCCATTCAGGCAAACTGACATGAGGAAGGCACTATGACCACAGCAACGGACGACCAAGCCGCCGTCGAGGACATTCGGCTGTTCGACGTCTCCACCCTCCTCGATCCCTACGACGCCTACAAGCGGCTGAGGGATCAGGCTCCGGTGCACTACGTGCCCGAGCTGAACATCCACGTGGTGACCCGCTACGACCTGGTGCGACAGGCCATCAGGGACACGGAGACCTTCTCCAGCCGCTTCGACGGTTTCCTGCAGACCGCTCAGCAGATGGCCTTCCAGGCGGCGCCTTCGGAGGTGCAACGGGAGCTGTTGCGCATCAACAACCAGATGATTCCCCTGCCTCCCACCATGCTGACCCTGGACGAGCCGGAGCACGGCAAGTACCGGTCGCTGGTCAGCGAGCTGTTCACCGGCAGCCGGATCAAGAAGATGGAGCCCTACGTCGCCGGCATCATCGAGGCGGCGGCCGATCGTCTGGTGGAAGGGAACGACGTGGACTTCATGGAGGCCTTCGCCTTCCCGGTGCCCCTCAGAATCATCTCCGACCGCCTCGGCATTCCCGAGGAGGATCGGGCGTTCTTCTACGACGCGGCCACCGCTGCCGCCGCGGCGCTACGACTCTCCCCGGTAGCACCCGAGGAGATGGTTCGCCGGGCGCAACTCGCGGTGGATCTGCAGAAGCTCCTGGTGCGGCTCATCGAAGCGCGCCGGAGTGAACCCGCCGATGACATGATCACCATCCTGGCCAACAGCAAGCTGGCCGACGACGATCGCTTGCTGACCCACGGCGAGTGTCTGTCGATCCTCAACCAGTTTCTGGTGGCCGGCCACGAGACCACCACCAGCACCTTCGGCTGGGGCATGCTGCTGCTCTGCCGCAACCCGGAGCTGCAGGAGAAGCTGCGCGGCGACGCGAAACTCGTCCGCACGTTCGTCGAGGAAACGCTGCGCCTGGAAGCGCCGGTTCAGGGTCTGCCGCGGCTCGTCACCCGCGACACCGAGCTCGGCGGCCAACCGCTCACGGCCGGAGAGCTGATCATGCTGCGTTACGGCGCGGCGAACCGGGACGAGCGTCAGTTCCAGAATCCGGACCAAGTGGATCTGCACCGGCAGAAGGCCGGGATGCAGCTCGCCTTCGGGTCCGGTGTGCACCATTGCATCGGCGCGCCCCTGGCGCGGCAGGAGCTGAACCTGGGATTTCCCGCGCTGCTGGAGCGGATGCAGAACATTCGCCTGTCCACGGATCATCCCCCGCCCCAAGCGGAACCCAGCTTCATCCTGCGGAACCTGCCGCACCTGTTCATCCGGTTCGATCGCCGCTGAAGCTTCGCGCGATCGCCGATAGACTGGAAACCGAGGGGAGAGCAAACCGATGAACCGGCCCACCGATCGCAACGTCTTCCAGAACGCATGGGTCGTCGACGACCTGGACCAGGCCATGAAACGCTGGGTGGAGGAGATGGGGGTGGGCCCCTTCTTCGTCGCCGAGCACGGCGCCCAGTTCAGCGAGCTTCGCTACCGCGGCGAGCCGAGCGAGCTCTCCATGAAGGTGGCGCTGGCCCAGGCGGGGCCGGTCCAGATCGAGCTGATCCAGCCCACAACCGAGAAGCCCTGCGCCTATCGGGACAGCGTGCCGCCGGGCACCGTCGGCTTTCATCACATGTGCGTGTGGACCCACGACATCGAAGCCGACACGCGGTACTTCGAAGGTCTGGGCTATCCCGCTGTCAACATCGGCAAAGCGGGCCACGCCTGGTTCGCCTACTACGACACCCGCCCCCTCATGGGCTGCATGCTGGAGGTGGTGGAGAAGAAACCGGAGATCGAGGCCGTATTCGCCCGCATCGCGGAGATCTGCGCCGACTGGAACGGGGAGCGCCCCGTTCGCACCATGGCGGATCTCTGGTAGGACCTTTGGAAGGAGACCGACGACTGATGACCAATAGCGACATCGTGCTGGCGTTCATCGACGCCTGGAACCGCATGGACTGGGATGCCGTGGTGTCCGCTCTCGCGGACGACGTGGTCTACCACAACATTCCCATGGAGCCTGTGGTGGGCCGGGAAGCGGCCCGGGCCGTCATCACCGGCATGCAGCCCGAGGCCGTGAACTGGGAGGTGCTCGCCATCGCCGAGAACGGCAACAAGGTGCTCACGGAACGGCTGGACAACTTCGACATGCCTGGCGGCAAGAAGCTGTCGGTTCCCGTCATGGGCACCTTCGAGATTGCCGACGGGAAGATCACCGCCTGGCGGGACTACTTCGACCTGGCCACCTTCACCAGCCAGATGGCGTGATCTCGGCCCGCTACGCCCCGAACTGCGGGGCGGGCACCACCTGAGCCGGCTCGGCTGCGTCGACACGCAGGCGGATCTCTCCGGTCGCCCCGCGCTCGAGCAGGTCGAGGACTTCGTCGGCGAGGATACTCACCGGCATCATCGCCATTCCACCGCTGCGCAGCGCCCCTGGCACGATGGGCGTGTCCACCCCTCCGGGGCAGATGGCGTTGATGCGCAGCTCCGATTCCGGTGCGGCCGCGGCCACGCTCCGCACCAGCCCCACCAGGGCGTGCTTCGTGGCGGAGTACATGGGATCGATGGGCAACGGCACCAGGCCGACCAGCGACGCAGTGACCGTGATGGCGCCGCCCCGCGAGCGCATGCGAGGCATCAGGGCCTGCAGGCCGAACACCACGCCGTCGAGATTGACGCCGACGATGCGCCGGTAGCTCGCGAGCGGCAGCTCGTCTATGGCCACGAACGGCTGCTCCGCGCCCACGCTCATCACGCCGGCGTTGAGATGAGCGTAGTCGGGAACGCCCAGCTGCTCCATGCAGGCTGCCACCGCCGCGCGCCAATCATCGGGATCCGCCACGTTGCAGCGGATGAAGCGGGCACCGATGGCATCCGCCAACGCGCCGCCCCGCCCCTCGTCGACGTCCAGCAAGGCCACCCGAGCCCCCGCCGCGGCGAGCTTTCGACACACCTCGGCTCCGATCCCGGATGCCCCCCCGGTCACCAGCGCGACTTTACCCTTCATGCTCCTCTTCTTCTGCTGCTTGGTCGATGCGAGCTTGCCCGCTTCCCGGCGTGGACACCACCGTCACCGGCATGTCGTCCGGCTCGAGACCGAGGTTGATGAGCACCTTGGACATGCCGAGAAAGAGCCCCACCCCGAGCGCCAGCTCCACGATTTCGGCATCGCTGAAGTGAGTCTTCAGCGTTCGGCGGGCAGCCTCGCTCAGGCTCTGCGGATATCCGATGATGGCGTCGGTGAGCCCGAGGGCCGCCACTTCGGCCTCACCGAAGGCCGATTCGTAGCCGTCGGCGATGTGATCGACGTCCGTCTCTTCCAGCCCTGCCTCACGGGCAGAGTCGAAACGAACGCGCTTTCAGTAGCCGCAATCCGTCACCCGGGCGTTCCGCAGCCGGGTCATCTCCTTCAGGGTCGCCGGCACCACGCCGTGCTGCCAGAACTCCGCGTACAGGTCGAAAAAGCTCGCCGTGATGTCGGGCACATGACTCATCACCGACGCGAAATCCGCGGCTGCACCGGGTATCGCCGACTGGATTCTCGGCTTGGTGGACATGATCACCTCCTCGTTCAACAGAATAATGGGTCAGACCAGCGCGCCGCGCCGCAACGGCGGATCATCGAATGCGCACGGTCTGGCTTCGACGCCCAGAACGAGCTTCAAGCGACAGGTCACGTCGAAGAACGCCAGCGCCGTCAGCAGCCCCACCGCGCCAGTCGATCCGAGGGCGCGCTCGATGGCCTGCACGTCGGCATCCTCGATCTGATGGTGCGCGTAGGGCATCAGCTCCGCCACCTGGAGGGCAGCCTGCTCGGCGGCCTCGAAGCCGGAAAAATCCCCCGCCCGCAACGCCGCCAGATCGGCGTCACCGACGGCGACCTCAGCGTCACGCACGGCCCATTCCGCTTCGCAGTCGTGTATCGCCGCGATCCGCAAACGCGTCAGCTCCAGGACACGCCGGGGCACCGCGCCATCGTGCCACAGGGTGCGATAAAACGTTCTGTAGCGGGAGAGCAATTCGGGCCGTTGGCCGAGCACAGCCTCCAGGGGCGTCTCAGCATTCACGCGCGATACCCAGCTCATCGACATTTCCTCCCTCGTGACCCGAGAGGATGGCATGCAAAGTCGCACAACGGAACCCTCACCCCGTCACGGCGTTTCCCGCAGCCACTCGTCCACCCAGTCGTGAAAATGCTGAACACGCACTTCGTCCTCGTTCAGCACGGCTCGCTCGAACCCCCGCGAGCGCATGCCCGCCTGCATGTCCCGAAGAAGATGGATGTCCTGATCGATGGTGATGGTCATGGAATGTCTGCCTGCGATCACGTCGTCCTGATCGAACGTCTCCCTGGGCGGTCGTCCCCCCGCGGACACCAGTGACGCATCAGGATCGCCCAGGAGGCTCAGCCCGCGGCTGCCGTCAGCGGGCAGATCGATCCGCAACGTCCACTTGTCGAAGAAGCACTTGCTGGGATCGGTCGGATGCGGTCGCGGCCTCATGATCCACAGCTCCTCGGGCTTGATGGTCATGATCACGTTGGGAAACAGGTCGTACTGGTAGACGTCCGATATCTGCTGGTCCGTGAAGCCCGAGTAGTCGAAGCCGAGCTCGGCCCCGATCCGGCGCTTCTGTTGCTGGACGGCTCGGCGGATCTCCGGCACACGCCCTGTGAAATCCGCCGGATCCAGCCCCAGGGGGCGGATCGCCGCCGCCAGAATGGGCGGGACCTCCTCGGGCACGCCATAGCGCGGGTTGGTCACGTAGCCTTCCACCAGCACGCGGCGGTGTCCGAACGGCCACAGCTCGTTGCAGGCGTTGCAGCAGTCGACAAAGCTCGCGTGCTGCGGATGGAGGTAGTCCACGTGATACTGCTCGCTGAAGTTGTCGATGCACGTCTTCCAGTTCGCATCGAGCCTCACGGTCTGATCCTTGACCAGCATCATCTTCTCGAACCGGTAGGGCGCCAGTTGCTCCGGGACGATTCCAAGGAAATCCTCGAGCGGCGGGGCCAGTGGATCCATGTTGACCCACACGAGACCCGCCCAGCTGGCCACCTGCAGCGGCTTCAACGAGAGCTTCTCGCAGGGGAGTCCCTGGGTGAAACGCTCCGCGTCCGGCACGTGCTTCAACGTGCCGTCCAGGCGGTAGGTCCAGCCGTGATAGGGGCAGCTTATGGCCCTCACGCTGCCTCGCTCGTTGGTCATGATGCGGTTGCCCCGGTGCTGGCAGGCATTGAAGACCGCGGAGAGCCCGCCGGCTTCCGTGCGGCTGACGATGATGGACTCGGGACCGATCTCGAAGACGAAGTAGTCACCGGGCTCCTCCAGGTCGCACTCCAGGCCGGCCAGCAGCCAGTTACGGGTCCAGATGCCCTCCCACTCGCGGCGCATGAAATCCGGGTCCGTGTAGCGCGCCGCCTCCAGCGTAGCCCGCCGGCTGGTCCGCGCCGAAGCTCCCCCGGGAAAATCGATGTACGCGTACGGCTGAGGCACGATCCCCTCCTTATCGCCTTGAAGTACCATCAAGTCTTACCCGAACATGCCCGCGGGTGCCATACTCCCGGAGACATTCGACATCGACGGAGCACGCAGATGACGGACACGACGTCCCCCTCTCAGGCGACCAACTACGACGACGTGAAGCAGTACCGACTCGACCCTGTACGGGAGCAGGAGCTGGTCAAAAGCGCCGGCGAGTGCGTGTTCTGCTGGGCCAACAAGGCGGGGCACCCCATCGGGGTCATCACCGCCTACGTGCCCGTCGACGGCAAGATCTGGATGACGGCCACCCGCGAGCGGGTGCGCGTGAAGGCCATCGCCCGCGACGGCCGGTCGTCCGTCGTCATCTCGAGCAAGGGAACGCCCATGGGCGGAGGCAAGACCGTCACGTACAAAGGACATACGGTCATTCACGACGACCCGGAAACCAAGATGTGGATGTATCGCCTGCTGGCGAAAGGCATGGCCGCGTCCAAGGATGAAGGCAACGCCTTCACCCGCAGGCTGGATCCCGATGTGTTCGTGCGCTTTCTGGATACCCCGGAACGGGTGGTTCTGAAGTTCACGCCGGAAATGTCCATCCCCTTCGATGGCGACAAGATGGCCCAGGGAACGGCCGCGGCTTACGCCGAGTTTGCGCGGGAGCATGGTTCCTAGATCCCGCCGACGCCGCCCGTCAGGCCGCCTCGGCGCCGCGCCATGCGGCGGCCGCCTGCAGCGCCTCGCGCAGCGGCTTCAGACAGAACCCGAGACAGGCCGCGGCGATGCTGTAGTTCACGGCCGCCAGGCTCGCCAACGACAGGTCGATGGCGTCCTCGCGCCCGAACACGTAGTCATTGGTCATGCCGATGACCAGGGGCGCCAGCAGGTAAGACAGGAACGAGACGCAGATGAGATAGATGGCGATGAGCTGGCCGCGCATGCGATTGGGCGCGATGGCCTGCAAGGCGGCATTGCTGAGGCCCGGGGGCATGGCCATGCAGAACGTGATGGGCAGCAACAGCAGCACCGCCGCCAGGTCGCTGTCCAGCAGCGGCATCACCACCGCCACGGGGCCCAACCCCACCGAGCCCCAGAAGGTGAGCCGCATGGGCGCATCCGAGCGGCCGGAGCCGATCATCCGGCCGGCGTAGTAGCCCGCCCACAGGCTGCCCAGCACGCCCACGATCATGGCGATCAGGCCGTAGGTGATGCCGATCTCGGTGCGGGACCAGCCGTGCTTGCGCACGAAGAACTCGACGATCCACGTCAGGAAGGCGAAGCCCTGGATGGACAGGCACAGGTAGGCGACGAAATGCAGCGTCAGGTAGCGGCGGCGCTCGCGAACGAACTGCCACACCTGCCCGTAGCTGTATCCGGAGTCGGGCTCCGCCAGCCCCAGCCGCCGTACTGGCTCCCGAACGGTGAACATCGCAGCCGCGAGCAGAATGCCCGGTAGACCCACGGCGACCAGCACGGCCTGCCAGGAGTACACGGCGCCGAACAGCGGCAGCACCAGTTGCGGCCGAGCGTCGAGATAGTCCACCAGAGGGCCTCCCACCAGGCTGGCCAGACCGCTGCCGAGGAAGGGCGCGGTCGCCACCGCACCGTAGGCCAGGGGCAGCCGGGACTGGGGCAGGTAGTCCGCCAGCATGGAGGTCGAAGCCGGACCCAGCGACGCTTCGCCGATGCCGACCCCCATGCGCGCCAGAAACAGCTGCCAGTAGTTGCTGGCCAGCCCCGCCAGGGCCGTCATCGCGCTCCAGCCGAAGATGCCCGCCGCGATCAGGTTGCGGCGACTGTAGCGGTCCGCCAGACGCGCGAGCGGAAGGGTCGCGAGGGAGTAGACCAGGGAGAAGGCCAGCCCGATGATGAGCGAGATCTCTGTGTCCGACAGCCCACCGAGGTCCCGCTTTATGGGCCCGATCATCACCGCCAGGATCTGCCGGTCGATGAAGGACAGGGTCGACGCCAACGTCAGCAGCAGCACCACCGCGTGCAGCCGCCAGCGCGCAGCCAGCCGTGCGGAACCCATCGCTGTAGCCTTCGCCTCATGTTCCGCGGCCCCCGCGTCCCGGCCAGCGTAGATGAACCCCTGGTCGAAGACAACGCACCGTTCGTGCCGGCCGATGACGATGCCGGAAACCGTCGCAGTTGACGGTAACTCCCGGGTTCGGCTTCAATAGTCGCGGGAGAGCCTCGATTCGAGGGGGAGATTCCGCCATGGCATGGCTGGGTGTGTTTCAGCCTGATCGGCGACTTCATGCAGCCACGGGTTCACCGCGACCCGGGCACCGTCAGCACGTATCCCCTTTTTCCGGAAGCCAACGGAGGCCTGTATGACACGAGTACTGATCACCGGTGCCGGGCGAGGCATCGGCCTGGAGCTCACTCGCCAGTATGCCGAGGCAGGTGACGAGGTCATCGCCTGCGTTCGTGATCCTGACGCTTCGGCCGCGCTCAAGGAGATCGCACGTGGCGGATCTGTCCGCATCGTGCGAATGGACCTGGCCGACTTCGGCAGCATAACGGCGGCCAAGGACGAAATCGGTGACGAGCCCATCGACATCCTGATCAACAACGCCGGCTACGTGGGCGGCGCGCACCAGAGCATCGACGACGTGGACATCGACGAGTGGCATCGGACCCTGGACGTCAACACCATCGCGCCACTGCTGATCGCGCGTGCATTCAAGCCGAACCTGATCGCGTCGGGTAACGGCAAGCTGATGAACGTGACCAGCCAGCTGGCGGCCTCGACCTGGCCCATGGGCGGCATGATCATCTACTCGACCACCAAGGCGGCGCTGTCGAAGATCGGCCAGATTCTCTCCATCGACTGGAAGCAGGAGCCCATCATCAGCGCGCTCATGCATCCGGGCTGGGTGAAGACCGACATGGGCGGGCCTCATGCCGAGATCACCGCCGAAGAGAGCGCGCGCGGCATCCGCAACGTCATCGCCGGTCTGACCAGAGACGATTCCGGCAAGTTCTTCAAGTGGAACGGCGAAATCCATCCCTGGTGAGAACATAGCAGTCCACCGGTTGGGATGCAGGGGAGAAGGCATCGGCCTCAAAGGGGAGCATCGGATCATGAAGGGACTGCAGCTTGTACGCGCGGGCTTGCCCGCACTGGTATCGATGGTTCTGCCGTGGGCGGCGCCGAGCGCCGAGGAACGGGTCATCGAGGAGATCATCGTCACCGCCCGGCAACAGGCGGAAACGCTCCAGGACGTGCCGGTCACCGTGGCGGCCCTGACCGAGGAGGATCTCGACCGCTACAACATCAGCACCCTCAGCGAGGCGTCGGAGCTGATCCCCAACTTCATGGTGTTTCACGGTGGCTCCGGGAACGGCTCCAACATCATCCTTCGCGGCATAGGCTCGAGCTCCATCAGCGCTGCGTTCGATCAGTCGGTGGCCATCAACGTCGATGGCGTGGTCGTGAACATCGGTCGATTCATCCACAACGCCTACATGGACATGGGCCAGCTGGAGGTGCTGAAGGGGCCGCAGAGCCTGTACTTCGGCAAGAGCGCCACCGCCGGCGTCATCTCCGTGACGTCGAACGATCCGGGGGACGAATTCGAGGTCGAGATCATGGGCGGCTACGAGACGGAGTACGATCAGACCTACAGCGAGCTGATCCTCTCCGGGCCGCTCACCGAGACCTTTGGGGCCCGGCTGGCGCTGGGCTACACCAAATCGGACGAGCTGTTCGAGAACCTGTGGCCCGGCGTAGAGAACGAGTGGCGCGGCGAGGAGGCCCTGAACGGTCGTCTGACCCTGGTCTACGAGCCCAGTGACCGTTTCCGCGCGCGTCTGAAGTACGCCTACTCGGAGTACGAGAATGACGGAGCCAACGGCCGCACCGAAGAGATCTGTCCTGAAGGCACCGTGCAGCCCACGGCGGTACCGGCGGCATCGGTGGCGCTGATCGTCTTTCCGGGTGTCGACGACTGCAAGCTCAATGGCAACACGTCCATCGCCGACCTGCACCCGGCCTTGCGCGCGGGACTGCCGCACGGCGGCGACGACGGGGTTCCTTTCCTCGACCAGGAGACCGACTTCCTGGCGCTGCAGCTCGACTGGGACCTGAACGATCGGCTGTCGCTGACCTCGGTCACGGGCTACGTCGACCTCGAGCACATCGAGCTCGACATCTACGACTACAATGCCGGGCTGTTCGGCGGCCTGCATCGCAACACCTACGAGAGCCTGTCGCAGGAGTTCCGCCTCGCCAGCAGCTTCGAAGGCCCCGTGAACTTCCTGCTGGGCCTGTACTATCAGGACGTCGAGCAGGTTTTCAACGCCTACCAGTACGCGTTCAACCTCGGGGTGCTGTTCGGCCCGGACCCGAGCACGGGCAATGCCTACGACTACAACAAGAACCACTATCTCGACACCGAGGTGTGGTCGGGATTCATCGCCGGCTACTGGAACATCACCGACCGGGTCGAGCTGACGGCCGGCGTGCGCTACACGGACGAGCAGAAGGACGGCCACATCACCATCCCCTATCTACACGCGGTGGCGCCGGCATTCGGCTTCGGCGCACCGCCAAGGGTCGACGGTCTGGAGTTCGACGACGACAACACCTCCCCCGAAGTGGCCGTCAACTGGTACGTCACCGATGCCATCAGCGTGTACGCCTCCTACAAGGAAGGCTTCAAGTCCGGCGGCATCGACAACAGCGCTCTGCCCACCAATTCTCTGGATCCGGCGCAGAATCCGGACTTCCCGGACTTTCTCCTCTACGACTCGGAAGAGGCCCAGGGCTACGAAGTGGGGTTGAAGGCCAACCTGCTCGACAGGACCATGCGGTTGAACGCCACGGCTTTCAGCTACGAGTACGACGACCTGCAGGTTCAGCTGTTCGATGCAAACATCATTCAGTACCAGACCTTCAACGCGTCCAAGCTGACCACGGAAGGCCTCGAGGCCGACCTTCTCTGGATCACGCCCGTGGAAGGCCTGACCGTGCGTGGCACCCTGGCCTTCACGGACACCAGCTACGATGAGGATTTCATCAACGCCACGGGTCAGAACCTGAAAGGCGAGGACGGCGCGCTGTCTGCAGACTTCGCGGGCTCCGCCGGCATCACCTACGACTGGCCCATCTCCAGCACCTGGCGCATGAACCTCTCCTTCGATGCCCGCTACAGCGACGGGTATCCCATCAGCGCCACGCTCGATCCGTTCGAGCAGGACAGCTTCTGGATCACGGATGCCGCGCTGAACCTGTACTCCGCCGACGACCGATATCTGCTCTCGGTGATCGGCCGCAATCTCGGCGACGAGATCTACGCGCAGGGCGCCGGGCCGCGCCCCGGGGCCTGCGCCTCTCCCGACCCCAGCAACCCCAACCCCGCCTTGCGGTGCTCTTCCGCGGGCCCCAACGACCAGGATCAGGTGACGAGCACGTCACTGGGGCGGCAGGTCACCCTGCAGTTCCGGGTACGGCTCTAGCAACCGCGAAGAGGAGCCCGGGCGGCGGACGGGAGAGAGCGACGCGGCGCGTTTCCACCGAAGCGAGGTGGAAGGAGACCCATCGGGACGGCGTCACGACACCTCAGGGAGGAACGACGATTTCCTCCTGGGCGAGAAACAGCAGCACGCTGCCGGGTTCGACGAAGCGCTCCGCGTCCCGCGCCTGATCCTCGCGCATCTGCCGTGACGCCATCGCCTCCCGAGCCGTAGCGACGTCGCGCCAGTACAGCTCCGTCACGCCATCGTAGGGGGGCGCGCCTCCGTCATAGCACGCGCCCAGCGGATGGCATTGCACGTACATCACCGCACCTTCGGTGCGCGCCGCGATGGGGCCGTGATCGTGCCACCAGGTGCGCTGAAACTCTCTCACGTCCAGGGTCTTTTTGCGACGGAACGGGAAAACCCCCTTGATGAAATGACCCTCATGGTGCTCGGGCCGACGCATGACGATCCGCTCATGACCGGTGACGACGGCCGAAACCGTCACCTCCCCCTCCCGCCACAACGGCGAAAGCGCCTGGGGCTGGGCGGCCAGGGACAAGGCATGACTCGCATCGGTGAACCAGAGCTCGGCCACTCCGGCGTATGGCGGCGAGTCGTCACTCTCCACCTGCTCCTCGAGGGTTCGTGTCTGCACGTAGCCCACCCCCTGCGGACACAGTCGGGCGAAGTGCTCCCGAGCGGTCTCCGCGGTGAAGGCAAAAGGATCCTGCTTGGAGGACGACAAGAAGAAGTACGTCTTGATCATGAAGGGTCTCTCCGCTCCCGCGGCCATGTTCGGCGCTCGTCCGCCTGCAATGCAAGTGCAGATTTCGCAGAGGTTGCTCCCAGCGGTCGCGAGAGTATCCTAGTACCGATGGGCATGTGAAAAAGTCGATATCGGGAGGGCAGGAATGATCAGCAGCGGGCCTCTGGAGGACCGTCTCGCCATCCGCGAGCTGGTGGAGTCGTACAACGATGCAGTCATGCGCTTCGACGGCGAAGCCTGGGTGGCGAACTGGACGGAGGACGCGACCTGGACCCTGCCGGGGCTGGGGGACGTGACGGGCCGGGAGAACGTCTACAGCCGCTGGAAGCAGGCCATGGACGGCTTCTCCTTCGTCGGCTTCTTCGCATCGGCCGGGCCCATCATCGTGGACGGGGATACGGCCAGGGGCACGTGGTATCAGCAGGAGTTCCTGCACCAGAAGGACGGGGTCAAGCGCGCCATCACCGGCCAATACACGGACGACTACGTCAAGGTCGACGGCCGGTGGTTCTTCAGGAAGCGGGTCTACCAGATCCTCCACGCCGAAGAGACTGCCTCCGCCGGCTGAGGCTTCCGTCGCACTCGACCCGTTCAGGGGTCAGTCACGGAGGCCGTGAGAATCGCGGTAGGCCTCGGTCAGCCGCTCACAGCCGCGGTAGGCTTCGGCAACGCAGCGCGGATCGCCCCGTCCCTCGCTCGCCACGAAGTTGTCGTTGAAAACAGCTCCGAGACCGGTGACTGCTCGCGGATGGCGCGGAAATAGCCGAACGGGCGCTCCCGCGTCTCGTCGTCGAACAGATTGAAGGCGCTGGCCTCGGCCATCACCCTAGCTCCGAAACGACATCTCGTGCTGCCGGTTGCCGTCGGGTCGGTCGGCTGTCAGGTACTCGTCCAGAGTCATGTGGAAGTGCCGGATCCGGACTTCCTGGTAGTTGGCCAGCGTCTGACCGGGCTTCAAGGACGCCTTCATCCCCGCGCGCTGGCGCCTGAAGTTCTCGGTGTCCTGGTCGAGGACGTAAGCGAGCCCCGTCGCGGCGAACTCCGCGACCGTGGCGTACGAATCGTCGATGCCGAGTTGGACGGGTCTGGCCGGGGCCGGACGCGGCCGGTTCGGCGGCGTTGGCCGGAGCAGCATGATCTCGTGTATGCAATGGTCCACGTCGAGTGGCCGGAACCGGTAGATGAGTGGAATGTTGATGCCGGGAAAAAAGCAGGCGTTGGGAAACAGGAAGTACTCGATGGAGTCCAGCATCTGACTGTTGCTCACGCCCGACAGATCCACCCCGAGCTCGTTACCGAGCTGACCTCTGAGCAGATCCGCATGGCGCTGACGTGCGCTCACACCCTCCGGCAGCTCCTCGGGATCGTGACCGAGGGCCGCGAACAGCTCCCTTTCGCTCAGCGCCTTGGGCAGGTGCGGGCTCGGGTAGCCGATGGTGTGCACGAACCGGCTGACGTTCCTGCCGAACACGTCGTACTGCGCATTGGCGTCGCCCGCCGTACGCAGACCCTCCGGGTGGGTGGCGAGCACGTGATACGCTTCGAGAAAGCCTTCCATGCACATCTTCCAGTTGCCGGGCAGCACCTTGTGCATGTGCAACGCCACGTACCGGTCTTCCAGCGGCCAGGCGCAGGCCGCGAAATGCTCCGGCAGGAGCTCCAGGTACTCCTCGAGAGGCCCGGCGTCGCGGTCGAAGTTGATGAAGACGAAGCCGCCCCACGTGCCCGTCGGCAGCTCGGTGAGCCCGAAGCCGTCGTCCTCGATGTGAGGGAAGTCCCAGCGGCAGGGAATCTCCCGAAGCGATCCGTCCAGGTGCCATGACATGCCGTGAAACGGGCAGCGCAGAAACTGCTTGCCCTTTCCGGACGAGCCTGCGTCGCAGAACTGCATCCCCCGGTGGGGACAGGAGTTCACGAATGCGCGGATGGTCCCCTCCGCATCGCGCACCACCAGGGCAGAGTACGGTCCCACATCGTAGACGTAGTAGTCGCCCGGATCGGGGATGTGCTCCTCACGACACGCCCATTGCCAGGTGCGCGACCACATCTTCTCGATCTCGACGTCGTAGAACGCCTGTGACGTGTAGCGTGCGAAGGGGATGTCCGCGTCGCCGAGGAATTCGTAGGACTCTGCCGTGATGGGCGGCGGTGCGCCGTCCGCGTCCTGAAGGATGATGTCTCTGGTGCTGGGGCCGGGGCAGCGGGCTTCGCCCGGCGCCAGCCCGGCCGCGGCGGGTCTAGTCAGATCGTAGGTCATGGTCCTCCCTCCACAGACGTCCCTTCCTTCGCGAGCCTGCGCCTCGGCCAAGTATGGAACCGCAGGGTCTTTACCGTCAATTTTGACTGTTTTATCGTGGCCGGGCAAAGTCGTCACGAGCAGCCTCCATGCCGCACCCGAAGCGCCCGGTCCAGATAGCGTACTTCGTGACGGACATCTACGCTGCGGCAGAGCGAATGAGTGCCACCCTCGGCGCCGGTCCATTCCATGTGATGGAGCGGATCGAGCTGGCGAGTGCGGAGCATCGGGGCGAGCCCTGCCCTTTCGTCCACTCCTCTGCTTACGGGCAATGGGGCGAGGTCATGATGGAGCTCGTGCAGCAGGATGTGGAAGGTCCGTCTCCGTTCCGCGACATGTATCGTCCGGGTGAGGAGGGCCTGCACCACGTGGCGCTCTTCGTCCCCGAGCTGCGCTCGGCGATCGACGACGGCGCCCGAGCCGGGCTGCCGCTGGCAACCCGGGCGGCGACCTCCGGCGGCGTCGAGTTCGCCTTTCTGGACGCCACCGCCGGGCTCGGCCACATGATCGAGCTGTACGTGCCGGACGAAACGCTCCTGGAGTTCTACAGCTTCGTGCGGCAATCGGCCCAAGGCTGGGATGGTCGCGATCCGGTGCGACGGCTCTGATATTTCCGGCTCTGGCATTGGCACAGGCCGAAGGTACGATTCATTGGCTGAAGACAAGGAAAGAGGATATGGCGCTGTACGACAAGCTGTTCGAGCCCATAGACGTCGGTGGCGTAACCATTCCCAACCGGATCGTTCGAGCGCCGCACGGCACCCACCTAACCGGTGAGGACCTGATTGCCTACCACGAGGCCCGGGCCAGAGGCGGGGTCGGCATGTCGACCATTCAGGCTACCGGCGTGCATCCTAGTGCGCCTATCGGCATTCATCTGTTCGACGATGCCTGCATGCCGTTTCTGGAGGCGATCGGCAAGCGGGTGCACAAGTACGGCATGAAGCTGTTTCACCAGCTCTACCATCCCGGCGCAGGCTACGCGGAGGCGGCCAATGCACCGGAGCACTGGTCTGCCAGCGAGGTCCCCAATCCCATGGCGGGCGTGGTTCCCGTGTCCATCACCAAGACGCAGATCGACGATCTGGTTCAGGCGTTCGCGGACGCGGCGCGGCGGGTTCGCGACAGCGGCCTGGACGGCGTGGACATCCACGCCTCCAGCGGCTATCTGCTGCACGAGTTCCTCTCGCCGGCGCTCAACACGCGCACGGACGAGTACGGCGGCTCCCCCGAAAACCGCATGCGGCTGCTGCTGGAAGTGATCACCGCGATTCGGGACGCGGTGGGCGACGGAGATTTTGCCGTAGGCGTGCGGCTCCCCAACGAGGACTATGTCCCCGGTGGCCTCACCGCCGAGTTGAACCGGGAGATCGCCCGCGCGGTGGACCCACTCGTGGACTACGTCTCCCTGCACATGGGCGCCTACTGGCGGTTTCACAAGCTGATCGCACCTTCCGATGATCCCCTGGGCGTCGAGATGAGGGCCAACTCCATCATCAGGCCCGTGATCACCAAGCCCACCATCGTCACCGGCCGCATCATGACCATGGATCATGCCAACCACATCGTCTCCAGCGGCGAAGCCGACATGGTGTCCATGGTGCGCGCCCTGATCGCCGATCCCGAGCTCGTGAACAAGGCCCGCCGGGGCGAGGAGCAGCGCATCCGGCCCTGCATCGGTTCCAACATGGGCTGCGTGGGGCGGCTCATGAGCGGTCTGGGACTGAGCTGCGTGGTGAACGTGGCGGCTGCCATGGAAGCCCGAGTGTCGCAGGAGCCCGAGCAGCCGACGGATACGCCGAAGAAGATTCTGGTGGTCGGCGGTGGTCCGGCCGGTCTCGAGTTCGCACGGACGGCAGTGCTGCGGGGTCATCACGTGGAGCTGCACGAGGCGATGAAGATGCTGGGGGGGCAGGTCATTATGGCCGCCGCCGCGCCTCACCGTGGCGATATCGGCGCCATCACCCGCTGGCTGACCGACGAGCTGGAATATCTTCAGGTGGACGTACGCCTGAACTCCCTGGTCGACGTGGAGCTGGTCCGTACCGTGGCACCGGACGAGGTGGTGATCGCCACCGGCACTTCACCACGTTCCGATGGATTCCAGCTTGCCAATCCCGCCGTCCCCATACCGGGTCACGACCTGCCCCACGTGCACAGCTCCTGGGATCTCTTCGGCTTCGGTGCTCCGGTGAACATCGAGGGCCCGGCGCTGGTCTTCGACGACACCGGGTCGTTCGAGGCCATATCGGTGGCCGACGTGCTGCTCGAAGCCGGCGTGCACGTCACCATGGTCTCCCGGCTCAAGGATGTGGGCGAGAATCTGCCGTTCCCCCCGGTTACCGTCGGTGCGGCGCGCGAACGTTTGATGTCAGGCGACTTCGATTTCATCGGCGGGCACTATCTGCGCGAGATCCGCGAAGATGCCGTGGACATCGGTGTTCTCTACACGGAGCGGGTGCGCACCATCCCGGCACGCACGGTCATTCTGGTGAGCTACAACGAGCCCAACCGCCAGCTCGCCTATGAGCTGGAATCGGAAGGCTTCACCGTGCACCAGATCGGTGACGTGCAGGGGCGGAACAACATTCGCAACGCCATCCATTCTGGCGCCCTGCTCGGCCGCGCTATCTGACCATCGCCCCAATCAGCGTTCGAACAGAAAGGCCCTGGTCTCGCGCCGGGCCTCGGCCGTCTCCATCCGGTCGATCTCGGCCACCTCTTCCGGCACGTACCAATGAATGGTGTCAGCATCGTGATAGGCCCGCCACACCGTGTCGGCGATCGCCTCCACCGGCACCAGCCGGTAAGCACCCGTCCGGGGAAGGCCCTCGAGCATGCCCTCGTCGAACGCTCTGCCTGCGCCTGCCGCCAGCGCCGCGCGCAGCATCGGCGTGTCGATACACCCTGGCAGGATGTCGGCGGTGCGGATCCCGAAGCGCTCGAACTCCAGACTGAGCGCTTCAGTCAGCCCCCGGACGGCGTATTTCGACGCGGAGTACACGGCTCGCAGGGCATGACCGTACGTGGCGACGGAAGACGCTGTGCTGATGCACAGGGAGCCGGGCGTCTGCCTGAGCAGCGGCAGGGCCGCACGGGTACCGATGATCACCCCCATCACGTTGATGTCGATGATGCGCCGGATGGCCGCCATGTCCATCTCATCGAACCAGCCTCCGGGGGCGATCCCCGCGTTGTTGAACATCACGTCGCAGCGCTCACCCGTTCGCTCGGCGAACTGCGCCATGGCGTCGGCAAACGTGGTTTCCGACGTGACATCCAGGGCGCCCGCGACGATCTGCGCCGGATCGAAGCGCTTCGCCGCTTCGCGCACGCCAGCCGCGTCGACGTCGTACAGTCCCACGAACCAGCCCTCGCGCGCGAACCGCTCTGCCGTGGCGAGCCCCATGCCACCCGCAGCGCCGGTAATGAAAATGGACGGTCGGGTCATAGCGTGATCCTCTAGATGGGGGAATATCCACTGGCGGCATCGATCATCGGCGCCTCCCGCTGCTTCGCTTCCCGGATCCGGTCCATTACCCTGCCTCGAAGCTCTTCGAATCGCGCTTCGCCGAGCGCGGCCCGATTCTCGTGCAGCATGATGATGATCCGGTCGAGAAACTCGAGGTATCGGGCATTGACCGAAGCCAGCTCCTCCACCGCGGGGTACGCCTCGGAGTACGTGCAAGTCGAGCGAAGCACCTCGAGCTCGTCACGTAGCGGCAGAGCTTCTCGAACGTCCTTCAGATCCTCCAGCAGCTCGCCGAAGAACACCTCAAGCTCGGCATTCTCCCGGTACAGCAGTGGACCCTCCATCACCACGCGCTGCTCCAGATGCCTCAGCAGCGCGAGGCAGCTTCGCAGGCGACTGGCCGTCCAGGTCGAAGCCTCCAGCTCCGGTAGAACCTGGGTCTCGACGGTGTCCGCGATGCCACCGAGCAGCGCCTGGGATGACGGCTTCATGATGTCGCTCCGATGCTGGCATAGGTGCTTCTGGTCGTTTGAGCTGCCAGATCGTGCAGGGCAGCTTCGAGGTCCTTGCCGATGCTCATGGCTAGCTGCCGCTCGTACTGCCGCACCGAGATCACGCCGAAAGCAGCGCTGGCTATGCGGGAATCGGCGCCTGCGATGTAGTTGCGAAGGAACAGCGTGTTCAGGCACACCAGAGCTTTGAACATGATCCAGAACATGGCCCACGCCAGACGTCGTGGCGATACCTCATGGCCGACGCACTCGCCGTAGTACCTGACGGCGGCGCCGAAATCGTCGAGAGCCAGCGTGCCCTGAGAAAACGCCAGGTCGAGCACGCCGTCTCCCAGGGATGCCAGCTCCCAATCGCTCATGGCAACGATCCTGCCGTCGCGCCAGATCTCCTCGCCGATGCCGTTGTTGCCCTTCACCAGAGAGATGAAGGGCGTATCCCTCGGCATGTTCTCTTCCAGCCAGTAGAGGGCTTCCGTGATCACCGGGTGCGGCTCGGTCCGCCCGGCGAGCCAGAGGTCCTTCCAGATGTCGAACTCCAGTCGCAGCGCGTCGTCGGGGCTGGCAGGAACGGGAATGAACTCATCGAAGCCGTACGCAGCCCAGTCGAGCCGATGGACTTCGGCGAGCATCTCGACGTGATTGCGCACCGCGACGTGACGCAGCCGAGCACCCTCCGCCGTGGCCGCGGTGAGCCCGGGCAGCGTCGTTCCACCAGCCACCAGGTCCCGCACCATGTGGGCGCGCCCCTCGGCGAAGTCGACACCTTCAGCGAACCAGAGCGGCTCGGCCACCGGGATGGGCGATGTCCAGAGACGCCGGTAAACCTCCCATTCATGGCGCAAGCTGGTCGGTGTTCCGCCTCCCGAGGGCGGATCCACGCGCAGCACGAATCCCCGGCTTTCACCTGCCACTTCGGCATCGACGAGGTACGTCTCTCGCGACAGGCCGGGGAAGGTCTGCCGCAGGTTGCGTACGGTCACCGAGCTGCCCAGCCGGGCGGAGAAGTAGTCCGCCACGCTCTCCGCGGTAAGGGCGGCCTCGGAACGTTCGATGTCAGCCATGGCCCTGCCTACTCTCCCAGCCCGTAGCGCCGAATCCGGCCCCAGTTGATCAGCGGCATGTGTCCATACCCGGGCCGTCCGTTGACGGTCAGATTGACCGGCTGCTCACGATGAACGGGGGCGATCCTCCGGCCGTCCGGAAGTACGACCTCTCCGGGCTGCGAAACGTCATACGTGTCCGTCTCGATGAGCTCGTCGCCCCGATAGACACCCAGGCCCCGCTCGTCGTCATAGCCCTCGGAATAGCCCGTGCCCTTGTAGACCCAGGCCCGCCCGGCCGCTTCGGCCTTGATGTCGTACGTCCCACCATCAGCGGTGGTCACCTGCAGCTCCGCCCGGTCGTACACCCGGGTCCCGGGAATGAAATGAATGTCGTGCTCGATCCGGGTTACGGCCACCGGATCACGACCAATCTCTTCAGGAAACTTGATGTCGCCGTCGAGCCCGAACTGATTGCCATGGCCGTCCTCCACCACGTGGAAGTTGCCACCGATTCCCTCGGCCCAGAACCACAGCATCACCAGCAGCGAGCCGTCGGCACCCGGGACGCTCAAAGCGCCCACCGGACCGGCCCCGTTGTCCGGCTCGTAGTTCCCGACGCCGGGGCGCACGCCCCACGAATGGTCCCGCCAGCCGAACCAGCTCTCGGCCTCGAGCCGCTCGCCCGCCACGCGGAGCCAGCCGTCCACCACGCCGAGCTGGTCGAATCGAAGGTAGTCCTGGAATACCCGGCCGGCCGATCGGCCGAAGTGCGGTTTCTCCAGATGCACGGGGAAGTTGCCACGCCAATCCAGCTCGAAGCTCATGGGCCAGGCGTCTCCCGGCTCGAGCGACAGCCTCAACGCCCTCAGAGGTTCCACCACGTCGACGCGGATGGGCGCGAGCGCCAGCTCGGACGCGAGCTTGGGACGCAGGACCCGCGAGCGCCTCAGGTTGTACTGCCTGTCGCCTCTCTGAACGCACGCGAAGCCCTCGAAGACATTCATGTTCTTGTAGGCGGCCAGCCCCATGATCACCTTGGTGCCGTCCGGAGCGTGGGTTCCTACCACCATCCGGTCGAAGAACCGATGATCGCTGGTCGCCGCCTCATCGAACGTGAGAGGCGCCTGATGCATCAGCGTTTCGTCGAGCGCACTCAACATCTCTCCCTCCCCCCGGATCAAGGATCCGATCGAGTCAGCTTCGGACTATACCCCAGCAGCAGGTCGACGCGGAGGGTCAGCGCCAACAGTTGCGGGACCGGCCTGATCGTGGAAGCCTAAAGGCGCGGATGAGATCGACCACGAAGCTGGGAGAACCCCTTGCACCCTCATGATGCGATGCTGCTGGATGTGATCAGTCGGGAACTCGAGACGCTCGCCGGCGCCGAGCACGAGTATGCCGGACCATTGCAGATGATCGCCGCGCTGCTGCGGACCCTTGACCACGGAGGCAATTCCATTGCGCCGCCCGTCGAGCGCACCATGGATCCCCAAGCGCTGAGGACCTATCTGAGCGACCATGGCCTCATCGACCGTGGTGACGAGCTGTCGATCCTGCGATCGGCGCTGGGATTCTCGAAGGACACCTATCTCATCACCGTCAGTGGCCGCCATGCCAGCCGCACCCTGGCCGTTCGCCGCGACCTCCCCGCGGGGCCCACGCGGACCACCGTGGTCGATGAGTTTCCTTTGCTTCGGGACCTGTATCGCCTCGGATTGCCCGTGGCGGAACCACTGCTCGTGGAGGCGAATCCCACCCCGGGCCTGGGAGGGCCCTTCATGATATCCGCCGGCGTGAAGGGGGAACCTCAATTCTTCACATCCCAGACGCAGCCGGCGGTCAGGAAACGGGGCGCGCGGGATCTGGCGTCGTTTCTGGCCCGGCTGCACACCGCGCCCGTGGAGAGCCTGAACGTGCTGCGCCAAGCCCCCGGGGCAGCGCCTCGGGAGGAGCTGACCGCCTACGTTGGCTGGTGGCGGCGGCTCTGGGAGGAATGCGCGCCCGCCCGTCACCAGCATGTGGTGGCGCAGGCGTTCCAGCACCTCGAGAGCAGCCTGCCCCCGCTGCGACGCTTCACCTTGGTTCACGCCGACGTCGGCTTTCACAACATCCTGGTGCACGAGGACAGGATCCAGGCCGTGCTCGACTGGGAGTTCGCTCACCTCGGAGAGCCCGAGGAAGACCTGGCTTATGCCCGACCTTCCATCGAGGCGCTGGTCCCGTTCGACGAGTTTCTGCGCATGTACCAGGAAGCCGGCGCCCCGGAGCCTTCGCCTGAGCGCCTCGCCGCGTACCGCCCCTGGCGCGGGCTGCGCAACGCCGCGTGCTGCGCGTTGGGCCGCAGATCGTTCGAAAGCGGCTTGAACAGCGACCTGCGCCTGGCGTACGCCGGCAGGATCATTCTCGAAGCGAGCGTCGCCGATGCGCTGGCGCAGCTGGAATAGGACACGGCAGCATCACGATTCGAGGAGGCTCGGCGACGCTGCCGGGACTAACGGGTGTTGAGCCGGGCCATCCGCGCGCCGGACGAATAGGGACTGAATACTTCCTGATCTTCCCCGAGAAACCTTTCGCCGTCGGGCGTGCGCCATTCCGTCATGCTGAGCCAGGCAAAGGTGGTCGAGAACGCCTGCTTCGCCAGCCGATTCTGGCAGATCCCATGCACCTTCAGCGTGCGACCGAGATCGTCCTCGATGACCAGCTCGATTTCCGTGGGGTAACCGCTGCTGCGGCCGAGCACCCGGCGCGTGCCCCGAACGATCGCACTCTTCTCGCCGCCACGCACCAGGTATCCGCCGGGCATGGCGTCCCCGACGTTGCCCTTCATCGCCGAGTAGATCAGGAACTGCTCGTCTGCCGAGAGGGTGCCGTAGGTGTAGGCGACCGCACTGCGGCCGTCTTCTGCAGCTACGCCGGCCCGAACATCGGGTCGCACGCCCCAGCTCTTGTCTCTCATACCCAGCGTGTCGATGTCGTACCTTTCGCCATCAATGGTGACCGTACCCGTCACCCTGCAGGGCTGGTCGAGATGACCGCCGTGGGGGCTCTTGTGCGCCAGGTGAGCTTCACGGAGACCGTCCCAGCGTAGATCCAGCGCCACCTGCTCGCCGTCCGCGTACCGCACGGCCCAGCTCAAAAGCGGCTCGATGCAGTCGTACTCGAGATCCCCGAGACGAAGCTGCCGGAGGCCGGACTCGGGAAACGGCAGATGCCAGTAGGCCTTGCCGTAGCGGATGAGCCAGGGCGCGCTCTCGCTGCCGTCCCACAGGTACAGGGCGACCGAGGCGATGTTCAGGTTCCTTCGCAGCACCGGGTAGACGGAGCAGGAGAGATTCGGTCCCGGTTGATCGAACGAGAACCAGTGCGTCTCGGTCCAGTACGGATCGTCCAGCGTGGGGGGATGAAAGTCGTCATCCCCCGGGACCAGCGTCGCCGGAGTGGCCATCTCTCTCACTCAGAGGCGTACGCGGAATTGCGCGCTGAACATGCGTCCCAGGTTCGTATAGGTCACCTGATCCTGGTCGTTCGCTCCTGCGGTGAGATCGCAACCGAACGGCACCGCCGCCTGGTTGTTGGCGCACGCGCCCGGGCGGGCACCGCCGCCCTGGGCGACGATCTTGTCCCCGATGTTCCGGCCGATGAGGGAAAGCTCGTAGCGCCCGTCGGCGCTGTAGAGCCGCAACGCGGCGTCCACGAACCAGAAGGAATCCTGCGTGTATGGGTCCAGCGTGGCCGTCCAGTTGTAGCCGTCGTTGTAGCGGGCATCCGCCGACAGATCCACGCGCCAGTTGCGGCCCAGCTCGAAATCGTAGGTGAAGCCGATGGCGCCGGCCAGATCGGCGTTGCCGGCCGCATCTTCCCCTTTCAGATTCTCCCCGGTGGCGTTGAAGAAATCGTCCTCGTAGCCCGTGTCGGTGATCGCCATGTTGGCCCGCAGCGACAGGCCCTCCACCGGCGTCAGCCACAGGAGGTCGGACTCGATACCCTTGGTCAGCAGCTCGGACGCGTTGAAGGTCTCGAACTGAATGATGATGGAGTTGAACAGCTGAACCTGAAGATCCTCGTAGGTGTAGTGGAACGCGGTGGCGTTCAGGCGCAGCGAGTCATCCAGGAACTTCCCCTTCATGCCCACCTCGAAGCCCGAGGCTTCCTCGGAGTCGTAGTAGAGAAAGTCGAAGCCGGTGAACACCGACGAGTTCGGATTCAGCTTGGCGGTCGGCAGGGCGCTGTTGTCCACGCCACCGGACTTGAAGCCTTCCTTGTAGGATGCATAGACGCTGACATCCGGCGTGACGTAGTAGTTCAGGGCGATCTCGGGGGACAGGTTGTCGTCGTCGAACTCCAGACCGTCCACCCGATCGAATCCCCCGAAGTCGAAGACCTGGGCGGCGGCGTGGAAGTACGGCAGGTCGATGCGGCCCTGCTTGTCTTCCTCGGTGTAGCGGACACCCGCGGTGAGCTCCAAATCAGGCGTGATGCTCCAGTACACGGCGACGAAGCCGGAGACCACCTCCGTGTCCAGGTAGTGGATCTTGGTGTAGTCCGAGCCTCTGCCGGTCGCCGGGTCGGGACCGAAGGCGGCACCCGGCGTGGTATCGAATCCCAGGGCTGCCGAGAACGGCACGGTCGCGGGGTTGAAGTTCAGGACGTTGGGCACCAGGGCCAGATTGAAGGCGTACTGGTACGCTTCGAACACCTGCTCCACGTCCTGGTAGTACGCGCCCAGCATGAAGTTCAGCGGGCCGTCGAAATGGCTCGTCAGGATGAACTCCTGAGACACGCTCTCGTAGGTGTTGCGGTGCTCGCCGCCGAAGACACCGGCGTTGCCGTCGTAGACCTCGAGGTCGATGTGGTCCAGGTCGACGTAGCCGGTCACCGACCGCAGCGAGAAGTTCTCGTTGACTTCCCAGTCTCCGCGCAGGGAGACGAAGTGGGTCTCCTGCTCCAGGAAGGGCACGCCGTCGTCGCCACCGTAGGGCAGCCCCAGGGCGAGGGTCGGGTGCAGGTCGTTCAGCGACGTGTTGGCGTTGAGCTTGCAGTCGTCCACACCCGGAAGCACCACCATGGCCGCACTGGCCGCGGGAAGAGCGGTGGGCTGAACCGCGCCCTCGGGACAGGTTTCTTCCATCACTGCCCACGGCCCGTCGTTCTCGTACTCCGAGTAGGCGTACTTCAGCCGCAGCTTCAGCAGGTCGCTGGGATTCCAGACCAGGGTCAGCCGGTAGTTCTCGGACTCCTCGCCGCGCCACTCGTTAGCGACGCCCGGCCAGAGGTTCTTCCACATTTCGTCGGCCTTGCTGGCGCCGAGAGCCAGACGGGCCCCGAAGGTGTCTGTGATCGGCCCCGAGATCACCGCCTCGAAATACTGCCGGTCATGCTCGGTTTCGTATCCGACCATGCCCTCGACCTCGAGCTCGTCGCCCGGATCGTTGGAGGTGATGGATACCACGCCCGCGGTCGCGCTCTTGCCGAAGTAGAGGCTCTGGGGTCCCTTGAGGACCTCGAGCTGGCCCATGTCCATGTAGGAGTTGTGGATGAACCGGCCGATGTTCACGACGACGCCATCGACGTTGATGGCCACCGACTGATCGAAGGCGGCGCTGATGTCGCTGGAGCCGATCCCGCGCAGCCGCAACACCGAACCGTTGCCCGATCCCGTGGTGTAGATCTGGAAGTTCGGGATCATGTTGGCGGCTTCGCTTAGCTTGGTGACGTTGTAACGGTCCAGGTCCGCTTCACCGAAAGCCGCAACGGTCACCGGCACGTCCTGCAGGGTTTCTTCCTGCTGACGAGCCGTGACGATGACTTCCTCGATCACGGCCTCAGCAGCAAAAACGGACGCGCCAGGCACGCCCGCGCTCACACCCAGGGCACATATGGCCCCCAATAGCCTTGGATTCATTGATCTCCCCTCCCCAAAACGATCAACTACGATTCACAGACTCATGGACTCGCTGCATCACAGGCGTACGCGCAACTGCAGCGTGTACATGCGGCCGAAGCCTGTGCTGACGGCACGGTCCTGGATGCCGCTCGGGCCGGCAACCGTCGCCGGAATGGCCTGCTCCCCGTACTCGACGATCTCGTCACCGAGATTTCGGCCGATGAGGGCGAGCTCGTAACGGCCGTCCTCCCGATACGCCCGGATGGCGGCATCCGTCAGCCAGTAGGAATCCATGTGCCGCGTGTCCAGCGTCCCCTGCAGCGGGTACGAGTCGCTGTAGCGGGCGTCGAAGGACAGGTCACCGCGCCAGTTGCTGGTACCCAGCGGGAAGTCGTAGCTGAAGCCCGCGTAGCCACTGTACTTGGCGTTACGTTCCCGATCCTGGCCCTCCAGGTCGTCTCCGGCGACGTTGATGAACTCCTTGGTGTACTCGGCATCCGTGTAGGCCCAGGCGCTCCGCAGTTGCAGCCCTTCGATGGGCGTCAGCCACAAGAGGTCGAACTCGACGCCCTCCGTGGTCAGCTCGGAGGCGTTGAACGTGGTGTACTGAATGGCCACGGAGTTGAACTGCTGAACCTGCAGATCCGAGTAGTCGTAGGTGAACGCGGTGGCGTTCAGCCGCATGGCACCGCCCAGCAGGTTCGACTTCATGCCCACCTCGTACCCCTCGGCCTCTTCCGACTTGAAGATGAGGAAATCCGGGAACGCGGGATTCAGCGGGCTCAAGGTCGCCGTGGGCAGGGCGCTGGTGTCGATGCCGCCGGACTTGAAGCCTTCCTTGTAGGAGGCGTAGACACTCACCTGATCCGTGACGTACCAGTTCACCGCCACCTCGGGAGATAGATTGTCATCGTCGAACTCGAGGCCCGTGATGGAATCGCCCGTGAGCAGGAAACCACCGGACAACTCGGCGATGAGGTGCATGTAGGGAATGTCGATGCGCGCGTCTTTTTCTTCGTCGGTGTAGCGGACCCCCGCGGTGAGCTCCACCGTGTCGGTCACGTCCCAGTATGCGGCGACGAAGCCGGACCAGACCTGCATGTCGGTCTTCTGGATCTTCGCATAGTCGTAGCCGTTGCCGGTGACGGGGTCCGGGCCGACGAGGATGCCGAAGTTCGCCGCGTACTGGTAGGCCTCGAAGCCCTGTTCCACGTCCTGATAATAGGCGCCCAACATGAAGTTCAGGGGCCCGTCGAAGTTGCTGGCCAGACGCAGCTCCTCGGAGAACGCCTCGTACTGGTTGCGATGCAGGCCGTCGTAGACGCCGGCGTCGGAACCGCTGTAGTTGTCCAGCTCCTTGTGGTCGAAGTCCACATAGCCGGTGATCGAGGTCAGCGCCAGGGTCTCGTTCACGTCCCAGTCCACCTTGAGGGAGGTCAGCCAGCTTTCCTGGTCGAGGAAGGGCTTGCCGTCTTCACCGCCGTAAGGCAGACCGGCCCGCAGCACCGGGTTCACATCGCCGAGGGAGGTATTGCCGTTGATTTTGCAGTCGTTGGAGGGGTTCGGCAGCAGGATCGGCCCGACGAACGTGTCCTGCCTCGTGCCGTCCGGACACCACATGTCGTAGTTGCTGGCGCTGCCGTCGCTCTCGTATTCGGAGTAGTTGACCTTCAGCCGCGCCGTGACGCTGTCACTGGCGTCCCACAGCAGGGTCAGGCGGCCGTTCAGAGATTCCTCGTCGCGCCAGCGGTCCTGCGCGAAGGGGCTGGTGTTCTCGATCATCTTTTCGCTCCGGGAGGTCCCGAGAGCAAGCCGTGCGCCGAAGGTCTCTGTGAGGGGCCCGGAGACGACGAACTCCGTGTAGGTCTGCTCGTACTCCGTCTCGTAAGCCGCGGAGGCCTCCATCTCGAACTCCTCACCCGGGTCGTTGCTGGTGATGGAGATCACGCCGGCCGTGGCGCTCTTGCCGAAATAGAGGCTCTGCGGCCCCTTCAGGACCTCGAGCTGGCCCATGTCCAGATAGGAGTCGTAGATGAACCGGCCCCGGTTGACCACGATGCCGTCGATGTTCAGAGCCACGGACTGGTCGAAGGCTGCGCTGATGGAACTCGACCCGACCCCACGCAGATAGATGTTCGTACCGCTGCCCGACGCCCCCTTGTTGATTTGGAAATTGGGCACCAGCTTGGCCGCTTCCTGCAGATCCCGGATGTTGTAACGGTCGAGGTCCTGCTCCGTGAAGGCCGCCACGGTTACGGGCACGTCCTGCAGGGTCTCTGCCTGCTGACGGGCCGTAACAATGACCTCCTCGATCACCGCCTCGGCAGCGAAGGTTAGCGTGCAAGGCATGATCAAGTTTGCGCCCACCACGACGGACGCGTTGAACCGTGTCAGCTTCATCGATCTCTCCCCAACGATCAATTTGTTGTTGCGTGCAGATGACGTGGAGTCGTTCCCGTTGGCGCGCGAACGATCCTAATCCCCATCCGGCTGTTGACTTTCGCCCAATCGGCCAAAACAATCAAGCAGGACGGTTTTCACGCCTTGGCGGTCGGCGCCTGACAACTGCAAAGGAGCAGGAGCATCATCGTGGTCACGGAGACAGGGCGCGCGCCACCCCGACGACCCCCTGGATCGTCTGCTGGCCGGCTGAGGGTGCCGCGCCGGCGCGGCGGTACCGGCCACTCGGACATGGAGCACGTATGACCAGCGATCAACTGCAGCTCTTGGCCGACAAGCAGGAGATCTACGAGCTGTCGTGCACGTACATGCGCGGCCAGGACCGGCTGGACCCCGAGGCCCATCGATCCGTGTTCTGGGACGATGCCTGGTGCTCCTACGGCATCTACGAGGGCGATCCCGACGGCTTCGTCCGGTTCGCCCAGAGCGCTTTGAGGCCCCACGCGTCGAACCACCACATGATCGGTCAGGTTCAGATCGAGGTAGCCGGGAACGAGGCGTTCGGCGAGGTGTACTACCAGGCCTTTCACCGGATCATTGCCGAGGATGGCAGCGAGCGCGATCTCTTCATCAGCGGTCGCTATGTGGACCGCTACGAGCGTCGCAGCGGCGTCTGGAAGATCGCGTACCGTTCGGAGCTGGTGGACTGGGTGCGGGATGAACCCGCAGCCGACATGACCTTCAAGGACAGCGCCATGATTGCCGGAGGGCGCAAACCGGACGATCCGCTCTACGACCGGGAACGCATGCGCAAACGCAGTCGATCAACCTAGTTTTCTCGGAGAGGTAGATGAGCAAACGCTTGGACGGCAAGGTCGCGGCGATGACCGGCGCCGCAAGTGGACCTCGGGCGCACGCCCATGGGCAAGTTCAACAAGCGCAAGCTGCGGGCGCCGTACTGGGAGGGCTACCGGTGACCCGGCCGCGGTGGCTCGGCGTCACCGAATGACGCCGTAGACCCGGTCCGCGCGGATCCTGAGGATCACGCGTTGCTGGCTCTCGAGCCAGTGCTCGAGGTCGGCCGGCGCCCGGTAACCCGTCCCCGCCAGGTTGTCGAAGACCAGCTGCGTCCGCCGCACCAGATCGTCGCCCTCCACGGCTGCGGTGCCCTCGATGGCCACGAAGTTGAAGGGCTCGGCGTTGCTGATCACGCAGAGGTTGACCCTGGGGTCCCGCTGGATGCTGCGCCGCTTGAACGTGCCTCCTGGCGTGCTGACGACGAAGTCGTCGCCGTCCCTGGCGTAGGCCACGATGGAGCTCACCGGGCTGCCCGAGGCACGCAAGGTGGTCAGCACTGCCCAGCGATGGGCCGAAAGGAACCGGTCATGCTCCGGCTGCATAGCCGCCATCACCCTACCACCATCTCTTGCTTGCACCGGGGACCGGATGGCGCCGCGGCGCAGCTGCGATCTTTTTGATTCGGATCATGGACGTCCTCCCAGAGTCGATGAGTGTTGCAGCCGGGTCGCCCATCGGTCAACTCCAGGGGTGGACGACGCGCCCGTGAACTGGGCAAAATGGCGAAACAGTCATCATATCCGGTTTTGCCAGTGAGGAGCGAGTGACCATGGCGAGCAGCGCTAGGACCCAGACTCGAGGCGATTCGCGGGCGGAGCTGATCCGAATGGCCCGCCACAACATAGGGATGGTCAAATCCGGTTCCATCGAGCCGGCACCCGAGGTGATGAAGATCCCCGGCGAGCTCTACTACGACCAGGAGCGCTGGCAACTGGAAATGGACCGGGTCTTCAAGCGCCTGCCGCTGATGCTGGCCATGAGCTGCGAGCTGAAGAATCCCGGCGACTTCAAGACCCTGGACGTTCTGGGCGTGCCGGTACTGATGGTACGCGCCGAGAGCGGTGAAGCCCGCGCCTACATCAATTCCTGCAGCCACCGCGGCGCTGTGATCGTCACGGAATCCTCCGGCAACCGGAAACGCTTCACATGTCCGTACCACGCCTGGACCTACGATCACGCGGGTCAGCTGGTGGCGGTGTATGCGGAAAAAGATTTCGGGGAGATCGACAAGTCGTGCCACGGGCTGACCCCGCTGCCGGTGGGCGAGCGGGCCGGCATGATCTGGGTGACCCTGGATCCGCGCTCGAAGCTCGACATCGACACCTTTCTGTGCGGCTACGACGCCCTGCTCGACAATTTCGGCTTCGAGAGCTGGGATCTCTTCGAGGCTCGGACCCTGGAGAGCCCCAACTGGAAGATCGCCTACGACGGCTATATGGATCTCTATCACCTGCCGATCCTGCACCGCAACACCTTCGGCTCGAACATGCCCAACCAGGCGCTGTACTACGCCTGGGGGCCGCACCAGCGGGTCTCGTCACCGAACCCGCTGCTCCTGGAGCTGGAAAACCAGCCGGAGGCCAAGTGGCCCCTGGAACCGCTGATGGCCAGCGTGTGGACCATCTTCCCGCACATTTCCATTGCCTCCTTCGACGGCGGCGGCGGCCGCGGAGTGATGGTGTCTCAGCTGTTTCCGGGCGACTCGCCGCTGGAATCCCGCACCGTGCAGAACTACGTCATGGAGAAGCTGCCGCCCAACGACGAGATGCGCCAGGCCGCCCACGATCAGTTCAAGCTGCTGGAGCACGTGGTGCGCGACGAGGACTACGCCACCGGCTTCCGGCAGCAGCAGGCGCTCCTGCACCGGCCTGGCTTCGAGGTGATGTTCGGCCGCAACGAGGGGGGCGGCCAGCACTTTCACCGTTTCCTCGACCGCCTGCTGGAGACCGCCGACGAGGATCTTCCGGCGCTGTTCGAGGAATCCGCCGAGCGGGTATCCGCC
>JAWLGU010000046.1:0-36245 GCA_041690675.1 Pseudomonadales bacterium | reverse complement strand
ACCGTGGCGCGCGTCGCGCGGCGCCCAGCCGCATCCCGCCAGGCCCGGGTCATTGCCGTGGTGCTGATCCTCCAGGAAATCGCGAAGCTGTACGTCTTCATCGACGTGCAGAGCATTCCGTGGCAGCGCAGCCTGCCGCTGGATCTGTGCCGTATCAACGAGCTGCTTTGCGTGTACATGTTGTGGCGCCGCAGCTACCGGGCCTTCGAGGTAGCCTACTTCTGGGCCATGGGCGGGTCGGTCACGGCCCTGCTCACCCCCGATCTTGCAGTCGGCTTCCCCGGTTTGCCGTTTCTGCTGTTCTTTCTCGGCCACGGGCTGGTGGTGCTGGCGGTGGTTCACGCCATCTTCGGCCTGTCATTCCGGCCGCGCCTCACGTCGCTGGGCATCGCCTTGACGGTGACCGCCGCCTATGCCGCCCTCATCGCGCCGCTGAATCTGCTGCTCGACACCAATTACCTGTTCCTGCGCGAGAAACCGGAGAAGGCGTCGGTGCTGGACCTGTTCGGACCGTGGCCCGACTACCTGATCGCTCTGATGGCGCTTACGGTGCTGGTGAGCTGGCTCGCCTACCTGCCGTTCGCCGCCAGCGCCCCCTGGCGCCGACGACCCGGATGACGCCAGGCGCCACTCGGCGAACATGCCCGTGCCCCGCACCGCGTAGCCCGTCCGCTCGAGCCACTCCTTGACGACGTGGTTGCTGTTGCTGAACAGCGTGTAGGGCCGATCATACGGGACGAAGTCCAGCTGGTAGACGCGGTTGCGATGCAGCTCCGCGACGCGGCGTTCGAAGGCGGCATCGAGGTCGGCGACGAGTGCGGCGACCTCGCGCTTCTCCGCGGGCAGCTCCAGCACGACCAGCCCGGCATACTCTTCCAGCAGGCGAGCCTCCGCCCTCCGCCCCAGCCACTCCCGTCGCGCCAGCGTGCCCTCGGTCGGCCAGAACAGCACGGCCGGTACCCGCCACCACTGCGTCTCCATTCCGGCGTACCACCGCCATTCGCCGTAGCCGTACTCGACGAACGTCTCGTCCGCCCGCTCGAAAGCCAGGCGGGTGTGGCGGCCGAGGTCGAGCAGAAACATCGTGCGGACCTCTGCCGGCGGATCAGGCGGATGAATGGTGTTGGTACAGGCCGATACCAGAGGGAACATGGCGGCGAGACACGCCGATCCCACCTTGAGGAGGCTCGGGTACGACATGGCTCTTCTCCAACTGCTACGCAGATTGCCCGAAATCATTAACTTATTGCCCCTGGCGACCATCAATCAACGACTCTCGTCGCTTCCCCGTTGTTCAACACGGTGACCATCACCCGCGCTGTGGCAGCGCGAGCGCCCGGCACGCTTCCCGAACTCTGACTCAATCTGTAACGAAACCGGCTCTGACTGCGTCCAATACACGAGTGTTGCTGCACAGAGCGCGACTCAGGCTGATGAAGATGGTGAACGGTTTTCAGGAGACAGGTGAATGTTGAGCTGTCGCGAGGTTACGGAGCGAGCGAGCGCCTGGCTCGACGGCGAGTTGACCCTGGGCCAACGCATGTCGATGCGGATGCATCTCGCCATGTGCGCCCACTGCCGGCGGTTCAATCGGCACTTCCGTCTCCTGATCGATTCACTCCACCGGCAAGCAGAGATGCGGCCGGTCACCCCCGATTTCGTCAGCCGGGTCATATCAGCGGCAGCGGGCACTCCCCGTACCAATGATTCCGACTAGACACACTTGGAGAATCTCATGAAGTCGACTAATCGGCCCAGATCCATGGCAGCCCTGATAGGGTCCGCCTTCATCACGACCGCCGGCCTGGCGGGCGTTGCGCAGGCAGACCAGGAAGCGCTGTTCGTCGCCACGGAGCTCGACAGCGGCTATGCGCTCGCTGCGAGAGGCGACGCCGAGGGAAAGTGCGGTGAAGGCAAGTGCGGCGCTTCCGACGAGGCGAAAGACGGCGCCGAAGGCAAGTGCGGCGACGACAAGACCGACAGCTCGGACGGCAAGGACGCCGAAGGCAAATGCGGTGAAGGCAAGTGCGGTGGTCTCGTCTGAGCCGGCCCGCCACGACGAGCTCTCGGCCGGGAGATGCCGGCCGAGGGCTGACGTGAAGGGCCACGTTCCTGTTCTTGGGGCTGGGCTCGGACTTCGACGCCGCCTGCTGCCTGAGCTCATGGATGCGGACCCGAGCGCCATCGATTTCCTCGAGCTGGCGCCGGAGAACTGGATCGGGGTGGGTGGCCGGTTCGGCCGGCAACTGCAGGCCCTGTC
Organism: Pseudomonadales bacterium; assembly: GCA_041690675.1. Taxonomy (GTDB): domain Bacteria; phylum Pseudomonadota; class Gammaproteobacteria; order Pseudomonadales; family Azotimanducaceae; genus UBA7803. Next base: position 33,985 of record JAWLGU010000046.1, on the reverse strand, counting down.
GGAGCGTTTTCCGCTGGTGTGCCATGGCCTATCGCTGTCCCTAGGCGGGCCGGCACCCCTCGATACCGACCTGCTGAAGGCCATCCGAACGTTTCTGAATGACCATGGCGTAAGCGTCTACACGGAGCACTTGAGCTGGTGCAGCGACGACCAAGGTCATCTCTACGATCTCATGCCCATGCCATTCACCTGCGAGGCCGTCGACTATGTAGCAAGGAGGATCCGCCAGGTTCAGGAGGTGCTCGAGCGGCGTATCGGCATCGAGAACGTCTCCTACTACGCCCGCCTGGGGCAGGAGTTGTCGGAGCTCGAGTTCATCAATGCCGTCCTGTCGGAAGCGGACTGCGATCTGCTTCTCGACGTCAACAACGTGTTCGTCAACAGCGTCAACTTCGGCTACGACCCTCACGACTTCCTCCGCGGCATCGACGGGAGTCGCACGATCTACATACACGTGGCGGGGCACTACGAGTATGCACCCGACCTCAGGGTGGATACGCACGGGTCAAACGTCATCGACCCGGTCTGGGATCTGCTTCGGGTCGCTTACGAACGCTGGGGAGTCATGCCAACGTTGCTCGAGCGCGATTTCAACTTCCCGCCCCTGACCGAGCTCCTCGGCGAGGTCCATCGAATACGACTCCTGCAGAGCGAAGCGCTCCGTGATGCATCCGCGCAATAACGTCCGCCCGCGGTTCCTGTCCCGGCAACTGGAGCTCGCGGAGCACATTCGCAACCCCCAGGCGGTAACGCCAGACATGGAGTCACGACGGTTGCAGCTATACGTAGACCTCGTCTACGAGAACATCGAGTCGTTCCTGGCCAGCACGTTTCCTGTCACCAAATCCCTGCTCGCGGGCGAGCGATGGTCGGATCTGGTACGTCAGTTCATCCGCGAGCACCCGTGCACCACGCCGTTCTTCCTCGAGATCTCCCGGGAGTTCCTCGAGTTTATCGCGGCCCGCACCTCGGAGAATCTGCCGCCTTTCATGGTGGAGCTGTGTCACTACGAATGGATCGAGCTCGATCTGGCGGTCGCGCAGGGAGACGAGGCGCAGGACGTCGATCCCGACGGTGATCCGCTGTCGGGCATGCCCGTCGTCACACCGTTTCTTCGCACGCTCGCCTACCGGTACCCCGTGCACCGCATCGGGCCTGCCTTCCAGCCGGCCGCTCCACCCGGACAGGCGACCGAGCTCGTCGCCTACCGTCGTCCGGACTACCGCGTGGGGTTCATGCAGGTCAACCAGCTCGCGATGAGCCTGCTGGACACGCTGAACGGCCACACCAGCGGAGCCAACGCGATAGACCGGATCGTCGCGAACCTCCCTCGATTGGATCCGGTGCAACTTCGTGTCAGTGGCCGAGCGGCCCTGCAGTCGTTTCGCAACGCTGGAATCGTGCTGGGCACGAGGTGCACGACATGTCCCGTTGACGCAACAGCCAAGGAGCGAGAATGACCTCGATCGTCCAACGCGCGAACCGAGTCCAGCACGAGTTGGTGCGCATTCTGCGTCCGCTCGATGGTACTGGGCCTCTATTGCTTCGGCTCTATCTCGCTCCCGTAATGATTCAGGCGGGCTGGACGAAGTTCAGCGCGTTCGACGATACCGTGGCCTGGTTCGGAAACAGCGAATGGGGGCTGGGGCTGCCTTTTCCCTCCCTGATGGCGCTGCTCGCGGTTGGCACGGAACTGATCGGCGGAGTTGCCCTGATTCTCGGCCTTGCAACTCGATGGGTAGCCATTCCCCTCATCATCACGATGATCGTGGCGATCTTCGCAGTTCACTGGGAGAACGGCTGGCTCGCCATCGCCGACTGCTCGAGCTGGCTCGCGAACGAGAGGGTGCTGGAAGCTTGTTCGCGAAAGGAGGCCGTCATCGATCTTCTGCGAGAACACGGCAACTACAACTGGCTCACAGCCCGCGGCGCGATCACCATTCTGAACAGCGGCATCGAGTTCGCGGCGACGTATCTCGTGATGCTCGCAGCGCTGTTGTTCACCGGTGGCGGGCGCTACACGAGTCTGGACTATTGGATTCACGCCCGTCTCGCCCGGACGAGCGACCTCAGTGCATGATTCTTCTGCAGCGACCGCGCGACCGCCTGGGTGATTGGGCAGCCTCAGGCCGGTTGCGCCGCGCTGCCGTCCACCACCCGATTGCGCCCTTCGGCCTTGGCCACGTACATACGCTCGTCGGCGAGCGAGAGCAGCGCATCGAGCTGGCGACCGTCGTCGGGATAGACGGCAACGCCGATGCTGGCGGAGAGCGGAACGTGCGCCCCCTCCGATTGGTAGGGGCGCTCGGCCACCTGGCGTCGCAACGCCTCCGCCGCGGCGACGGCACCGGCCCGTCCGGTGCCGGGCAACAGGAGGCAGAACTCCTCGCCGCCGATGCGGAAGGCCCAGTCGCCGCCACGCATGCGTTCCCGCAACACCCTCGCCAGGTGTGCCAGCACGCGGTCGCCGGCCTGGTGCCCCCAGCGGTCGTTGATGTGCTTGAAATGGTCCAGATCCAGCACCAGCAGGGTGAGCGCTTCACCGCATCGGTTCGCGGCGCTGGCGAGCCGCTCGAACACCTCGTCGAGCTGCAGCCGATTGTTGACGCCGGTCAGCGGATCGGTGGTGGCGAGGGTGCGGAGCTGCCGGGTCGTCGCCTCGCGATTCGATTCGTAGAGATGAATGAACGTCCAGATGGTGCCGTAGGAGATCAACAGGTGGCCGAGAGTCGGCTCGTTGATCATGGCCGGGTTGCCCTCGTAGCGCCACAGGTAGATCAGCCCCGCCGTCAGCGCCAGCGGCAACGTGGCGACGAAGCCGAGGCGGCTGCCGAGCAGCGCGTAGAACAGCACCGGCAGCACCATCACCCAGATGAAGGATGTCGGCACCGTGTTCGGATCCACCATCCCCAGCAGCACCACCGCGGTGAGCGGCACGAGGAACACCACCGCGCGCCAGCGGGCATAGGGCCGGCGAACCGTCTGCCACAGCAGGAACAGGTCGACAAAGGTCATGACCAGCTCCGCGGAGCCGAGCAGGATCATGCCGCGGGGCAGATTGAGCAGCGCGAACCAGCCGCTGGCGAACACCGCGATCGTGAGCAGCACGATCAGGAACGAGCGCCGGTGGTCCGATGGGCCTTCGAGGCCGTGGTGGCTGATCGTCTCGGGTTGCATCCTGCAATATTCGATAGCGGCAGAGGCCGGATCGGAATCCGCCGAGGCGCGTGACCGGCATGCAGACGTTTCTGGCGTTTATAGTAGCCCGTGGAACGCCGCCGCGCATCGGCTCGAGTTGGGCGAATGTGATGCCCTAGACGAAATCCGTCCCGGCTTACCGGGCTGCGCGCCCCGCCGGGAGGGGTACCACCAGCGTGCTCAGCCGCTCGGCGCTGTGCCGGTAGTGGCGCAGACCCGAGGCCAGCGCGGCGGCCGACAGCGGTCCGGCGCTCGCCGCGAGGACGCTGAGGGACGAGCCGAGGGCCTGCGGATCGCCGAACGCGTAGTCGGTGAGCACGGCCACCGCCGTCGGCCCCAGGCCGAGCCCGATCAGGTTGGCGATGAAGAAGTACACGGCCGTCATCTGGCCTCGGAGGTGATTGGGCGTGATGAGCTGCAGGGCCGCCCCGGCCACGCCGCCGTGGAGGCTCGAGGTGAACGTGGCGGCCGCCAGCAGCCCCAGCGCCATGAACGGGGACGAGACCATCGGCATGACGGCGAAGCAGGGCGTCATGGTGGTCACGGACAGCAGCACCACCCGCAAGTGGGCGTCGCTCTGCCCGGCCCGCCACCAGCGATCGGCGAGTTGCCCGCCGGCCAGCAGACCCGCAGTGCCGAAAATCACGAAGATCACCCCGTAGGCGTAGCCGATCTCGGTTGCGCTCCAGCCGTGGGCGCGGATGAAGTAGGTGGGAATCCACGCGGTGCTGCCGTAGACGATGATCACCAGCAGCGACAACCCGCCGAACTGATGCACCAGCAGCCGCGCGTTCTGCCGCAGGAAGTGGAGCAACCCGCCCACGTCCGTGCCGCCGCCGACGGCCGAAGTCGTCGCCATTGGCACATCGCCGCGTGCCGGCTCGCGCATGGCCGCTACCAGCAGGGCCACCAGCAATCCGGGCAGGCCGACCAGCAGGAAGGTGAGCTGCCAGCCGGCGAGAGCCCCCACGACAGGCATCTCCACAGGCGGCAGATCCGCCACCAGGCCCACCACGTAACCACCGATCAGCAGGGCGAGCCCCGAGCCCACGGGCAAGCCCACCGAGTACACGGCGATGGCTCGGCCGAGCTGCTCCCTGGGGAACATATCGCTGATCATCGAGTAGGCCGCCGGGGACAGCGCCGCCTCCCCCACGCCCACCCCCACCCGGGCGAGAAACAGCTGCCAGAAGTTGCGGGCGAGCCCGCAGGCGGCCGTCATCACGCACCAGACGGTGATGCCGGCGACGATCAGGTTGCGCCGGTTCCAGCGGTCGGCCACGCGGCCCAAGGGGATGCCCATGAACGTGTAGAAGATGGCGAAGGCGAAGCCCGCCAGCAGGCTCGCCTGGGTGTCCGTTATCTCGAGATCCCGCTGCAGAGGCGGAATCAGCAGGCTCAGCAGGGTGCGGTCGATGAACGACAGCGTGTACGCCATCATGAGCACCGCCAGGGCGCCCCAGGGCCGCACGACCGGTGCTACTCCACCTGAAACATGCGGTAGGTCACACCGCGCGCCGTGCGGCGCCCGCTGCCCACCGCCACGATCTCGTTCAGCCAGCCGTAACGCGGCGACGCCGTTTCGAAGACGGGGCAGATGCGGAAGTAATACTCGGCGGGATCCAGGGACTCCACGGTCGCTGGGTCGCGAAACGCGTCGGTCACTGCCGCCGGCACCACCAGGCGGCCCGCATAGGTGACGTAGATGAGCTCACCGTCGTCCGTCTGCCAGAGCGAGCGAACGTCCACAGCCGTGGCGATGCCGCCATCTGCCCCAGTGCCGCCCTCGGACCAATCGGCGCCGCTGCGGCGCACTTCCCCGGACAGCCGCGGGCCGCGGAACCAACCGCCGGCAATGTCGCTCACCCGCCGGTTGCGCCACGGCGAGCGGCCAATGGCCAGCGGCGCGTCCGCGTCGAGCTCGATGGAGACCTCGCAGAGGAACCGAGCACTCAAGGTGTCCTGCATAGCCCCTCCCCCGATTACCAGCGGAATCTCAGCGTCGCCCCGTAGGTGCGTGGCGGCTGATAGGTGTTCAGCTCCTGGGCGAAGGGCGCGAAGGCGACGACGTGGGTGCGAATCAGCTCGTCGTCGAGATTCTTGCCCCACACCGCGAGCTCCCAGCGGTCGTCCACGGCCCGCAGCGCCACACGGGCATCGATCAGGTCGTAGCTCTCCTGGACCTCCAGCGGCGTATTCGACGCCTCGAAGTAGATCTTGCTCTGCCGGGTCCAGTCCACCCGGGCCATCAGCGAGCCCCATCGGCCCACCGGCCACTCGTACTGAACACCTGCATTCCACTTGTGCTTCGGTGCCCGCGGCAGCCTGTTGCCCGAATGATCGGCGGTGGCCCCCGACGCGAAGCTCTCGAACTGCGCGTCCAGATAGCTGTAGCTCATGTTGAGGTCCAGCCCTGGCAGCGGCCGGTAGAGGGCCTCGATCTCCACCCCGTCGATCTCCGCCGTGGCCGCATTGCCGATGACGACGCAGCACAGCGGCACGAGCTGGGAGACCTGCAGATCCTCGTAGTCGATGTGGAACGCTGCCGCGTTCAGCCGCAGGCTGTCCTCCAGCCACTGCGTCTTGGCGCCGAGCTCGTAGCTCCAGGCGAACTCGGGGTCGTACGGCGTGGCCGCGCTGGCAGCCGTCCCTGCGGTGCCCTGAAAGCCACCGCTCTTGAAACCGCGCGCCGCGCTCGCATAGACCATGGCATCGTCGCTCAACCGGTAGCTCAACGCGAACCGGGGCGTGAAGGCGTCCCAACTCTCGTCTGCGCTCACCGAGTACTCCTCGCCGAGCGGCGGCGGCATCCCCGGGCCCTCCACCAGGACACCCGCCAGATCAGCGTCCTTCTTCTCCCAGGTCATGCGGGCGCCCACCGTGGCCGTCAGCGCTCGCGTGACGTCGTAGCTCACCTGACCGAACACGGCGTAGCTCTCCGCGTCCACCTCCTGCGGAAAAGAGCCGGTGCCGGTTACCGCCGGCACCGGAAACGTCTGAACCAGGATCTCGTTGCGCTCGATGTCCTCCGTGAGGTAGTAGAGCCCGGCCACGCCGCTCAACCTCTGGTCGAGCGCATGGAAGCCCAGGCGCAACTCCTGACTGAACTGGCCGGCCTCCTCGATGTTCTCGTTGAACGACTCGATCTGGGCAGGCGGATTGATGGGGTTGCTGAAGAAGGCATCCGCGTGCGCGTAGTCGGTGGTGCGATACGCGGTGACGGAGGTGAGCGTTCCGAGACGGGTCTCGTAGTCCACGTGCGCGCTGATGCCCGTCACCTCACGATCCAGGTAGCCGTCGTCGAAGGCGTTGACCCGGCGCGGATCGGGATCCACCCCGACGCAGTGCACGCCACCGTTGAACGTGACGTCGCAGTCGTTGTCCCGCGGCTGGCCGCGCTGGTCCTGATCCACATGATCCAGCGCGACGATGACATCGAGCACATCGCTCGGCCGGTATCGGAACGCCAGCCGGCCGCCGATGGAATCCTCGTCGTCCACGTCGTGGCCGGTGGTCACGTTCTTCGTGTAGCCGTCGCGCTGCCGCGAGCTAACCGCACCGGAGATGGCGAAGGAGTCGCTGACGGCGCGGTTGAAGCGTCCGAGCAACTCCACCCGGTCGTAGCGGCCGAAGGTGCCGCTGACCTCGGCGAAGCTTTCGTCCAGCGATGGCCGACGACTGGTGAGGCTGATTGCGCCGCCCACCACGTTCTTGCCGAACAGCGTGCCCTGAGGGCCGCGCAGCACCTCGACGCGCTCCAGATCGTAGAGATCCAGCGGCGCCGCGCCGCCTCGACCGATGTAGACGCCGTCGACGAACATCACCACCGAGGCATCGCCGCCGGCATTGGAGTTGATTCCCTCCGTGCCGATGCCGCGAATCGCCAGGTTCGGTTCGCCGGGGTTGACCTCGGTGGCCGTGAAGCTGGGGGTGCGCTGGGCGATGTCGATCATGGTGTTCATGCGGTTGACCCACAGCTCGTCCTCGCCGTAAGCGCTGACGGCGATGGGTACGTCCTGCAGGTTCTCCTCGACGCGCTGCGCCGTCACGACGATGGCCTCGATGACGGTGCTCTGATCGCGCTGGATCGATTCGCCGCCCGCCGCCGCGTGGCCCACCGCCGGGCCCATGAGCGACGCTCCCAGAATCAGCCCGGCAGCGCCTGCGGCACCCGAAAATGGTTCCTTCGACACGATTCCCCCTCCCCTAGCGCATGACGCCCGTGACGCGCCGGCGCAACGGTCCACGTCTTCGCCGGCAACCAACCCTCACCGGAAATTACCTAGGTTGCTAAGGATTTGCAACCGCGCAGCGCTCCGGCAGCAGGAGAACGGGAATTCCGCTCGCCGCCACAGGTTGACGCCCCTCACGATTACCGCAGATGGTGTCCGCGCGCGCCGCCGATCCGGGACGCGCGTCGCAGCCGGATCGTGATCCCCTCGACGTGGCCATGCCGTCACTCTGCAACAATGGCGCCCCTTTTGATAAGCGAGTTGACAGATGAGACGTGTGCTGGCAGCAACCCTGGCGCTTCACGCCGGTGCCGCGCTGGCGGAGAGCGGCTTCTACGCAGGTGCCGGGGTCGGCTTCTACGAGGAGGACTTCACCGCGGGCGGGGTGGTGGACGTGGAGATCGACAGGACCGACTTCCGCGTGTTCTACGGCTACCGATTCAACGACTTCCTGTCCCTGCAGGCCGACGTGATCCGCTCCGGTTTCGACGTCGAGGCCGACGGCGAGCTGGTCGAGGAAGCGCGGCCGTGGCTCGGTGAGCTTTCCATCAAACCCTCGCTGCCCCTCGGCGAACGGGTCCAGGTCTACGCCCGGGCCGGCCATGCATTCGACATCCGCGACGACGTGGATGCCTTCGACATCGACATCAGCGACTGGTCGTGGGCCGGCGGCGTGGAAGTGTTCATCGACGAGCGTTGGGCCGTGCGCGCCGAGTATTACGGCGTCGACTGGACCAGCGACGCCTTCGAGAACGGCAGCATCGGACTGTCCTTCACCTACAACATGGCCGATCCCCGCTGACCGACCCGCCACCGGATCGGTACACTTGCCTGGTGTTGCACAGGACGCAGGCGTGTGACCCGATTCCCCACATGGGCGGCACGGTGGTGCACGTCCTCGATACCGACGCTGATCCTCGCTGTGGCCGCGACCGCGGCGGAGGGTCCGGCGCCGCTGCCGGACTGGCAGGAGGTGATCCGCCGGAGCCCCTACTGGGAAAGCCAGGGGATGCACGGCAACCTCACCACCATCCGCCGCTGGGTGCTGGCCGGGGAGGCCTACTGCGAGGACGAGGAGCGGCACATCCTCTTCGACCGCCGCGCCACCTTCGTCGGCTACATCGAGAACGAAGGTAGCCCGGAGGCCAATCACCAGAAGATCAATCACGAGCGGCGTCGGCTGGCCGCGGCAGGGCGCACCGACGTGTGGGTCGCCGGCGGCCGGGACCGCATCGGCTATCCATTCGTGCTGGCGTGCAAGCAGCCGGATGCTCGCCTGGCGGATGCCCTCGCCCGTTACACCGGCGAGGACGCAGGCGCGCGGTTGTGGGGCACCTGGGACGGCATGAGGGTGGGAACGAAGGACGCGCCGGTGTCGCTGCACGAGGCGATCCGTCAGGTCTACGACGACCGCCTGGCTCGGGGCCGCATCAGCCTGCCCTCCCACCTGCTCTCGACCCTGGCCGGCAAGGTCATCATCGAGAGCGGCGGCCGGCAGGACGCCCATTCCCAGGCGGACGCCCGGGGCGTGATGCAGCTATCGCCGCCGGCCCTGAACGACTGCGAGCTGGATCCCCGCTTCCACTTCCACCGGCTGGCACAGATCGACTGCGCCCTGTATCTGCTCGAGCAGAATCACCGCAACCTGCTGCCGGCTTTCCAGACACGGTTCGGCCACCTGCCCGAGGACAAGGCCGAGGCGCTCTACGACATGCTGTTGCTGCAGGCCTACCACGGGGGTGTGGGGCGGGTGGTCGATCTGCTCACCGACCCGGAGCTGGACGCCGCCGCCCGCTACTTCGCCGACTACCACGACCGGTTCACCGCGGGCGACATCGCCCTCGGGCTGGTGTTCCACAATCTGGGGCGTAATCGGCTGGGATTCGCGTCGCTGTACTACGTCACCGACGTGAGCATCGCCACCAAGGCGGCGTGCGCGGCGGTGGAGGATCTGGAAGGATGCGGCGATCAGCGAACGGCTGTCAGCCGTCGGCTTTCGGCAGGGGACGGGTCGCCAGAGGCTACTGATCGTCCCCTGCCAGCCGCGGACGGCTGATCGCCGACCGCTCGGACTAGCGGAAGTTGTAGACCGCGGAGAGTCCGAGCATGCTCAGGTCGCCGCCGTCCACGTCCACGGCACTCCACTCGCCGCGCACGGTCCAGTTGTCGTTGATGTCGAATGCGCCGCCGATGCCGTAGCTGAACGCGCTGTCCTTATCGCTGTCGGAGACGCTGATCAGACCGTTGCTCACCTTGACGTCCATGTCGTAGCGGGACCAGCCGAGGATCGCGAAGGCGGTGAAGTTGTCCGCCAGCGGCATGCTCGGGCGCACGGCCACGTCGAAGGCCGATCCGTCGGTCTCCACGTCGAATCCCATGGCGTCACCGGACGCTTCGAACAGCTTGCTGTAGCCCACCTCGAAGCTCACGTATTCGTTCATACGGTAGCCGCCGAACACCCGCAGTGCTTCCGCGTTCTCGTCGAAATCGATGTCGTCGACGTCGATGAAGTACATGCCGAGCCCGGAGCCCGCGAAAAAGCCCGGCTCCTCCGCCACGGCGCCACCGCTGATCGCTGCCGCCAGAACCCCGGCCATCATTACTCGACTCTTCATTGTTTCTCCATTTTTGGCTTGGACCAGCGCGCATGTTCTACGGAAGTGGACCCGGCAACCGTGATCCACGCCGCATTCCCGGCGCACCGGGCCCGGCCGCCTCGCTCTGTGACGAGGCTCACGAAGTCAGTCGAACGCCGCCGTGATGCGTCCGTACATGAGCCGGCCGTTGCCATTGATCGGGCTGTAGCTGGAGTACGGATACAGGCCGTTGGCCACCGGCTGACCTGCACCGCTCGGGCGGACGTCCGGGTACTCGTCCAGCAGGTTGTGGACCCCCACCCCGAAGGTCACGGTGCGGTTGACCGTGAAGGAAACATCCAGATCCAGCAGCCACAGCGGATCGATCCGTAGCGGATTGGCGGCGTCGAAGGTGAGATCCTCGGTTTCGCCGAGCCGGGTGAGGCGGGTACGCACATTCACCGGCCCACGCGCCCAGGCCGCCCCCACGATCAGCTTCGAATCCGGCTGCTCCGCTTCGAGCTGTGCCGCCGCCAGGGAGCCGAATGGCTGGAACGTTGCCCCGGTGAGCGGGCTGGTGGTGCCGTGCACGGAGACGTCGGTCCAGCGCCGGGTGGCGCCGGCCTCCAGGTCCAGCCGGCCCGACCAGAGATCCATGGTGTAGCGGGCGCTCAAGTCCACGCCGCGCACGCGGACGTCGCTGCCGTTGAACGCCACCCGAGCCAGGGATACCGCCTCCTCGGCCCCGGACTGCTCCACCGCATCCGTCATGGCCGCCCCGGACAACTCGTCGGAAAGCACCACCCGGTCGTCCACGTCCACCTGCCAGGCATCCAGAGTGAGCCGCAGGTCCGGCCGGGGGCTGTAGACCGCGCCGACGCTCACGTGAACCGCCGACTCCTCCTTCAGCTCGTCGACTCCCAGGGCGCCGGCCACCAGGCTGCCCGGCGCGAACACGCCCTCCAGCACGGGCCCCGTCGCGGTGACGGTGGCGCGGGTGCGGGTGTACGTGGTCTGCGCCATGGACGGCGCACGGAAACCCACGCCGCCGGCGGCCCGCAGCCGCAGCGCGTCGCTCAGCACCACGTCGGCGCCGAGGTCGAAGCTCACCTGCTCGTCCAGATCGTCGTAAGCGTCCAGCCGCAGGGACGCTGCCAGCGTCACCTGCCGACTGAGGCGATTGTGCGCGCTGGCGTAGACGGCGGTGAGGTCCCGGGTGCCTTCCACCTCGTCCCGGTATCCGGCGAATCCCTGGGACCAGGCCGGTACCGGACCCGCCGCCGGGTCGCGCTCGCCGGCATCGAGGTAGGACCCCAGCTCGCCCCGCTCCATCTCGTACTCCTCGCTGCGGGACTCCACGCCCAGTTCCACCCACAGGGGATGCGCCAGGAAGGCCACCGTCAGATCCCGGCTCGCCTCGAGGGCGATGCGGCGCATCTGCATCTCGTTGTTGCCCGTCACGAAGCGAGCGGGGCTCAGCTCGCCGAAGCTGGGGTTCAGCGACCCGCGGAGCGCCCAGTCGATCTCGTCCTCCCGCTGGCTGTAGCTCGCATCCCAGTCCCAGCCCCAGTGGCGGCCGCGGAAGCCGATCGTGAAATTTCGGTCGTCGATGTCCGACTCGATGAGGGGGAGAAATCCGTCCGGGTAGAGCTCGGCTGCGTTGCGCGGGTCCAGGGGGCGGACGAATTCGGCGGTGCTCTCGCTGTCGCGGGTGCCGAGGGCGGTGAAGCCGTACAATGTCACCCTGTCGGAGAGCGGCAGCGCCGCGTTCAACGAGATGTCGAGCTCGGTCATCTCCGGATCGCCGTAGCGGGTCTGCAGCCGGTCGATGGTGCGCTCGCGCACGTCGAAGCTGCCGTCGCCCCGCAGGGGGTACTGCTGCCGGGGGTCGAATCCGCCACGGCTGGTGGCGTCCCTGTCCTCGTACTCGGCGGCGACGTGCATGAAGCCGCCGCTGCCGAGCGCGAAGCCCCAGTCGCCCATCAGGGTCAGGTCGTCGCCGTCGCCGTCGTCCACCACGCGCTCGCTGGCCCGGCCGAGCCGCAGGCTGCCGTCTTCGATCACCACCCCCTCCAGCTTCGGCACCCCGCTGATGGTGGTGCGACGCTGGCCGAAGGCGGCGCTGAGCCGGCCGCCGGCCGGGGCGTCCTCCAGCACGATGTTGATCACGCCGGCCAGTGCCCCGGAGCCGTGGCGCCCGGACGCGCCGCCCTCCATGATCTCCACCCGGCTCACAGCGCTGAAGGGAACGAGGCCGAGATCGAAGCCGGCCGAGCCGCGACCGGGCAGGTCCGCCGTGAGGAACAGGGCGCTCGTGTGCTGAGGCTCGCCATTGACCAGCACCACCATCTGATCCGGCGCCAGCCCCCGCAGGGTGCCCACCCGCACGTGGTCGTCGCCGCCTCCGCCCGCGTTCACGGCGAAGGGCGCCGGAAAATGGAACGACGGCAGCAGCGCCGCGAGGGCGGCGGCGAGATCCGTCTCGCCGGTGGCGGCCAGCTCGTCCCGGTGCAGCACCGCGACGATGCGGCCTACCGAGCCGGGGGCATCGGCTTCAGCCGCGGGCGCGGCCGCGGCAGTAGCCGAAGCCGCCGAGACGGCCGCAGCCAGCAGGATGGGGAGCAGGGGCATCGCAACTTCCTTGCAGCAAACGCGGCACCCTACGGCCGGCCGACCCGGAGGTCAATCGGCCGCACCGGACACCCGCTGGGCGCGCCGTTAGAATCTCCCGGATACAAGGAGGATCCCATGCTGAACCGACTCGACGATTTCCCCGTTCACCAGACCCCGGAGCCCCTGGCCCATCCGGCCACCAGCGACCGCAACGTCTACGACCGCACCTGGTTCAACGGCTACGCCGCCGACGGCTCGTACTACTTCGGCATCGGCATGGCCGTGTACCCGCACCGGGGCATTCTCGACTGCGCCTTCAGCGTGGTGCAGCCCGGGCAGCGCCAGCACTGCTTCTACGGCTCCCGCCGGGCTCCCGCCGAGCGCACCGAGATGTCGGTAGGGCCTTTCCGTATCGAGATCCTCGAACCCATGCGGCGGGCCCGGGTGGTGCTGGAGGAGAACGACAGCGGGATCACCTGCGACCTCGTCTTCTCGGCACGCACGGCGTCCATTCAGGAAGCGCGGCAGGTCCTGTGGAGCGGCACCCGGCGCTCGATGGACGCCACCCGCTTCGACCAGTTCGGCCGCTGGTCCGGGCGCGTGCGGCATCCCGAGGGCGAGATCGTAGTGGAGGAATCCCTCTGCCACGGCACCAAGGACCGCTCCTGGGGCGTGCGCACGGTGGGCGAGCGCGAGGTCGGCGGCGCGCCGGTGCAGCCCGGCGGCATCTTCTTTCTGTGGGCGCCGCTGTTCTGGGAGGATCACATCTCTCACGCCATCTTCTTCGACGGTCCCCGGGGCGAAGCGCTGGTGCGGGAGGGCATCGCCGCCCCCTTGTACGAAGCCGAAGCGGAGGTGCCGGGGGTGGAGGACGGCAGGGACCAGCGCATGGCCACCGCGCGCCACCGGGTGAGCTATCACCCCGGCACCCGCCTGGCCCGCGCCGCCGAGATCGATCTGGTGAGCCTCGAGGGGGTAACCCGCACCATCGATCTGCAGCCCATACTCAAGTTTCAGATGAAAGGCCTGGGCTATGGCCACCCGGAATGGGGCCAGGGAATGTGGAAGGGCGAGCTCGCCACGGGCGGCGAGTCCTTCGATCCCCGTCAGGTGGATCCGCTGGCGCCGGAGAACATCCACGTGCAGCAGGTGGTTCGGGCCAGCGACGGCCAGCGCACCGGGATCGGCGTGCTCGAGCAGATCGTCATCGGCCCCTACGCGCCGGCGGGATTCACCGCCTTCCTGGACGGGGCGAAGGGCTGAGGCTGGTGTACTGCGTCACCTATTGGGCACTGGATGACGCAATACACTAGTGCCGTTGCGGGTCCGGCCGGCCCCAGGCCTTCGGGGCCGAGCCGGCGGCGAACAGGGTGAGCTCCCAACGCTCCAGGATCACGTCGTGGCGCAGGATGTACACGGCGCCATCCGAGCCGCGCACCTTGAAATAGCGGTGGTCGGGGGCGATCCAGCGGTCCTGCACCTCGACCACGTCCACCGCCCTGTCACCCAGGTAGAAGCGGCGCGGGGTCTCCTCGCCGCGATAACCCGCATAGCAGCAGACCAGGATATCGTCGGCGTCGGCCACGGCCGCCCTCAGGACTCGAGCAGCTCGGGATCGCCCACCACGCGCTTGACCAGCGTGCCGGCGGGGATGCGGGACTCCGGGCCTTCGAGCTGGTTGATGATGGCCAGCTCCTCGACGTCGATGGCGGAGGGGTGGCGGCGGTCGAACTCCGCGAGAGTCATGGCCTGATCCACCTCCACGACCCTCGTCACGGCCGGCTCGACCTCGAGGATGTCGGGGTCCTCGAGCCGCGCGAAGCTGCCGATGATGTCGTCGAAGGTGGGCTGGTACTGGGCGAATGCCTGAGCCGCTGCGTAGGTGACGAGCTGGTACAGGTTGCCGCCGTGGGCGATGAACGTCACGTAGCCCGTCACCGTCGCCTGCTGGGTCTGTGCCTGAAAGACACCCGTAGCCGCGTCGAGCCCGTTGATGGAGCGCTCCACCGCCCGTCCCGGGCGGACGCCTTCCTGGGCCAGGAACCGACGCATGGCCTCGGCCGGGTCGTCACCGCTCGCCAGGGTCAGCTGTGCCGCCGCATCCCCCTGCGGACTCGCCCCGGCCACCGCCCGGGAGAGGTTCTGGGTCTGCCATTGAGGCGGCACCGCGAACTGAAAGGCGAGGTTCGGGTGATAGAAGACGCCGTCGCGAAAGAACCCGTTTCGGGGGTTCGGGCCGTAGACCAGCCCGTCGATGTGCTCCAGGTAGGTCTCGCGGCCAACGATGGCGTTGGGGTCTTCGGAGATTCTTCCTTCCAGACGGGCGCGCACGTCCTCCACCCGCTCCTCCGGCGCCGGGTGGGTGGCGAGCCAGGTGGGCAGCGCGCTTTGCTGCTCGCGCTCCGACATCCGCCCCAGGGCATGGAACACGTCCGCCATCTCGGCCACCGAGTAATTCTGCTGCCGGGCGTAGCCGAAGCCCAGCTCGTCGGCCTCGCGCTCGGCGTCGCGGCTGTACTTGAGCATGAGCAGGTTCAGCCCCAGCCCCGCCAGATCGGCCAGCGGCCGCAGCTCCGGCGCGAAGATCATTCCCAGGCCCATGCCGAGCTGAGCGAGCTGGGCCCGGCTGATCTGAGCCACGGAATGGCGGGCCGTGACGTGGGCGATCTCGTGCCCGAGCACGGAAACGAGCTCCGCCTCGTTCTCCATGAGATTCAACATTCCGCGGGTAACGTAGATGAAGCCCCCCGGCAGGGCGAAGGCGTTGGGGCCGGGGTCGTCGATCACCTGGAACGACCAAGGCAGATCCGGTCGCTCCGAGGCGGAAGCCAGCGACTGCCCGAGTCTGGAGACGTAGGCCTGCAGTGCTTCGTTCTCCACCATGGCCATGCTCTGGGCCACCTGCTCGGAGGCTTGGCGGCCGATGCTCACCTCCTGAGCCTCGGAGATCAGCGAGAGCTGCCGCTCGCCCGTGGCCGGATTGATGGAGCACGCCACCACGGCGACCGCCGCGAGCACGGCGGTGGAAGCATAGCCGAGGTGGATTGTGCGGCACCGCATGTCGTTCCCTCGAGCCCGGAGATGGACGCGGGAACGGTCAAACCCGTCCCCGCATCCGAACTCTCCAGTCAGCCGGCTGTTCTCAGTAGTCCTGCTGCTGTTGCTCCTCCTGCCACTCGGACTCCGTCTGCGGCTGCTCCTGCCACTCGGACGGCTGTTCCGTGGGCTGGCTGGTCTCCTCGAACACCGCGAACTCGCTGCGGTCGATCTGCTGATCGGCGTTCTCGTCGATCTGATCGAACTGCTGCGAGAGCTGGCCCTGACCCGCCTGGGCCTCCTGCTGGGAGATGTAGCCGTCACCGTCCTGATCCAGGGAGGCGAAGTCCTGAGTCTGGCCCTGAACCCCGGGGGCGGTTCCGCTGGCAGCCACCGTCGGCTGCTGCGGCCAGTTGTCCTCCGGAAGCTCCTGGGCCTGCTCGATCTCCTGCTGGGAGATGTTGGCCACGTACTCGTCGGTCTGCGGATCCGACTGCAGCGCCGTCGCCGGCACCCCGACCAGCTTCTCCTGGAACATGCCACCAGTAGAGAGCACCACGTACGCGAGCTTACCCTGCTGCATGTCCAGGGCGAAGTCGTCGATCTCGCCGAGCTCCTCGCCCTGGCTGCCCTTCACGGTGGTGCCCATGAGCTCGCTTGCGCGCTTGATGTTGCTCTCAGCCGTGGTGGCGCCGGGCTGCGACACCCCCGCGGTCAGGGTGGGTTGTGCGGGCCAGTTGTCCTCCGGCAGTTCCTGCGCCTGCTCGAGCTCCTGGCTCGAGATGCTGGCCGTGAAACCGTCCTGCTGCGGGTCCGCCTGCAGCTTGTCCACGGGCACGCCCACCATGCGGCCGGCCTCGAAGGTGCCACCGGTGGAGAGCGCGACGTATGCCAGCTCACCCTTCTGGACGTCGATGGCCAGATCCTCGATCTGTCCGAGCTCCTGGCCCTGTTCGTCCCGCACCGTCTTGCCCATCACTTCCGAGGCCTTCTTGATCTGCGCCTGCTGCATCTCAGACGATTGCTGCATCTCGGGTTGGGTTTCCGTGGGCTGCTGCCCCATCTGGGCGTAGGCGACTCCCGTCGCCGTGCAGCAGCCGACGACCAGCGTCGTCAGCAGCTTGCCATTCATCTTCGACATGCCGATTCCTCCTGTTGGTTCCAGATTTCTCCACGCTTCCGCGCGGGTCGGCCCAATGAGAGCAAAACGGGTGCCAAGCGCGCGGGTTCAACGATCCGAGCTCTCACCCAGCGTGTCGGCCGCGTGGGCCTGGCGACTACCCATGGGCTCGTGCCGGCCCCGGGTGGTGTCCTTCCGGGTCTGGCGCTCCATCTCGGCGTTGATCTCCGCGCCGAGCACCACCACGAAACCGGAGAGGTAGAACCACAACAGCAGCACCACCACCCCGGCCAGGGAACCGTAAGTCTCGCCGTAGCTGCCGAAGTTGCGAACATACACGGCGAACAGCACGCTCCCTACTATCCACAGGGTCGCCGCGGTGGCGGAGCCCCAATTGACCCAGCGCCATCGAGCGGGATCGCGGTCAGGGGCGAAGCGGTACACCACCGAAAGGCCGAGCACCATGAGCAGCCACAGCAGCACCCAGCGCAGCACCGCCACCAGCGTCTCCACGCCCCCGCCGAGGCCGATCGCCTCCACCGCCAGGGGCACCGCCACCGCCACCAGCACCATGCCGACGAAGGCGACCACGGCGCCGAGCGTGAAGGCGAGCGAAACCAGCAACTGGCGCAGGAAGCTGCGCTGCTCCTCTTCGTTGTAGGCAATGTTGGTGGCGGTCATGAGGGCAGTGATGCCCTTTCGCGCGCTCCACAGCGCGATCACGAATCCGATTACGGCACCGATCCCCAGTGCGCCACCCTGTTGCGCCGCGAGGCTCTGCAGCTGACCGCCGACGATCCGGGTGACCTGCTCGGGGAGGACCCCCGCCAGGCTCTCCACCTGCCCGGCGATCTGCTCGGGCGAGGCGAACAGCCCGTAGAGCGACAGCGCCGCGGCCAGCGCCGGGAACGCCGCGAGCAGCGCGTACAGCGCAAGACCTGCCGCCACCAGCGAGACGTTGTCGCGACTGACCTCGTTCTTCACCCGCATGGCGATGTCGAACCAGCCACGGCTGGGGATGTCTCGGGGCCGCTGCGCCTCGCGGCCGCGCACCGCGTTCTGCTGTGCCATGTCTACCTCCGGGGAACTGCATATCCGAGCACCAGGCCGAAGCAGAATCGGTGCCACCGCGCGGATCCCACGCCAGCTCCTGGTGAGCAACTCTTGCGGTGAACGGGATACCTTTTACCTGGTTATTTACCTGTCCCAGCCGCTCGAAGTCGCCCGCGTGGCAGCGGACTGTGGAGGGTCGCACCGAAGGGGCGCATCGGTACGGGGGTTGCAGGCAAAGCGGTCACTTCCCAAAAACTCAGGAGATACCCATGAAACGACCGCAGCACGCATCCAGCTTGCTGGCCGCCGCCATCGTCGCCTGCAGCGGGGCCGCGTACACCGCCGCCGCTCAGGGCCAGGGCCAGAGCCAGTGCCAGCAGCAGATCGACCAGCTCCGGCAGCAACTGCAGCAGCAGCCTGTCAGCCAGCAGACGGAACGGGAGATCCGGCAACTCATGGAGGCTGCGGGGAACGCCAGCGGCCAGGAATGCATGGCCTTCGTCAGTAGGGCTCAGGAGGTGCTGCAACGGCGGCAGGGCGAGGACCAGCAGCAGACGGCCCAGCAGGGCCAGCAACAGCAGCCGCAGATGGCCCAGGGACAGCAGGAGACCAGCGGGCAGGTGCTGATCAACCAGGCTGCGCCGCAGGTGCAGGTCCAGGCACCGGCCCCGCAGATCCGGGTGCGGCAGCGACCGCCCATCGTCACCGTGCAGATGCAGCCCCCCATCGTGGAGATCAGCCAGCCGGAACCGGAGGTGAGCGTTTCCCAGGGTGAGCCGGAGGTACGCGTCCAGCCGGCCCAGCCCGAGGTTCAGGTGAGCCAGACCAGGCCCAACGTGCAGTTCGAGCAGCAGCAGCCTAACGTGCAGTTCAGCCAGACCTCCGAGCCGCAGGTGCAGTTCGAGCAGGCCGAGCCGGACGTACGGATCATCGAGTCGGACCAGCAGCCGGAAGTGCGAATGGTGCAGGCGCAACCTGGCCAGCAGCAACAGATGGCGGGCCAGCAGCAGACGCAGCAGCAGGCTCAGCAACAGCAGGTGCCGCAGTTCTCGCAGCTCGATCAGGACAACAACGGGTACATCTCCCAGAACGAGGCGCAGAACCGGCCCCAGCTTTCCCAGCAGTTCGATCAGCTCGACCAGAACTCGGACCAGCGCATCGACCGCAGCGAGTTCGCGGCATTTCAGGAGCAGGGCCCACAGTGACCCCAGCGGGGCGGCGGCCCGACCGGGCCGTCGCCCGATACGTGGAAGTCCGTAGGTCGATCGCCGCGGGGATGTAGCACCTTAGGGCTGTCCATACGGCGAATTGCAAGAGGTGCCCCGTGATCATTCCGCTGCAAGTCACCTGGCGTAACGTACCCCAATCTGATGCCGTGGAAGCAGCCATACGCGAGAAGGCCCAGAAGCTCGACCAGTTCTACGACCGGATCGTGAGCTGCCGAGCCCTGGTGGAGGCAGCCCACCGGCGCCATCACAAGGGCAACCTGTACCGCCTGCGCCTCGAGATCGAGGTGCCGGACGGCGAGGTCGTGGTGACGCGGGACCCGGGCGAGAACCACGCCCACGAGGACATCTACGTGGCGATTCGGGACGCGTTCGACGCCGCGCGCCGCCAGCTGCAGGATTACAACGCCAAGCGCCGCGGCCAGGTGAAGCGGCACGACGAGCAACGCACGGCGGAGGTGATGTTCACCATACCGGACGAGGACTACGGTTTCCTGCGCACGGCAGACGGCCGTGAGATCTACTTCCACCGCAACGCGCTGATCAACATCAGTCTCGACGAGCTCGAGAGGGGTACCGAGGTCATGTTCGTGGAAGAGCAGGGCCGGGAGGGGCCCCAGGCCAAGCGGGTATCGCTGGGCAAGCACCACCCGCCCACTCAGTAAGCGTCCATGGCCGACCCGGCGGACGTTCCGGCGCGGCTGCTCGAGATCGTTGCCGATCTCGCGCGCGAGCTGCAGCCCGAGCGGCCGGGCGCCGCGGTGCACCTCGACGCCGACCTCGATCGCGACCTGGGCTTCGATAGCCTGTCTCGCGTCGAGCTCCTGCTGCGTCTCGAGCGCGGACTCGAAGTCAGGCTGCCCGAGCAGATCTTCGCCACGGCGCAGACACCGCGCGATCTTCTGGCAGCGGTGGAGCGAGCGCGCAGGCGCAGGCCGCCCCCGCCATCCGCAGTCCCCGAACAGCTGACCACCGTTCCGGCCTCAGCGCATGAGGCCGCGATGCTGCCGGCCGCCCTGGGCACCCTGCAGGACGTGCTGGCTTGGCGGGCCACCCACCAGCCCACGCGCCCCCACGTCGTGCTGTACGACGGCACCAGCGAGGTGCCGGAGACCGTGACTTTTGCGGACCTGGCGGTCGGCGCCCGCAGCCGCGCGGCCGGGCTGGCGCAACGGGGACTCGAGCCCGGGGACGCGGTGGCGCTGATGCTGCCCACCGGACGTGCGTACCTGGAAAGCTTTTTCGGCGTGCTCCTCGCCGGGGGCGTGCCGGTTCCCGTGTATCCGCCCTGGCGCCCGTCCCAGCTCGAGGATCACCTGCGCCGCCACGCGAAGATCCTCGGCAACGCCCGGGTGCGCACGCTGGTCGCGATGCCGGAGGCGAAGCCGCTGGCCCGTCTGCTGCGGGACCACGTGGAAACCCTGCGCACGGTGGCTGCCCCGGAAGACCTGACGGCGGCCGCCGCGGGCTTCCGGCCGGCGGCGGCGGTGCCGGAGCAGGTCGCCCTGCTCCAGTACACGTCCGGCAGCACGGGACAGCCGAAGGGCGTGATCCTCAGCCACGCCAACCTGCTCGCCAACATTCGCGCCATGGGCGAGCGGGTGAACGCCCAGGCCGGCGACGTGTTCGTGAGCTGGCTGCCCCTGTATCACGACATGGGGCTCATCGGCGCGTGGCTGGGCAGCCTCTGCTACGCCATGACGGCGGTGCTGATGCCGCCCACGGCGTTCCTCGCACGGCCGGTCCGCTGGCTGCGGACCATACACGATCACAGGGGAACGCTTTCCGCGGCCCCCAACTTCGCCTACCAGCTCTGCGCCGACAAGATTTCGGACGGTGATCTGCACGGCCTGGATCTCGGCAGCTGGCGTCTGGCGGTGAACGGCGCCGAGCCGGTGAGCCCCCATACCATTCGCCGCTTCGCCGAACGGTTCCGGCGCTACGGCTTCGACCCCCGCGCCATGACTCCGGTGTACGGGCTGGCCGAGTGCGCCGTGGGGCTCACCTTTCCGCCGCTGGGGCGAGGCCCTCGCACGGATCGGGTTCGCCGTAGCGTTCTGGAGCGCGAAGGCCGGGCGCTGCCCGCACCGGCCGAAGATGCCGACGCCCTGGAGCTCGTAGCCTGCGGCCATCCCCTCTCCGGGTACGAGGTGCGCATCGTCGACCCGGCCGGCCGCGAGCTCGGCGAGCGGCAGGAGGGGCGCCTGGAGTTCCGCGGCCCGTCGGCGACCCGGGGATACATCGGCAACCCCCAGGCCACGGCCGCGCTGTTCCACGGCGACTGGTTGGACTCCGGCGATCTCGCCTACGTCAGCGAAGGCGACGTATTCATCACCAGCCGGGTCAAGGATCTCATCATCCGCGCGGGGCGCAACATCTATCCCTACGAGCTCGAAGAAGCGGTGGGCGAGCTGCCGGCGGTGCGCAAGGGCTGCGTCGCCGTCTTCGGCAGCACCGATCGCCGATCCGGAGTGGAGCGGCTGATCGTGGTGGCGGAGACGCGCCTGACGGATGAAACGGAGCGGGAGGACCTGAAGCGGCGCATCGGCGAGCTCGCCTCGGATCTGCTGCGCTCACCCCCCGACCACGTGCTGCTCGCGCCGCCCCACACGCTGCTCAAGACCTCCAGCGGCAAGATCCGCCGCGCCGCCTGCCGCGAGCTCTACGACCAGGGGCGGCTGGGGCAGGCAGCGCCGGCCATTCCCTGGCAGATCGCGCGGCTTTGGCTGACGGGGCTACGCCCGCGGCTGCGGCGCCGGGGGCACGCGCTGCGCGACGTCGGCTACGCCGCAACGGTTCACGCCGCGTTCGCCGTCCTGGTGCCGCCGACCCTGCTGGCCATCGCGCTGCTGCCGAGCCTGAGGTCGCGCTGGCGGGCCGTGGGCCGGCTCGCGCGAACCCTGCTGCGCTGGAGCCGGATCCCCCTGCGGGTGGAGGGCGCACACCGGCTGACGGCCGGCGGCCCTTGCGTGATCGTCGCCAACCACGCGAGCTATGCGGACGGCCTGCTCCTGCTGGCGATGCTGCCTCGCCCCGTGGCCTTCGTCGCCAAGGCCGAGCTTCGCGGCCGCCCCCTGGCCCGCTGGTTCCTCAACCGGCTGCAGGCCCGCTTCGTCGAACGCTTCGATCCGCGCCAGGGCTCCGCCGACCTGCGCAATCTGGTGGACGACGCCCGGCGCGGCGTCACCCTGCTGTTCTTCCCGGAAGGCACCTTCACCCGGGCGCCGGGGCTGCGGCCGTTCCACATGGGCGCGTTCGTCACTGCGGCCGGAAGCGGAGCTCCGGTGATTCCCATCGCCCTGCGCGGCACGCGCTCGCTGCTGCGCTCCGACCACTGGTTCCCGCGCCGGGGCGCGGTCACGGTGGTGATCGGCGATGCGCTGCATCCCGCCGGCAACGACTGGCACGCAGCGCTCGAGCTGCGCGACCGCTCCCGCCGGTGGATCCTCCACACCCTGGCCGAGCCGGACCTGGCCGGGGAAGGACCGGCGAGCCCGCTCGGGTGACCGCTCAATCCAACCTCACCCTCACCGCCACCACCGCCGCACTCAGGGTCACCGCGGCAATTGCCGCCATGGGCCAGGCGCTGGCGGCCACCGCCGTTGCCGGGAGATCCTTCAGGAAACTGCCCTGGACGATCACCAGGAAGTGCTTCAGGGGATTCAGCTCCGCCGCCCACTGCAGCGCGGTTGGCATGTTCTCCACCGGGGTGGCGAAGCCGGAGAGCAGCACCAGCGGCACCCCCAGGGCGAAGGTGCCGAGAATGGCCTGCTGCTGCGTGCGGCTGACCGAGGAGAGCACCAGCCCCACCCCCACCGCCGAGAGCATGAACAGCAGCAGCCCGCCGTAGAGCAGCGCCAGCGACCCGGTGAACGGAATGCGGAATATCCAGATGCCGGCCATCAGCATCACCGTGCCGAGCGCCGTGCCGATGATGAGGGCGGGCACGGACTTGGCGACGATGATCTCCGTGGCCCCGGCGGGCGAGACCCGGAGCTGATCGAAAGTCCCCAGCTCCCGCTCCCGCGCGATGGAGAGCGCCGTGACCAGCAGGGCGGAGAACATGGAGAGAATGCCCACCAGTGACGGGACGGTGAACCAGATGTACTCCAGGTTCGGGTTGAACCAGTGCCGTAGCTGCACGGTGACGGCAGCGCCGGGCCGCGGCGGATTGCCACGGTGGAGCTCCAGGACGACGTCGTGGCCGAGGCCCGCGACGATGGTCTCCAGGTAGCCGAGCGCGATCTGCCCGGCGTTGGCACTGCGGCCGTCGACGATCACCTGGGCCGTGCCGGTGCCGCCGGCCTCGATGAGGCGGGAGAAGTCCTGCGGCAGACGCAGGCCCAGCAACGCCCGGCGCTCCTCGATGGCGGCCCGCAACGCCGCACCGGAGCTCACCGGCACCAGCTCGCGCACCAGATCCGTGGCGGCCACCCGATGAACCAGCTCCTGGGACCAGCTCCCCGCGTCCTCGTCCAGCACCGCCACCGCCACGCTCTTCACCTCCAGGGTGGCGGCGAAGGCGAAGATGAAGAGCTGCGCCAGCGGCGGGCCGATGAGCACCATGCGGCTGCGGGGATCCCGCAGTACCAGCAGCAGTTCCTTGACGATCTGCGCGATCAGCCGTTGCCGCATCAGTCCAGCCGCTTCCGGGTGGTGCGCACGGCGACGAGGAAGAACGCCGCGCCGATGGCGAGCATTGGGCCCATCTGGGCGAAGAACACCGGCCACACGTCCCCCGCCAGAAACAGCGTGGTCAGCCCGGTGACGAAGTACCGGGCCGGCACCACGTGGGTGAGCCACTGAATCGGCGTCGGCATGCTGTCGATCTCGAACAGAAAGCCCGAGAGCAGCAGAGCCGGAAGGAATCCCGAGAACAGCGCCACCTGCGAGGCGACGAACTGATTACGGGTCAGCGCCGAGATCACCAGCCCCTGCCCCAGCGCGGGGAACAGGAAGCCGCAGGACAGCATCAGCAGCGCGAGCCACGAGCCGCGCAGCGGCACCCCCATGACGTGCCGGGCGATGAGCGCGCACGCGAAGGTGGCGCCGAGGGCCAGGACGAAGTACGGCAGCAGCTTGCCGGCCAGAATCTCGACGATGCTCGCCGGCGTGGAGAACAGGGCCTCCATGGTCCCCCGCTCCCACTCCCGGGCCACCACCAGCGCCGTCAACAGCGTGCCGATCATGGTCATGACGATGGCGATGGAGCCCGGCGTGATGGTAGCCCGGCTCTCGAGCTCCGGGTTGAACCACACCCGGGGCTCCAGGGCCACGGCCGGTTCCGCCGCCGGAGCCTCGCCGCTCGCTGCGCGGCCGGCCAGCCACGTCCTCAGCACGCCCGTGGCGTAGAGGGCGATGAAGCTGGCGTTGTTGGGCGAGGCGCCGTCGGTGATCACCTGGACGGGGGCGTCCTGGCCCACGGCGAGGCGCGCGGCGAACTCCGCCGGGATCACTACCATGCCGCGCAGCTCGCCGGCGACGATGCGCGGGGTGACCTCGCGCCGGTCGCGGGCCCAGCTCACGTCGAAGTAACGGGAAGCCGAGAAGGCGGCGGCCAGGTCCACGGCCGGTCCGCTGTCCCGCTCCACCACCACGCCGATGGGCACTCCGCGCACGTCCAGCGACACCGCGTAGCCGAACAGGAACAGCAGCACCACCGGCAGAACGAAGGCGATGAGGATGCTGGAGGGATCCCGCAGCACCTGATACGTCTCCTTGCGCACCAGAGCGCGCAGGCGCCGGGCTCTGCCGGACCCGCTCATGCCTGCGTCCCGGCAGCCGCCCCCTGCCGCTCCGCTTCCTCCACCAGCGCGACGAAGGCCTGCTCCATGGTGGGGTCCGGCACCTCGGCGCCGGCCGCCCGCGCGCGCAGCTCGTCCGGGGGCGCGAGGGCGATGATCCGGCCGCGATACATCAGCGCCACCCGGTCGCAGTACTCGGCTTCGTCCATGAAATGGGTGGTCACCATCACCGTCACCCCCTTGCCCACCAGACCGTTGATGTGAGTCCAGAACTCGCGTCGGGTCACCGGATCCACCCCGGAGGTGGGCTCGTCCAGAAACAGCACCGGCGGGCTGTGAATCAGCGCGCAGGCCAGGGCGAGACGCTGCTTGAAGCCGAGCGGCAGCTCGTCCGGCGACCGCGCCAGCCAGCGCCGCAGCTCGAAGGTGGTGATCATCTCCTCGATGCGGTCTCGCCGCCGGGCGCCGGAGAGACCGTAGATGCCGGCGAACAGCTCCAGGTTCTGCCGCACCGTGAGCAGCCCGTAGAGCGAGAACTTCTGCGCCATGTAGCCCACGTTCTGCTTCGCAGTACCCGGTGCGGTGCGCAGGCTCCAGCCCGCGACCTCCGCGCTCCCCGACGTGGGTTTCAACAGGCCGCAGAGCATCTTGAAGGTGGTGGACTTGCCCGCGCCGTTGGGGCCGAGCAGGCCGAAGATTTCTCCCTGAGCAACATCGAAGCTCACGTCGTCGGTGGCGACGAAGGCGCCGAAGCGCTTGCTGAGGTGCCGGCAGCGCACGGCGGGGGCGGATTCCGCGGGAATCGGCGCCATCTGCTCCGCCAGCTCGGAGCGCCCCCCGGGCCCGCCGCCCAGATGGTCGATGAAGGCATCCTCGAAACGCGGCGGGGCCGCCGCCAGCCGGCCTCCCACCTCCTCCGCCAGGTTCTCCAGCGCTCTTAGCGCGTCGCCGGCCACGGTCACCAGCCGCACGGCGCTGCCCTGAATCACCCCGTCCCGCACCGCCGTCAGCTCCAGGGCGCGCGCCAGCACCTCCCGGCGCTGACCGGCCACACCCGTCAGCAGGAACGTCCGCCCCGCCACCCGTCGCGTGAGCTCCCCCGGCGCTCCGGCGAACTGCAGCTCGCCCCCGTTCATCAGCAGCACCTCATCGCACTGCTCCGCCTCGTCCAGATAGGCCGTCGACCACACCACCGTGAGTCCGTCTGTCAGCAGGGCACGCACCATGCTCCACAGCTCCCGGCGGGATACGGGATCCACACCGACACTGGGCTCGTCCAGCAACAGCACCCGGGGACTGCCCATGAGCGCGCAGGCCAGCCCCAGCTTCTGCTTCATGCCTCCGGACAAGCGGCCCGCCAGCCGCGACTGAAACTCCGCAAGGCCGGTGAAGTGGAGGAGCTGACGGTACGTGGCCGGCCGCTGAGATGCGGGCACTCCCCGCAGGTCGGCGTAGAGATCCAGGTTCTGGCGCACCGACAGATCTTCGTACAGGCCGAAGCGCTGGGGCATGTAGCCCGCCATCCGGTGGATCGCCTCCGCGTCGCGGTCGGTGAATACGCCTGCCACCGTGATGCGACCCTGATCCGCGGTCAGCAGCGCCGTGATCAGGCGCAGCAGGGTGGTCTTGCCGGCGCCGTCGGGCCCGACGAGCCCGGTGAGGCGCCCCGGCCGGATCTCCGCGCTGATGCCGGAGACGGCGGTCACCCCGCCAAAGCGCTTGGTGACCCCCTCCAGCACCACGCCGTCGCTCACGGCTCGGGCTCCGCGGGATGGAGCACCACGGTCACCGGCATGCCCTGGCGCAGCCCCGAGTCGGGCTCCTCCACCACCACCCGCAGGCGATACACCAGATCCGTGCGCAGGCGCTCGGTAGCCACGTTCTTGGGGGTGAACTCCGCCTGCGGCGAGATGAAGCCGACGTGGCCGGGATAAGGCTCGTCGCGGCTGTCCGTCTGGATCCAGGCGCGCATGCCCGGGCGCACCCGGCCCAGGTCCGGCTCATCCACGTAGGCGCGAATCCACACCGGCCGATCCAGCGACAGGCTGTACACCGGCTCCCCCGGCGCCAATACCGCGCCGGGCTCACGGATGCGGGAAAGGATGGTGCCCGCCGAAGGCGTGTGCAGCTCCGTATCGACGATCCGGGTGCGGGCCTGGGCCAC
This sequence comes from Pseudomonadales bacterium, assembly GCA_041690675.1. GTDB lineage: Bacteria > Pseudomonadota > Gammaproteobacteria > Pseudomonadales > Azotimanducaceae > UBA7803. The sequence continues at coordinate 7,023 of JAWLGU010000046.1, read as the reverse complement.
CTCCGCCCGAGCCCGGGCGAGCTCCGCTTCGGCAGCGCGGATGTCCTCGCTGCGAAAGCCTTCCTCGGCCAGCGCCAGCACTTCCCTCGCCGCCTCCAGGCGGGCGGCGGTCTCCCGCGCCCGGGCCGCGGCGGCATCCAGGGCGCGTTCCGTGGTTGCGCCCCGGGTCAACATGGAGCGCTGGCGCTCGAGCTCCAGCGCCGCATCGTCGGCGGCGGCTTCGGTCGCCCGTACCTCCGCCCGCGCCTGCTGCACCTCCTGGGGCCGGGAGCCGGCGCTGAGCTTCGCGAAGTTGGCCGCCACCGCCTCGGCCTGGGCTTCCACGGCCCCCATTTCCAGTCGGTACGGCTCGGCATCCAGGCGCGCCAGCAGATCCCCCGGGACCACCCGGTCGCCTTCCTCGACGATCATTGTCTCCAGCCGTCCGCCCACCCGGAACCCCAGGCGCACGTCACGGATGTCCACGTTGCCGTACAGGGTGAGGGTGCCTTCGCCGTTGCCAGTCTGGCGCGGCCACCAGACCAGCGCAGCCAGCACGGCGCCAGCGGTCAACAACAGTGCGACCAACAGCAGCCGCCTACCCATCGTCGACCTCCAGCATGCAGCGCAGATTGCGGCGCAGGGCGGTCTTGACAGCCTGCAGCTCGGCGCCGCCGAGCCGTTGCCACTCCATGTGCCGCAGCACCGCCGCCCGCGCCGCCCGGTACACCAGCACCTGGCCCAGCACCCCGAGGGCCGTCAGCCGGTGCTCCGCCGGTGAGCGCCGGCCCTCATCCATGGCGGCGATCAGCTCCGTGGCGAGGGCGAGCAGTCGGCTCATGGGACCGCCATAGAGAATCTCGAAGGCGGCGCTGGGTTGCTGCTGCTCGCGCAGAATGATGCGCGCCCAGGGCGCCGAGCGTTCCGACGCCAGAATGGTTACCAGCGCCTCCACCAGCGACCACAGCAGATCGAAGTAACGCACCGGCGCATCCGCCGGGGGCGCATGGTCGAGCTCAGCTTTCGCGGCCAGCACCCGGGCCACCACGGGCCCCATGTGAGCGCCCATCTGATCGGCGATGTGCTGTACCGCGGCCTCGTACAGGCCCTGCTTGCCGCCGAAGTAATAGGAGATCATGGCGGGATTGGCCCCAGCTGCCAGGGCGATGCCCCGGGTGCTGGCCGCCGCGAAGCCCTGCTCGCCGAAGATGGCGATGGCCGAGCGGAGCAGGGCCTCCCGCGCGTCATCGCCGCGAGACGGGGGTTGGGACGGTCGCTCGGTCATGCCTGGTTCCGGCCCTTAATTAATCGATTGATTAACTTACGCCCTTTCCACCCGCTACGCAATGCCGGGAGCATGGCACACGTCATGGCCGGCCCTGGGGATTTCCCTTAGCATCCGCCGATGGTCGTGAACGGGAGGCGCTCATGATTCCCCTGTCGGTCGTCGTGATCTGGCCCGCCGCCGTCTGGCTCGCCCTCTGGCTCCACGCCCCCGCTGTCGCTGCCCAGGAGGCAGCGTTCCGCTTTCCCGTCCCCACCGACATCACCAAGGCCAGCGATCTGGTAGGCCGGACGGTGGAGACCCGGGACGGCGCCGAGCTCGGCAAGGTCCAGGACTACGCCGTGGATCTCGCCAGCGGGCGCATTGCCTACGTGGTGATCTCCGTGGGCAGCTTCCTCATCGACGACAGTCTCATCGCCGTGGATCCGCGCGCTCTGCGGCAGACCGCCGAGCGCGGCGGCCCCCTGGTACTGGAGGCGCGGCCCGAGCAACTGCACGACGCCGAGCGCTTCGCCGCCGACGGCTGGCCGTTGCAGGCGGACGTGCTGGCGGACGCCGGGATCGCAGCCGCAACCGGCGACGAACGGGAACCGGCTGCCGGCCAGCCGGCCCGGCGAGGCTCTGCCACCATCAGCGACGGCACCCGAACCGCCACCCTGTCCGCCGGCGAGCGCAGCATTCGCGTGGTCGAGCCGCCCGCTCCCCCCGCCCCGCCGGCCGGCGCCGGGGCCGCACCCTTCGAGCAACTGGACCGAGACGGCGACGGCAGCCTCGACCGCGCCGAGATCGCCCATCAACTCAGCCGCGACGACAGCTTTTCGGCCATCGACGCCGACGGCGACGGCACCGTGGACCGGGACGAGTTCGACGCCTGGCGCGGCGGAGGGACCACCGGAGACGACTGACAACCCGCCTCGTTCTCGTGGAGTGAACTGCCTATAATGACGGGTTTCCTCGCCCGCAGCCGCCCATGAGAGCTTTGATCGCCGCCGCCATCGTCCTCCTCGCCGGAGCCGGAGCCTTGTATTGGCTAGGCACCCCGGACAGCGGCCCGCCGGCACAACCGGGCTGGCGGCCGCCGCCGCCCACAGTGGAAGTGGCGCCCGTGGAGACGGGCGTGGTGGTTCGTTCCGTGGAGGCCGTGGGAACGCTGCGGGCCAACGAAGCCGTCACCGTGCGCCCGGAGATCGCCGGCCGGGTGAGCGCCATCGCATTCGAGGAGGGCCACCCCGTGAGTGCCGGTCAGCTACTCCTCTCCCTGGACGATTCCGTCCATGCCGCCGAGGTGCGGGAGAAGGAAGCGGACCGCAAGCTCGCGCGGATCGAATTCGAACGTGCCGAGCAGCTCGTCTCCGCCCGGGCGGCACCGGTGGAGGTGAAGGACCGAGCCCTGGCGGAGCTGCAGGCCGCGGAGGCCGCGGTGGACCTGGCGCGGGCACGGCTCGCCAAGACCCAACTGCGGGCACCGTTCAGCGGCGTGATCGGTCTGCGCCGGGTGAGCGTGGGAGATTTCGTCAATGCGGGTCAGGAGCTCACGAGCCTGGTGGAGATCGATCCGCTCAAGGTGGACTTCCGGGTCGGTGAGGTCCACCTGGCCGAGCTCTCCCTCGGGCAGAGCATCGACGTGCAGGTGGACGCCTTCCCCGGCGAGCACTTCGCGGGCCGGGTCTACGCCATGGAGCCGCTGGTGGACGTGAACGGCCGCGCCATCCTCGTCCGCGCGCGCCTGCCCAACCAGGAAGGCCGCCTGCGCCCGGGGCTGTTCTCCCGGGTGGAGCTCATCGTCGACACCGCGGCCGCCGCCCTGCTGGTGCCGGAGGACGCCATCGTTCCCCGGGGCGACCAGCATTTCGTCTACCGCCTGGTGGAAGGTCACGCGCTGCTGACGGAAGTCGTGCTGGGCAAGCGTCAGGCCGAGCGGGTGGAGATCCTCCAGGGGCTCGCCGCCGACGACGTGGTGGTGACCGCCGGGCAGCTCAAGCTGCGTGACGGGGTGGCAGTCACTCCCGTGGAGAGCACCACCGTGGCCGGCGGCATGGCCGGTGAGGGAGCGCACGGCCGATGATCCTCTCGGACCTCTCCGTCCGCCGCCCGGTGCTGGCCACGGTGGCGAACCTGGTCATCCTGCTCCTCGGCTTCATCGCCTGGGACCGCCTCACCGTGCGCGAGTATCCAAACATCGACGACCCGGTGGTGACCATCTCCACCTTCTACCCGGGCGCCAACGCCAACATCGTCGAGTCTCAGGTGACCACGCCCCTGGAGGACTCCATCGCCGGAATCGAGGGCGTCGACTACCTGAGCTCCATCAGCCGCGCCGAGGTCAGCCAGATCTCGGTGCGCTTCACCATCGACCGGGACCCCGACGCCGCCGCCAACGACGTGCGCGACCGCATCGCCCGGGCGCGCAGACTGCTGCCGAGCGAGGTGGAGGATCCCATCGTCGAGAAGGTGGAGTCCGATGCCCGCCCCATCATGTACATGGCCATCAGCTCCGACCGCCACGACGATCTGGAGCTCACCGACTACGCGGACCGGATCGTCCGCGACCGCCTGGAGGTGCTGCCCGGGGTCGCGCAGCTGCTGATCCTCGGCGAGCGGCGCTACGCCATGCGCATCTGGCTCGACCGGGCCAGGCTCGCCGCCTACAACCTCACCCCCGCCGACGTGGAGCGCTCACTCCGTGAGCAGAACGTGGAGGTGCCTTCCGGGCGCATCGAGAGTGTCGACCGGGAATTCACGGTGCTTTCGGAGACCGACCTGCGCACGCCGGCCCAGTTCCGGGAGATCATCCTGAAGGACGCCGACGGCTACCTGGTGCGCCTCGGCGACGTCGCCCGGGTGGAGATCGGCGCCGAGGAAGAGCGCAACATGTCCCGGGCCTCGGGGGACCGCGCCATCGGCCTCGGCCTGGTGAAACAGGCCACCGCCAACCCGCTGGAGGTCTCCCGGGCCGTTCGCGCGGAGCTGGCGCGGCTCGACCAGGTGCTGCCGGAAGGCATGGGTGTGCAGATCGGCTTCGACTCCGCCATCTTCGTGGAAGAGTCCATCGAGCGGGTGTTCACCACCATCTTCGAGGCCATCGCCCTGGTGATCCTGGTGATCTTCCTGTTCCTGCGGAACTGGCGCGCCACCCTGGTACCGCTGGTGACCATCCCCGTGGCCCTGGTGGGGGCGCTGGCGATCATGTGGGGACTCGGCTTCTCCATCAACACCCTCACCCTGCTGGCGTTCGTGCTCGCCATCGGCCTGGTGGTGGACGACGCCATCGTCATGCTCGAGAACATCTACCGCTACATCGAGGAGGGCATGCCGCCGGTGAAGGCGGCCCTGGTGGGCTCGAAGCAGATCGGCTTCGCAATCGTCGCCATGACCTTCACCCTGGCCGCGGTGTTCACGCCCATCGCCTTCACCGAAGGCAAGACCGGCAAGCTGTTCACGGAGTTCGCCCTGACCCTGGCCGGCGCGGTCATCGTCTCGGGCTTCGTCGCCCTCACCCTGTCGTGCACCCTGGCCTCGAAGCTGCTGCGCCACGAGACGCGCCACGGCGCCATGTTCAACTTCGGCGAGCGGGCGTTGCAGGGTACGGTGCGCCTGTACCGCCGCGCGCTGGCGGCGAGCCTCACCGTGCGGCCGCTGGTCGTGGCGGTGATGCTGCTCATCGGCGGGCTGTCCGTGGTGCTCTATCGCAGCCTCGACGCCGAGCTCGCGCCCACGGAGGATCGGGGCACGGTGATGGGATTCGCCTTCGCGCCGGAAGGCTCGACCCTCGGCTACCTGGACACCTACGCCCGCCGCATCGACGAAATCTTCCAGAGCGTTCCCGAGATCGAACGCTACATGATGATCCTGGGACGTCCGACAGTGACCGACATGATGTCCTACGCCACCCTGACCCACTGGAACGAGCGCGACCGCTCCGCGCAGGAGATCGCTCGGGCCATCCTGCCGCAGATGCTCGCCATCCCGGGCGTGCGCGCCTTCTCCATCGTGCCGCCGTCCCTGGGCAGCGGCGGCGGCGCCCAGGAGGTGCAGTTCATCATCATGACCTCGGAGCCCTACGAGGTGCTGGACGGCTACGTGCAGCAGATCATGGCGCGGCTGGCGGACGAGCCGGCGGTGACCAACCTGGACACCGACCTCGAGCTCAACAAGCCGGAGATCCGGGTGGACGTGAACCGCGACAAGGTGGCGGCCGTCGGGGTTTCCGTGGAAGAGATCGGCCGCACCCTGGAGACCATGCTGGGCGGCCGCGAGGTGACCCGCTTCAAACGCAACGCCGAGCAGTACGACGTGAAGCTGCAGGTGGCCGACGTCGATCGCAGCAACCCGGACGATCTGACCCGCATCTACGTGCGCGGGGCCGGCGGCGAGATGATTCAGCTTTCCAACCTGGTGCGCATCCAGGAAACGGTGGCTCCTCGGGAGCTCAACCACTTCAACAAGCTGCGCTCGGCCCGCATCAGCGCCAGCGTCGGCCCCGGTCACACCCTGGGCCAGGCGCTCGACCGGCTCGAGGCGGCGACCTTCGAGGTCATGGGCCCCGCCACCCAGGTGGACTACGAAGGGGTATCGCGGGAGTTCAAGGAATCCTCGTCGAAGATCTACGCGGCGTTCCTGCTGGCGCTCGCATTCATCTACCTGGTGCTGGCGGCTCAGTTCGAGAGCTTCGTCTCGCCGCTGGTGATCATGTTCAGCGTTCCGCTGGCACTGGCGGGCGCGCTCCTGGCCCTGAAGCTCACCGGCGCCACCCTCAACATCTACAGCCAGATCGGTCTCATCACCCTGGTGGGCCTGATCACCAAGCACGGCATTCTCATCGTGGAATTCGCCAATCAGCTCCGCACCCAGGGCCGGGATCTCGTGGATGCGGTTCTGGAGGCCAGCGTGCTGAGGCTCCGGCCCATCCTGATGACCACCGGCGCCATGGTGCTGGGGGCCACGCCGCTGGCGCTGGCCAGCGGCGCCGGCGCCGAGGCGCGCCACGACATCGGCTGGGTGGTGGTGGGCGGCATGACGTTCGGCACCTTGTTCACGCTGTTCGTGGTGCCCACGGTCTACACCTACCTGGCCCGGCGGACGCCGCGGCTCGCGGCCATGCAGGACGGAGCGCTCGACGCCGCCGCTTGATTGCGATCAAAATGCCTTTCCCGGCACCGTCCATGATGGGCTCGAAGCAACAGCGGAGTTTTCATCATGGCGGCGATCGCGAAGGACATTCCGATAGAGCCCTCCGACACCTACGAGACCCTGATGCAGGTGGCGTGGAACTTCGACTACGGCGGGCAGGTCGCCAAAATCGACGACCTCTACCATCGCGCGAAGGAGAACCAGTGGAACGCGGCGGAGCTCGACTGGGATACGCCCATCGATCCGTCGAGCCCCATCATCGCGCCGGAGCACAGCCAGTACGCGCGGATGCCGTTCTTCAATCGGCTGTCCAAGAGTCAGCAGGAGACCTTCTCCGCCCACTCCACGGCCCAGCTCCTGTCCCAGTTCCTGCACGGCGAGCAGGGAGCGCTGCTGACCGCGGCCACCGTGGCCCACGGCGTCCCCGACATGAAGGCCAAGTGGTACGCGGCCACCCAGACCATGGACGAGGCCCGGCACGTCGAGGCGTACGACCGCTATGTCAACAAAATCGCCATCCACTATCCCATGGTGCCGTGGCTGAAGCTGCTCATCGACACCACCCTGCAGACCAACAACTTCTGCAAGGTGATGATCGGCATGAACATGATCATCGAGGGCCTGGCGCT
>JAWLGU010000045.1:34295-36980 GCA_041690675.1 Pseudomonadales bacterium | reverse complement strand
CCGGCAGGGTGGCCAGGTCGTTGCCGCCGAGCGCGGAGGCCACGGTGAACTGCTGCCCCTGCAGCTGGATGCCGTCGCCGGAGTCGCCGGCAAAGCGCACGACGTAGCTGATCTTGTCGGTCTCGGAAGGATTTGCCATGACGGCGGCGGGGGATGTCCGAATCTGCAATGTGGCGCGCATTGTACTGAATCGGTTGTGAAATGGGGCGGGGGTTCGGAATGTACATAGGCGCGGGTCGGCAGTCCGGCAGGTAGTTTTCAGGCCCGCTTTGCCGTACAGTGCCGCGCTCCCGAACCCCACCCCAATCTGGAGAAAGTCATGAAAGTGGTAACACGCACTGGCGAGTACACCATCTACCAGAAGCGCAATCAGCGGTACGCGGTCCGAAACTCCGCGCGGCAGTGGGTCCGGGGCGAGGACAAGGTTGCCATCCTGCTGGCCCACAACCTGATCGAGGCGCCGGTGCCGAAGGCTCCGGACCATCCCGAGACGCCGGAAGCGGAGGCCTCCGCCGCCCAAGCGGAGCCCGCCGAGGGTGAGGCCCCGGCCGAGGGCGGCGAGACCTCCTGACGCTGCCGGCGCGATCGCGCCGGCCACTGAACCCGGCTAGAATGGCCGTTGTCTGATGGCGATGGACCACCACGCCCACACACCGAGCCCATGGCGAAACCACTAGCCGAATTCGAAGTCGTGGCGGGCTACGAGCCCGCCGGCGACCAGCCCACCGCGATCGCCGCGCTGGTGGACGGCCTGGAATCCGGGCTCTCCCATCAGACCCTCCTGGGAGTCACCGGCTCCGGCAAGACCTTCACCATCGCCAACGTGATCCAGGCGGTGCAACGGCCGACCCTGGTGCTGGCGCCGAACAAGACCCTGGCCGCGCAGCTCTACGGCGAGTTCAAGGAATTCTTCCCCCACAACGCGGTGGAGTACTTCGTCTCCTATTACGACTACTACCAGCCGGAAGCCTACGTGCCCTCCTCGGACACCTACATCGAGAAGGATGCGTCGATCAACTCGCACATCGAGCAGATGCGGCTCTCCGCCACCAAGGCGTTGCTGGAGCGGCGGGACACCATCATCGTCGCCTCGGTGTCGGCCATCTACGGCCTGGGAGACCCGCAGTCGTACCTGCGCATGGTTCTGCACCTGGACCGGGGCGACAAGGTTGACCAGCGCTACATCCTCACCCGGCTGGCGGAGCTTCAGTACACGCGCAACGACCTGGTGTTCCAGCGCGGCACCTACCGGGTTCGCGGCGACGTCGTGGACATCTTCCCCGCGGAGTCGGAGAAGGAGGCGGTGCGGGTCGAGCTGTTCGATGACGAGATCGAGAGCATCTCGGTGTTCGACCCGCTCACCGGCGAGGTCATCAACCGCTTGCCCCGCTACACGGTCTTTCCCAAGACCCACTACGTGACCCCGCGGGAGCGCATTCTCGCGGTGATCGACGAGATCCGGGACGAGCTCAGGGAGCGGCTGGAGTACTTGCACCAGCACAACAAGCTGGTGGAGGCGCAGCGCCTGGAACAGCGAACCCGCTTCGATCTCGAGATGATCAAGGAGCTGGGTTACTGCAACGGCATCGAGAACTACTCCCGGTACCTCTCCGGGCGCGAAGCGGGGGAGCCGCCGCCGACGCTGTTCGACTACCTGCCGAAGGACGCGCTGCTCGTCATCGACGAGAGTCACGTCACGGTGCCGCAGATCGGTGGCATGTACAAGGGCGACCGCTCCCGCAAGGAGACGCTGGTGGAGTATGGCTTCCGGCTGCCGTCGGCGCTGGACAACCGGCCGCTGCGGTTCGACGAGTGGGAGCGGCTGGCGCCCCAGGCGATCTTCGTCTCCGCCACTCCGGCGGACTACGAGGCGAAGATGTCGGGGCAGGTGGTGGAGCAGGTGGTGCGGCCCACCGGTCTCGTGGACCCGGAGGTGATCGTGCGGCCGGCATCCACGCAGGTGGACGACCTGTTCGGCGAGATCCGCACCACCGTCGCCCAGGGGGAGCGGGTGCTGGTGACCACGCTGACCAAGCGAATGGCGGAGGACCTCACCGACTATCTGGACGACCACGGCATCCAGGTGCGCTATCTGCACTCCGACATCGACACGGTGGAGCGCATGGAGATCATCCGCGATCTCCGGCTCGGAGAGTTCGACGTGCTGGTGGGCATCAACCTGCTGCGCGAAGGTCTGGACATGCCGGAGGTGTCGCTGGTGGCGATCCTCGACGCCGACAAGGAGGGGTTTCTACGGGCGGAGCGCTCGCTGATCCAGACCATCGGCCGGGCGGCGCGCAACGTCAACGGCCGGGCGATTCTCTACGCCGATCGGGTCACCGGCTCCATGCGCCGGGCCATCGGCGAGACGGAACGGCGCCGGGCCAAGCAGCTCGCGTTCAACGAGGCCAACGGCATCACCCCCAGGACCATCCTCAAGCGGGTGGCGGACGTGATGGAAGGGGCTCGGGTGGCCGCCCCGGGCATGGGGCGGCGCAGCGCCGCGGCCTCCGGGCGGCGGGCCCGCAGCGAAGATCTGGAGATTCCGGAGGATCCACGGGCCCTGGGGCGCCTGCTGGAGAAGCTGGAGGCGCAGATGATCGAGCACGCCAAGAACCTGGAGTTCGAGGAGGCCGCCGCGCTGCGGGATCGGATACGGGAGATTCGGGCGGAGAGGTTGATGGC
>JAWLGU010000045.1:0-34195 GCA_041690675.1 Pseudomonadales bacterium | reverse complement strand
GGAGGCGCAGATGATCGAGCACGCCAAGAACCTGGAGTTCGAGGAGGCCGCCGCGCTGCGGGATCGGATACGGGAGATTCGGGCGGAGAGGTTGATGGCGTAAGGAGCTGTCAGCTATCGGCTCTCAGCTATCAGCAAGAACGTTCATTCACGCCGCCAACAACTAGCGATGCGCCTCTTGCTGAACGCCGAAAGCTGACAGCCGATGGCTAGTTTCCCGCCAACCATGCCGCGCATTCCGGCCCCAGCTCGCGCACTGCCCGCTCCTCGTACTCCGCGACCTCGTTCGCCGTGAGCACGTCGCGCCAGCGGCCGTTGGTGCCTTTGTTGATGAAGGTGGTGGCGCCGCCGTCCCAGAAGGCGCCTCCCAGGGGGACGGCCCTGTCGGCGTGGCGCTTCATCCAGTCGAAGCTGCTGTGCTCCACCACCGTGGCGAGCAGGGCGTCGTCCAGCTCGATGTCCAGGTGCCGGGCGATGCGCTGCACCGCGCCCGGCAGGTCGCGCTTGAGGTCCTGGAAGTGCACGAGCAGGACGTTGGGCAGATCGCGTATCTGCCACCAGGAGCGCACGTTCTCCCAGAACGGCCACCAGGGGTCGCCGTCGTGGTCTAGCCACAGGCGCCAGAAGTCGCGGACGTCCGCCGGCGGCCGTTGGATGGGCGGGCCAACCCGGCCCGGGGTGTCGTTCAGGGCCTGATACCACAGCTCGTTGGCGGTGCTGTGGTGGTGGAACATGCTCCAGACCACGTCGCGGCCATCCCGCCCGATGTAGACGTAGCGGGCCTTGGGCGAGAACACCAGCGCGTCCACGGGCAGGTGCGTTTTGAGAAAGCGTCGATGGGCTTGGGCCTCGACTTCCGGCAGCTTGATCTCCTTGGGCGGCACCCGCAGGTCCAGCCAGGGCGACAATTCCGCCACGTTGATGTCCGGGTCGCCGCGGAACAGGAGCTGCCCGATGATCTGCTGCATCCAGGTGGTGCCGGCCTTGGCGTAGGTGGCGATGACGATGTCGTCGTCGCGGAACACCAGGTCGTTCCAGATGGTGGAGTCGAAGTGGTGATTCTGGAACTCACGGGTCTTCACGGGCCAGCCCGCGGTGGCGCCCTCCGGGCTCGTCTCGTCAACGGCCATGGCATCCTTACCCTCGACAGGGGTACGGCGAGCATAGCGCCGTCCGCTGACGCGGGGAAAGGGCGTCAACCGCCGCCCAGTCGCGGGCCCGGTCTGAAAAGGATGGGCATGCGGCGGATGCCGGAGATGAAGTTGGAGGCCAGCCACTCCGGCGGCTCGCTCGGTTCGATGTCGTGAAGCCGGCCGAGCACCTCCGCGAGCATGCAGTCGATCTCCACCCGCGCGATGTGCTGCCCCAGGCACACGTGGGCGCCGGCGCCGAAGGCGATGTGGGGGTTGGGATCGCGGCGGATATCCAGGGTGTCCGGGTCGGCGAACCGGCGCGGATCGCGGTTGGCGGCGCCGAAGTAGCGGACGACCTTGTCGCCCGCGCGGATCGGCTGGCCGGCGATCTCCGTATTCCGGGTGGCCGTGCGGCGCATGTAGATCACCGGGCTCACCCAGCGCAGCAGCTCTTCCCGGGCGCCGGGGATGAGCGACGGGTCCCGGCGCAGCTCGGCGAGGGTGTCCGGGTGCTGGAGCAGGGTGTGCAGCCCGCCGGCCACCAGGTTGCGGGTGGTGTCGCCACCCGCGTCGATGAGCAGCAGAAAGAAGAGTTGAAAATCCAGGAGGTCGAGACGCCGGCCATCCACCTCAGCGTGGACGATCTGGCTGGCCAGATCGTTCCCGGGCCGCGCCGTCTTGCTTTCGTAGACACCCTGCGCGTACTGGAACATTTCCATCACCGCCCGGGCCTGGGCGCCTTCCGGCACTGCCCCCGCCGCGGAATGGATGGTTTCGGTGAGCTCATAGAGGCTGCGGCCGTCGTCCAGCGGGATGCCCATCAGCTCGGCGATGACGTAGGAAGGCAACTCGCCGGCCACCTCGGCGACGAAGTCGCACTCGCCGCGCTCCACCACCTCGTCGACGATCTGCCGCGACAATTCCTCGATGCGGGGCCGCAGGCGGGCCGCAGGGCCCTGGGTAAACTCCCGGCTGATGATCTTGCGATACCGGGTGTGGGCCGGCGGGTCCATCATCAGCATCATCTTGTGGTCGCCGAACTCGATACCCGAGCCGGCGCCCGGGTCGGGAATCATGATGGTGGGCTCGGAGGAGAACGTGGCCGGATCGCGGCCGATGTCGGCCACGTGCTCATGGCGGGTCACGGCCCAGAATCCGGGTCCGTCCGGCTCTTCGTGCCAGTACACCGGCGCGTGTTCCCGCAGCCAGGCATACTGCTCGTGCGGATGACCGTGGGCGAAGCTCTGCGGATCCAGCAGGTCGATCTTCATGGTTCCGATGCCTGTGCCGATGCTCCGATTATACGCGCCCGAGGCCTGCCCGGCATGCGGAGCGCGGGCAAGGCAAGATTTTTGCTAGCCGAAGGGTGGTGAGGCATGTTGTCATCGCGTTCCTTTGAGCGGCGTGCGGAGGTGCGACGGATCCGATGCGCATAGTGATCATGCTCCTGGCAACCTTCCTGGCCTCGGCGGCACTGGCCGAGGTCGATCTGCGTACGGTGCGCTGGAGTGCGGCCCGGGAGGGCGATCCCTTCGGCAGCGGCATCATCGGCGTGGCTCGCGTGCAGGCCGATGGCGTGTCGGCCATGGTGCGCTGCTCGTCGTCGCCGACCCGTGTCGAGGTACGCTTTTTCCTCGACCGCGCCATGGTCTCCAGCACGACGGCAGTGGCCTGGCGATTCGATGCCGGGGCGCGCAGGACCATGACCTGGACCAAGAGCCCCAACGGCCACTCGCTGGTGGTACCGAGGGAGTTGCAGGGGCCGTTCCTGGAGCAGCTCAGGCGGGAAGACATGCTCTACCTGTACGTGGGCGATATGAACAGCGCCGAGCAGGAGGTGATCGTGCCGCTGCGCGGCTCGTCGGCGGCCATCAGCCGGGCCCTGGGCTGGTGCGAGGAGGCAGGGTGACCGGCGATCGTGAAGAGTTGTGTGCGGCGTTCACATAGCGGTGCGGAAGTTTCCGCCACACCTGGGCCGCGAGCCGCCATAATGCGGACATGCGCAAATCCGACACCAGCGACGCCCAATTCCGCCGCGCCGCCGACCGCATCGTTCACCGCGATGGGGCGTGGTTCGTGATGACCCGCGAGGGAACCCGCGGCCCGTTTCAGACTCGGCCGAGCGCGGAGGCGGAGATGCGTCACTACGTCGAGACCATGCAGTTCCTCGAGGCGCACCGCGGCTCCGTGCCGGCGCACGTGGACTGGGGTGACGTCACGGTGGTGGACCTGGAGCCGCCCCGCTGGCGTTGATCCCAGGCGCCTGCCGCCCATCGATCATCCCGTCGACGAGCATCTGCCGGCTGAAGCGGGCATAATTCCCAGCGCTTTGTTCACACAGAGGCGTACGAGGCAAGCTTTGTCGAACTCAACGGTCAGCCAGCGAAGCACAACACCCGTCGGCGCGTACGTCGTGGCGCTGGTGATGGCGCTCTTCCACCTGGGCAGCCTCGGCGTAATCTTTACCGGGGTTAGCACCGTCACCCTGGTGGTGGCGTTCACCCTCTACGTGTTGCGCGGGCTCGGAATCACCGCCGGCTATCATCGGCTGCTGGCGCACCGGTCGTTCCAGACCTCCCGTGTGGTCCAGTTCGTCATGGCGCTCGCCGGCTGTCTGGCGGTGCAGGGCGGCCCGCTGTGGTGGGTGGCTCACCACCGGGCACATCACCGCAGCACGGACTCGCCGGAGGACGTGCACTCCCCGGTGACGCAGGGCTTCTGGCGGTCGCACATGGGCTGGATGATGAGCGCAGCGGCGTTTCGCGAGAAGGGCACCAACGCTCGCGATCTCCACAAGTACCCGGAGCTCAAGTGGCTGCAGCGCTTCTACGTGCCGCTCATCGTGGCCCAGGGCGTCGCCCTCTATGCCCTGGGGGCCGGGCTCGACCTGCTGTTTCCCGAGTGGGGCACCTCGGGCGCGCAGATGCTGGTCTGGGGGCTGTTCGTGACCACGGTGCTCACCTGGCACGTGACATTCGCCGTGAATTCCGTCTGCCACACCTGGGGCCGGCGGCCCTATGCCACCGGGGACGCCAGCACGAACCATCCGCTGATCGGCGTACTGGCGTACGGCGAGGGCTGGCACAACAACCACCACATGTACCCGTTCTCGGCCCGGCATGGGCTCGAGTGGTGGCAGCTCGACCTCACCTGGTGGCTCCTGAAGGGCCTGGAGAAGCTGGGGCTGGTCTCGAAGCTCAAGCTGCCCAAGGAGGCCCGGGGCGCCTGATCGCGGGTGTGGGCCGTGGGTGTTTGATCTGGCGCGAGATCCTGTATCATACGCATCCCCGGCCGGCGGCCGGGCAAGCCCCGCAGGCGCGTAGCTCAGCTGGTTAGAGCGCTACCTTGACATGGTAGAGGTCGTTGGTTCGACTCCAATCGCGCCTACCAATCCTCCCGCGGCGCGGTCGCGAGTTCCTGCTCGATGGCTTGCGCCTGAGCCACATGCTTCCGAAGCACCCGTAGCTGCTCACCTCAGGGTCAGATCTCGGGGGAGCCGCCGGCACCTTGCCACCCGCCGGCGTCAGGCGCGGTCTGCTGCGGGCGGCGCAGCGTCAGCCGGTTGTGCACGTCGCGCACCCCCGCCACGGCCTCGGTACAGGCTTCCGCCGCGCGCTTCTGGCTTCGCGTGTCCACCTGTCCGGTCAGGGTGACCTCGTCGCCCTGGACGTGGACCTCGATATCCGACGCGTCGACGTCCGGATCGTCCGTCAGGCGCTCGCAGATCAGCTCCCGCAAGCGTTCCGGCGATCGCCGGAATGCCCTTGGGCCGATGCCCGCATACGGACCCTGGGCCGGGCGACCGCCGCTCTCCTGCTGGTCCTCGGCCCGCGAGTAGCCGCCTCTGCCGTAGTCGCGGCCCCGGCGTTCGCCGTCGCCGCGGCGCCATTGGTTGTCGTGGTGTCGGTGCCCTGCGCCACCGCAGCGCTCGTCCGGCCAGGGCCGGTGGCGGTCGCCGCGCCCCGCGCCGAAGCCTTCGTCCTCGCTCTCGAACCAGGAGGCGACGTCGCGCATGATGCGCTCGAGCAGGCTGCCCGGCCGGCGTCCCCGATGCTCGCTCATGGTGTGCCCTCTCGCTGCTGCCGAACGCGAAAGCCAGGCAACTTCCATGCCTCGACTCGCCGGGGGCGGTGTTGATTCAAGCGCTGGCCCGCAGCGCCTGGCGCTCGAGCTCCCGGGCGAGCTCGCCGTCGATGTTCAGGTGGCGTGCCAACTCGTCCAGCCAGGCCCGTTCCATGGCGTTCTGCTCGTCCACCAGGGCGGCGCTCACCAGATAGATCTCCCGGGCCGCCTGGGGCGAGTCCGCCTGGCGTGCCAGGGCAGCGGCATCGAGGGGCGCCTGAAGCTGCTGCTCGACCCAACGGTGCAGCTCCGGATCGGCGCCGAGCCCGTCCAGGTGCTGGGCCAGGCGCGCGCGCTCCGCATCGTCGATGTGGCCGTCCGCCCGGGCTGCCATGATCATGGCCTGGAGGATCTCCAGACTGCGCTGCTCCCGGGCCTGTCCCTGCAAGCGGTCGAGCTGCTCCCCCTGGGCGTCGGGATCAGCCTGCTGACCCGCCTGCCGGTTCTGCCAGGCGTTCCATGCGAGCATACCGACGCCGGCGAGGGCGCCGTACTTCAGGGCCTTGCCGCCGAGCCGGCGCCCGCGCTTGGTACCGATGAGCAGACTCAAGGCGCCGGAGCCGAGGAGGGCGTTGAGGTCGATGTTTCCTCCGGCACTGGACCCCTGGCGCCCGCGCAATTGCGACGTGAGCCCGGAGAGCAGGCGGCCCAAGGTGCCGCCGCCGCTCCCGCCGGTGCTTTCGCTTCTGCGTTCGCCGCTGCCGGCCCGGACTCCCTGCGCTTCCTTCATGAGCTGATCGAGAATGGCTGTGGCATTCATCACGTACCTCGACACGTTGTCGCCCACGCCATCGTGGGTCTCTAACGTTGGTCCGGCAGGTCGGCGGGAAGTTCGGCAGGCGATCAGAACAGGGCGCGGTAGCCGGCGCGGATGAACGTTCCCCGGGTGTCCACGTCCCGGGTGGGCATCTCGCGCGAGCTCCACTCGTAGCCGGCTTCCAGCTCCAGGCGCAGGTGACGATTGTGGCGGTAGTCGAGGCGCAGGGTGGGCTTGATCCGGAGCTCCTTCTGCTCGGTCTGGAGGTGGCGCCGCTGATCCACCGCCAGGCGCGGGTAGAGCCACCAGCGCTCCCGCAGGGCGAGGCGATTGTTCATCAGCAGGCCGGTGCTGCGGGCGCTGTCGGAGTCGAAGTAGCGAAGCTGCAGGGCGCCGTAGTTGCCCTGGCCGAAGGCGTTCTCTGCGCGAAGCTGCGTGGTCAGGTAGACGTCGCGGTGGCCGTCCAGTGCGGCGACGTTCGCTGACGCTTCGGTGGCGTCGTAGTCGGCAACAGAAGCGTCCATGGAGAACGCCCAGCCGGCGGCGAAGCTTTGATCCATGCCTAGACGGATCATGGTGCTCATGGCGCTGCGGTCGGCGGCGATGTCCTTGAGCCTTTCCTCCACGAGCTGCTGCTCCAGGTCGCTCAGATCCTGCACGGCCTGACCGATGAGCGCATTGCGGGTGGTGAGGTAGGGATTGCGGCGGTGGTCGACGGTGGCATAGACGCGCAGGGTTTCGCTCGCCCGGAGATTGCCGGAGAGGTATGCGTGGTTCAGCGCCTTGTGGTGCAGATCGTAGTCGAGCATGGCGAAGTAGTTGCCGCGCTCGCCGGTCAGCTCGCCGAGCAGGCCCACGGCCTCGCGGTCGACCACCCCGTCGAAGCGCTGCTGCACGAAGAACGGACGGATCTCCAGACGTTCGTCCTGAAGCTCGATGGCCATGTTCACGCCCCAGAACGGGCGCTCGCTGTCCGGACCGTCGAAGCTGGAATCCACCAGGTAGCCCCCCAGGGCGTTGACAGTGGCCCGGGGGGCCACCCGAACGCTCGCCGCGGCACCGTCGAATCGTCCCAGCACGCCGCTGTTGCGCTGGCGCTGGCGGCCCACCCGCAGACCCGTACGCAGCGGCTCCGCCACGGTCTCCCAGTACAACGTCTGCACGCGGAAGGTGTCGTCGCCGGCTTTGTCGGCGAAGTCCTGAAGGTGCCCGAGGGATGCCCGCGCTTCGTGGCTCACGGTGCTCGAGCTGCGCCGGGCCCGCAGGTCCACATCGGTGAACAGGCCGTCGATGGGCACCGTGGTGCCGTGACTGTCGATGTCGAGGCTGTAGCGGCGGTAGAACTGGGACAGGCTCGCGTTGGTGTGCCAGGCCACGGTCCGGGGAGCGCGCGTTGGCTCCCGCAGGCTCACCGGCTCCTGATCCAGGCTCACGAGCGACCGGTGGCGCGCGCGGATGCGCCGGGCGGCCGGGTCGTCGGGGTACTCGGCCAGCGCGGTCTCGTACGCGAGCTTGGCCTGGGCGAACTGCCGCGTCTGCTCCCGGGTCACTCCCAGCATCTCCAGGGCCTTCAGGCGGAAGGCCGGCACGTCCGCCGCCTTGGTGTACAGGGCGATGGCGCGCTGGTAGTCGTGAGCGAGGTAGGCGTCGCGGGCTTCCTGCAGCAGACTCTCGTCAGCTTCGCTCTGCCACTCCAGCAGCTTGCCTGCGACCGGCTCGGGAGCCGGGGCGACGGCCTCGGTGGTGGTGGAGATGCTGATCGCCGGTCCCGGGTCTCCGGGGCTCGCGGCAACCACGCCGGCGCCGAACAGTGCGGTCACCCGCTCCGTATTCATACGCATGCGGCTGCCGTAGGTGGCTTCGTCGGCGTCCACCTGAACCAGACGGGCCGCCGGGAACGCTCCCTGGGCCTCCGTGAGGACGGATTCCGCCCTGGGCCGGGAGAAGAAACCGAGCCGGATGGTCCGCCGCGCCGAGGGGGCATCGGCTTCGACGGCGTAGAGCACCCGGTTCAGCAGCAGGCTGCGAGGTACCTGGTCGAGGCGCAGCAGCGGCTGGTCGAGCCCCAGGTCCACGGCCCATGCCCCGCCGTTGCCGGCGGGGCCGGCCGCGGCCCGGCGAGACGACCGGCGCTCTCCGCGGCGCGGCAGGTACTTGAGGGCCAGGCGGTTGCTGGCGTACTGGGGCACGGTGACCACCCGCATGGGCTCGGGGAACTCCACCAGCAGCTCGAAGCCGCGGGCGCTGGATCCTTCCACGGCCACCCGAGTGACGTCGTAGCCGCTCTCGTCGAAGCGCAGCTCGGCGAACTGCCAGGGCAGGCTCTCGCCGGCGGTTGCCTCCAGGCGGGCGCGGTAGCGGCGCCCGTCACTGGATTCCAGAGGCGCACGGAGCGCCACGTCGAATCCGAGCAGCACCTCGATCTCCGGGGCTTCGCCGCCGCGGGCCGCGGCCGCGGCCGCGGTGGAGTGCTGCACGACCTCGCGCAGCAGCTGCGCGGCATCGGCGGGGGCGGCAGCCAGCACCGCGAGCAGCAGCCCCAGCGCCCGGCGCAGCATCAGAAGTCCCCTCCGCTGACCCTGTGCTCCGGCCCGGGCCGGAACTCCTTGATCGTGGTGAGCGACGAGTCGGTGTAGACGTGGCAGGCCCCGGTGCAGTCCCGTAGCTCGGACACCGTGTAGCTGGTCTCCGGGCTCTCGTGCTTGTCGTGGGGGCCGGTGCGGAAGTCGTTGGCGTGACAGCCCGCGCATTCGGGTGCATAGCCGGGGGAGGGCCAGGTCACCGTCTCGGAGTTGCCGCCGTGGCAGTCGGTGCAGGCCAGGTTCGCCCGGTGGTCGCCCGGATAGTTGGGCGAGCTGTGGGTGAACAGCGCCGGCGTCCAGAAGTCCGTGTCGTGGCAGGTGTCGCACTCCTGGGTGGTCTGGAAATGTCCAGCCGGCGTGCCGGTGGCCTGGACGCCGTCGTGGCACGTGGAGCACGAGCCCGTGACCCCGGCGTGGTCGAAGGTGGCGGGCACCCAGGCCAGGGTGCTGTGGCACGCGTCGCACTCCGAGCTGGTGGCGATGTGCGTGGCGTGCTTGCCGGTGGCGGTGACGCCGTCGTGACAGCTGCTGCAGGTGCCGGGGGTGACGCTGCTGTGGTCGAACACCGCCGGCAGCCAGGCATTGGTGCTGTGGCAGTCGCCGCAGGCGTTGCTGGAAGCGATGTGGGTGGCGTGCTTGCCGGTGGCGGAGACGCCGTCGTGGCACGAGCTGCAGCTACCGGTGACCTCGGCGTGGTCGACCAGGAACACGGGCTCCCACGCATCCGCCGTGTGGCAAGCTTCGCAGGCGTTGGTGCTGCTGATGTGGCTCGGCGATTTGCCGGTGGCGGTGACGCCGTCGTGACAGGTTCCGCAGCTTCCCGTCACCTCCGCGTGGTCCACGACGATGGCCGGCTCCCAGAAGTCGACGGAGTGGCAGGCCTCGCAGGCGTTGGTGCTGCTGACGTGGCTCGGCGACTTGCCGGTGGCGGTGACGCCGTCGTGACAGGTTCCGCAGCTTCCCGTCACCTCCGCGTGGTCCACCGCCACTTCCGGCTCCCAGAAGTCGACCGAATGGCAGGCCTCGCAGGTGTCGCTGGTGGCGATGTGGTCCGAGGATTTACCCATGGCCTGCACGCCGTCATGGCACTGAATGCAGCCCGTGGAGATGTCGCCGTGATCGAACCGGATCACGTCCCAGGCGACCGGGGTGTGGCAGCTATCGCAAGCGGCGCTGGTCTGCATGTGGTGCGGGGGCATGCCCTCCGCCTGCAGACCGTCGTGGCAGTTCCGGCAGGTGCCGATCACCTGGGTATGGTCCACCTCGAACACCGTGCTCCAGTTCTCGGTGATGTGGCAGGTCTCGCATTGGCGGGTGGTGGGCACGTGGTCCGGGGGCATGGAGGAGGCGGCGAACAGGCCCGTGCCGTCGTGGCACCCGAAACAGTCCCGGGGCGTGCCGGCGAAATTGCCGCGGGCGTGGCAGCCTTCGCATGGGACAGCCGCGTGGGCGCCATCGAGATCGAAGCCGTGACGGAAGTGGTCGTAGTCGGTGAGCTGGGCATGACTGGTGCCGGCCGCAGCGAGCAGGACGAGTAGCCGGGCGAGGATGCGGACCATCAGAACGTCCCTCTGAGCTCGGAGAACGAGTTCGCCGTGTGGCAACGGTCGCACTGGCCGCCGAAGCTGCCGTTGTGGACGTCGTCGCTCGAGTGACAGCTCGCGCAGGTGGTCGAGATGTCGAGGGCGTCCCGCGCGCCGGTCGGGTGGCAGCCTGCGCAGGCGAGATCCGCGTGGGCGCCGGCGAGGGCGAAATCTGTCTGCCGACCGTGGTCGAATTGCCAGCGCTCCCAGCCCGCGGGAGAGTGGCAGCCCTCGCAGTCCGTGCCCAGGCTGCCGCCGTGCACGTCGTCCTGGCCGTGGCAGTCGCTGCAGCCGGCTGCGGTCTCGTGAAACGCCAGGTCCAGGTGACACTGCTCGCAGGCGGCGAAGCGGTGCATCCCCAGCAGGGGGAAGGACGTGAACTCGTGATCGAACCGCAGCGAGCCGGTCCAGTCGCGCGTGTCGTGACAGTCGCCGCAGGTGACCAGGCCTCCGGCATGGGGATCATCCTGCTGGTGACAGCCGTCGCAGTCGGTGGGCAGGGGGGCCTCCAGGTTGCCGCGGTGGCAATCGTCGCAGGCGATCTCGTCGTGCTTTCCGGTGAGGGCGAAGCCGGTCTCGGCCAAATGATCGAACTCCGTCGTCCAGCGGTTCTGGTCGTGACAGGTGTCGCACTGGCTGCCGCGCTGGCCGAGATGCACGTCGTCGGCACTGTGGCAGCCGGCGCATTCGGTGGGCGGCTCGGCGAGGCTCATGGCATCCAGGTGACAGCCGGCACAGGCCAGGTCCGCGTGAGCGCCTTGCAGCCGGAAGCCCGTCTCGCCCTCGTGATCGAAGCGCGCGCCGGTCCAGCCGCTCGGCTCGTGACAGGCGGCGCAGTCGCTGCCGCGTTCGCCCCGATGCACGTCGTCCAGCGCGTGGCAGGCGGCGCACTCCGTAGGCGTCTGCTCGTAGACCTGGCCGGCGTGGCAGGCGACGCAGGCGAGGTCGCTGTGCCCGTCGGTCAGGGCGAAATCCGTGCTGCGCTGGTGATCGAAGCTGTGCATCGACCAGTCGCTCGTGTCGTGGCAGCCGGCGCAATCGCTGCCCAGATTGCCGAGGTGGGGTTCGTCGCTCTGGTGGCACGAGGCGCAATCCGCGCTCGCTTCCCGAAACAGCTGGCCCGTCTGGTGACAATCCTGGCACGAGGCAGCTTCATGACCGCCGGTGAGCGCAAACCCGGTGAGCGCGTGATCGAACGCCTCGGGAACCAGGCCAACGATGTCCGCATCCCGCCCCTGGTGCTCGGTGTGGCAGGACCGGCACTCGGTTCCCTCGAGCCGGCCGTCGGTACCGTGAAAGCCCTGCTGCCGGGCCATGTCGTCGGCGATGGCCTCGTGGCAGTCCAGGCACAGCGTGGTCTGCGTGGACTTGCTGAACAGCGCGTGGCAGGCGCCGCACTGCTCTTCCTGGTCGGCATGGGCGGCGCTCATCGCGCCCGGCGAGACCAGCGATTCCAGGCTGGCGGCGTAGACCGGGGCGCCGAGAAGCAGCAGCAGGATGAGGCCGGCGGTCCGCATGCTCAGTACATGTGCACCGCGAGGACATGGACGATCACCGCGATGACCAGGATGACGAACAGCGGGAAGTGGACCACGT
Source organism: Pseudomonadales bacterium (assembly GCA_041690675.1). Classification (GTDB taxonomy): domain Bacteria; phylum Pseudomonadota; class Gammaproteobacteria; order Pseudomonadales; family Azotimanducaceae; genus UBA7803. Next base: position 22,422 of record JAWLGU010000045.1, on the reverse strand, counting down.
GCCACAGCGAGAACAGCTTCTCGAATGCCCGGAACTGGGCGAACTTGCGCAGTGCCGCCACCCGCCGCGCCAGATAGTGTCGGGTATTGGCGGTCAGGCGCTGCCGGTGGTCGCGGATGACGGGGGACGATTCCGCCAGGGCGGCGATGCGCTGGCGCGCCCGGCGCCCGAGCTGCCAGCGCAGCCGCGCCGTCTGGGGAATCACGGAGACGGCGCGGCCGAAGGCGCCTACCACGCCGGGCGTCTCGCCGAGCAGCCGGTCCTCATAGGCCGTGAGATCCGCGGTCAGCTGGCCGATCAGCTCCGAGGTCTGGGAATCGGCGTCGCGCAGCGATTCCAGGTGTTGCCGAAGCTCCTGCAGGTTGGCCTTGCGGCCGTACAGACCGTGGTGGAGCTTGGCGTAGATATAGCGGCCGACGATGCCGCTGCCCGCGACCACCAGGGTGGCGAACAGGGCGACCCGGCCGTTGAAGGAGCCCAGCCGGAAGTTGCTGTGGAGAATGATGAGCAGCGGACCGATGATGCCGAACAGCATGTGCAGGCGAAACCACGCGCTCACGGGGCCGATGGCCCGCAGCAGCCGGACGCGTTTGCGCAGGGGGTACAGCAGGAGCAGGCCCATGAGGGTGGCGCCGACGATGCCGAGCCAGTAACCCCAGCCCGACCCGGCGTGGATGAGATTCTGCTCGCGCACCGACCAGGCGGCGACGATGCATGCCGCCACCGCCGCGTAACCCGCGGCCGTGAGCCAGCCGCGGGGGCGGCGGGCAGGCCTGGTTGCCCCCTGACGGGAGGAGATGGGCGGTGCGGACGATGGCTGATGAACGGCGCTCATGCGTTCAGTATAGGGTCCGGTCATCGGCCGCCGCCCTTCAGCAGGCCGAGTACGCCGCTCCGTGAAGCGAATACCCCTTCCCATTCGGCATCGCCCTGATTCTCGGCAAGCTCACGAGCGCTCTGGTGCCGCTGGTTGCGCTGTCGCGGATTGGCGTCGTGATCGAGTAACAGGCGGGCGACCTCCTTATGGCCGTTGCGCACGGCGCAGATGAGCGGCGTGTCGCCCACCGCATTTCTGGCGTTCACCGGCGCCCCGGCCTTCAGCAGCGCATGGACGTTGGCTCGGCGGCCACGGTCGGCGGCGACCAGCAGCGGCGTGGTGCCGGTGCGGGATGCGGAATCCACGGGCAGACCTGCGGCGAGCAGCGCCTCCAGCACGTCGGGCCGGTCGAGTTCCGCGGCCGCATGCAGGGGCGTGGTGCCGTCGTCGGCCACCACGGCACCAGCGCCGTGCGTCAGCAACAGTGTCACGAGATCCAAATGGCCTGTCTTCGCCGCCCACCAGAGCGCGCTTCGGCCCGCGCCGTCTGCGGCGTCCACCTCCGCGCCGGCGGCGATCAGTTGCTCCGCGAGAGCGTGGTGGCCTTGCTGGGATACCACGTGGAGCGAACGGGTGCCGGCCGAATCCGCCGCATCCACGTCCGCACCGAGGCGCAGCAGGGCCAGCATCCCGGCCGCATGGCCGCGCCGCGCGGCCGCCAGTAACGGGCTTTGGCCGGCGGCATCCCGACGTTCCAGCAGTGCCCGGTCGGTCACAAGGGCGGGCAGCAGATCCGCCGGTCCATCGGCGGCGGCCAGATGGATCAGGCTCACCTCGGCGGCGCCGGATTCCGGCCGGGCTCCGCGGGCGAGCAGCAGTTCGGCGGCCTCCGGGCGCTTGGCGTCCACTGCCCGGAAGAGGGCGGTTCGACCCGAGGCGTCCACCGCGTTCGGGTCCGCGCCCCCGTCCAGCAGGGACTGCAGCAGATTCAGCTCCCCGGCCCAGGCGGCGATGGCGAGCGCCGACCAGCCGGCCATGGCGGGGGTTCGCTGCATCTCGGCAAGCTGCGCCAAGGTGGCGCCGGTGGTGGAGCGCTCCACCTGGAGCAGGCGCTGCAGCGCCGGCACCCCGCCGCGCTCGGCGAGCATCCGGGGAGTCCAGCCGGCATTGTTGGCACGGTCGCGAGCGGAACCACGCTCGAGCAGGAGCCTGGCGAGCGCCACGTGACCGCCGGAAACGGCCAGGTGCAGGGGCGCGTTGCCGGCGCGGTCCGTGGCGTTGGCATCGGCGCCGGCGTCCAGCAGGCGGCGGGCGACATCGGTGGCGCCCAGTCGTGCCGCGCGATGCAGCGGCCGGTTGCCGGATCCGTCCGGCACATCGGGGTCGGCCCCGGCCTTCAGCAGCAGGTCCACCAGCGCCGGGTCGTTGGCGGCCACGGCCAGTGCCAGGGGCAGGCGGCCGTCGTGGTCGGTGAGGTTCACGGTATCGGGCGCGGCGAGCCTCGCAACGGTGGCTCGATCGCCGCGCTCCACCGCCCGGTGCAGGGAGACGGCCGCCTCGGTTGGGTCGGCTCCGGCGCGCAGACGCTGCGCCGCGAGCCGATGACCGGCCTCCGCCGCCCGCTGGTAGAGGGCCCGCGCGGTGCCCGTATCGGCGGGAACGCCGCGGCCCTGGTCGAGGATGGTGGCGGCGAGATAGGCTGCTTCGGCGTGACCGAGCTCGGCGGCGCGACGAAATGCCTCGAGCGCCGCGGCCGCATCGGCAGGGACTCCGAGCCCCCGTTGCCGCAGCCGGCCGAGCTCGTAGAGCGCGCCTGGGTCGCCCGCCTCCGCCAGCGGACGCAGCAGCGCCAGCGCCGTCGGATAGTCACGCCGCAACAGGGCCTCACGGGCATCCGAGACGGTATCCGCCACGGCGGTGAAGCTCATCGCCCACCACAGCATCAATCCGCCGAGGGCGCTAGGCTTCGCCATACTTGGTCTCCACCTGAACGCCCAGCTCCCGCAGGAAGCCGGTGGGCAGAATCCCGCCAGCGCAGATGATCACCAGATCGTTGGGCAGGGTCAGGACGGTTTCCCCCTGGCGCACCAGGACCACGTCCGGCTCGATGCGCACCACCTCGGATTCCAGCAGCACGTCGATCCGCCCGGCCTCGGCCAGCACGGCCACGGCGTCGCGGTTCTTGCGCTTGGCTCGGGTGAAGGCGGCGCTGCGGTAGGAGAGGGTGACGTGGGTGTCCGGCTGCTCCGCCAGGGCCTGGGCGGCCTCCAGGGCACTGTCGCCGCCGCCCACCACCAGCGCCCGCCGCCCGGCATGCTCGGCCGGATCGGTGAGTGAATAGATCACCTTGGGGAGGTCCTCGCCGGGTACCTCGAGCTGGCGCGGCGTGCCGCGGCGGCCGATGGCGAGCAGCACCCGGCGCACCCGGTAGCTGTTGCGCGTGGTCTTCACCAGAAAGCCCTGATCGCCGACCCGTTCGAGGTCTTCCAGGCGTTCCCGGTAATGAATGTTGATCCCCGTGTCCGCCTCCACCTTGCGCCAGAACTCGATGAGATCTTCCTTCTGGGTCTCGCTGAACTTCATCTCGCCCACCATGGCGAGTCGGGCGGGCGCGGTCATGACCAGCTTGCCGCGCGGGAAATTGGCCACCGTGCCGCCCAGGGAGTTCTGCTCGATGGTCACGTAGCGCAGCCCCTGCTCGTGGGCCAGCAGGGTGGCGGACAGGCCCGCGGGGCCGGCCCCGATGATGGCGACGTCCAGCAGACCGGCGTCGCGACGCCCCTGCAACTGGCGCACGATCTGCTCCATGGCCTGCCGGCCCTGCTCGATGGCGTTGCGGATCAGTCCCATGCCGCCGAGCTCGCCGGCAATGAAGATGCCGGGCACGCTGGTCTCGAACTCGGGGGAGACCAGCGGAATGTCCACCCCGCGCTCGCTGGTGCCGAACACCAGAGAGATGGCGCCCACAGGGCAGACGGAACGGCAGGCGCCGTGGCCGATGCAGTCCGACGGCGACACCAATCCGGCCTTGCCCCCCACCACCCCGAGCACGGTGTGCTTCGGGAACTCGGGACAGGCGTGCACACAGGCCTCGCAGCCGATGCACCGGCTGGTGTCGACGACCGGGTGAAGGGACGGAGGCTGCATCAGGCCCGCCTGGCGGGAGTCCTCGAGGACCTGGCGGTGGAGCGCTTCACGCCGGCGCCGGCCGTACACCATCCAGGCGTATATGAGCACGAGCGGCAGCCCGTAGGCCAGGTAAGGCAGCAGATTCATGAGCGGTACCGATCAGCCATGCGTGAGCGTCGCTGTGCAGGCGAGCAGTGTGGGACGTTCGAGTGCCAACTTTCGTGACCTCGTGCAAGGTTCTGCAACCGGCCCGTGCCCAGGATCCCGGCCACCGGTCAATTCTGGCGCTGCGCCACGCGAGCCAGCAGATCGCGAACTTCCCGGCGACGACCCTCGTCGGCCGTCGCCCGGCCCGGCCGGTCGGGGGCCCGCAACGCCGTCATCAGGTGCTCGCGAGCCTGGGCGTAGGCGCCCTGCTCGAACAGGAACTCGGCCATGAAGAAGTTGGGATCGATGCCCGTCGGGTTGATCCCCAGGGCCCGCTCGAGATGCTGGCGCGCCTTCCTGCTGCTGCCGAAGCCGATGGGCCAACCCGGCACCTTGTAATAGAGGCTGCCCAGGCTGGTGTAGGCGGAGCCCTGCAACGCCTGGGGATCCAGCTCGATGGCCCGCTCCAGGGAGGCTCGCGCTTCCTTGACCAGACCCAGCGCGCCCAGTCCGCCCTTCTCGCCGGCGTAGGAGCTGACGACGATGCCGTGCCAGATGAGCAGGGCCGGGTTCGCCGGATCGCGGGCGAGCTCCGCGCGGGAGGCTTCCGCCAACCGCTCGAGGGCCGCCTCACGGGCGTCGGCGTCGCCGCGGTACATGATCTCGGCCCAATCGTGCTGTAGCGTGGCGACGTCCGCCGCAGCGCAGGGCGCGGCCGCGGCCAGCCAGGACAGGGTGAGGCAGACGAGGGCGGTGCGAGCGTTCATGAGCTGGGTTCCTCCTGTTGCGGTGACGAAGCGTGGGCCCTGATCACCGGGAGCTGGCGCGCCAGCGCCCGGTCCACCACGCCCGGCGCGAGCTGATTGACGCGGACGAACAGCCGTTCGGCGCGGCCGATGCCGGTGCGGCGACGGTTGCGCCGCATGGCGTCCACCACTCGAACGGCCACCTGCTCGGGGAGGTCCTCCGCATTGCCGAGCGCCGCGTTCATGGCCGAGGCGGCGGGGGCATTCATGGCGGTGCGCGTGGCGCGCGGCGCCACGTAGATCACGTGAACCGGGCGGTCCGCCAGCTCCCGCGCCAGAGCTTCGCTGAAGCCCCGCAGCCCGAACTTGCTCGCGCAGTACAGCGCATAGCCGGGAAAGCCGAGCGCACCGAAGGCGGAGCCCACGTTCACCACCATGGCCTCGGGCCGGCTGCTCAGATGGGGCAGCAGACGCTGGGTGAGCTGAATCGGGGCGATGAGATTCGTGGTGACGAGATCCGCCGTGACGTCCCGGGGCTGGTCCATGAGCAGGGCGAAATCGTTGCGCCCGGCCAGGTTGACGAGCACCCGGGCGTCCCGCCGCTCGGCCAGCTCCGCCAGGGCGTTCTGGGCCGTCACGGTGGTCAGATCGCCGGCGCAGATGCCGGCAACACGGCCATCCGGCAGCTCCGCTGCGAGGGCGTCCAGCCGATGACGGTCGCGTCCGGCGAGGATCGGCCGAGCGCCGGCGGAGCAGAGGCTGGTGACCAGCGCGCGGCCGATGCCGCCGCTTGCTCCCGTGACCACGCACACTGTGTCCTCAAGCCGCATGGCGGCACTCCGGGACGGCGGCTGAACGGATCACGTCGCCGTAGAGCCGGTAGACGCGTCGCGCCACGTGAATCACCGCCTCCAGGTCCGCCGGATCCGTGAGCTCGTCCACGAGGTCGCGGAAGAACGACACATGCTCCTGATCCAGCTCGCCGTGGCTGCGCAGGTAGGTGAAGGCCGCGTCGGGAAGCCCGAGCTTCGCTTGTACCAGGCGCGCCGTCTCCGTGGCGAGCTGGGTGCTGGTGCCTTCCAGTACGTGCACCATGCCGAAGAATCCCACCGGGTTGTGCCGGTTGACGAAGTCGTAGACGTAGCTGACCAGCAGCTCGACCTCGTGGCCCGGGCGGCTCGCCGCCACCTCGGCCGGGTCGACACCGCAGGCGCCGAGGTCCTGAAGGATCCACTGCTCGTGACCGATCTCCTCGACGATGTACTCTTTCAGCCGCGGCTGCAGCCAGCTGAGCCGCTCCGGCAGCCGCGCGCCGCAGGCCATCATGAGCGGCACGGTGTGCTTCACGTGGTGGTAGGCGTTCGTGAGAAAACGCACGTAGGTGGCGCGATCGAAGCGTCCGAGCGCCACGTCTTCCAGGATGGGCGCCGCGTACAGGTATTCACGGGCGCTGGACGTGCGGGACTCGAGAATCTGGAAGGGCTGCATTGGGGTTCTCCTCGATGGCTGACTGCATCTGTTCGAGCAGGTGGCGGTACTGGTGGGCCGCCGCTTCGCGGCGGGGGCGGCCGTTGTCGGTGAGGCAGCCGGCTGCGGCGAAGTCGCTGGCGGAAACGCATCGCCACGATCCCACCCGGGCATAGTCGGGCAGCCGCGCGTTCGTCTGGGCCACCGCCAGCGCCACTGCATCGGGTCCGGCATTGCCCCGCGGCACGAGCAGGGCGACGTTGCTCGCCAGCCCCTCGCCGAACACCACGGCGTGGGCGATGGCCAGCTCGGTCTGCAGCTCGCCTTCGATCCACTCGGGGCTGACGTTGCGGCCGAAGGCGGTGATGAACCCGCTCTTCCTTCGGCCCTGGACCCGCAGGTACCCGTCTGCGTCGAGGCTGCCCAGATCACCGGTGGCGATGGTGTCGGCGGCCGGCTCACCACCCAGATAGCCGAGCATGCTCCGACCCCTCACGCGGATTTCGCTGTCCGTCACCTCGACGCTCACGTTCTCCAGGGGCCGTCCCACGGTGCCGGGCCGGCTGGCGCCGGGCAGGTTCACCGCCACGACGGACCCGCATTCGGTGAGGCCGTAGCCTTCGAACGCCGGCAGGCCGGCCCGCGCGGCGCGCTGCAGCAGGCTCTCCGGCACGCGGCCGCCGCCCACCGCGAGGAAGCGGTAGCTGTCCGGCAGGGGCAGAGCGAATTCCGCCGCGGCGGTGAGGGCGAGCAGCAACTGGGGAACGAGGATCAGGCTCTGCGGACGGTAGCGGTTCTGGGCTGCAACGAATCGCTCCACGTCCAGGCCGCTGGACCCCGTAACGCCGATCGTGGGGAGGGGCGGGACGCACACGCAGTTGCCGTGCCCCAGGTTCGCGTAGACGCCGGCCACGTTCTCCAGCAACAACGACAGGGGCAGCACGCACAGATGACGCCAGGCCTCGGTGGCGCCGAACGCCGCGCGGATGGATTCGGCGGTGGCGAGCATGCTCGACGCCGAGAGGCACACCCCCTTGGGGCGCCCCGTGGTGCCGGAGGTGAAGGTCACCTTCGCGGTGCCCGGATGGACCGGGGCGGGATCCCGCACCGTCCGGTGCAGCACGGCGCCGCCGGACGTCTGGAGTGCCGTGGCGAAGCCCTCCGTGCCGTCCCTCGGATCGGCCACGACGAAGGTGTCCACCCCGCCGGCGGCGAGCACGTGGTGGACCTGCTCGGCGCTGAAGAAGTCCGCCACGGGGATGGCCACCCGGCCGCTCTGCAGCAGGGCCAGATCCAGGGCCAGCCAGGCACAGCCGTTGGGCAGCCGATAGGCGACCCGGTTCGCGCCGACGGCGTCCAGGACGTGGAGCCAGCCGTCCACCTCCTGTTCCAGCTCGGCATAGCTCCAGGTTCTCGTGCCGTCGTCCACGGCGACCTGCCGGCCGTGCCGGCGCAGATCCCGGCGAAACCGCTCCAGCGCCATCATGGCTGCATCCGCCGGCGCGCGGAGCGCGCTGACCGCAGGTTGCCCAGGGCGTCCCGCAGGTCGCCGGCGATGACTCGCGGCCGCGCCGCGTAGTAGGTGCCCCAACGGTTCCGCTCCGTCGCGGGGAGCGCATCGGCGGACGCGTCGCCCAGCGTGCATGTAGGCAGGCCGCGGCGGGCGAAGTAGCCGGCGAGACAGTCGGTCGCGGTGGCGGCGAGGTAACGGTAGCCATCCGTCAACAGAGCGGGCGGCAGCAGCGGCGTCAGCGCGGTCAGGCACCCTGGCCGGACGGCGCAGAGGTGAGTGACCTCCACCACCTCGCGGCGGGCCACCGGCCGGTCGTAGTGATGGCTCAGCAGGGTCTCGATCGGCGCGGCCAGGTAGTGCTCGCAGAAGAAGCCGCTGTCGGCACTGCGCAGCCCGAACGCGGCCACCAGGCGTCCCTGCGGGTCGAATCCACCCACCAGCTCCGGCGAATCGTCCGCCACTTGGGCGCCGAAGCGTTCGAGGAAGCGGCGAGTGACGAGCTCGAGCAGCTCCGTTCGTCCTTCGGCGCTGACTGCGCGCCTCAGTATCATCGTCGAAGACGCCGTGATGGTCCGGTAACGCAGAGACTTCATGCTCGGCCGCAGCAATGACCCGCCCCGTTAGAGGTGGCCGCGGCGGAGGATCAATCGCGCGAATTTGTTACCGGATGTGTCGGGGGCGAGGCCGCCCGGCGCGCCCCGATTGATTCTGCCGCCGCGACGCGTCAAACCCCGGGCGATGGCACAATGGCACGATATGCATCACGCGGATCGGGAACTGGCGAAGCGAATGGTTGCGGGGCGGGACGCGGCGTTCCGGCTGTTCTTCGACCGTTACTTTCCCCGCGTCTACCGCTTCTGCAGCCGGCGGCTCGCCGAGGATGCGGCGGAGGAGGTCACCCAGACCGTGCTCATCAACGGCATTCGCCGCATAGCCAGCTACCGTGGCGAAGCCAGCCTGCTCACCTGGCTGTGTCAGATCGCGCGCCGTGAGATCAGCGCGCATTACCGTCAGCAGGCGCGCCATAGCAGCGTGGTGCCGCTCGACGATCACGAGGGCGTGCGGGCGGAGATCGAGTCCCTGGCGGCGGATCCGGACCTGGCGCCCGAGCGTCTGGCGGCGCGAAGCCAGGGACAGGCGGTGGTGCAGCTCATCCTGGATCACCTGCCCGGCGAGTACGGCCGTGTGCTCGAGCTCAAGTACATGGAAGGCTACAGCGTGGAGGAAATCGCCCGCCGGCTCGCAACCACCCCGGTTGCGGTGCAGTCCATGCTGGCCCGGGCACGGAGCGCCTTCCGTAAGCAGTACGCGTACCTCGCCGACGAGGTCGCGGGATTCGGCTCGTCAACGGGCCAGGGAGGCGGCTGAGGTGGAACATCAGGACCTCCAGTCCCTGTTGCGGCGGCACGAGCCGCGCCGCGAGCCCCCGGACGAGGTGCGCGCCCGGGTGCTGGCGGCGGTGGAGAACGAGTGGCGGCGTCACAAGCGCCGCCGCTGGCGGCTGCCGCTGGCGTTGGCGGCCACCCTCATGTTGGCAGTGGCCGCGGGGCTGCTGGTCACCCTTCGGGTGGAGCCCGTGGAGGTGTATGTCGCCGAGTCTCATGGCCTGTGGATCGACGGCGCGCTGCATCGCGGAGGTAGCATCGTGGTGCCGCCCCGCGCCCGGCTGACGGTGGACGGACCCACGCGGCTGGTGACGGACCATGGCTTGGAGCTGAGGCTGCGGGAGGACACCCGTCTCACCTGGCTCCGGCCGGCGACCCTGCAGCTCGAAGCCGGCGCGCTCTACGTGGCCACCGGCGGCCGCACCAGCCTCGAGGTGCGAACACCCATGGGGGTGGTCCGGGACATCGGCACCACGTTCCTGGTGACCCTGGAGGGCGGGACCCTGGAGGTGGCGCTGCGCGAAGGTGCGGCGGCGGTGGCCACGGCCCATGGCACGTACACGGCCCGTTCCCTCGGCGACCATCGAGGCGAGGTGGTTACCGTGAGCGCGGAGCGGATCGTCGCCCGGCCCGAGCCCGCGGCGGCGAGCCGCTGGGCGTGGACCCACCGGGCGCATCCCGGCTATCGGGAGCGCCGGCTCGTGCCGCTGCTCCGGGCGGTGGCGCGGGATCTGGGCAAGCCGTTGGAATTCGCCAACCCGGAGGTGGAAGCCTGGGCGAGCCAGGTGCGCCTCGAGGGCGATCTCGAGGACCTGGGGCCCGAGCAGGCGCTGGAGGTGGTTCTCGCCACGACGGCGCTGGCCCGCCTGCATCCCGAGGCCGAACGCCTGGTGGTCGGATTTCAATCTCCGGAAGATAGTCAGTAGACTGCGCCGCTGCGTTCCTAAGCAGCGGTAAGTCCCCATGCCGGTCCGGCGCGGACCCTCGATCGCCCTGCTGATCCTCGCCCTCGCGCTCGCCCTCGCCGTCGTGCTCCCGGGCGAGGTCGCGGCTGCCGCCGCCGCGGACGCCGGCACCGGGCAGCCTCTGGCGGCAGCGCTGGACGCGCTGCGCGACCGCGGTCTCAAGCTCGTTTTCTCCACCGCGCTGGTGAAGCCCGAGTATCGCGCCGGCCCCATCCCGGATGAGGCGGCACCATTGGCGACGCAGGCCGACGCGTTGCTCGCGCCGTTCGGTCTCGGCCTGCAGCGGGCGGACGGAGATCTCTGGTACGTGGTGCAACGCTCCGGCGACCCGGCGACGGCTGGCGCCCCCGCGGCCGACGAGCCCGGTCCGGCGGTGCTCGAGGAGGTCCGGGTGACGGCGCCCCGCTACCGGCTCGTTCGTGACGGGTACGCCGTGCGAAGCCTGGGTCACGAGGAGTTGGCCGGAATTCCCGCCCTGGGACGCGACGTCCTGCGCGCCGTCAACCAGCTTCCCGGCCAGGCCTCCATGGGCGTCGGCGCCCGCCACCACATCCGCGGGGGCGACAGCAACGAGGTCACCTACCTGCTCGACGGCGTGGAGCTCCTCGAACCGTTCCATCTGGCGGACTTTCACGCCCTGTTCGGGGCCGTGGATCCCTCCGCCGTGGAGACCGTCGACGTCTACCAGGGCGGGTTTCCGGCCGTGTTCGGATCGCGCATGAGCGCAGTGGTGGCAATAGAGCTTGCAGAGGCCACGGCGCCGTTTCAGGGGCAGGCGGACCTGAGTATGGTGACGGCCTCGACCCACGCACGCGGCCGCAGGGGCCGGGCCCAGTGGCTGGTCTCTGCCCGGCGCAGCCTGCTCGACCACGTGCTGGGACAGCTCGAGCACGATTACGGCGACCCGCAGTTCCACGACGAGCTGGTGCGTGTGCAGTGGGAGGGGGAGGCGACCGAGGTCGCTGCGGGGCTGATGCACGGCAACGACGAGCTGAGCTTGATCGACGGTGCCGCCGGTGAGCGGGCCAAGGGCGACGACCATAGCCTCGCGCTCTGGCTTCGCGGGCGACGCCGGCTGGCAGCGCGCGCAGAGCTGGGCTTGTCCGCCAGCTATACGAAGGCGAGCCACGACCGCAGCGGAATCCTCGATGACCCGGTGGACGCCGTGGGCGAGCTCGAGGAGGAGCGCGCGTTCTCGGTCTACGCGCTCAGATCGCAGATCTACTGGTGGTTGAGTGATCGCTGGTCCATCCGGGCCGGGGTGGAGGGGCAGCACCAGGCCGGGGAGTTCGAGGCGGAGCTGGAGGCGCGGTACGGGGAGCTCGCGGGGGCCCTGCACCACGCCCGGCAGCTGAACCGGGATCTCGAGGCGGAGCGGGACGGCTCGGCACTCGGCGGGTTCCTCGCCGCCGAGCAGCGGCTGGGCCCGGCGTGGACTCTGGAATACGGTCTTCGCTACGACCTGCAGGACATGGATCCCGTGCACCATGCCCGTTGGAGTCCACGGCTGCAGCTCGCCTACCAGCCGGACGCGTCGCTGCGTGCCTACCTGGACGTGGGGCGCTACACCCAGCATCAGAACCTCTACGAGCTGCAGCTCGACGATGGGTTGCTGGAGCTGAACGCGCCGCAGATCGCCGATGCGGTAAGCGCAGGGCTGGACTGGCGGCCCCTGAGCAAGCTGCGGGTGCGCGGCGACGCCTACTGGCGCCGCATCGAGCGGCCCTGGGCGCGCTTCGACAACATCTACAACCGCTGGGTGCTGCTGCCTGAGCTGCACGCCGACCGGGTGCGGGTGGCACCGGACGAGGCGCGATCCTACGGCGGCGAGGCGTTGGTGGAGTATCGGCAGAGCCCGACCTTGCGCTGGTTCCTGGCCCTGACCCTGGCGCGTGCCGAGGAACGCGTGGACGGTGCGTGGCGGCCGCGGCCCTGGGAGCAGCGGCGCACCGGCACCGCGGGCGTCGACTGGCGCCCGGGCCGCTGGCGGCTCGGCGTGCGCGCCACACTGCACGACGGCTGGCCCACGACCTCCCTGCTGACGACTCCGCTCGGAGGTGCCGGGGGTCTCTACGACCGCCGCCTGCCCCGCTACTTCTCCCTGGACCTCCACTTGGCCCGCCGTTTCGAGTACGGCCGCAGCGCGCTGGAGGTGTACCTCGATCTGAGCAACGCCACACTGGAAGAGCACGTCGGTGGTTATCGCTATCGGCGCGAGGACGGCGTGCTGGTGCCCGATGCCCGGCGGCTGCTGCCCACGGTGCCCGTGCTGGGGGTGCGCTGGTCCTGGTAGGGGATTGAGCAACTTCCTCGCCATCCTGCGCTGATTCCGGCACCGTGGGCGCTCCTGGGCAAGGCGGCGGAATGCCGGGGACGGTGAAACCATGGCACCCCGTGTGGACGACGATCTGCTGCGGCGCATGGACGCGTGGTGGCGGGCGGCCAACTACCTGTCCGTGGGGCAGATCTACCTCATGGCGAACCCGCTGCTGCGGGAGCCCTTGGCGGTGGAGCACGTCAAGCCGCGCTTGCTGGGGCATTGGGGCACCACCCCCGGGCTCAGTTTCATCTACGTGCACCTCAACCGGGTCATCAACGAGCGCGACCTGGACATGATCTACCTCACCGGGCCGGGTCACGGCGGCCCGGCCCTGGTGGCCAACACCTGGCTCGAGGGGACCTACAGCGAGATCTATCCGGAGGTCTCCCGGGACGCGGAAGGCATGGCGCGGCTGTTCAAGCAGTTTTCGTTTCCCGGCGGCGTGCCCAGCCACGTGGCGCCGGAGACGCCCGGCTCCATCCACGAAGGCGGGGAGTTGGGGTACGTGCTGGCACACGCGTACGGCGCGGCGTTCGACAACCCCGACCTGGTGGCTGCCTGTGTGATCGGCGATGGTGAGGCCGAGACGGGGCCGCTGGCGGCGAGCTGGCACGGCAACAAGTTCCTGAACCCGGTGCGCGACGGTGCCGTGCTGCCGATTCTTCACCTGAACGGCTGGAAGATCGCCAACCCCACCATCATGGCGCGCATGCCTCGTGCCGAGCTGGAGCAACTCCTCCGCGGCTACGGCTACGCGCCCCGGTTCGTGGAGGGCGACGAGCCGGAGGCCATGCATCGGCTGATGGCCGAGACGCTGGACGAGGTGCTCGACGAGATCGCCTCGATTCAGCAGGAAGCCCGCAGCAACGGATTCGGGGAGCGCCCGGTGTGGCCCATGATCGTGCTGCGCACGCCCAAGGGCTGGACCGGACCGGAGCAGGTGGACGGCCTGCCCGTGGAGGGCACCTGGCGCTCTCACCAGGTGCCGTTCGCCCATCTGCGGGATGCGCCAGCGCGCCTCGGCGAGCTCACCCGCTGGATGCAGAGCTATCGGCCCGAGGAACTGTTCGACGAGAACGGTTGCCCGGTGCCGGAGATCGCCGAGCTGGCGCCAGTGGGGCTGCGTCGCATGGGGGCCAACCCGCACGCCAACGGCGGGCTGCTCTTGAAGAACCTGCGCATGCCGGACTTCCGCAAGTACGCGGTGGAGGTGACCCAGCCGGGATCTTCCATGAACGAGTCGACGCGAGTGCTCGGAGGCTTCCTGCGTGACGTGATGAAGCGCAACCTCGCCACCAGCAATTTCCGCGTCTTCGGCCCGGACGAGACGGCCTCGAACCGGCTCGGCGCGCTGTACGAAGTTTCCGGCAAGACGTCTACCGGCCCCTTCGAACCCGTGGACGAGCATCTGTCGCCGGACGGCCGGGTGATGGAGGTGCTCTCGGAGCACCTGTGCCAGGGCTGGCTGGAGGGCTATCTGCTCACCGGCCGCCACGGCTTCTTCTCCTGTTACGAGGCCTTCATCCACATCGTCGATTCCATGTTCAACCAGCACGCCAAGTGGCTGAAGGTCACCCGGGACATTCCGTGGCGGCGGCCCATCGCGTCGCTCAACTATCTGCTCACCTCCCACGTCTGGCGCCAGGACCACAACGGCTTCAGCCATCAGGACCCGGGGTTCATCGATCACGTGGTGAACAAGAAGGCGGACGTGATCCGGGTCTACCTGCCGCCGGATGCCAACACCCTGCTGTGCGTGGCCGACCGATGCCTGCGCTCCCGGGACTTCGTCAACGTCATCGTCGCCGGCAAGCAGTTGCAGCCCCAGTTCCTGCCCATGGAGGCGGCCATCAAGCACTGCGAGGCCGGGGTGGGTATCTGGGACTGGGCCAGCAACGATCAGGGGGGCGAGCCCGACGTGGTGATGGGGTGCGCCGGCGACGTGCCCACCCTGGAGACCCTGGCGGCGGTATCGCTGCTGCGCGAGTTCTTCCCCGAGCTCAAAGTCCGGGTGGTGAACGTGGTGGACCTCATGAGCCTGCAACCGGCGTCCGAGCATCCTCATGGCCTCTCGGACCGGGACTTCGACACCATATTCACCCGCGACCGACCCATCATCTTCGCCTACCACGGCTATCCCTGGCTGATCCATCGCCTCACCTACCGCCGCACCAACCACCCCAATCTGCACGTGCGGGGCTATAAGGAGGAGGGCACCACCACGACGCCGTTCGACATGGCTGTGCTGAACGACATCGATCGTTACGACCTGGTGGCCGACGTCATCGACCGGGTGGAGAAGCTGGGGCCCCAGGCGGCGTACGCCAAGCAGGCGCTCCGGGACAAGCTCATCGAGCACCGTCACTACATCTACGAGCACGGCGAGGACATGCCGGAGATTCAGAACTGGCGATGGCCCGCGGCGACGTGATCCGCCAGGCGTCGAAGCGCGTGGCCGTGGTGAACGCCGGGTCGTCCACCCTGAAGCTCGCGTCCCTGGAGGCGGGCGGCGGGGAGCTGCGGCGGCTCGCGCAGATGGAGCTCCAGTGGCGGCGGGAGGGTCCCGACGGCATTGCGGAGGTGCTGGCCGAGGGCCTCGAGCGACTGGGTCCCGCACCGGACGGCTTCGGTCACCGGGTGGTTCACGGTGGCGCGGATCTGGTGGCCCCCACCGTCGTCACCGACCCGGTGGAGGCGACTCTGGCCGATCTGATCCCGTTGGCGCCGCTGCACAACGCGCCGGCGGTGGCGGCTTTACGCGAGGTGCGCCGGCTGCATCCCGAGGTGCCCAGCGTGGCCGTGTTCGACACCGCCTTCCACGCGGATCGCCCGGCGGTGTCCACGCGCTACCCGCTTCCGCCGGAGCTGGTCGGCGCGCTGAAGCTGAAGCGCTACGGGTTTCACGGTATTGCCCACGAATCCCTGGTTGAAGCGCTGGCTGAGGCCGAGGCCGTTCCGGTGGAGCGGGTGAACGCCGTGACCCTGCAGCTCGGCGCCGGGTGCTCCGCCTGCGCCGTGGCGGCAGGGCGTTCGCTGGAGACCTCCATGGGCTACACGCCGCTCGAAGGGCTGGTGATGGCCACCCGATGCGGCAGTCTGGATCCGGCCATCGTGCTGCGGCTGCTCGATGCCGGTTACGCCGCCGACCAGATCGAGCTGCAGCTTACCCGCCGCTCGGGTCTCACCGGGCTGTGCGGGGAGGGGGACATGCGCAGGATCCTGACGGCCGCGGCCGATGGTGACGCGGACGCCGAGCTGGCGCTGGCGCTGTTCTGTCACCGCATCGTCCTCACCGTCGGCGGCTACTTCACTCTGCTGGGGGGCGAGGGCGCGCTGGCGTTCGGCGGCGGCATCGGCAGCCGCTCGCCGGAAGTGCGCGAGCGCGTGGCCCGCGGCCTGGTGGCGTGGAACGTGGTTCTGGACCTCGAGGTGAACCGGCGCAACGCGCCGGGCCGGATTTCGGCTGCCGGCAGTCGCCCGGTGTACGCGCTGCGCACCGACGAGGAGCGCGTCATCGGAAGGGCGGTGGTCCGGAAGCTGTGGGATGAATAGCGGCCCGCTCGCCCCCCGGCGGACAGCGGACAGCGAATAGCGGATAGCGGACAGCGGACAGCGCAACATCCATGCATTGGTACAAAGACGCGGTGATCTACCAGCTCCACGTCAAGGCGTTCAAAGACAGCGACAACGACGGCGTGGGGGACTTTCGCGGTCTGACCGAGAAGCTGGACTACATCGCCGATCTCGGGGTCAACGTCATCTGGCTGTTGCCGTTCTACCCGTCCCCCATGCGCGATGACGGCTACGACGTTGCCGACTACCGCGGTATTCACGGGAGCTACGGCACCCGGGCGGACTTCCGCCGATTCATCCGCCAGGCCCATCGCCGCAGCCTGCGCGTCATCACCGAGCTGGTGGTGAACCACACGTCCGATCAGCATCCGTGGTTCCAGGCATCGCGGCGGGCGCCCCGTGGGTCCGTGAAACGCAACTACTACGTGTGGAGCGATACCGACAGCGCGTATGCGGGCACCCGCATGATCTTCACCGATACCGAGACGTCGAACTGGGCCTGGGATCCGGTGGCTCAGCAGTACTACTGGCATCGCTTCTTCTCCCACCAGCCCGATCTGAACTTCGACAATCCCTCAGTGGTGAAGGCGGTGATCCGGGTCATGCGGTTCTGGTTGGACATGGGCGTGGACGGCCTGCGCCTGGACGCCATCCCTTACCTGTGCGAGCGCAAAGGCACCAGCAACGAGAACCTGCCGGAGACCCACGCGGTGCTCAAGCACATGCGCGCCGTGGTGGACGCGCATTACCAGGACCGGGTGCTGCTGGCAGAGGCCAACCAGTGGCCCGAAGACGTGCTCGACTACTTCGGCGACGGCGATGAGTGTCACATGGCGTATCACTTCCCGCTGATGCCGCGGATGTACATGGCCATCGCCCAGGAGGATCGCCATCCCATCGTGGAGATCATGGATCAGACCCCGGCGATTCCGGAGTCGTGTCAGTGGGCCATCTTCCTGCGCAACCACGACGAGCTGACCCTGGAGATGGTCACCGACGAGGAGCGGGACTACATGTATCAGATCTACGCCCGCGACCCGAGAACCCGCATCAACGCGGGTATACGCCGCCGGCTGGCGCCGCTCATGAGCAACGATCCCGACCGGCTCAAGCTGCTGAACAGCCTGCTGCTCTCCATGCCGGGATCGCCGATCCTTTACTACGGCGACGAGATCGGCATGGGGGACAACATCTTTCTCGGTGACCGCAACGGCGTGCGCACGCCCATGCAGTGGTCGCCGGAACGCAACGCCGGCTTTTCCCGGGCGGACCCTCAGCAGCTCTACCTGCCCCCCATCATGGACCCCGTGTACGGCTACGAAGCGGTGAACGTGGAAGCCCAGTCCCGCGATGTGTACTCGCTGCTCAACTGGACGCGCCGGCTCATCGCCGTGCGCCAGAGCAGCCTGGCCTTCGGCCGGGGGAGCCTCACCTTCCTCTCCCCCGGCAACCGGCGCGTGCTCGCCTACGTGCGCGAGCACGGGGACGAAACCATCCTGTGCGTGGCCAACCTTTCGCACACGGCGCAGCCCGTGGAGCTCGACCTGGCGCGGTTTCAGGGTCGGGTTCCCCTGGACATGATGGGGCGCTCGCCGTTCCCACCGGTGGGGGAGCTGCCGTACCTGCTCACTCTGGCCCGCCACGGCTTCTTCTGGTTCCGGCTCACCACCGAGGCCGAGGTGCCCGACTGGCACGTGGAGGCGCTGCCCCGCCGCGACCTGGTGACCCTGGTGCTCCGAGACGGCTGGCAGGCCTTTTTTCCGGAGCGCCTGCCCCGGGAGCGGCAGACGGTGGCCGCCAGCATGCTGGCTCACCTCACCCAGCGCACGCTGCCTGCTTACCTGCGGGCGGCCCGGCTGCTGGCCGAGGTGACCGCGGTGACGCTGCAGCGGCGCCTGCTGTGGCATCTCGAAGGGGCCAGCTACCTGCTGCTGTGGGCCGACGCCCGGGCGGCTTCCGGTGTGACGGAGCGGTACTTCCTGCCGCTGGCGGTGGCCTGGGGCGGCGACGCCAGCGAGCGGATTCGCGAGTTGCTGCCGATGGCGGTGGCCCGGGTTCGGGAGCATTCCCGCATGGGCGTGCTCTACGAGGCGCAGCGGGACGGGGGGTTCTGCGCGGCTCTGACGACTGGCTTGAGGCGCGGCGGCGAGGTGGAGCTGGAAGGCTGCCGTTTGTGCTTCACGTCCACCCGGGCGGCACCCGAGATTCTCGCCGCGCTCGACGCCGGCGCCGAGCCCCGGCCGCCCACCGGTCAGGCCCCTGCCGGCCTCGTTCACCTCGGCGCCGGGGTGAGTCTGCAGCTCTGCCACCGGGAAAGCCCGGAGAGCTACGGCCGGGTGGAGATGAGCCGCCACCTCACGGAGCGCAGCGGGTTCCGCAAGGCGCCGCGGCTGGCCGGCTTCGTGGAGCTGGCGGACGGTGAGCGGCGCAGCCTGCTGGCCGTGGTCGAGGAACGGCTGCCGAACCAGGGCGATGGCTGGAGCCACATGATGCGCTATTTGGAGTCTTTCCTTGACGAGGCGCAGCTCCGGCCCATGGAGGACACGCGACGGGAGCTCGACGTGATCCACGCCGGCAACGAAACCCTGCTGGAATCCCTGGGCCGCTGCGTGGGCGAGCTGCACCGGACCCTGGCGGAGCCGACGGACGATCCGGCGTTTCAGCCGGAGCCGCTGGACGCGGGCGATCTCGTGCAGCGTGCGGCCGCCGCTGGTGAACGGGCGGTGGGTCTGCTGCAGCGGCTCCAAGCCCGCCTGGAGAGCCTGCCGGAGCTCGAGCGCAAGCCCGCCGCAGCATTGCTGTCATCCCGGGAGCGGCTGATGGCGCGGCTGCAGGCCGAGCGATTCGCCGACTTCCGCGGGTCGCGGATTCGCGGCCACGGCGCACTGGAGCTGTCCCGCGTTCTGGTGACGGGAAAGGAGTTCCTCGTCACCGGCTTTGCCGGCGACCGGCGCAAGCAAACGCCGCTCGAGGACGTGGCCTCCATGTTGTGCTCGCTGCAGCGCGCCGCCCAGCAGGCGGCGGAGGTGATCGGCGAGATTCCGCTGGGCGACCCGGAGGCGTTCCGCGGTTTCATGGTGGAGTGGCTGGGCCGCGCCGAGCGCGCGTTCCTGCGCGGCTACCGCGAGGCGGCGGGGGAAGCCGGCTTGTACGGGCCGACGACCCAGGATGGGCTGGCGGTGGTGGAGCTGTTCGTGCTCGAGTGGCTCTTGATCGATCTCGACCTGCAGCTCGCCGCGGCCGCCGGCCGCCTGGATCTGCCCATCGCCGCGCTCCTGCACCATCTGGCGTCTGAGTGAGTCATTCTCGCCGGTGCATGAGCAGGGCCAGTGAGCGGCCGGGCCGTTGGATGACGTCGCCGCCGTCGACCACCGTGGGGTGCGCGGGATCCAGCTCCTCGGCCGTGTCGAGGACGAGCTCCCAGGGGCCGCCGAAGCCGCCGGGCAAAGTCCAGTCGATGGGCTCCGCGGCGGCGCTCTGCAGCATGAGGAAATCGTGGTCGTGGACGCCCCGGCCGCGCTCGTCGGAAGCGTGCAGGGCCTCGCCGTTGAGGTAGACGCCCACCGCTTTCACGTAGCCCGCCTCCCAGTCCGACTCCGACATCTCTTCGCCGCCCGGCTTCAGCCAGGCCAGCTCGGCGGTGCCGCGGATGGTACGGCCCTGGAACCAGCGGCGGCGCCGGAAGTTGGGATGCTGCTTGCGCAGGGCGATCAGCCGGCAGGTGTAATCCAGCAGCGCCTGCTGGTCGTCGTTCAGTTCCCAGTTCACCCACGAAAGCTCGTTGTCCTGGCAGTAGGCGTTGTTGTTGCCCTGTTGCGAGCGGCCGAGCTCGTCGCCGTGCAGCAGCATGGGCACCCCCTGGGAGAGCATGAGGGTGGCCAGGAAGTTGCGCTGCTGGCGGCCCCGCAGCTCGAGCACCTGCGGGTCGTCGGCGGGACCTTCGGTGCCGCAGTTCCACGAGCGGTTGTGGTTCTCGCCGTCGCGGTTGTCCTCGCCGTTGGCTTCATTGTGCTTGTGGTTGTAGGAAACCAGGTCCGCCAGGGTGAAACCGTCGTGGGCGGTGACGAAGTTGATGCTCGCCATGGGCCGCCGGGTGTCACCCTGATACAGGTCCGAGCTTCCGGAGAGCCGGGAGGCGAACTCGCCCAGAGTCGCGTCCTCGCCGCGCCAGAAATCCCGCACCACGTCACGGTAGCGGCCGTTCCACTCCGACCAGTACGGGGGAAAGTTGCCGACGTGATAGCCTCCCTCGCCCACGTCCCAGGGCTCCGCCACCAGCTTCACCTGGCTGAGGGCGGGGTCCTGCTGCACCAGGTCGAAGAACGCCGAGAGCCGGTCCACTTCGTAGAACTGACGGGCCAGGGTGGCGGCCAGGTCGAAGCGGAAACCGTCCACGTGCATCTCGAGGACCCAGTAGCGCAGGCTGTCCATCACCAGTTGCAAGGCGTGAGGATGGCTCATGTTGAGGCTGTTGCCGGTGCCCGTGGTGTCGAAGTAAAAGCGGGGGTCCTCCGGCACCACCCGGTAGTAGGCGAGGTTGTCGATGCCCCGGAACGACAGGGTGGGGCCCTGGTGGTTCCCTTCCGCAGTGTGGTTGTAGACCACGTCGAGGATCACCTCGATGCCGGCCTGGTGCAGGTTGTGCACCATGCGCTTGAATTCCGTCACCTGCTGGCCCTGCTGGGCGGTGGCGTACTCGTTATGGGGGGCGAAGAAGCCGATGGTGTTGTAGCCCCAATAGTTGCGCAGGCCTTGGTCGAGAAGAAAGCCGTCGTGGATGAACTGGTGCACGGGCTGCAGCTCCACGGCCGTCACTCCTAGCCGGACGAGATGGTCGATGACGGCCGGGTCGCCCATGCCGGCGTAGGTGCCGCGGTGGGGCTCCGGGACCCCGGGGTGGCGCATGGTCAGGCCCTTGACGTGGGCTTCGTAGATGATGGACTCGTGGAGTGGTATACCCAGGGATCGGTCGCCGGCCCAGTCGAACATCGGGTCGTGAACGACGCAGCGGGGCATGAAGGGGGCGCTATCCTCCTCGTTCATGTGGTCTTCCTGGCCGACCACGTAGTCGAGGAGCGCGGCGTGCGGTTCCACCATGCCCTCGATGGCCTTTGCGTAAGGATCGAGCAAGAGCTTCTGGGGATTACAGCGCAGCCCCTGGGCCGGCTTCCACGGTCCGTGGACGCGGTAGGCGTAACGCTGGCCCGGGCGGATGTTCGGCAGGTAGACGTGCCAGCAATAGGCATCCACCTCCTTGATCTCCACCTGGGACTCCTGGCCGTCGTCGTCGAACAAACACAGATCCACCCGCTCGGCCACCTCGGAGAACAGTGAGAAGTTCGCGCCTTCACCGTCGTAGTGGGCGCCGAGGGGATAGCTGCGCCCCGGCCACACGTCCCTGGGCGGCTCCGTCGGGCCAGCTCGCCGCTCCAGAGCGGTGTCCGATATGTACGGCATCGTTCGCCTCCTCCAGGTCGATGCAGCCGGTGCGACTGAAGCAAGGGTCGCGCCAGCGTCTTGCGCTCGTGGGTGCGAATCGGGGCTTCCCCTTGTGCGTTGGGGGGGCGGGCAGTAAAATCCGCCGTCCTTGTTCCTTGGGCGCGCCTCGCGTGAGCCCGGGTGAGGCCGGGGCGACATCCCCGGAGTGGTCGGCGGTCGACAGAACCCTGGAGAAGGAGGGGGCTGAGCGGCTGCCGTTTGTCGTCTGAAGTACGAACTGAGTGATGGAGAGCGCCTATTAAAAAAGGTGGAGGTAAGCGGGTCGAGCGGTCCCTTCTGAACGAAGAGATTCGCGCATCGACCGTGCGCTTGATTGGTGCTGGCGGTGAGCAGGTCGGCATCGTTTCCCGGGACGAAGCCTTGGACAACGCCCGCCGGGCCGGGCTGGATCTGGTGCTGATCGCGCCGGATGCGGAGCCGCCGGTGGTCAAGGTCATGGATTACGGCAAGCATCTCTTCGAGTTGAAGAAGACGAAGGCTGCCCAGAAGAAGAAGCAGAAGCAGATCCAGATCAAGGAAATGAAGTTCCGGCCGGGAACGGAAGAGGGCGACTATCGGGTCAAGCTACGCAACCTGAAGCGCTTCCTCGAAGACGGAGACAAGGCCAAAGTCTCGCTGCGCTTCCGCGGCCGTGAGGTGGTTCATCCCGAGATCGGGCTGAACCTGATGACGCGGATCGCAGAGGACCTCGAAGAGGTCGGCCAGGTGGAAACCCAGCCGAAGTTCGAGGGCAGGCAGATGACCATGGTGCTGGCTCCGAGTAAAAAAACGAAGAAGGCTCAGAAGGCCCCGGAATCTCAGCAATGACGCCCCGGCCGTGACCGGCCGAGGCCCGTGAAAATGCGTGGAGCAGGTACATGC
>JAWLGU010000044.1:0-38449 GCA_041690675.1 Pseudomonadales bacterium | reverse complement strand
GCAGCTCCCTGGCCACCAGCTCGGCGGTCTTGGGGACCCGAACCGCGGAGGTGCCCCTGGAGCCGGGACGTCGGGAGCCGGATTTCGTGTTCATGTTCTATCCTCAGACCTTGCGCCGGCTTTCGTCGGGCCAGTAACGATCCCTGAGCTGACGCTTCAAAAGCTTCCCGGTGGGCAGCCGCGGCAGGTCTGCCACGAAGTCGACGCTGCGCGGACATTTGTACTTGGCGAGGCGGTCCTGGCAGAAGCGGATCAGCTCCGCTTCCAGCTCCGGCCCGGCAACCCGCGGATCCACGAGCTGCACCACGGCTTTCACCTCTTCCCCGTACTCGGGATGAGGCACGCCGATCACCGCCACATCCATCACCTCGGGATGGGTGGTGAGCACGTTCTCCGCCTCCTGGGGATAGATGTTCACCCCCCCGGAGATGATCATGTGGGACTTCCTGTCGGTGAGGAACAGGTACCCCGCCTCGTCCAGGTAGCCCATGTCGCCCAGCGTGTGCCAGCCGCGGTCGTTGTAGGTTTCCCGGGTTTTCTCCGAATCGCCGTGGTACTCGAAGTCTGCGCCGCCGTCGAAGTAGACGATGCCCACCTCTCCGGGAGGCAGATCCCGGCCGTCCTCATCGACGATGTGGACCGCGCCCTGCAGCGCCCGGCCCACGGTGCCGGGACGCTCGAGCCACTCCTGTGGGCCCACCGCCACGAAGCCGCCGCCTTCGCTGCCGGCGTAATACTCGTAGATGACCGGCCCCCACCAGTCGAGCATGGCGTGCTTCACCTCCACCGGACACGGCGCCGCCGCATGGATCACCGCCTGGAGGCTCGAGACGTCGTAGCGGGCGCGCACCCCGGGGTCGAGCTTCAGCATGCGCACGAACATGGTGGGCACGAACTGTGCCCGGTTCACCCGGTAGCGCTCGATGAGCGCCAGCGCCTTCTCGGCGTCGAAGCGCCGCATCAGCACCACCGTGCCGCCCAGGCGCTGCACCGACAGGCTCCAGGCGATGGGCGCCGCGTGATACAGGGGCGCCGGGCACAGATACACGGTGTCCGCCGAGAAGCCGTAGAGCCCCGTCATGAGCTGGGTCAGGCCGTTGGGCTCGCTGTCCGTCGGGCGGCGCAGCAACGGTCGCAGAATGCCCTTGGGCCGTCCGGTGGTGCCGGAGGAGTAGAACATGAGGTCGCCTTCTAGCTCCTCCTCGAGTGGCGCATCGGACAGTTCCGCCAGGCCGTCCTCCAGAGCGCGGTAGCGCCCGGACGCGGGGCCGAGCGTCCAGCGTCGCACGGAAGGACCGATCTCGGCATCCAGCTCCGCGGCCACCTCCCCCACGCCGGGAGAGATCAGCAGCCACTTGGCCATGCAGTCGTTGACCACGTAGGCCGCCTCGTCGGCGGTCAGGTGCCAGTTGATGGGGGTGAGGTACAGCCCGGAGCGCAGCGCCGCCCAGGCCACCACCAGCACGTCCGGCAGGTTCTCAGCCATCACCGCGATGTGATCGCCGAACGTCAGACCCTCCTCGCGCAGCAGCCGGGCGCAGCGGATGGAGCGCCGGTTCAGCTCGTCGTAACTCATGGTGGCGCCGGTCTCGGCGTCCACCAGGGCGATGCGGTCACCGCCCGCGGCGGCAAGGTCGGCGATCCGGCTCATGTCCGCTCCCGGCTCTCGGCGCGCAGGCGATCCCGCAGCTCGAACTTCTTCACCTTGCCGGACGCCGTCCGCGGCAGGTCCGACGTCACCACCAGTCGTTCCGGGGTCTTCTGCCGGGCCACGTTGAGTGAGGCGAAGTGGGCACGCACGTCCTCCAGGGTGAGCGAGTGCCCGGGCCGCAACACCACGAAGGCGCAGACCTTCTCGCCGAGGCGGGGGTCCGGCATGGCGGCCACCGCCACTTCCGACACGCCGGGATGCATGGCCAGCAGATCCTCCACTTCCTTCGAGGCGATGTTCTCGCCGCCGCGGATGATGATGTCCTTCTTGCGGTCGGTGATGGTGAGGTAGCCGTCCTCGTCCATCCGGCCGATGTCGCCGGTTCGGAACCAGCCCGCCGGGTCGAAGGCGTCGAGATTGAACTCCGCCTGGTGGTAGCCGAGAAACTGCTCGGGCCCGATGGAGAGGATCTCGCCATCCTGCCCGGGCGGCAGATCCCGGCCCGCGTCGTCGACGATGCGGATGCTGCAACCGGGCCGCAGAGTGCCGTCGGTGCGCGCACGCTTGGCCGCCGGCTGCTCCGGCTCACCGGCGGTGATGGTGGGGTGCTCGGAGGAGCCGTAGCTGCGGAAGGTGACGATGCCCAGACGCTCGCAACGTTCCACCAGCTCCGGGGGCACGTTGGCCGCCCCCACCATGTAGGCTTCGATGGTGGACAGATCACGGCCGGTGGCGGCGGCTTCCAGGAGCGACGTGAGGAAGTACGGCGTGCCGGAGGAGGAGGTGACACCGTAGTGCTCGACCAGCTCCGCTGCGGCCTCGGCGTTCCAGGCATCCATGAGCACCGACTCCGACCCCGAGAAGTACAGCCGCAGGATGCCGAGCACGCCGGCGATGTGGCCCGCCGGCCAGGGCGAGAGCACCACGGATCGCCGGCCGGTATCCCCGCCGTTGTTCGCTCTGAGCTCCGCCAGCAGGGAATTGTGGGAGTGCAGCACGCCCTTGGGATCCGACGTGGTGCCCGAGGTGAACACCATCAGCGCCACGTCGTCGGGATCCAGCACCGGCTCGGGGTAGTCGGTTGTGGCGGTCGCCTCGAAGGCCGCCCAGCCGATGCACCCCGGCGGCGCCTGCTCGCCGATGATGAGCACGTGCTCCAGCGCGGGGGTGTCCTCCAGGTGGGCCAGGCGGTCCAGATAGTCGATGTTGCGCCAGCGGTCCGGCATGACGAGAAGCTTCGCGCCGCTCTGGCGCAGGATGTAGCTCACCTCCGCGGCGCCGTAGATGTGGATGATGGGCAGCACCACGGCGCCGAGCATCATGGTGGCCTGGAACATCAGATTCCCTTCCACCCAGTTGGGCACCTGGATGGCCACCACGTCGCCGGCGCGGATCCCCAGCCGGTGGAGGGCGCCGGCGAGGCCCGCGGCCCGGGTGTACAGCTCGTCGACCGTGACCTCGCGGATTCCGCTCTCGGTGTAGAAGACGGTGCGGTGATGCTTGAATCGCTCACGGCCTTCGGCCATGGCCTGGGGGAAGGTCTGGGTGCCGTAGTATCCCTCGGCGTACCAGCGGCGAACGAACTCGCTGCGGACGCCGTCACGGTCGAACAGTCTGGACAAGACGCCTCCTCCATCGATGCGTGGCGCGAGAGACTGGTTTTCTCCCGCCCGGGTCCGTAGTCTACTTGTTTATACAAGTTGCACAAACCGGAGACCATACAGATGGCTGAGGCGAAAGACGATCTGGAAGCATTCCGTGCCGAGGCGCGAGCCTGGCTGGAAGCGAACTTCCCCGAGTCATTGCGGGGCAAGGCGGCCAGGTACATGGTGATGGAGGGCGGCGCGGAGCTGGACGACGACGCCCGCGAGTGGATCCGGCGCCTCGGCGAGAAGGGCTGGGGCACCCCCACCTGGCCGAGCCAGTACGGCGGTGGCGGCCTGACGGCCCGCCAGGCCCGGGTGCTGCAGGAAGAGATGCACGCGGCGGGCGCCTTCAATCCCATTCCCGTGCGGGCCGGCATGGGAGTGACCATGGTGGGCCCTACGATCCTGGAGTACGGCACCGAGGACCAGAAGCAGCGCCATCTGCCACCCATCTGCCACGGCGAGGTGCGCTGGTGCCTGGGGTACTCGGAGCCCAACGCCGGCTCGGATCTGGCATCGCTCTCCACCAAGGCCGAAGACGCGGGGGATCACTGGGTCATCAACGGCCAGAAGATCTGGACCTCCGGCGCCGACATCTCCGACTGGTGCGGCGCGCTGGTTCGCACCGACCCCACGGCGGGCAAGCGCGACGGCATCAGCTTTCTGATGTTCACCATGCACCAGAGCGGCGTGGAGACGCGGCCGATCCGGCTGATCGCCGGTGCGTCCCCGTTCTGCGAGACCTTCTTCAACAACGCCCGGGCAGAGAAGAACGACCTGCTGGGCGACCTCAACGACGGCTGGAGCGTGGGCAAGCGGCTGCTGCAGCACGAGCGCGCCAGCCAGACCGGCGCCATGAGCCTGGGCGGCCCGCGCACCGAGCCGCTCCCGGAGCTGGCCAGGCGCTACGCCGGCACGGATGCCGAAGGCCGCCTGGCCGACCTGGACCTGCGCACGCGCCTGGCCAGCCACCTGATGGACGCCAAGGCCCATGCCCTGACCCTGGCCCGGGTAGCCGCCGAAGCGAGGGACAACCCGGAAGTCACCGCGACCGCCTCCATTCTCAAGAACTCGGCCACCGCGGTGGCTCAGAACCGTGCGGAGCTGACCGTGGAGCTGATGGGTCACCAGGGGCTGGGCTGGGAGGGCGACGGCTTCGACGAGGACGAGATCGCCGCGGTGCGCGGCTGGCTGTCCGGCAAGGCCATGTCCATCTACGGCGGATCGTTCGAGATCCAGAACAACATCATCTCCAAGAACATCCTGGGCCTTCCGGAAACCACCCAGAAAGGCTGAGCGCACAACCACAACAGGAAATCAGATCATGGCGGTACTGACCGAAGAACAATCCATGCTGAAGGACCAGGCCCACGCCTGGGTCAGCGAGAAAGCGCCCGTGCAGAAGTTTCGCGAGATGCGCGACAGCGGCGTCGAGACCGGCTTCAACCCCGATACGTGGGGGGCTATGGTGGACATGGGCTGGCCGGGCATCATCGTTCCGGAAGCCTACGGCGGCTCGGACATGGGCTACCTGACGTTCGGCCTGGTGCTCGAAGAGACGGGCCGGCAGCTCACCGCGTCGCCGCTGTTCGCCTCCGCCGTGGTTGGCGCCACGGCGATTCTGCAGGGCGGCAGCGATGCGCAGAAGCAGGCATGGCTGCCCGGGGTGGTGGACGGCTCCACCATCCTCACCCTGGCCGTGGACGAAGGCCCGCGGCACGCACCGGAGCAGGTGGCTCTGAAGGCGGAGAAGTCCGGGTCCGGCTACACGCTCACCGGCGCCAAGCGCTTCGTCCTCGAGGGCGGCGCGGCTACCGCCTTCGTGGTCGCGGCTCGCACCAGCGGATCACCGGGGGACAGCCACGGCATCACCCTGTTCCTGGTGCCCGCCGATGCGGCGGGAGTCCGCCGGCAGTTGCTTCGGACCGCGGACAGCCGCGGCTACGCCAACATCGAGCTCGAGGGTGTCTCGGTGGATGCGGGCGCCGTGCTCGGCGAGGTCGACCAGGGTTATCCGGTGCTCGAGGCCACCCTCGACCGCGCCCGGGCCTGCCTCGCCGCCGAGATGCTGGGCACCGCAGCCCAGGCCTTCGACATGACCCTGGATTACCTGAAGACCCGGGTGCAGTTCGGCCGGGTGATCGGCTCCTTTCAGGCCCTCGGCCACCGCGCCGCCGGGCTCTACACGGAGATGGAGCTGGCCCGCTCCTGCGTGGAAGCGGCGCTGCAGGCGGTGGACGCCGGCGCCGACGACATGGCCGAGCTCTGCTCGCTGGCCAAGTGCAAGGCCGGCGACTTCCTGCATCACATGTCCAACGAGCTGATCCAGATCCACGGCGGCATCGGCATGACCGACGAGTTCGACGCCGGCTTCTACCTGAAGCGGGCGCGCGCCGCCGAAGCCATCTTCGGCAGCCAGGCCTACCACCGGGACCGCTACGCGCGGCTGCTGGGGATCTAGGGACCCGCCCGACCGGGCCCCGGCACGGCGCCGCCCGGCGCCGATTCCGGGGCCCTCCGCCTCACTCGCCGGTGAACCTGGCGTCCCGCTTCTCCAGAAACGCGGTGACCCCTTCCGCGTGATCCCGGGTCCGCCCCGCCTCGTTCTGCAGCTGGGCCTCCAGCTCGAGTTGCTGCTCGAACGAGTTCTGCCAGGAGTCCCAGTACAGCCTGCGGATGAGGGCCAGGCTCTTCGGCCCATCGGCCAGGCGCCGGGCCAGCTCCATGGCACCGGCCATCAGCGCGTCGTTGTCGTCGTAGAGGCGATTGACCAGCCCCCACTCATGGGCGTCCTCCGCCGACAGACGCTCGGCGAGGAGCGACAGCTCGACCGCCCGTCCCCAGCCGATGCGTCGCGGCAGCAGGTAGGTCGAGCCGCCGTCGGGAACCAGACCGATCCTGGAGAACGCCTGGAGGAAGAACGCGCTCTTCGAGGCGCAGACGATGTCGCCCATGATGGCGAAGCTCATGCCCACCCCGGCGGCGGCCCCGTTCACCGCGGTGACCAGCGGCATGTCGAGCTCGCGCAGGGTCACCAGCAGGGGATGGTATAACTTGCGCAGGAAGTCACCGGCACCACCCTTGCGGCCCGTGCGCATCTCGTCCTGCAGGTTGGCACCGGCGCAGAAGCCGCGCCCCTCGCCGGTGAGCAGCAGACAGCGGGCGCCGCTGCCGGGACTGCGCACTTCGAGCACGGCCTCGAGAAGCTCCTGGACCATCTGCTGGCCCACGGCATTCATCACCTCGGGATGGTTGAACTTGAGCACGGCGACTTTGCCGTCGAGTTCCAGCGATACGCGTTCCATAGCGACTTCCTTCTGTTGTCGAAACCGGTGCAATCCGCAACCATACCGCAATGGATGAGGACCACCTAGCGCGCATCGAGCGCGCCTGCACCGCGCTCTCCGTGGCCTATGCCCGGGCCATCGACTTCCGCGATTACCACACTCTGGTGGAGCTGTTCGTCGATGACGGCGTGCTGGACGTAGGGCTGCCCCTGGTGGGCCGCGACGCCATCTGGGCGTCGCTGCAGACCCGGCCGGACGAGCTGCGTTCCCGGCACGTGATCAGCAACGTGTTCATCGACGTGCTGAACCAGGACGAAGCCCGGGGGATCTCGTACCTGACCCTCTACCGGCATCACGGCGACGAGAGCCTGCGGCCGGGTCCGGCGCCTCTGGAGGGCCCGGCGGCCGTGGGACATTACGAAGACCGCTTCGCGCGCACCGCGGCAGGCTGGCGCTTTCGCTCGCGAAAGCTGCACCTGGCGTTCCGCGATCCCGCCCGGTTCTGATCCCGGTGGCACCGAGCGAATCAGCGACCGCCGACGTCGCGGCGATCATCTTCGATCTGGGCGGCGTGGTGTTCCGCTATCGTCCGGAGCGGCGGCTCGCCGGCTTCGCCCGGCTCACCGGCGACTCCCCGGAGGCGTTGCACAAGCGCCTGGTGGCGTCCGGCTACAGCCAGAGCTGCGACGCCGGGCGTTTCAAGGGCGAGGCCGCCTACCGGGAGGGGATGCGTCTGCTCGGTCAGCGGGTGAGCCTGGAGCGGTTCCGTGAGCTGTGGGTCCGCGCCTTCGAGCCGGATCCCGCCGTGGTCGAGATCGCCCGCCGGGCGAAGGCGCGGGTATCGCTGGCCATGCTCAGCAACAACTCGGATCTGGTTCGTACAGGCCTCGAGTCCCGCTACGGCGAGGTGCTGGAGCTGTTCCGGCCGCGCCTGTTCTCCGCCGATGCCGGCCTGATGAAGCCGGACCCGCGACTCTTTCGCACCCTCCTCGAGCTCATGAGTCTGCCGGCGGAACACGTGCTGTACGTGGACGACGAGCCCGCGCATGTGGCTGCGGCCTCGGCCCTGGGCCTGGCGACCCACCAGTTCACGGGGACGGAGGATCTGCTACGGGCGCTGACGGCGCGGGGCTGCCTGGGCTCTGCGCCCGCCGGCGGTACGCCGGGCCGCGGTACGCCGGGCGGCGGTTTCAACAGCGCCACCGATTCGTGATAATCGCCGCACCTTCGCCTGCGAAGCCTTTGCCGGAAGCGTTTGTATGTCGACGACGGAACCCATGGCGACGGCGGATTCGTTCGGGGACGAGATCCGCAGCCGCGCCGACGAGATCGAAGCGGCCCGGCGCATGCCCGACGACCTGGCCCGGCGCATGGCCCGTCATGGCCTGTTCCGGCTGCTGGTGCCCGGCTGCTACGGCGGCGGCGAAGTGCATCCCCAGGCGTTCTTCGACACCCTGGTCACCACCGCCCGCCACGACGGCGCCGTAGGCTGGTGCCAGATGATCGGCGCCACCACGGGTGTCCTGGCAGCTTCCCTGCCCGAGCAGTGGGCCCGGCTCATCTACGGCGACCATCCCGACTGCATCTCGAGCGGTGTCACCGCGCCGCTGGGGCGGGCGGAGCCGGTGGCAGGGGGCTACCGGGTCTCCGGGCGCTGGCCCTTCGCCAGCGGCTGCCAGATCTCCGACTGGATCTGCGGCGGCTGCATCGTCATGGAGAACGGTGAGCCTCGACTCGACGCCCACGGCGCGCCGGCGTCCGTGCTGGCGCTGTTTCCGGCCAGCGAGGTCACCATCCACGACACCTGGCACACGTCCGGGTTGCGCGGAACGGGCAGTCACGACATCGAGGTGAACGACCTGCTGGTGCCCGAGGGACGCTGGGCCGTGCTCGGCGGCCGGGCGCGGATCGATACCCCACTGTACCGGTTTCCCATTCTCGGGCTGCTGGCGCTCGGCGTTTCCGCGGTGGCCGTGGGCATCGCGGAGCGGGCTCTGGAGGCCTTCGTCGAGCTGGCCACGGCCAAGGTCCCCAC
The DNA here is from genome assembly GCA_041690675.1 of Pseudomonadales bacterium. Classification (GTDB taxonomy): domain Bacteria; phylum Pseudomonadota; class Gammaproteobacteria; order Pseudomonadales; family Azotimanducaceae; genus UBA7803. The sequence goes on along the minus strand of JAWLGU010000044.1, from coordinate 29,830 downwards.
CGGCAGCCGCCGGACCCTGGCCCAGCGTCCCGGCGCCCAGCAGGACCTGGCGCGCGCCCGGGCCCTGGTGGCGTCGGCCCGGGCCTACACCCGGGAGATCATCGCCGGCGCCTGGCACGAGGCCGAGCATCGGGATCGCTTGGCCATCGACGTCAAAGCCGGACTGCGGCTGGCGGCGACCCACAATGCCTGGTCGGCGGCACAGGCGGTGGACCTTCTGTACCACGCCGGCGGTGGCTCCTCCATCTATCAGCACAGCCCCCTGCAGCGGTGCTTTCGCGACGTCCACGTGGCTACCCAGCATCTCATGGTCGCCCAACCCACCTACGAGGTGGTGGGCAAAGTCATGCTGGGCATCGACCCGAAGACCTTGATCTGATGCTCGTAGGCACCCTGGCCTCCCCCGAGCTGCTGTCGTCGCCCCACGCCCGGCGCGTGTCCCTGGTGGCCCGGATCGTCGAGCAGGGCATCGATCACGTATTCGTGGCCGATCACGTGAGCTTTCACGTGGGGGCCGGCATGGACGGGCTGATCAACGCCGCCACCCTGACCGCGCTGGATCCGCGGCTCAAGGTGTGCGTGGGCGTCTACCTGCTGGCGCTGCGCCATCCGGTGCCGGTGGCCCGGCAGCTCGCCACGCTGGCGGAGTCGGCACCGGGTCAGCTCATCCTCGGCGTGGGGGTGGGCGGCGAAGACAGGAACGAGATCGCCATGTGCGGCGTGGACCCCGGAAGCCGGGGACGGCGCACCGACGAGTGCCTGGAAGTGGTGCAAGGGCTGCTTCGGGGCGAGCCCATGGACTACTCCGGCGAGTTCTTCCAGTTCCAGCGGGCGTGGATCCGACCCGCGCCGGAGCACCCCATCCCCATGGTGATCGGCGGCCGCGCCGACGCTGCCGTCGCCCGCGCCGCCCGCTTCGGCGACGGCTGGCTCGGCGTCTGGTCCTCGCCCAGACGCTTCGCCGAGGTGGTGAGTCAGGTGAATGCCGGGGCCGCAGCCCTGGGCCGCCCGCGTCCCACCCTGCACGGACTGCAGGTGTGGGTCGGCATCGACGACGACCGGGCGCGGGCCCGCGCCCGGCTCGCCCGCGGCATGGAGAGCTTCTACAGGGTGCCCTTCGAGCGCTTCGAGAAGTACAGCCCCTACGGCACGGCGGCGGAGGTGGCGGACTTCCTGCGACCGTACCGGAAGGCGGGCTGCGAGCTCTTCAACATCATGCCCGTGGCCGCCAGCGAGGAGCTCGGCATCGCGGCGGTGGCGGAGATCCGCCGGCTGCTCGAGTAACCGCCGATGGCCCACGCCCACGATCACGGCAGCAACGTCCACGAACGGCTGGTCGCTCGCGCCTTCATGCTCATCGCCGGCTTCATGCTGGTGGAGGTGGCCGGGGGGCTGCTGGCCAATTCCCTGACCCTGCTGGCGGACGCCGGGCACATGTTCCTCGACGCCTCGGCGCTGGGCTTCTCGTGGTACGCGCTGCGGCTGTCAAGGCGCGGGCACGATCACAATCTGAGCTACGGCTATCACCGCTACCAGGTGCTCGCGACCTTCATCAACGGGCTGACCCTGTTCGGCCTGATCGTCTGGATTCTCCTGGAGGCCTGGCAGCGGCTGCGGGCGCCGGAAGGCATGCTGCCGCTGCCGGCGCTGGCGGTGGCAGCAACGGGCCTCGTCATCAACGTGGTGGCATTCCGCTGGCTGCACCATGGCCACGACAACGCCACGGTTCGCAGCGCGGCACTCCACGTCCTCGGAGACATGCTGGGTTCCGCCGCAGCCGTCACCGCCGCCCTTACCGTCTGGCTCACCGGCTGGCTCTACGCCGACCCGCTGCTGGCCATCGTCATCGTCGTCATCCTCGGCCGGGGCGCCTGGCGGCTGGTGCGCGATTCCACCCACATTCTGCTGGAAGGGGTGCCCGAGGACGTGGACCTCCAGAAGATCCGCGACACCCTGCTGGCCCGGGTGCCCGAGGTTGTAGACGTCCATCATCTGCACGCCTGGGCGCTCACCGCGGAGCGGCCCCTGCTGACCCTGCACGCCACCGTGGAAGACCACACCGACCTCTACGGGGTGGTTTCGCACATCAAGGCGGTGCTCGACGAGGAGTTCGGCATCGATCACTCCACCATCCAGGTGGAGCACGGTTCCTGTCCAGACGAATAGAGCCCTATGAGCAAGCCCCACCACACCGGCATCAAGCGCATGATCAAGGCCACCGAGTACTCCGCCCGGGGCCTGCGCTCCGCCTGGCGCTACGAGACGGCGTTTCGCCAGGAGTGCGTGGTGGCGCTGATTCTGCTGCCGTGCGCGTTCCTGCTCGGACAGACGCTGGTGCAGACGGCGCTGCTCATTGGCGTGTGCCTGGTGGTGCTGATCACCGAGCTCTTGAACTCGGCGGTGGAGGCCGCCATCGACCGCATGGGCAACGATCACCACGATCTGGCGGGCCGGGCCAAGGACATGAGCTCCGCCGCCGTGGCGCTCAGCCTGGTTCTGGTGGTGCTGACCTGGGGCCTGGTGGCACTGGAGCGCTTCTCGTAAGCTCATTGCCAGCGCCGCCCTGCGGCCTCCCGGGGCGGGAAACCCCACGTTTCGGGAGCCTGCCATGATGTCCGCGATCTACTTCCGCGCCCAGGCCTGCAACAATGCCTGGGCCAATCACCGCCTGCTGAACGCCTGCAGCAACCTGACCGACGAGGATCTGGCGGCCCGGCGAACGAGCTTCTTCCCGTCCATCATCCACACCCTGAACCACAACCTCACGGTGGACTGGTTCTACGTCAGCGCCCTGGAGGGCCGATGCCTCGGTCCCGCGGCCTTCGAGCCGGAGATACCGTTCACCCGTTTCGCCGAGCTCGAGCGGGCGCAACGGGACGTCGACCGCCGGCTGGTGGCGGTGTGCGAGGGGCTGACGGAGAGCCGGCTCGCCGCCACCTCCGACCTCGTGCGCCGCGATTGGGTCCAGACGGAGCGCAACGACCGCATCCTGCTGCACCTGTTTCAGCACCAGATCCACCACCGGGGCCAGGTCCACGCCATGCTGGCCGGCACCGCCGTGCCACCGCCGCAACTGGACGAATTCTTTCTCGCCCACCCGGGGGAGCAGGCGCTGCGACGGGACGATTTCGCCGCCCTGGGCTTCGACGAGGCGGTCATCTGGGGCGGGCCGCCGGGAGGGGCACACGGATGATCTTCGACGGCTGGGAGCCCATCCTGCGGACCCTGGTGCTGGGAACCCTGGCCTACGCCGCGGTGGTCGTCCTGCTGCGAGTCAGCGGCAAACGCACGCTCTCCAAGATGAACGCGTTCGACTTCGTCATCACCGTCGCCTTGGGCTCTACCCTGGCCACTGTGTTGACCTCCAAGGACGTCGCCCTGGCCCAGGGAGTGGTGGCCCTGGGACTGCTCATTGCGCTGCAACTCGTCAACACCTTCGTGGCGGTGCGGGTGCCGCGGTTCCAGAACCTGCTCAAGGCGGAGCCCACCCTGCTGTTCTTCCAGGGCGACTACCTCGACCACGCCCTGAAGGCGGAGCGGGTGACCCCGGACGAGATCCTCGCAGCCGTGCGACAGCAGGGCTTGACCCCCGAGGAGGTGGGTGCCGTGATTCTCGAGACCGAGGGATCGCTGTCGGTACTGCCCGGCGCGCAGTCGGCGGAGGCGCTGGCGCGCGCCGGAGTGAGAGCCCCGAGCCGGGGCCCTGGCGCCTCTTGAGGAACTGATCAGCCGTGGAGCAGGCCGCTCTGGGCGATGCCGTCGAACATGAACTGCACCGCCAGGGCCGCCAGCAGCACGCCGAACACCCGACTGACCACGTGCAGTCCGGTTACCCCCAGGTACTTCTGCAGCTGGCTGGCGAGCAGCAGCGACGCGAGGGTCAGCAGCATCACGGCCAGCAGCATCGCCACCACGATGCCCTGGCGCACCAGATCCCCCTCGGCATCCGCCATGAGCAGGATGGCCGCGCCCATGGCCCCTGGCCCGGCGATGAGTGGCGTAGCCAGTGGAAACACGGTGACGTCGGCACGGCGGGCGGCTTCCCGGGTCTCCTCCTCGGTGGTGGAGGTGCTGCCCGAAGGGCGCGCGAACACCATGTCGATGGCGATGAGCAACAGCAGGATGCCGCCGGCGACCCGCAGCGCCGCAAGGGAAATGCCGAGGCTGGTGAGCAGCGTTTCGCCTGCCAGGGCGAAGGCGAGCAGGATCGCCGTGGCGATTGCCGTGCCGCGAACCGCCATGCGGCGCCGGCTGCGGGGGTCGGCCGCCGGGGTCATCGCGGCGAACACCGGGCCCACGTCCAGAGGACCCACGGTGGCGAAGAACGTGGTGAACGCCACCACCGCGGTCTCGGTCATGCCCGCCTCACCGCGCCCGCAACAGCAGCTCCATGGCACCCTCCCGCAGGAGCGTGCCACGAACGATCTCGAAGCAAGTGAGGGCTTCCGCCAGCGCGGTGCGGGAATGGGCGAAGCCCGGGGGGCTCGCCCCGGGGAGCGGCCGGACCACGAGCTGATCGACATCGCGAATGCCGTACCGCAGAGCCACCTGCGGCGCCGCGCCGCTGGCGGCAGGAGCCGAAGCCTTGAAGGCGCCGAATCCGTGACCGCTGCTGCCCCGGTGCAGATACGGCCGGAGTGTCCGGCTGAACGCGCGCACTGCCGGCAGCGGCAGATGGTTGAGGAAATCCCAAAGCAGGCAGATATCGAAGCGCGTGGTCTCGGGAAAGTCGCACAGCTCGGCGAACACGCTCTGGTAGTGGAGCTCGGCGTCCTCGTCCGGCGGCTGCGCAAGCGCCGGATGACCGAACAGATCCGCGAAGTGCAGCCGGCAGCGGTAGCGGGAAAAGAACTCCACCGTCTCCGGCACCCCCGGGCCGACGTCCAGCACGGTGAGCCGCGCCCCCTCTTCCAGGGTCTCGAACAGGTGGGGCAGCAGCAGCGTCTGGCGCGACTCCACGCTGCCGCCGCGGGACGACGCCCGGTCCGTGCCTTTCATCGGCCCCTGTCCGTGGAGGCGCGATCCCGGCTCAGGCCTTGCCGGCCACTTCGCCCGCTCTGGTCGCCTCCGCCGCCGCAGGCTTGGCCGAGGTCACCGGCTTGGGCGCCTGGGAACCGACGCTGCGCTCCGTGCTGCTCGGGTCCATGTCGATGCTGCCCTTGAACTTGGCGCCGTCCTCCAGGGTCACCCTGGGGCTGACGATGTTGCCCTGCACCCGGCCGGTCTTGGTGATGATGACCTTTTCGACACCGGCGATGTCGCCCTTCACTTCACCGTCGATGCGCACCACGTTGGCGGTGAGGTTGGCATTCACCTGCCCGGACTGGCCCACGGTGAGGTCGTTGTTCTTGAGTTGGACGGTGCCGTCCACCTTGCCTTCGATGATCAGGCTCTCCTCGCCGGTTATGTCCCCTTTGATGCTGATGGTCTTGCCGATCATGGCGATCCCCCGTGAAGTAGGCTCCGGCGTTCTCGAGCGGTTGTCGAAAGCCGGGCTGGCGGCCGGCGGCTCATGACTGGTCGTTTCGCTATCCTTGCGTTTATCGAACATGGACATGGCTGTTTACCCCGAACGGCGATTGGCGAAGAGATACTATCGACTTTGCATCATCAGGAACACCATGCCGTGGCGGCCCTGTGATCGAGTAGGGATTTTGCTGGCCGTTCGCGGCGACTGATGCACGTCAATGCGCCCGCCGACCCCGCCCGGTACCGTAACCACCGTACTCTTTCGATTTCCCCCGGCACTCTCCCCCTACCCCAACGGCCGGGTTGTGGCGATGAAGCCCCCGCTTCATCGCCATTTTTTTAGAAGGGCGCTTTTCGCTATCCGCTATCCGCGGGAAGCCAGTTGCCTGGAATCTGGCGATTCCCCTCTTGCGGATAGCGGATAGCGGATAGCGGATAGCGGATAGCGGATAGCGGATAGCGGATAGCGAACAGCTAACCCCCCGTATCAATCGTAAACAACAGATCCGCCCCACTCGCCGCGCCGCCCGATTCGGTGACCAACTTCCAGTGCTTCGCGATGTCGTACTGCATGCGCAGCACCGAGGCCGCGTTGAACAGGCCGATGCCGTAGCTGACGTAGAGCTTGGGGGAAAGATACTTGCCGGCTACCAGGGCGGCCTCGCTCGGATCGCTGGGAGCGCCCGCTTCCTCGGGTCCGGTCTGGATGGTGAGCTGATCCACCCCGAGCCGCTCGCCCAGGTTCTTCGCGAGGAAGTCGCCGCCCCTGAGCCCCAGGGCGAGCGCGGCCCGGGCCAGGGCGTCGCCCTCACCGCCAGGGGCATCTTCCAGGGAGCGCCCCAGCACCAGCCAGGAAAGCTGCTCCTGCTGGGTCATGGGGGGCTCGGAGAAGAGGCTGAAACGGGGCTCCTCCAGAGTACCTTCCACCTGGGCGCCCACCAGGATCCCCTCCGCCGGCCGCCGCACCGCCCGCACGTCCAGGGCCGGCTCCGTCACCGGGCCACCGGCGAAGTAGATGCGGCCGCTGTCGATCACCAGGCCCTGCCCGTAGGCGCGATACTCCCCCTCGACGATCTGAATCTCGCCCGTGGCGGTAGTGGGCGTCTCCGGTGCCTGGCGTACCACCACCTCACCCTCGAGCCGAGCCTCCAGGCCGAAGCCCGCGAAGGTCACGTCGTCACCCAGGATGACCCGGATCTCCGCCTGCAGCGGCCGCTCGATGGGAGGCGCCGCCTCCCCGTCCTCGCTCACCAGCACCTGATCCTCGGAGACCGTCACTGCCCCGGGGGCGATCCGCCCGGGGGTGATGGCCGCCTCGGGGATGCGCACGCTGCCCGCCACCAGGATCCGCTCCGCGTCCGCCTCCAGGCGCAGGTCCGGGGAGGCGACGATGCGCGCCTCGTCGGTGTCCACCACCCGGAATGCCTCGCCCACGACGCCGATCGTCGCGGTGGGGATCTCCTGGAAGACGCTCATGACCCCCTCCACCCGCAGCTCGCCGCCGCCGGACCGGACGCTGGCCACCAGGCCCAACCCCTCTCGGCCGCGGCCCTCGAGCTCCGCGCTGAGGTCCGACAGCACCAATCCCGCCGGCGGCACGTCCAGGGCGCCCCCGGTGAGCGCCAGCGTGCCGCCGAGCAGCGGCTCGGCCACCGATCCCTCCACGGTCAGGGCGCCGTGCACGCGCCCCGACAGCTCTTCCACCTGGGGCAACAGCGCTCCGGCGAAGGCGAGATCCGGAATCTCGAGCTGGACCCAGCCGCTCAAAGCCCGCTCCGCCCATGCCGTGGATGACTCGGCCAGGGGACTCGTGACTGCCAGCGCCAGCCGCCCGTGCTCCAGCTCGAGCTCGAGCTCCGCCCGAGCGCCGTCGGCATCCAGATCCACGGCCAGGTAGCTCGGCTCCAGCCCCACCGTCACCGCTTCCCCAACGGCGCCGGCGGCGGGCTGCGCAGTCAGCGGCAGCTCCACAGCGCCCGCCGTCGTCTGCAGCCGGAGCTGGCCAGTCAGCACGCCGCCGGAGGTCTGCTTCATCTGCCCCGAGCCGCTGACAGTCCCGGAGACGGCGTAATCATCGGGTAAGAGTGCCGCGAAGTAGTCGAACGCCAGCTCCTGGACTTCCAGCCGTCCCGCCAGCCCGTCGACTCCGCTTTTCCCCTCCACACACAGCCCGGCGCCGCTGCTGGACCAGCAGTGGTGCTGCAGATGCAGCTGCTCGGCGCTGATGCTTCCGGAAGCCACCCCGGCGAGCTGCCAAGGCGGGAGCTCCCCGTAGCCGAGACGCGCCTCCGTGAGGGCGTAGTGCCAGGCGGGCCGGTCACCCCAGAGATCCTCGCCCCGTCCACGGAGCACCGCGTCCGCGGTGGCCGCGTCGCTGCGCAACGCGAGCTGCAGGCGGTGGTCCGTGGGCGTCCCGGAACCATCCACGATGACGCTCTCCACGCCGGTGCCCGCCACCACACCGTCGCGCAGCGCCAGACGCAGGCTGGAAGGGGTCTCTCCGGTGAGGTCCAGATCGGCCCGCAGACCCAACGCCTGGAGCCGATGCTGCTGAAACGCCAGGCCCGCCCCTTCCAGCTCGGCATCCAGCCGCACCGCCGGCAGGCTGCCCTCCACGGCGCCGGACCCGGACAGGCTACCGGCCAGCTCGGGCCACAGGGTAGACAGGTCGTCGCTGACCAGGCGCCACTGCACGTTCACCCGCTCCGCCACCCGGCCGCTGGCCTCCAGCTCCGTGCCGCCCAGGGCCAGCGACAGGGCATCGATGTCGGCCACGGTCGTGGTGCCCTGCCATGCCACGCGGCCGCGAACGTCCAGGGACAGGGGCTGCTGACGCAGGCTGCCACCCGCCTGCAGCCGTTCCACCTCCACCTGCGCGCCTTCGCCCACCGTCCGCCCACTCATGACGAGGGTGGCATCCACGTCGCCCGGCAACTCCGCCACCAGCAGCGAGGGGTCGAGATCCACCGCCTCCAGGCGGGCCTGCAGCTCGACGTCCGGCGCCCACGCCGCAACCACGCGCCCCGCGAGACGGCCGCCGCCACCGTGGGCTTCCAGATCCAGGGTCACGGCCTCGGTGCCGCCCTCCCCGCCCACCTCGAGGGTGACGGACGGCTGCCCCTCCGCTTCGAGACGGGTCTCCAGCGCGAGGCGATAGTCTTCGAGGGACCCCCGAACGCGCAGCGAGCCGGCGGGGCTTCTGACGCTGGGCTGGGCGTCCAGGGGCCACCCCAGGTCCTGCCAGCGCAGCAGCAGATCCGCGTCCAGCTCCGGTTCCAGCGCGATCCGCCCCCGCCCCTCCACGCGGCCACTGCGATCCGGCTGGGTGAGCTCCAGGTGCTCGATTGCTACGGCCTCTCCCGTCAGACCGGCTCGCGCCCGGGCCAGCAGTCGCCCGTATTCAGGCATCGCTCCCGACAGCTCCGCCTCCACGGTCAACCCATCCACCGGGCCCCGAGCCCGGGCGTCGAGGCTCAACCGGGCAGCCGGCAGATCGCCGCCCACGGCGCCGAGGTGCAGGTCGTCCACCGCAAGCCGAGCGGTGAGCACCGGCGCCGCCCCGGCCTGAAGCAGGTCCGCCACCGTGAGGTGCAGGGCCAGGTTGTAGGGTGCGGCCACACGCTGGGTCAGCTCCAAGGCATCCAGGGTGCCGTGGAGCTGCAGGGTTCCGACGACGGGCGCGTAATCCGGCAGCGTCACCCGCCAGCGGACCTGCGCCTCCATGGGGTACGGGCTCGCCGTGGTGACGCGCGCCTCGGCCCTGGCGCTCACGTCGGGTGCAGCGATCTTCAACGCGGTGACGTGCAGTCGAGCATCCTCGAAGCGGCCTGCGAGATCCACCCGATCCACCACCAGGGGAGCCTCCGCGTCCGGCGCCGTCCAGGCGCGAACGTCGACGACGACCAGGTGCTGCACGACCACCGTCACGGGAAGCTCCACCCGCTCGGGTGGGGTGAACGGTTCCCCTTCAGGCTGCGGCTCGGTGGTGAGGGCTCGGTAGCGCACGCCCTCGACGGCGAGCTGCCGAACCTCCAGCCGCCCGCGCAGCAGGCTGGCGGGCGCCCAGCGCAGGGACAGCCGCTGAACCGTGGCGTCCATGGCGTCGCTGCGCAGATGTACGTCGCTCAGAGTCAGCGGCCCCGCCAGCCGCCCCGACACGGCTCCCACCGTGAGGTCCGCGGGTAACCAGGCCTCGACCCGATGCAGCGCGAAGCGGGTACCCGAGGGAGTCCACAGCATCCACGCCAGAGCCGCCACCACCACGATCAAAAGGCTCGCCAAAAGGCTCGCCACGGCAATGGCCGAAACTTTCGCCACCGCGGCGGGGCGGGCCATCAGAAGCTGGTACCAATGGTGAGATGAAGGCGGATATCGTCGTGACGATCGTCGAACGGGTGGGCCAGGTCCAGCCTCACCACGCCGATGGGCGAGCGCCAGCGAAAGCCCAAACCGGCACCCACCTTCAGGTCCGGCGAATCGTCGAAGGCGTCGCCGGCGTCCACGAACAGCGCGCCGCCGTAGTTCCCCCAGAACAGACGCTCGAGCTCGACGCTGGCGGTCACGGCCCGCTCGCCGCCGATGACGTCGCCCGCGGCGTTGCGCGGCCCGATGTTCTGATACGCGTATCCGCGAACGCTGCGATCGCCGCCGGCGAAGAAACGCTGGGACGGTGGCAACAGGTCAAAATCGTCGGTCCAGAGGATCCCTGCGTAAGCCCGCAGCAACAGCCGCGTGCGCTCGGACATGCCGCGCACCCAGTGCAGGGCCAGATCGTACCGGGTGAACGACACCTCCGACAGCAGCCATTCCAGCCCGGCCCGCAGATCCATGTGGATGCGGTGGCCGAATCTGGGGTACACCAGATCGTCCATGCGCTCATGGGTCAGGGTGATCCCCGGGAACACCAGATCGGACTCCTGGCGCGGTCCGCTGCCGAACTCGAACTGCTCGCGCTGGGCCCGCACGTAGAACTGCCTGCGGAAGCCGCGCCAGCTCACCACCTGGCTGACCCCCAGCTCGTAACGGTCCGTGTCCGCATCCCCCAGCTCCTCCTGCCGCGCGCTGGCGAAGAAGTCGAGGCTGTCCGTGGCCACGTTGCGGATGGGTATGCCGTACCGAAACTCCACGGCCCGCTCGATGCTCGAAAGCTGGAGATCCGCCCGCGCCCGGTGGCCGCGCTGGTTCACGTGCCGCAGCAGCACGCCGAGGCGAAACCGGGGCCCGGTGTCGGTACCGTAGCCCACGCCTACGCTGTAGCGCCGGGGGTCCGACGCTTCGGTCACCACCCGCACCGGGATCCGCTGGTCGGGGCCCGCCGTTTCCGGCTCCGCCTGAATCTCCACCCGGGCGAAGTAGTCGGTCTCGCTCAGCGCCCGCTGCAACTCGAGCAGACGGTCGACGTCGTACGGATCCCCCGGCTCGATGGCAACGAACCGCTGCACCAGCCGCGGCCGCAGCACGTCCTGGCGTATGTCCACCTCACCGAAGTAGAAGCGCGGTCCCGTGTCCAGCACCAGCGCCACGTCCGCCTGCAGCCGATCGGGCTGCACGCGAATCTCGCTGGTTCGCCACGAGGCCTGGAGAAATCCGTGGCCGTAGGCTGCATCGAACAGCGCGTCCTTGGCGGCGTCGTAGCGACTGTGAACCAGACGCTGGCCCGGAGCCAGCTCCACGCCCTGCAGAGTCTGTTGCAGCGCAGGAAAATCCTTCCCTTCCCCCAGCAGGCGAACGTCCACCCGGCGCAGCCGGGCGGGCTCGCCGGGCTCCACCCGGTAGCGGGCGACGAAGCCCGCGCCGTTCGCCTCCAGCTCGCTGGCGATGGTCGGCCGGTAATAGCCGAAGGGCATCAGGGCCTCGCGAATCTGTCCCGGCGCCGCCCGGTGCCGGCGCCGCACCTCGCGGCTCGTGACTTGCTCGGCGTCCTCCAGCTCGGCTATGGAGAGAAATCGTCGTACGTTCTCGCGGAGCGGATCGTCGAGGCCGCGAACCTCCACCTCCACGCTGGCGGCGGCGCCGGTGCCGCTCGCGGCGTCCTCCTCTGCCGCCTGGCATGTCCCTGCCAGCAGCAGGGCCCCTGCCCTCAGCAGGGCGACCGCCGCCCAGCGCCATGGGCCCAGCGGCAGGGCTCCCCCCGTCACGGACGCGGCCTAACGGCGGCCGCGTTCCGGGGTGTGCCAGGGTCCCCCTGCCGCGGAGCGATGCAGCTCGGCCGCCCTCGACGTGTTTCGGCTCACTGCTGAGTGCCTTCCTCCGGCATCTCATCTTGGCTGGTGCCGGTCGTGCCACCGGTGTCAGACATGGCCACTCCCTGGCTGAACTCGTCCCGGTCCACCATGCCATCGCCGTTCTGGTCCACCTCTTCGAACTGCGTGCCCTGCACCGCGTCCGGCTGCCACTCCTGCTCGTCGATGGAACCGTCCGAGTTGGTGTCCAACGCGGCAAACTCGGTCATCTGGGTGCTCTCCTCCGGCAGGGTGTCGGTCATCCCCCCGGCCTCGGGCTGCTCGGAACGGTCGACCGAGCCGGCCAGCCCGGTGTCATCCTGCATTTCCTCCGTCTCCTCGAAGGGCTCCGCCTCCATGTTCTCGGTGTCCTCGAACGGCTGGGTTTCCTGAGCCGTTTGATCGACCTCCTCGTCATAGGTGTAGGTGTCCTCGGCGGTGGTGGTCTCGTCCTGGCCGCAACCCGCCAATGCCGCCATGGCGGCAAACACGCTCGCCGCTGTTACGTGTCTGAATTTCATGAATCGCTCCACATTTTTGCTGGGTACGTGATCAGGTCGCCGGACCTGAACGGTCCGACACGCCAGCCTTGGTGCAAGCGCCATGCCAGTGTGGACGCCGGTCCCCTAGCCCAGAAGATCGTCGGCCCGACGTATCAGCGGCTCCATGGCGAGCTTGGTTACCTCCCACGCCGGGTCGTGACGCTTGCCGCGCCGGTGCAGGCTGAGATTGAAGCCGGTGATGATGGCGAACTTGTAGGCCGCCAGAGCGCGGAACCAGTTCAGGTCTGGCAGCGGTGCGCCCCACGCGTCGCGATAGAGCGACACCAGGGTTTCGGGGTCCAGGAAGAAGGTGCGCCCCGCCTCACCCGGCCAGGCGTGGGGATCGCTGAAGGTTGCAATCCACCCCAGGTCGTTGAGGGTGGCGCCGATGCCCGTGAGCTCCCAATCGATGACCGCCAGGAGGCGGCCGTCTCTGGAGCAGAACAGATTGGCGGTCTGAAAATCGCCGTGAAAGATCCCCACCGGAGCGTCCGCGGGCAACCGCTCCAGGAGCTTGCGCCGCACGGCCGGCACGCCGCGCAGCCGCTCGGGATCGGCGACCCGCTCGTAGAAGCGGTCCCAGCGGGTGACGTCCTCCTCGAACGGAACCGGATCGCCCAGGTACGACGCCCGCGCCGGGTCCGCCTTGTGCACCTCGGCCAGCGCCGTCATCGCCTGACGCCCGAGGTCGTAACGCTGCTCGTCGGAGAGCCGGCTCCCCCATTCCCCCTCGCCGAGCCGCAGCACGTCGCCTTCCAGCCACGGCACCACGAAGTACGGGCAGCCGAACCACTCGAGATCATCCCCCGACCACTGCACCGAGCAATGCGGGACCGACGTCCCATCCAGCGCGTTCAGCACCGCCACCTGCCGCAGAACGTCGGCGGTGCCGCGCCAGTTCACGTTAGGCGGTGGCAGGCGGATGAACCAGGCCTCAACCCGGCCCCGCGACTCCACCCGGAAGCCGTAGGCAAAGCCCGCGTGGCCGGGCATCTGCACAACGTCGAACACCCGCACGTCGGGATCCTCGTACTTGGCTTGGCAAAAGGGGCCCAGCCGCCGTTCCAACTCGTTCAATTGCATGCTTCACACCGGTGCCGGCCCCGGGAACCGCTCCCGAAGCACCCGTTTCAGTATTTTCCCGCTGGGATTGCGCGGGATCTCGTCGACGAACTCAACCACCTGGGGCCGCTTGTAGCCCGCGAGCCTCGTGCGGCAGTACTCCATCACGTCCGCGGCCGTCAGCGCGTCGTTCCGACGCACCACGACGGCCAGGGCCGCTTCGCCCCATTTCTCGCTGGACACGCCGATCACCGCGGCCTCGACCACCTCGGGGTGACTCATCATCACCCCTTCCACCTCGGCGGGATAGACGTTCTCGCCCCCCGAGATGATCATGTCCTTGATCCGGTCCTGAATGTAGACGAAGCCCTCGTCGTCCATGACCCCCACGTCGCCGGTGTGCAGCCAGCCGCCCCGGATCGTCTCGGCGGTGGCGTCGGGGCGGTTCCAGTACTCGCGCATCACGTGGGGACCCCGCACCAGCACCTCGCCTGCCTCGCCGGGCAGGCAGGGATCTCCCGCCTCGTTGGCGATGCGCACCTCGGTGTGGAAGAAGGCCTTGCCGGTGGAGCCGGGTTTGCGGGCGGCGTTGCCGCTGTCCATCACGCAGGCCGGGCCGCAGGATTCGGTGAGACCGTACACCTGCAGCACGCTGATGCCCATCTCCGCGTAGCGCTCCGTCAGCGCCACCGGCACCGGCGCCGCCCCGGTCATGATCCACCGCACGGAGCCGTAATCGAAGCGCTGCCGGTCCTCCACGCCGAGCATGAAGTTCAGCATGGCCGGCACCATCAGCCCCGTGCTCACCTTCTCGCGCTCGATGAGCTGCCAGGCGAGGCGCGGCTCGAAGCTGCGCATCACCACCGACGTGGCGCCGCGGTAGACGTTCACGGCCAGCGGCGTCAGGGCGCCCACATGGAACATGGGCAGCGCGGCCAGGTAGCGGTCTCCTGCCTGGTACTCGGCCGTCGCGGCAATGGTGAGGATGGCCCAGATGGCCGAGCTATGGGTGTGCACCACCCCCTTGGGCAGCCCGGTGGTGCCCGAGGTGTACATGATGTAGAGCATGTCGTCGTCGGCGGCATCGGGCTCCATGGCCAGCTCCGAGCCGCGGTCGCGGAACGTCTCGTAGGCCTCGGCGAAGTAGGGCAGCTCGCGGCTGCCCGCCACCTGCAGCCACTGCCGCACCGGCGTCCGCTCACCGCGGGCCTGCAGCTCGGCCACGGTATCGAGAAACTCGTCGCCGTAGATCAGCCGCCGGGTGCCGCTGTCGTGGAGGATGAACTCCAGCTCGTCCGCCACCAGACGCCAGTTCAGGGGCACCACCACCGCACCCGCTTTGGCCAGGGCGAAGTAGGCCTCCATGAACTCGGCGCTGTTGGGCAGCAGCAGTCCCACCCGCTCACCCTTCTCCAGGCCGTCGTCCCTGAGCGCGTTGGCCAGCCGATCGCTGCGGGCGTCGAGCTCGGCGTAGGTCAGACGCAGGTCCCGGTGGCTGTCCACGTAGGCTTCACGACGGGGATCGAGAAACGCCCGCTTCGCGAGTATCAGGCCGAGATTGTTCCGCATGGGTCGCCCTCCCCAGGCCGATGCGAACTCTTGGAGCCGTCATTTTGCGGAATCGCGCACAGACTGTGAATACCGGACGCCATTGTTACACTTGGTAACAAAAATTTTGCCCGCGAGCCCTTGCCGGGGTCCGGCAAAACCGTAGAATGCGCGCCTTCTCATCGAGTCGCCGCAACGGCGTCCCGGTGAAAGAACAGGCGTGGCGCGGTGTCTCTCTCCCCTTCCTCCCTAGCCGCGAAGACAGCGCCTCAATGCGCTGTCGCCACGCCTCCCCTTCCTCCCCGCCTTCCGCGGGCTTCACCCCCAACCTGGACAAGCTCCCCGTCGGTTGTACAATTCGTACGGGTTTTGTACTGGTCAGGATATTGGACCCCGACGACGACCTGTACCGCATCGGCACCATTGCCAGCCTCACCGGAATCGCCGTGGAGCGGTTGCGGGCGTGGGAGCGGCGTTATGGGCTGGAGCCCGCCCACAAGTCAGGCAAGACGCGCTTCTACAGCCGCGCCCAGTTGGAGCGCCTGCAGCTCATCAAGCGCCTGATCGATCAGGGGCACCCCATATCCACCCTGGTGGAGCTCTCGGTCGAACAGCTGAACGAGCGTCTCTGCACCCAGAGCCAGGCCCGTCTGCAGCCCGCCCGAACCGGGCTCATCGGCCCCAACCTGCTGGTTCTCGAGCAGCGCCAGGAGCAGGCCAGCCGTCTGGACGTGCGCGGGCGCTGGGCCAATCTGGAAGCCTTCCTCGACGACCAGTCGGGCACCGAGCCGCTCGAGGTGGTGGTCGTGCAGTTGCCCGTCCTGCTCAGCTCCGCCATCGAGCGCATCGGCCGGGTGCAGCCCGATGCCCGGGTGGTGGCCGTCTACCAGTTCGCCACCGCGAAGCATTTGACCGCCGTTCAGGAACTCGGCATCCCCACCCTGCACTGGCCCACCAGCTGGCAGGAGATCGAGCACGCCTGCGCCACCACCGCCGGGCTGCCGCTGCGCGCGGCACGGGCCGCGGTGCGCCGCTTCACCGACGAGGAGCTCATCGCCATCGCCGCCAGCGCCACGGATCCCACTGGCTGTCCGGGACACCTGGTGGAGCTCATCAGCAGCCTGAACGCCTTCGCCGAGTTCAGCCTCGGCTGTGCCGAGGAGGCGGCCGCCGGTGAGGCGCCGCGGGCGGACGGCGAGTACCAGCAAAGTCTGTACGAGCGGATCCACACCGACGCCACCCAGGCCCGGGCCCAGCTGGAGCTGGCGCTGGAGGCGCTGGTGGAGGCCGACCAGCTGCTGGACCGACCGAACTAGGGCGGATACCTAGACAAAACCTGTACAGAAACGCGAAAAACCTATTGACAGCACATTTGTACTGTACATAATGGACCCACATTCAGTGTTTCAGGCGTGCAGCAACTTCATGCAGTCCTCCCTTTCAAGTGTCCTTCCCCCAGAAGACGAAGTTGCATTCAGAGGCCCAGCCTTCTGACACGCCTTTTTTATCGCTCCCCGGCCCGGCCGGGCCCGGCGCAAGCCGGAACACAGCGGCGTCCCTCGGGGCGCCGCTTTTCGTCGTGGAGGCGGCCATGACCGGACGTCGCCCATGCTCCTTGCTTCGGCGGGCCGTCGCCGCCGCCCTGTGCTGCGTCGCCGCCAGCTGCAGCGGAGGCGCCTCTCACGATGACCTGCAAGCCACCGCCGTGCTCACCTACGACCGCTGCCAGGGCCTGGAGCCGGGGCTGACCCGGGTGGACTACGCAGCCGTGGCGGGTCTCCGCGGCAGCACCCTGCTGAGCCCCATCGATTCCGCGCATCCCGCGGAACGAGGCGCACCCGGTGACACCGAAGCGGGAGAGAATCTCTTGCTCATCGCCATCTCCCGTGGCGAGCAGCCGACCCCGGGCTACGGCCTGACGCTGGACCGAGCGCAGCGAGGTGAGCACACGGCCGTCATCCAGGTGCAGTGGCATGTCCCGGAATCCGGCGCGAGCCTGCCTCAGGTCGTCACCCACCCCTGCCTGGTGGTGGCCTTGCCGGACTCGGGTGTGGAGCGGGTGGAAGCGCGCACCGAGGCCGGCGAGACCATCGGTACGCTGGAGCTGGCCGGGCGCCGGTGACGGTTGACGGCCCGCCGCTCGGCAGCACTACGCTTCGAGCAATGCCAGTGCCGCCGCCGCGCGCTGGTGCACGCTGGTCTTGTACGCTTCCAGGTCCATGTCGGGGCGATCGCCCATGGCACCCACCAGGTATCGCTTGTAGACCCCCTGACCGATGGCGGCCAGGCGCCAGTGCGAGAACGCCCGGTAGTAGTTGATGGCGCCGAGGTCGCGGCCGGTGGCCTCTTCGTAACGCGCGCGAATCTCCTCCCGGCCGGGAAACCCGCCCACTCCGGTGGGAACCAGCTCGGCGCCGGGCTCCCCGGGCTCCACCCAGGAGTTGAGCAGGTAGCCCACGTCCGCCAGCGGATCCCCCAGAGTGCAAAGCTCCCAGTCGAGCACGGCGCGGATTCGGCCGTCGCCGACGATCATGTTGCCGAGCCGGTAGTCACCGTGGACGATGGCCGCGCCCACCTGCTCCGGCATGCGCTCCTCGAGCAGCCGTGCCGTGGCTTCCATCTCGGGGATCTCGTGGGTCTTTGAAGCTTCCCACTGCTTGGTCCAGCGCTTGAGCTGACGAGCCAGGTACGCCTCCTTGCGGCCCAGGTCGCCGAGCCCCACGTCGTCCGGGTTGATACGGTGCAGGCGCGCCAGCACGTCCACCACGTGCAGCCCCAGGGCGTAGCGTTCTTCCTCCGGCAGGGACTTGGCCGTCTCACCATCGTGAAGCACCTTACCTGGCATGTAGCCCATGACGTAAAAGGGAGCGCCGTTGACCTCCGGGTCCTCGCAGAGGCCGTAGGTAGGCGCCACGGGCACCTCCGTGCCCGCCATGGCGGAGACGATGCGGTGCTCTCGGCCCATGTCATGAGCGCTCTCCAGCACGTGGCCCAGCGGCGGTCGGCGCAGTACGAAGGAGGCGCCCCGGCGATCGACGAACCGGAACGTGAGATTGGAGTGCCCGCCGGCGATGAGCGAGAACGTGAGGGGTGGCCGGAGATCCGGGATTCGCTGGCTCAACCAGCGGGTGACCCGTTCTTCATTGATGCCCTCGACCGTCATACACCCTCCGCGCGGGACTCGTGAAAACGGTGACTTTACCGAATCGGCCCGACCTTTGGCACCGAGGGCGCGACGCGGATCCCAGCCCGCGCCCGAACTCCGCCGCTCCGCACCCCGAGTCTGCTAACCTTCGCGCCGTGATCCGACCCGCACGACAAGCATTAGCCGTGGCCCTGCTGGGCCTCGTCACCGCCTGCGCCCATCTGCCGGACGGGGTGCCCCGAGCCCCCGCGGACGATCCCGCCGCTGGCACCGTGACGCTGCCCTCCGGGCGGACGGTCGCCGTCTACCCGGATGCCCTGACGTACAGCGGACGGGCCCGGTTCCGCTGGCCGGACGGACGGACCTACGAGGGAGACTGGCTCGCCGGGCAGCCCCACGGGCAGGGCAACGAGGTGCTGGCGGACGGCAGCCGCTACCAGGGCGGCTGGCGCCACGGGCGCCGCCACGGCCGCGGAGAGCTGCTGGAGGCGGACGGTAGCCGCTACGTTGGGGACTTCGTCGACGGCGTGAGAGACGGCCGGGGCACCCTGAACAATGCCGACGGCCGTTACGAAGGGCAATGGTCCCAGGACATGCCCCACGGGGAAGGCGCATTCGACGGCAGCGACGGCACCCGGTACCAGGGAGACTGGTCTGAGGGCGAGCGCTTCGGCTTCGGCACCTACACCACCACCGACGGCCGCATATATCGGGGGGACTGGGCCTACGATCAGCCCCACGGCTCCGGCACCATGACCAGCGCCGACGGCTTCAGCTACGAGGGCGAATGGCGGCAGGGTGAGCGCCATGGGTACGGTCGCGCCGAGGGCCCGCCGGGCCTGGTCTACGAAGGCACCTGGCGCAACGGCGAGAGACACGGCTTCGGTCGCCTGATCCGCCCGGACGGCAGCCGCTACGAAGGGGAATGGCAGGCGGACGTGCGCCACGGGCAGGGCCGTGAGCAGCGCCCGGACGGCTCGTTCCACGACGGCAGCTGGGAATTGAACCGGCCCATGGGTCCGGGCCGCCGCGGTTCGCCCAGCGGCATCGAGATCAGCGGACTATGGAACGGCGAGACGGTCTCCACGGGGCTGCTCACCCTGCCCACCGGGCTGGAGTTCGCCGGGCCGCTGTTCGACGGCAGCAGCGCGCGGGCATCGAGCCGGCTGCTGGAGTGGCTGCAGCTTACGGCGAGCCGCGGCGACCCCTACGCGGCGCTCATGCTGGGGACCTTTCACATCGACATGGAAGTGCCCGCGCCCGACCTGCAGATCGCTCGGCGATGGCTGGGGATGGCTGCCGAGGCCGGGATCGCCGAGGCGCAGTACCGGCTCGCGCTCAGCTGGGAGGAGCTGAATCCGCCCCGGGTGGTGGAGCTGCTGGCCGCCGCCGCCGAGCAGGATCATCCGGCGGCCAATGCTCTGCTGGGGGAGTACTACCATCAGGGAATCACGGTGCCGCGAAATCTCCCTCGCGCCATCCGCTACTACGAGCGGGCCATGCGCCTCGGCAACCTGCTGGCACGCAACAACCTGGCCTGGCTACTGGCGACCGCGGACGATCCCGCAGTTCGGGACGGCGCACGGGCGGTGGCGCTGATCCGGCCCATCGCCCTCTATACCGGCGCCTGGCAATATCTCGATACCCTGGCGGCGGCCTGGGCAGCGGCCGGGGAGCTGCAGCGCGCCATGGCCACCGCCGAGGCGGCGCTCGCCGCTGTGGGCGCGGACCCGGAGCCGACGGCCCTGGCCGAGCGTGCCGCCATGGAGCGCCGTCTCGATGGCTACCGGCAGGGTCAGGCGCTGTACGAGTTCCCTCGCTGAAGCGGGATCACACGGAGTCCTCATGTCTCGAGTCAACTGGCCGTTCCTTCGCACCGACAACCCCACCATCGTGCGCGCCGAAGGCGCGGAGCTGGTCACCGCGGACGGCCGGCGTCTGCTGGATGCCGCCGGAGGCGCCATCGTCGCCAACATCGGTCACGGCCGGAAGCGGGTGGCGGACCGGGTGGCCGCCGTGACGGCGGAATGCACCTACGTGGTGCCACCCTGGATCACGCCATCCCGGCAGGCGCTGGTGGAGACCCTGGGGCGGGACTGGCTGCCGGCGAACCTGTCCCGCATCCACATCACCTCCGGCGGCTCGGAGGCGGTCGAAGCAGCCATGAAGATGGCGCTGCAGTATCAAGCAGCCATCGGCGAGCCCGAGCGTCGCAAGATCATCGCCCGCAGTGTCTCCTATCACGGCACCACGGTCGCAACCACCGCGCTCTCGGGGCACCCCGCCCGCAAACGGGGCCTGGAGCACGCGCTGGTGACCTATCCACGGGTGCCGACACCGTATCCCCTGCGCTGCCCGCTGGGCCCTCACCACGACCAGGCCGGACGCTACTACATCGACCAGGTGCGCGAGACCCTGGAGGCGGAGGACCCACGCCAGGTGGCCGCGCTCATCGCCGAGCCCATCGTCGGCTCGAGCGGCGGCGCCATCGTCCCGCCCGACGACTACTGGCCGGAGGTCCGCCGCCTCTGCGACGAGCACGGCGTGCTGCTGATTCTCGACGAGGTGATGACCGGTTTCGGCCGAACCGGCCGAGACTTCGCCCACCAGCACTGGGACATCGAGCCCGACATCCTGGTGTCGGGCAAAGGCCTGGCGGGCGGCTACGCGCCCATTGGCGGGGTGTACGCCGCCGAGCGGGTGGGCGAGGCCCTGAGCCGGGCAGGCATGAACGTCATGTTCCATACCTTCGGTGCCCACCCCGCCGCCTGCGCCGCCGCGGCCGAGGTGCTGCAGATCCTTCGCGAGGAAGCTCTGGTGGAGCGGGCTGCCGAGCAGGGGGAGCGCCTCCGCGCCCGCCTGCAGGAGGCGTTCGCCGATCACCCTCATGTGGCGGAGGTTCGCGGCCGCGGACTGCTGCAGGCCATCGAGGTTGTGCAGGATCGAGACACCCTGACACCGTTTCCCGAGGAGGACGGCATCGCCAACCGCATCGTCGGCCGCGCCTTGAAGAAGGGGGTATTCTTCTACGGCGGCGGCACCGGCGAGATCCGCGACATCGTCTGCATGGGGCCGCCGTTCATCGTCACCGAGGCGCAGCTGGATACCATGGTGAACGTGCTGCGGGAGGCGGTGGACGAGATCACCCATTGAGCCTGCTCCAGGGGGTAAGGGCATTCGCGGACGGCGCCCGCGCCGCCCAGCGACCGGGGATGAGGCGCTACACGTGGATTCCGGTGCTGGTGAGCCTGGCGGTGACGTCGGTCGGACTCGCGGTGCTGTTCGGCTACGTCGGGCGGCTCGCCGACCGGCTCGTCGAGTGGCTCAACGGGCTGCTGCCCGGCTGGCTCGACTTCCTCGGGCTGCTCATCGCCCCCGCGCTCTACGTGGTGGCGACCCTCGCCGGCGTCTGGCTGTTCGGTCTGCTGGCGGCGCTGGTGGCCGGACCGTTTCTCGGCGACCTCTCGATGGAGGTGGAGCGCCGTGAGCTCGGAGCCGAACCGCCGCGTCCGCCGTCGGCGTGGGCCAGTGCCGCCGGCGCCATCGGCCGGGAGCTGCACAAGCTGGCGTACCACCTGCCGCGGTTGCTGCTGGTGTTCCTGGTGACGTTGATCCCCGTCGTCAACGCGGTGTCGCCGCTGCTCTGGCTCGCCTTCGGCGCCTGGACCATGGCAGTGCAGTTCTGCGACTATCCGGCCGAGAACCGCGGCCGGCCGTTCCGCGACACGGTGGCGCTGCTCAAACGTCACCCGGCCGCAGCGCTGGGTTACGGCGGCTGCGCAAGCCTGGGGCTGGCGGTGCCGCTGGTCAACTTTCTCCTCATCCCGGTGGCGGTGGCCGGCGGCACGATGCTCTGGCACCGGCTCCAGGAGCCGGCCGCGCCCAGGTGACGTTCGACAGCTCCATACGCCAAGCGAGGAACACCCCATGACCTCCTTTCTCGACGACGTGCCGTTGGCCCCGCGGGACCCCATCATCGGCGTCACCGAGGCCTTCAACGCGGACCCGCGCCCGGACAAGGTGAACCTGGGCGTGGGCGTGTACTACGACGACGACGGCAAGGTGCCGCTGCTGGACAGCGTGGCCCGGGCAGAGCAGCAGCTTGCAGCGGTGCCGCGGCCGCGACCCTATCTGCCCATCGACGGCGCAGCCGACTACCAGCGCGCGGTTCAGGCGCTGGTGTTCGGCTCCGACTCGGAGCCGGTGCGCGCCGGCCGCGTGGTCACCGTCCAGGCCCTGGGGGGCACCGGAGCCCTGCGCATCGCGGCGGACTTTTTGCGCCGCTTCAATCCCGGAGCCGAGGCTTGGATCAGCAGACCGAGCTGGGAGAACCACCGGGCCCTCTTCGAGGCCGCCGGTTTCCCGGTGAACGAGTACCCCTACTACGACCCCGCCTCGCACGGCGTGGATTTTTCCGCACTGCGCGACACGCTGGAGGGCCTGGCGCCCGGCTCCGTGGTGATCCTCCACGTCTGCTGCCACAATCCCACCGGCGCCGACCTGGAGCCCGGGCAGTGGGACGCGATCATGGACGTGGTGCGCCAGCGCGCTCTGGTGCCCATCCTCGACCTGGCCTACCAGGGATTCGCCCGGGGCCTGGTGGAGGACGCCCTGCCGGTGCGCCGCTTCGCGGAACGCCACGCGCCGGTGCTGGTAGCCAGCTCGTTCTCGAAGAACTTCTCGCTGTACGGCGAGCGGGTGGGGGCCCTGTCCGTTGTCACGGCCAGCACCGACCAGGCCGAGCGGGTGCGCAGTCAGCTCAAGCGGGTGATCCGCGCCAACTACTCGAGCCCCCAGACCCACGGTGCCAGCATCGTCGCCCGGGTACTGAACGATGACGCCCTTCGCGCCGCCTGGGAACGCGAGCTGACCGGTATGCGCGATCGGATCCGTGCCATGCGCCGGGCTCTGGTGGAACAGGTGCAGGCCGCCGCGAACGTGGACTTCGGCTTCGTTCTGGAGCAGAACGGCATGTTCTCCTACTCCGGCCTGTCGACGGAGGCCGTGGCCCGCCTGCGCGAGGAGCACGGCATCTACATCGTCGACAGCGGCCGGATCTGCGTCGCGGCCCTCAACCGCCACAATCTGGAGCACGTGGCAAAGGCGGTGGCGGAGGGGCTCACCTGAAGCGAGGGATCACACCGGATCCCAGCTGAACACGGACGCGGTGGGCCCCAGGTCCTCGAACTGACCCGCCATGGCGGGCAGCGCGTGGTCCACCACCGACTGCGGGGTCCAGCCTTCCAGGCGGGTCATGCCGCGAATGGGGCGGGGCTGGCTCATGAGAAAGATCTCGTTGCCCCGGACAGCGAAGATCTGCCCGCTCACCTCCCGCGCCGAGTCCGAAACCAGAGCGACGACGGGCTGGGCCACCTGATCCGCGCGCATCCCCTCCTTCATGCGCCGAACCCGCTCCGCGCTGGCCTCGTCCTTCACCGGAATGGTGGCGATCATGCGGGTCCAGGCGAACGGCGCCACCACGTTGGAGCGCACGTTGCGCTGGGCCCCTTCCATGGCGATGATCCGGGACAGCCCGGCGATGCCCATCTTCGCCGCCGCGTAGTTGGCCTGGCCGATGTTGCCGATGAGGCCGGATGTGGAGGTGAAGAACACGAACGCCCCGTCCTGCTGGTCGCGAAAGTGATTGATGGCCGCCCGCGCCACGTTGTACGAGCCGTTCAGGTGCACGTCGATCACCGCGTCCCAGTCCGCGTCGTCCATCTTGTGGAACATCTTGTCGCGCAGGATGCCGGCGGGATTGACCACGGCGTGGAGGCCGCCGAAGGTATCCAGCGCCAGCTCCACCATGGCTTTGGCACCATGGCGGTCGGAAACGCTGTGGGAGTCGGCTACGGCTTCGCCGCCGGCCGCGACGATCTCGTCCACCGTCTCCTGGGCCGGGCTGGCATCGCCCAGGTCGCCGCCGGTGACCGCCCCACCCAGGTCGTTGACCACCACCCGGGCGCCCTCGCGCGCGGCCGCCAGCGCCACCTCTTTGCCGATGCCACGAGCCGCGCCCGTGACCAGTACCACCTTGCCTTCCAACAGCGCCATTGCGGGCCTCCTCTTTCCACGACGGGTTACAACGATGGGCGCGGCATTCGGTGCCGCTGCCCTCGTGGGGATTCTACCGCGTCGACCCGCGCGGTTTGACGGGGATCAGTCGAACCAGGGCAGCAGGTCCCGAGCGCGGTGATGGGCCGCCAGCGCCTCTATGTCCTCCCTCAGGGTGCGGCCGGGCGAGAGCTCCGGCAGCGCGGTCAGCGAGAAGAAGCCGGCACCGGTGGTTTCCAGGCTCCGTGCCGGCGCGCCACCCAGGAGCTCGCAGAGAAAGAACACCTTGTAGATGCGGTCCAGCCGCGGCGGCCGGTACGGGTGCAGGCTGTGGTCCTTGATGGCCACCAGCTTCACCGCCCGGACCCGGAATCCCGACTCCTCCAGCACTTCCCGCTCGACGCTCTGCCGGGGCGACTCGTGCTCGTCGGCCCAGCCTCCTGGCAGCGACCAGCGCCCGTCGCTGGCCTCCCGGACCAACAGGACCGCGCCGTCTCGAAACACCCCCGCACGCACGTCCACCTTGGGGGTGGGATACCCCCGCTCCGGCAGATAGATCTCGCGAATCCGCTGCGGCGGCGTGCCAGTGAGGGCGCCGAGCATGCCCTCGGCGATGTCCCGGATCTCCGCGAAGCGCTCCAGATCGTAGCCGTCGCGGCTGTAGGCCAGACCCGTCTGGGCCACGGCCCGCAATCGGCGTGCCCAGGCGAGCCAGTCGGCGTCCTGCCCCCCGGCGCTCACGCCAACGCTGCCTTCACGTCGGCCAGTCGTTCGATGGTGGCCAGTGCCTCCCCCTGGTCGCTGCTGATGTTGCGCACGATGACGTCGGTGAAGCCCAGGGCCCGGTAGCGCTCCAGCTCGTCCGCCACTTCCGCCACCGATCCCGCCAGCAACGCCTGCTCCGGAAAGCCCCGGTAGCCCCGCTCCACGTAGGGCCCGACCACGCGCGCGGCCTCCTGGCTGGTGGCACCCACGAACACGTCGCGGCGAATGGCCAGCGCGGCGGGTTCCCGGCCGTGCTCCGCGCACGCCTCCCGATAGAGCCTCAGGCTTTCGGCGGCCTGACCGTGGGTGAGCGCCGGCGCCGCCAGCCAGCCGTCCGCCAGCCGCGCGGCCCGGCGTACGGCCGGCGGCGCCGTGGCACCCACCCACACCTCCACGGGCTCCGGCGGCAGCGGCGAGATTCTCGCTCCCGCCACCGGCCAGAACCGGTCGAGGGAGATCTCCTCGCCCCGCCACAAGGCCCGCAGGGCGGCCAGCGATACCTCGAACATGGCCGCCCGGTCCTGCATCGCAACGCCCATGCCGGCACTCTGACGACGATCGCCGCCCAGGCCGCACTGCAGGATGAAGCGCCCCTGAGCGATGCTCGCGAGCGTAGTCACCTGCTCGGCCAGGAGCACCGGGTGCCACAGCGGCAACAGGAACAGGGCGCCTGCGGGCCGGTCGCCCCACTCCGCGAGCATGCGCCCGAGGATGGGCGTGTTCTGGTAATACGGCGCAGGCGTGACGTGATGATCCCCCACGAACAGGCTGTCCAGGTCCGCCTGACGCGCGGCCCGGGCACGCTCCACCATCCAGCCCGCAGCCACCCTCGGGTCGTCCACCCGATAGCTCGACGAGACCGAGATGCCGATGCGCATGTTCACTCCTCTGGCTGTCTCGACCCGTGGCCATCATACTCCACGCATGAGACTGATCACCCGTGAGCGCCCGGGGCGGTTCGTCGATCCCGACACCACCGCCGACGGCAGCCCTCGCGCCCGCGTGGCGCTCGGCCGCCTCGAGACCCTGTGGCTCAACACCGGCACCTTGTGCAACCTCACCTGCGAGCACTGCTACATCGAGTCGAGCCCGAGCAACGACCGCCTCAGCTATCTCACCCGGGAAGAAGCCCGCCGCTACCTCGACGAGCTCGAGCGCCTGGAACACGGCACCCGCACCATCGGCTTCACCGGCGGGGAGCCGTTCATGAACCCCCACTTCATGGGCATGCTGGAGGACGCCCTCGGCGCCGGCTACCGTGTCCTGGTGCTGACCAACGCCATGAAACCCATGCGGAAGTCCCGGGACGCCCTGCTGGCGCTGCGAGTCCGCTTCGGTGAGCGCCTGATGATTCGGGTTTCCGTCGACCACCACGACCCGGCGCTGCATCGCCGGGAGCGCGGCCGTCGCGCCTGGGAACCCATGCTCGAGGGGCTGCGCTGGCTGAGCGACGCGGGGTTCCATGTGGCGGTGGCGGCACGCACCCGCTGGGGCGACCACAAGCCGGCCCTGAGGTCCGGGTTCGCCGAGCTCTTCGCCGCCGAGGGCATTGCCGTGGACGCCCACGACCCGGAGCGCCTGGTGCTGTTCCCGGAGATGGACGCGCACGCGCCGGTGCCGGAGATTACCGAGGCGTGCTGGGGCATCCTCGGCGTGAACCCGGCCCAGGTGATGTGCGCCAGCTCGCGGATGGTGGTGAAGCGGAAGGGCGCTCGGGAGCCGGCGGTGGTGGCCTGCACGCTGCTCCCCTACGACTCGCGGTTCGAGCTGGGAAGCCGGCTGGCGGACGCGCTGGGGACGGTGCCCCTGAACCACCCCCACTGCGCCAAATTCTGCGTGCTGGGGGGAAGCAGCTGCGGATAACCGGCTGTCGGCTGTCCGCCGTCAGCCTTCAGCAAGAGGACTTTCGCCAGATCTAGCGGGAAACGTCACCGCTCAGCGCCGACCGCTGATCGCCTTTCCTCAGCCGATACGCGGCCAGCCTGCCGCTGCGAAACAGAAACGCTCCTTCGAGGGATTCCCCGTCGAGAAGGCGCGGCAGCCAGACCCGGTCGTCGTCCCACATCTGCTCGAACGGCAGCGCGTCCTGCGGGTACCAGAGCGGAATCGCCTCCGCGGTGACGCGGGGCGTACCCAGGTGGGCGTCGGCCACGTACACGTAGCCCAGCCAGTCCTCGTCATGGGTGTCCAGGAAGCGGAACACTCCGGCGAGCCGCGGCATCAGCGGCCGCACCCCTACCTCCTCCTCCGTCTCCCGCAGGGCGCACGCCAGCGGCGTCTCGCCGGGCTCCACCTTGCCGCCCGGGCCGTTGAGCTTGCCCATGCCGTGTCCGCGACGCTTGCGGATGAGCAGCACCCGGCCGGCGTCGCGCACGAACATCAGGGTTCCCACCTGGTCGGGGCGCCAATCCTCGAGCCGCCGCTCGATCTCACCAAGCTCGGCTGCCGGGCCGGCGCTTTCCGTGTGGGCGATTTCGGGTGGAGTGGACACGCCGTGAGCATACAGGCTGCGCCGCTGTCCGCCATCCGCTTTCCGCTGTCCGCTGTCCGCAAGGCCCCGCAGTCAGGCGGCGCGGCTGCAGGCGGCTTCCTGCTCGAGGCACCGTGCCAGCCGCTCGGCCACCCGGCGCCAGTCCGCCGCCATGGCGCGGGCCCGGCAGCCCGCGCGGTCGAGGGTCAGCGCCTGGCGGACGGCGGAGCCCAGATCCTCAGAGAGGCTGCCTGTCACCCCCGGGACCACCACGTCCCGGGGCCCCATGACGGGATAGGCGGCGACGGGGGTGCCGCAGGCCATGGCTTCCAGCATCACCAGCCCGAAGGTGTCGGTGCGGGAAGGGAACACCAGCACGTCGGCATCGGCGTACTCCGCTGCCAGTTCCTCGCCGTGGCGGAACCCCAGCCACCGGGCGCCCGGGTAGCGCCGCTCCAGCGACGGTCTCGCGGGGCCGTCCCCCACGACGACCTTCTGCGCGTCGATCTCGAGGTCCAGGAACGCCTCGAGGTTCTTCTCCACCGCCACGCGGCCGACGTACAGCAGGCGCGGGCGGGCGCGGGGGGTTCGCTGCCGCGGCCGGAACCGCTCTGCGTCCACGCCTCGCCCCCACACCACCAGGTTGTCGAACCCCCAACGTTCCAGCTCCCGCCGGTGGGATTCCGTGGTACACAGGACACGCCTGGCTGGACGGTGGAACCAGCGCAGATAGCCGTAGCCGACCGCCAGCGGCATTGCCAGCCGCTGCTGGGCGTACTCCGGGAACTTGGTGTGCACGGACGTGGTGAAGGACATGGACCGCCGACCCAGCTCGCGGCGCGCCCAAAACCCCAGGGGACCCTCGGTGGCGATGTGCACCACGTGGGGGGCATAGCGCTCGATCATGCTCGCCAGCTTCCAGGGGTCCCGGGCCACCCGAATCTCCGGATAGCCGGGCAGCGGCAGCGTGGCGAAGAGCCCCGGGTGCACGAGCCGGACGCGGAAGCCCAGGGCCGGCAGATGCGCCGACACGGCTTTCAGGGTGGTGACCACTCCGTTGGTCTGGGGCTCCCAGGCGTCGCTGACGATGAGCAGCCGTTTCATGCGCGAAGGCGCTCCCGCTCCGCCGCCGGCTGCAGCGGCACCACGTCGGCGACAGGCCGTCCTGCCCACCGAACGATTCGGAACCGGCCTTCCTCGTCCTCCACCAGCGCCGTGCAACTCTCCACCCAGTCGCCGCAATTCATGTAGACGGTGCCGTCGAGGTCACGGATCTCCGCATGGTGAATGTGGCCGCAGATCACCCCCTGGAACCCCTGCTTGCGGCACTGATGTGCCAGCGCCTGCTCGAACTCGCAGATGAAGCTGACGGCCCGCTTCACCCGCCCCTTGATCCAGGCGGACAAGGACCAGTAGCCGTAGCCGAGCCGGCTGCGCAACGCGTTCAGATGCCGGTTCAACTCGAGCAGCAGGGTGTAGCCCAAGTCGCCGAGGAAGGCGACCCAGCGGTGGTAGCGGGTCACCACGTCGTACTCGTCACCGTGCACCACCAGGAAGCGCTCTCCGGTGGCAGTGACGTGCACCGCTTCGTCCACGAGCGCCACGCCGCCGATGGCCAGCCCCGTGTACTTGCGCAGGAACTCGTCGTGATTGCCGGTCACGTAGACGATGCGCGTGCCCGCCTCGCACAGCGCCAGCAACCGGCGCAGCACACTGCTGTGATCCGCCGGCCAGTACAAGGACGACTTCATGCGCCAGCCGTCGACGATGTCACCCACCAGGTACAACCGGTCACAGCTATGGTGATCGAGAAAGTGCAGCAGTCGCGAGGCCTGACACCCTTTGGTCCCCAGATGGACGTCGGAGACGAAGATGCTGCGGTAGTGCATCCGTGCCGGCTCGGGCGGAAGGTCGCGCTTCATCGGGATCTCGAGTTCGACTCGGCGCCATCCTCACCTGCTTCCATGATGCTCAGGTGACGGCCTGATGAACGTTCGATGACGGAACCGGGGCCGGCGGCCCCGGCGCGGTTCAGGCGGGCTGCCCCTCGTATCTGCGGGCGAGCTCGCGGTACAGCCTGTCCGGCACCGCGTCGGGCGGGCAGTCCAGGCTCTCCAGGATCTCCACCAGATGAGCGTTGTCTTCCCGGCCCTGCCAGGTCTTCCTGTACTGACCGGTCTTGTAGCCGTGGTCCTGACGAAAGTGGTTGAGCACGTTCTTGCCCACGTAGAGACGAAACAGCTCCGGGAGCGGTAGCGGCAGGGCCTCCAGCACGGCGACGAAGGGCTGCAGCGCGAACGCCCGCTGCTCCAGGGTCTGCTCGGCCAGAACTTCCACCGCCAGCCGGAACGCCTCGGCATCACCGCCCACCCCGGAGACGTCCGCCAGGGCGCGAGCCACGTCCGGCGTCAGGGACTCGGCCCGCATCAGGTCGGAGAGCCCGAAGTGCCAGATATCCACCACTTCCAGCTTGACCTGCTCCGGGTCCGGCTGCTGGTGCTTCCACCATTTCCAGCCGAAGTGGTCGAGAAGCTCCGCGCACTCGACCCACACG
>JAWLGU010000043.1:0-38654 GCA_041690675.1 Pseudomonadales bacterium | reverse complement strand
GGGTACCAGATCCGCTGGATGGATCCCCTGCCGCCGCACCTGCAGACCGGCGAGATCCTGGCGCTCAGGGAAACCGCCGACAGCCGCTGGTGCATCGCCGTCATCCGCTGGATTCGCCAGGATCACGACGGTACCGGCATGGGCATCGAGCTGCTGTCGCCCCGGGCGGTTCCGGTGGCGGTGCGGATGATTCAGAAGATCGGCGGCCCCACCAGCTATGCCCGGGCGCTCATGCTCCCGGAGCTGGCGCCCATCGGCCAGCCCGCCACCCTGATCACGCCCCGGATGCCGTTTCAGGCCGGCCAGAAAGTGCACATCCAGAATCGGGGAGTGCGCAGCACGGCACAGCTGATCAAATGCGTACTCAAGACCGAAAGCGTGAATCAGTTCACCTACCGCGTGCTGTCTGGTTACTTGGAAAACTCCAACCTCGGCCTGAAGATGGGCGACCTGTGAGACGAGGCTGAGTGCCGAGGACGTGGCGCTCGGCAGTATGGATACGCTGTCTTGAGAAGGATATGTCCGCCGAGCACACCCAACGCGCGCCCGTGCGCCTGCTGATCGCCGAATCGTCGGAAAACTCAGCACAGGAATTCGACTCCATGCTGCGGGATGCGGGCATTCCGACCCGCATGCGTCTGACCGACCTGGCCACGGCGGCCGAGGCCATCCCCACCGCGGACGTGATGCTGTGCAACGCCCGGCTGCCCCGGCTCGAGCAGCTTCTGCCGCAGCTGCACCTGAAGGCGCCCCACGTCCCCATCATCCTGGTCAACCCCCCGGACGGGGCGCTCTCCACGACGGAGGGCATGCGGCTCGGCGCCGCCGACGTGGTTTCCCGGACGGATCCGGACGCGCTGGTGCTGGTGTTCAAGCGGGAGCTGGCCCACGTCTGCCGGGGGCAGCGAATGAGCGAGCTGCACCGCGCCCTGAAGGAGGCGGAGCAGCGTTGCCAGTTGCTGCTGCAGAGCTCCGAAGCCGCCATCGCCTACGTCCACGAGGGCATGCACATCCACGCCAACCGCGGCTATCTCGAGCTGTTCGGCTTCGCGGACCCGGACGCGCTGCTCGGGATCCCGCTGATGGATCTGATGACGGAGACAGGGGCCGAGGCTCTCAAGCAGGAGCTCAGGCGCTTTCGCCAGGACGGCGAGGAACGAACCCTGGAATTCTCGGGCCGGGACGTCGCCGGGGGCGAAATCCGCGGCACCATGACGCTCGCGCCCGCCGAGTACGAGGGCGAAGCCTGCATGCAGGTGACGGTGCGGGCCACGGCGAACGTCACCGGCGACGGCGGGGCGACAGCCAACGGTGGGGCGACAGCGAACGGCGCGGCCACAGCCAACGGCGACGCCGGCCACGCCAACGGCACCGCCGCGGCCGGCTCCGGCGTCTCGGCGTTTCTCGCCGATGCCCGAGAGATGCTGGCAGGCGACCAGGCGTACCGGGCCGTGGTGGTGGCCCAGGTGGACGGGTTTCCCGGGCACCAGCAGCAGCTCGGCCTGCGCGGCGCTGAATCGGTGGGAGAGCAACTGCTGGCGATGCTGACGGAGGGCCTGGACGGCCGGCCGTGCGCGCGCCTCAGCCCCCACCAGTTCGCCTTCGCCGTCGGCGCCAGTGATCGCGCCGAGCTGCTCGAGCGGGTGGAAGGTCTGCGCAAGGCCGCGGAAGCGCTGATGATGGAGATCGGCGGCAAGACCGTGCGAGCCACCCTCAGCATCGGCGGCGCGGAGCTGGACGAGGACGCGCAGGCGAGCGCCGCCGAGATTCTGGAGGCCGCGCTGAACTCGGCCTTCGCCACGGCGCTCGCAGCGGAGTCCGCCGGCGGCAACCGCATCGAGGTCCTCAGCAAAGAGGTGGCTCGGGAGGAGCCCGAGAGCGACGCGGGGCAGATACTCGCGCGCATCAATGATGCCATCGACAACCAGCGCTTCCTGCTTCTGTTTCAGCCCATCATCAGTCTGCGCGGCGATTCCGACGAGCACTACGAAGTATTCCTGCGCATGCTGGGCGAGGCCGGTCAGCACATCGCCCCCAACGAGTTTCTCCGCGCGGCGGTGGAGCACGGAGCGGCCGGCAAGATCGACCGCTGGGTGATCCTGCAATCCATCAAGATGCTCTCCACCCACCGCTCCAAGGGTCACAACACGCGGCTCACCATCAACCTCACCGCCAACAGCGTCGCCGATGGGGAATTCCTGCAGTGGCTGGGGGTGGCGGTGAAGGCGGCTAGGCTGCCGAGCGACGCGGTGATCTTCCAGATCACGGAGCGCGATGCCTCCGGTCAGGTGGGACAGACCCGGGAATTCGTGGAAGGCCTGAAAGCCATGCATTGCCGGGCCTCGCTGTCGCGGTTCGGCCTGGCCGACAACGCCATGGAGATCCTCTCCCATGTCCCCGTGGACTTCGTGAAGCTCGACGGCTCCCACATCGAGCGACTGATGGAGAATCCGGAGCTGAAGGACGAGATCACGGGCATGATCCGGGACCTCCAGTCCGCCGGCAAGCTGACCATCATCCCCATGGTGGAGAGTGCCGGGGTGCTGTCGGCATTGTGGCAGGCGGGGGCGAACTACATTCAGGGGCACTACCTGCAGGAGCCCACCACCGAGATGGACTTCGACTTCAGCACCGACGACTGAGCGCCGTTCTCCCGGTTGCCGCTGCAGCCGCTCGCCGTTGGGGTCGCCTACAGCGTGGAAATCAGACGGATCGGGCGCTCGGCGCACTCCACGTCGTCCGGCGGCTCCCAGGCCCGGCTCGCGATCTCGAAGACCTCGTCCGTGACCGTCATCTTGAACGTTTCCCCAGCGCCGCCGTTGCGCGCGCGAACCCGCTGCCGCCTCACGTTCTCCGGGGCGTCGAGGACGTGGACCGCGAGCTCGTAGCCGGACGCGTCGACCCGCCGATAGAACTCTTCACGGGCCTGTCTCTGCACCAGCCCCAGCTCCAGGACTGCGCTCGTGCCGGCTCGCATCAATGCGCAGGTCACGCGCCAGATCTGCTCGACGCAGCGCTGCTTCCGCTCGGAATACCACGCGACGAACCCCGTGCTCGGCCGGTCGGGAGTAAAGAGGGTCACCATCCATTCGTCCAGGTCCAGGTGGGGCGCCGCGTGGTCGGCGCAGAGCCGTGCGGCGAACGTGGACTTGCCGGCCCCCACGGGACCTTCCACCAGGTGAATCGTTGCCATGTGCTCTCCTTCGACAAAGCGTCGCAGGAGAAGCTACCGGGTTTGCCTGCCACCGGGCAGACTGCTATATATGAGCGGCTCATGAGCACGGCCGGGGCTCCACCCCCGGCCGGTTTCGCTCAGTCGCCGAGCACCGTCTCGATATCCCGGTCGCTGAACCCCAGCAGATACAGCACGCTGTCCAGGCCGAAGTTGGAAATGGCGTGGCTCGCCGTCTCCCGTACCAGCGGCTTGGCGTGGTAGGCGATGCCGAGGCCTGCGGCGCTCAGCATGGGCAGGTCGTTGGCGCCGTCCCCCAGCGCGATGGTCTGCTGCCGGGAAATGCCTTCCCTGCGGGCGATCTCCAGCAGCAGCTCCGCTTTCCGCTCCGCGTCGATGATGGTCCCATCCACCTCGCCGGTCATGACGCCGTCGCGGATCACCAGGCGGTTGGCGAACACGTAGTCGATGCCGAGCTGCTGTTGCAGGTGCTCGCCGACGTACTGGAAGCCGCCGGAGATGATGGCGGTCTTGTAACCGAACATCTTCAGGGCCTTGATCAGCCGGTGCGCGCCCTCGTTCAGGGCAACCGTCTCCGCCACCTGCTTGAGCGCGGACTCGGGCAGTCCTTTCAGCAGCGCGGCCCGGGCACGGAAGCTGTCGCGGAACTTCAGCTCGCCGCGCATGGCGCGCTCGGTGATGGTGGACACCTCCGCACCCACGCCGTGGATCCGCGCCAGCTCGTCGATGACTTCGGCGTTTATGAGGGTGGAATCCATGTCGAAGGCCACCAGGCGCCGGTTGCGGCGGAACACGGTGTCTTCCTGAACGCTGAAGTCGAACACCAGCCGATCGGCGGCCTCCATGAGCTCCGCCTTCAGTGCCTCGGCGTCGGGAACCATTCCCCGCAGACTCATCTCGATGCTGGTACGGGCGTGACCTGCATGGCGGGTCAGCGGCACCCGCCCCGACAGCCGGCGGATGGAATCGATGTTCAAACCGTAGCTGTGGACGATGCGGGTGACCGCGGCGAGCTGCTCGCCGGTGAAGCCCGCGGAGAGCAGGGTGACGATGTAGCGCGGCTTGCCCTGGCTCGCCACCCAGTCGTGGTATTCGGATTCGGAGATGGGGGTGAAGCGAACGGCAATGCCGAGCTCCCGGGTCTTGAACTGCAGGTCCTTCATCACCGCCGCGGTGTCGGCGCTGTCCATGATCTGAACGAGCAGACCCACGTTGAGCTCGTCGTGAATTACCGCCTGGCCCACGTCCAGCACCCGCACTTGATATTGCGCCAGGGCGGATGTCAACATGGCCATCAGGCCGGGCTGGTCCTCACCGGAAACGTTTACCAGTACTATCTCGCTGGCCAAAGATACCGCCTTGTCTCGTGACTTCCCTGAACCGCCCGGAGCGATCGGCCCGCGTGAAGCTAACGTCTTGGTCAGACCTCGTCAAACCGGACCGGACGGTCCTTCTGGCGGCGTTCGCCGCCACCCTGCTCTGTCTCGTGACCCTGCATCTCATTCTTCGTTTCACCGACTCCGATCAGGCCCGGGTCGACCGATTCGGCACCGCCACGGCCCAGGCGCTGGCCGGGCTGGCGGTGGAGCCGCTGCTGTCCCAGAACCGCATGCACCTGGCGGTGCTGGGTAATCGCCTGGCGGACCTGCCGGAAGTCGCCGGCGTCGCCAGCTACTCGGCGGACGACCGGGTGCTGGCCAGCACGGGTGGCCTCGAGGGGCCGCAGTACACCGCGCCGGTGGTCATCGACCAGAGCATCGTCGGCTACGTCCGCGTGGTCCTGCAGCCCCGGGCGTTCCGCCAGCCCCATCGCGGCCGCACTCTGGCGGTGCTGGCGGCGGTACTGCTGGTGCCCTTCGCCGTGGCGGTCTGCTGGTCCGTGGCCGGGGCCGCCCGCCGCGGCGAGCTGGCGGCCCTGCTGCCGCGGCGGCCGCGCTGGCTCGAGCCGCCGGCGCCGCAGCGGCGCGTCCAGCCGGAGGATGAGCCGGCACTACCGGAGGCGGACTACGAGCCGGAACCGGCTCCGCCGGTTCGCCACTTCCTGCTGGCGGTCAACCTCTACAACCAGTTCAGCCTCACCGCCAGCCAGCGGGACTTCGAGCTGTCGCTGTGTCTCGAGCTGGCCGATGCCGTGGCGGCCTTGTACGGCGCGCGGGTGGCGGCGCTGCCCGGGGTGGGCGCGCTGATGGACTTCGACCCGGAAGCCGGCCCGGCCGACGACCCGGACCGGCCTTTCCAGGTGCTGTGCGGCGCCTTCCTGCTGGCCCGCCTGCTACGGGACCAGGCGCCCTACGGCGTCTACCGGCTGGGGCTGAACCTGGCGTGGAGCCCGGAGGGCGAGATGCCGGCACTGGAGGACGAGGCGGTATCGGACGCGGCTCTGCTGTCGGCACTGGCCCCGGAGACCACGCTGGCCGTCTCCTCTCCCTGCGCCCGGGCGCTGTCGGAGGCGGAAGGTTTCACCACCCGGCCGCTGGCGAACCCGCTGCTCGACGAGCTCGCCACCAGCGACGCCGGCTGCCTGCTCGCCACCGGGCTCGAGCCTGCGGCGGACGCGGCGGTCGCCCGGCAGGCGGAACAGGTGCTGGCTCAGCGGGAAGCGACTTCGAGCCCATCCACCTTCTGAAAGCCCCGGGGCAGCTTCCGGCCACGGCGCGCCCGCTCACCCATGTAGCTCTCCAGATCCTTGGGTTTCAGTCGCAGGTGCCGCTGGCCCGCCAGCACCAGCAGCTCGTCGCCGTCGCCGACCACGGCTACGGCCACCACGGCTTCCTCCCCCGATTTGAACGCCGCCGAAGGGACGTTGATCAGCTTATTCCCCTTGCCGCGCGCCAGCTCGGGCAGCTCCGCGAGCGGGAACACCAGCATGCGGCCCTGGTTCGTCACCGCCACCACGGACGTCGCCGTCGCCGGGAGCTGCACCGGCTTCAGCGCCGCGCCGTCCTTGCCGACGGACAGCACGGCCTTTCCGGACTTGTTCTTGCTGACCATGTTTTGCAAGTTGCAGATGAAGCCGAAGCCAGCGTTGCTCGCCAGCAGCACCTTGGACTCCGGCGGCCCCAGGGCCACCCCCACGAACCGCGCCCCCGGCGGTGGCTTGAGGCGGCCGGTGAGCGGCTCGCCCTGGCCCCGGGCCGAAGGCAGGGTGTGGGGCGCCACCGAGTAGCTGCGGCCGGTGGAATCCAGGAACACCAGCGCGTCGTTGGTGCGGCCCCGGGCGGAGTCGCCGTATTTGTCGCCACCCCGATAGCTCAGCTCCGCGGGATCGAGCTCGTGACCTTTGGCCGCGCGCACCCAGCCCTTGTCGGAGAGCACCACGGTGATGGGCTCGTTGCTGATGAGATCCTCTTCGCTGTAGGCGGTGGCATCCGCCGCCAACTCGAGCGGCGAGCGGCGGGGATCGCCGTAGGTTTCCGCGTCCGCCAGCAGCTCCTTCTTGATGAGGGTCTTGAGCCGCGCTTTGGACCCGAGGATTTTCTCGATGTCGGCGCGCTCCCCCTCGAGCTCGTCCTTCTCGCCCTTGAGCTTCATCTCCTCGAGCCGGGCGAGCTGGCGCAAGCGCAGATCGAGGATGGCCGTGGCCTGCACGTCGGTGAGCGCGAACGTCCGCATCAGCGCCTGCTTCGGCTCGTCCTCCTCGCGGATGATGCGAATCACCTCGTCGAGGTTGAGGTAGGCGACCAGCAGACCCTCGAGGATGTGCAGTCGCTCGTTGATCTTCTCAAGACGAAACTGCAGCCGCCGGGTCACGGTCTGCTGACGGTAGGCCAGCCATTCCTCCAGGATTTCCCGGAGGTTCTTCACCCGCGGCCGCTGATCCAGGCCGATGAGGTTGAGATTGATGCGGTAGCTCTTCTCCAGATCCGTCGTGGCGAACAGGTGGGACATGAGCCGCTCCACGTCCACCCGGTTCGACCGAGGCACCAGCACCAGCCGGGTCGGGTTCTCGTGGTCCGACTCGTCGCGGAGATCCGCCAGCATGGGCAGCTTCTTCGCCTGCATCTGCTGGGCGATCTGCTCGAGGATCTTCGCCGGCGACGCCTGGTGGGGCAGCGCCGTGACCACCACGTCCCCCGACTCCTTCTGCCACAGGGCCCGAGCCTTGATGGTGCCGCGGCCGCTCTCGTAGATCTGCCGGATGTCCTCCTCCGGGGTGATGATCACCGCTTCCGAAGGAAAGTCCGGGCCAGGAATGTGGGTCATCAAATCGGCCACGGTCGCCTTCGGATCGTCCAGCAGATGAATGCAGGCGCTGATCACCTCGTTCAGGTTGTGGGGGGGAATGTCCGTGGCCATGCCCACCGCGATGCCCGTGCTGCCGTTCAGCAGCACGAAGGGCACTCGCGCCGGCAGTAGCTTCGGCTCGTTCAAGGTGCCGTCGAAGTTGGGCACGTAGTCCACCGTGCCCTGGCGAATCTCCGAGAGCAGCAGCTCGGCGTAGCGGGAGAGCCTGGCTTCGGTGTAGCGCATGGCGGCGAAGGACTTGGGATCGTCGGGAGCACCCCAGTTGCCCTGGCCATCCACCAGCGGGTAGCGGAACGAGAAGGGCTGCGCCATCAGCACCATGGACTCGTAGCAGGCGCTGTCACCGTGGGGATGGAACTTGCCCAGCACGTCCCCCACGGTGCGCGCGGACTTCATGTACTTGGCGGTGCTGGAGAGGTTCAGCTCGCCCATGGCGTAGATGATCCGCCGCTGGACGGGCTTCAGACCGTCAGCGATGTGGGGGAGGGCACGGTCGTTGATGACGTACATGGAGTAGTCCAGGTACGCCTTCTCGGTGTAGGTGCGAAGCGGCAGCTTCTCGAAATCTTGATTCTCGGTGGCCATGTGTACTCGAGCTGATTCGGTGGTTGAGAGGTTCGCTATCCGCTATCCGCTATCCGCTTTCCGCTGGAGCGGTGAAGCCAGCGCCGGGCTCGTTTTTCCGGCGGACAGCGGATAGCGGAAAGCGACAGCGCTATTCCAGCGTCGCCTGATCCCCTTTCGACTCCAGCCAGCTTCGCCGGTCCGGGGCCCGCTTGCGGTTCAGAAGCATGTCCATCACGTCGTCCGTGCCTTTGTCGTCGTCGATGGTGAGCTGCACCAGCCTCCGGGTATCGGGATCCATGGTCGTCTCGCGAAGCTGTAGCGGGTTCATCTCGCCCAGGCCCTTGAAGCGCTGTACGGAGACGCTGCCCCGCTTCTTCTCCGCGGCGATGCGGTCGAGCACCCCTTCCTTCTCGGACTCGTCCAGCGCGTAGTAGACCTCCTTGCCCACGTCGATGCGGTACAGCGGTGGCATGGCGATGAACACGTGGCCGGCCTCCACCAGCGGCCGGAAGTGGCGAACGAACAGCGCGCACAGCAGGGTGGCGATGTGGGCGCCGTCGGAATCGGCGTCGGCGAGGATGCAGACCTTGTCGTATCGCAGACCGGAGAGATCCCTGGAGCCGGGGTCGACGCCGACGGCCACGGAGATGTCGTGAACCTCCTGGGAGGCCAGCACCTCTGCCGGCGCCACTTCCCAGGTATTGAGGATCTTGCCGCGCAGCGGCATCACCGCCTGGAACTCCCGATCGCGGGCCTGCTTGGCGGAACCGCCGGCGGAATCACCTTCCACCAGGAACAGCTCCGCCCGGGCAGCATCCTGTCCGGAACAGTCGGCCAGCTTGCCCGGCAGGGCCGGCCCCGCGGTGACCTTCTTGCGCGCCACCTTCTTGCTCGCCTGAACCCGGCGCTGCGCATTGGCGATTACCAGCTCCGCCAGCCGCTCCCCATCCTGGGGATGCTCGTTCAGCCACAGGCTGAAGGCGTCCTTGGCGACGCCACCGACGAATGCGGCCGACTGGCGCGACGACAGCTTCTCCTTGGTCTGGCCCGAGAACTGAGGGTCGGCCAGCTTCGCGGACAGAACGTACGCGCACTGCTCCCAGAGATCGTCTCCGGTGAGCTTCACCCCCCGGGGCAGCAGATCCCGGAACTCGCAGAATTCCTTCATGGCCTCCGTGAGTCCGCTGCGCAGTCCGTTGACATGGGTGCCGCCCTGAGGGGTAGGGATCAGGTTGACGTAGGACTCGGTCACCAGCTCGCTGCCGTCCACCACCCAGAGCACCGCCCAATCCACCGCCTCCTGGTTGCCCTCGGCGGTCTGCATGAACGGCTGATCGGGCACCGTCTCGGCGCCGGCCAGCGCCTCCTCGAGGTAACCCTTCAGACCCTCCTCGAACAGCCAGGTGGCGTTCTGCTCCGGATCCGCCTCCACCTCCAGCGTCACCTGCAGCCCCGGGCACAGCACAGCCTTGGCTTTCAGCAGGTGCTTCAGCCGCGAGACGGAGATCCTGGGCGAATCGAAATAGCTCGCCTCCGGAAGAAACCGTACGCGGGTGCCGGTGTTGCGCTTGCCCACCGTGTCCACCACCTCGAGCTTGCTCACCGGCTTGCCGTGCTCGTAGCGCTGCCGGTAGACCTGACCGTCGCGCCTGACCTCCACCTCCAGCCAGTCCGAAAGGGCATTGACCACCGACACGCCGACGCCGTGCAGGCCGCCGGAGAAGTTGTAGTTGGTCTTGTCGAACTTGCCGCCGGCGTGGAGCCGGGTGAGGATCAGCTCGACCCCCGACACCTTGAACTTCGGGTGGACGTCCACGGGCATGCCGCGGCCGTCGTCGATCACCTCCACCGAGCCATCCCTGAACAGGGTCACCCCGATCTGCCGGGCGTAGCCCGCCAGCGCCTCGTCGACGCTGTTGTCCACCACCTCCTGCACCAGATGGTTGGGCCGGGTGGTGTCGGTGTACATCCCCGGGCGCCGGCGCACCGGCTCCAGCCCGGAAAGCACCTGAAGTGATTCCGCCGAGTACTTGGCTTCTGCCATACGTGTCAGGACCTGTCAGACAAATCGATGCTCATCTCGAAGCCGGTGAGCCTGTGGGTTTCGCTGGTGAGGGCGCCATCCGGATGCAGCTCCAGCCAGCGGTAGCCCGGAACTCCGGTGCGCACAGAGCGGTCGATGGCGAAGCTCCGCGAGCCGGGCTCGAACTGGAAGCAGGTGGACGGGGTGCCGAGCACCGCCACCGAGCCGTGAGCCGCTTCCACCTGCTGGTGAACGTGGCCGAACACCAGGCCGCGCACACGCGGGTGCGCCGCGCAGGATTCTAGCAGCTCGCGCCCCTCGGGGATGCAGTCTTTGTCGAGCCAGGGGCAGCCCACCGCCACTGGCGGATGATGGCACGCCAGCAGGAGGAAGCGTGCGTTGGAGCCACGGATCCGCGCCTCCAGCGCATCGCGCCCGGCAGCGCCGAGGGCCGCCTCGGTCCGATGGTCCACGTGGGTGTCGAAGCCCAGGATCTCCCAGGCGTCCCCGGCCACGGACAGCGGCTCGGTCAGCAGGGGCGCCATGGGAGCCAGCAGGTCGTGGTTGCCCGGAAGATGCAGCACCGGCCCGGCGAACGCGTCGCCGACGATCCGCCGGAAGCGCGCGTAGGTCTCCGGGGACGGGTCGTGGGCCAGATCCCCGGTCGCCAGCAGCACGTCGGGAACCCGCTGCGACAGAGCCTGTTCCAGCACCGCGGCCAGGGTTCTGGCGGTGTCGACCCCGAGCAGGCGGGCGCCGGGCTCGGCGAGCAGGTGGGTGTCGGTGATGTGCAGCACCCGAAGCGGCGCCACGCTGCTCACCCGGCCGGTACCGGCTCCGAGGTGGCCAGGCCGTGGCGCAGGCACATTGAGAGGAACTCGGTGAGGAACCGGTTGACCTGGGCCTTCTCGTCCGGCAGATGCATGTGCTGGTTGGGGTAGTCGTAGACCGGACGGAAGTGCCGGGCGCCGTGGCATTCCACCACCTCGGCGCTGCGGGCGTCGTGATACAACCGCACCAGCATCCGCGGCCGCGGGTTCCACGGCGCGTCCGGCAGCTGCAGCAGCTCCACCAGGGTGGTGTACGGGCCGCGCTCCCGCACCCGCAGCTCGACGTGGTACGGGTGCTCCCCCAGCACCACGCCGAACACGCTGACGTCCTCCTCCCGGAGCGCCGGGAACAGCTTCATCAGGCGCAGGTAGTTGGCGTCACATTCCGCCATGTGCGCCGGCAGGTCGATGCGGTATCGCTTTTTCAGCATGCTTCCGGTACTTCCTCTCGGAGGACTACTGTACACGGCCGGTCAAGACCCGTCACCGCCAGCGGGCGGGTAGGACGCCGTGCCGGACAGGGTAGGCTGAGGTGGCTCGGCCAGCCATTGATTCAGCTCATAGACGTCTTCCGGACTCAGAGTTCCGGAGAGCCGCTTCAGCACCGCCAGATCGACAACGTAGTCGATGATGCTGTTCTCGTAATCACGTACCGCTGAGAAATAAGCCTGCTGGGCCTGGAGCACGTCCACCACGTTCCGCGTGCCTACGTCGTAGCCCACCTCGGCGGCCTCCAGCGCCGAGCGGGTCGAGGTCACCGC
Organism: Pseudomonadales bacterium; assembly: GCA_041690675.1. Classification (GTDB taxonomy): domain Bacteria; phylum Pseudomonadota; class Gammaproteobacteria; order Pseudomonadales; family Azotimanducaceae; genus UBA7803. The sequence continues at coordinate 27,035 of JAWLGU010000043.1, read as the reverse complement.
CTGCGCGCGGGCACGGGTACGGGCCACGTCGGAGAGCACCTGAATGTGGCTGGCCCGGGTTTCCTGGGTGACCGTCCGCACCGTGCCCTCGTAGCCGGCGAGCTGCGCCTCGTAGCGAGCGGCGGCCTGACGGCGGTTGGCGCTGGTGAAGCCCCCGGTGTACAGGGGCAGCGTCACGTTGAGGGAGACGATGCCGAACTCCTGGTCGTTGGGGAACGAAGTGGTGATCCCGCTGCCGAGATCGGTGCGGGTCACGTCCTGGTTGGTGTCGGTGTAGGAGAGGGCCAGATCCACCGTGGGCAGGTGCTCGCTGGCCGCCGCCCGGGAGCCTTTGCGGGCCGCTTCGCGCGCCAGCCGGGCCGCCTTGATGTCGAAATTGTTCTCCAGCGCGAAGGCCACCCAGGCAGCGCTGTCCGCCGGCTCCGGGGTGACCACGGGGAATTCCTCCTCGAGCACCCACAACTCACCGTGGGAGCGCCCGGTCAGCACCGACAGGAGCTCCAGCGCGCTCCCCAGCGAGCCTTCGTCCGCCAACCGTTGAGCCACCGCCAGGTCGTAGCCTGCCTGGGCCTCGTGCACGTCCGTGATGGCCACCATGCCCACGTCGAAGCGTTGCCGAACCTGATCGAGCTGAGCTTTCAGGGCCGACTCCTGGGCCTGGGACGCCTTGAGGTTCGCCGCCACCCGCAGAACCCCGAAGTAGCTTCGCACCGTGCGCAGGATCAGATCCTGCTGGGCGGCCGCGAAGCTGGCCTGGGCCTGCTCGGACAGCTTGACCCCCTGCTGGAAACGGAACCACGCGGGGGCGTCGAACACGGGCTGAACCAGGGAGACGTCCCATTCCTCCAGATCGGTGTCGGTGTCGTTGGCGTTCTCGATGATCTGATCGCCGATGGCGAAAGACGCCCGGTTCTCGGCTTCCGACTCCGCATATGTGTATCCGCTCTGCAGCTGTGGCAGCAGGCCGGCCCGCGCCAGCCGGCGCTCCTCCTGCCCCGCCCGGTACTCCGCACGAGCCTGGGCGATGGTGTAGTCGTTCTCCACGGCGAGCTCGAAGACACCGGCCAGGGTGCTGTCGAGATATCCTTCCGGCTGTGCCTGCGCGGCGTAGGCAGGCGCGCCCTGGAAAGCCGCGAGGCAGGCGGCCAGCAGAGCCCCATGGAACCTGGACGTTTCCTTCATCGACTGATTTTCCTTTGACTGTTCCACACGCGTCGGCCGCCCGCTCCCGATTCCCAACCTCGCCTCGGCGACCGGCGACACCTTAACCTTAATCGGATGGTTTTGCCCGGCAAAGCGCCCGCGCATCGTCCGCCCCGGCGGCGGCCGCGATCTCCCGCTCCAGCAGCCCGTGCAGCCGCGCCTCAGCGCCCGCGTTGGCCGTCACCACCTCCCGGGCCCGGGCCCCTAAAGCACGGCGCTTCTCAGGATTCACGAGCCAGTCCTCCAGCGCCTCGGTGAGCGCACCCGCGTCCGCCACGATGCGCAGGCACCCGGCCTCGCGAAACGCCTTCACCACGTCTTCGAAGTTGAATACGCGGGGACCCATGAGCACCGGAATCCCGCAGGCGGCAGGCTCGATGGGGTTGTGGCCGCCGATCTCCGAGAGGCTGCCGCCGACGAACGCCACCTCCGCGAGGCCGTACAGATACTGCAGCTCCCCCATGACGTCGCCGACGATCACCGCGGCGTCGCCGTCGGCGGCCGAAGGACGGCTCTGGCGCGCCACCGTGAATCCCCGGTCACGGCACAACGCCTCCACCTCGTCCGCCCGGGCGGGATGCCGCGGCACCAGGATCAGTCGCGCGTCCGGGTAGCGGTTACGGAGGCGCGCGTGGGCCTGCAGAACGGCCTCCTCCTCCCCCGGGTGGGTGCTGCCGGCGATCCAGACCGGCATCCTCAGGGCCCAGGCCCTGCGCAACGCGACCAGCCGGCGTCCATGATCGGCCGGGAGCGCAATGTCGAACTTGACGCTGCCGTGCACCAGCACCCGCGCTTCCGGCGCCCCCAGCTCGACGAAGCGTCGCGCATGGTCGGGGTACTGACAAGCGATGTAACGCAGGCGCCTGAGCATGTCCCGGGTGAGGACTCCGAGACGCCGGTAGCCACGCGCGGAACGCTCGGACAGGCGCGCGTTCACCAGCAGCGCCGGAACACCCCGAGCTTCGCCCTCACGCAGCAGGTTCGGCCACAGCTCCGTCTCCATCAGTACCAGCAGCCGCGGCTGCACACGCTGATAGAAGCGCCGCACGGCCCAGGGGAAATCGTAGGGCAGGTAGCAGTGATGCACCTGGTCCCCCAGCCTTCGAATCACCTCCGCCGAGCCGGTGGGGGTCATGGTGGTGACCAGGAACGGCAGCGGGGCGAACTGCCGCGCCAGCTTCGCGATCAGGGGTGCCGCGGCGATGGTCTCGCCGGCGCTCACGGTATGGAACCACACGCACCCCGGCGGCACCTCCGCCGGTACCCGGCCGAAGCGCTCCGCCACCCGCCGGCCGTACTCCGGCTCCACGCGGGCACGCCAGCGCAGGCGCAGGTACACCCCCGGCCAGGCGAGCAGCAGCACCAGTCGATAGAGGATGCTCCACATGGGGCAAGCCTGCGGTGGGGGATGTTGGGGCGTCAAGGTGGGGAAGATCGCTGTCCGCTGTCCGCTTTCCGCTGTCCGCAAGAGGCAGGTCACCAGATCGCTGGGTTGAAGCCTCTAGCGGATAGCGAATAGCGGAAAGCGGAAAGCGGACAGCGTTATTGCGCTTGCGCCGCCTTCGCTCTAGGCTCGCCGGCACCATGACCGCCGCGGCCACGACCAGCAATGACGACAAGCCGGTACACGAAGTGGACGTCGTGGTGGTCGGCGGCGGCGTTGCCGGTCTTTGGCTCGTCAATCTTCTCGTCCGGCGCGGCTACTCCGTGGTGCTGCTGGAAGCCGGCGGCCTCGGCGGCGCCCAGACCATGGCGAGCCAGGGGCTGATCCACGGCGGCCTCAAATACGCGCTAGCCGGCAACCTCACCCGGGCCTCGGAGGCCATCGCCGACATGCCGCGGCGCTGGAGGGCGTGCCTGGCGGGCTGCGGCGAGGTGGATCTGAGCGCCCTCACACCGCTCTCCGACCGCTACTACATGTTCGCCCAGGCCTCCACCCTGGGCCGTCTCACCACGTTCTTCGCCAGCCGCAGCCTGCGCGGCCGGATCCGCCGGCTCGATCCCGAGCAGTGGCCGCCGGCTTTCATGGCGCCCGGATTCGATGGCGTGGTGTACGCGCTGGAGGATTTCGTGCTGGACACGCCAGCCCTGGTGGAGGCCCTGCGGGCGCCGGTGGCGGGGCGTCTGTACCGCCACCGGGTGGATGCCGGTACCCTCCGGCCGGGGCCGGAGGGTATCGAGATCGCACTTCCCGCGACTCGCCTGCTGGCCCGGCGCCTGCTGCTCGCGGCGGGCGCCGGCACCCAGATGCTGCTGGACAGCCTCGGCATCGGCACCCCGCGCATGCAGCTCCGCCCGCTGCATCAGGTGATGGTGCGCCACGACTACCCGCATCCGGTGTTCGCCCACTGCCTCACCGGCATCCGCCGGCCGGAGCCCCGATTGACCGTGACCAGTCATCCGGACGGCGACCGATGGATCTGGTACCTGGGCGGACAGCTCGCCAGCGACGGCGTCGCCATGGAGGCCGAGGAGCTGAAGGTCCATGCGCGCCGGGAGCTCGCCACCTGCCTGCCCTGGATCGATTGGCGCCGGGCGGAGCTCGCCACCGTGCGCGTCGACCGGGCGGAGCCGGCGCAGGGGGGCGGCACCCGTCCCGACGAGGCCTTCGCCGTGGCGGACGGGCGCTGCGTGGTCGCCTGGCCCACCAAGCTGAGCCTGGTACCCGACCTGGGGGACCGGGTGCTCGCTCTGCTGCCAAACCCCCGCGGCGGATCGACCCCCGCGCTGCCGCTGCCGCCCGCGGCAGTGGGCGCGCCGCCGTGGAGCCGCTGACATGGAGTATCGGCCGCTCGGCACCACGGGCATGCTGGTTTCCCTGCTGGGGCTCGGTACCGTGAAGCTCGGCCGCGACACCCAGGTCAAGTACCCCCGGGCGTTTCGCATTCCCGACGACGCCCAGGCCCGCTCGCTGCTGAGCTGTGCCCGGGAGCTGGGCATCAACCTCCTGGACACCGCCCCGGCCTACGGCACCAGCGAATCGCGGCTGGGCGCGCTGCTCAAGGGGACCCGCAACGACTGGCTGATCTGCACCAAGGTGGGCGAGGAGTTCGAGGACGGCCGCTCCCGCTTCGACTTCACCCCGGAGCACGTGCGCCGCAGCGTGGAGCGCTCACTAGAGCGGCTTCAGACCGACTACCTGGACGTGGTGCTGATTCACTCCAACGGCGACGATCTGGCGATTCTCGACCACTACGGCACCCTGGACGCCTTGACGCAGCTGCGCGACCAGGGGCTGATCCGGGCGGCGGGCATGTCCCACAAGACCCTGGCCGGCGGCCGCCATGCGCTGGCGCAGGGCGCCGACGTGGTGATGGCCACCTTGAACATCGAGCATCAGGAGGAGCTGCCGCTGCTTGCCGAGGCGGCCGCCCTGGGTCGCGGCGTGCTGATCAAAAAGGCGCTGGCCAGCGGACACGCCGGCGCCGACAGCCTGCGTTTCGTGGCGCGGCAACCGGGGGTTTCCTCCATCGTGACGGGCACCATCGACCCCGAGCATCTTCGGGAGAATGCTCGGGCCTGCACCACGTAGCGATCGGGCGCCCGTCAGCCGTCCCGCTGAATGCGCTGGACGATTGCGGTGGTGGAGAGATCCTCCACCAGGCCGAGCACCCGCACTTCGCCGCCGAAACCGCGCACCAGATCGGCGCCCACCACCTCGTCGGCGGCGTAGTCGCCGCCTTTCACCAGCACGTCGGGCCGTAACGCCTCGAGCAGCGGCTCGGGAGTGTCCTCCGGAAACCCGACCACCCAGTCCACGGCCATGAGGCCGGAGAGCACCTTGAGCCTGCGCTCCAGGGGATTGACCGGCCGTCCCGGGCCCTTCAGCCGCCGCACCGAAGCGTCGTCATTGACGGCCACCACCAGGCGATCGCCCAGCGCGCGGGCTTCCTCCAGGTACGCCACGTGGCCGGCGTGGAGAATGTCGAAGCAGCCGTTGGTGAAGACGATGCGCTCGCCCCGCGCCCGGGCCTGGCTCACCACGTCCTCGAGCCGCCCCCGGCTGAGAATGCCCCGGTCCGGTCGCGGCGTCGCCGCCAGGGCGATGGACAGCTCCGGCCCCGTCACCGCGGCCGTCCCGGCCCGCCCCACGGCGATCCCGGCGGCCACGTTGGCCACCTGGGCGCAGGCCTGGGGCTCCCATCCCAGGCTGCGGGTCACCGCCAGCGCCGCCGCGGCGGTGTCGCCGGCGCCGGTGACATCGTAGACGTCCACGGGCCGCGCCGGGATGTGGCGGTGAGCGCCGTCCCGCTGCACCACGGTCATGCCCTTGCCACCGCGGGTCACCACCAGGGCGCCGAGCCCGTGGCGGACGCACTGCTCCCGGGCTCGCTCCACCAGGTCGCCGTCGTCGTCCCAGCGGCCCGCCGCCGCCTCCAGCTCGTGGACGTTCGGCTTCACCAGATCGGCGCCGGCATAGCTGGCGAATGGCTTGTGCTTCGGGTCCACCACCACCGGTACGCGGGCCTCGGCGGCCGCTGCCATGAGCGTCCCCGGATCGTCGACGGCACCCTTGTCGTAGTCCTGCAGCACGACGATGCTGGCGTCAGGCAGGTGGGCCCGCAGGCGGGCGTGCAGCCGCGCGAGCGCCTCGTCGCGGCTGGCGGGCGGCAGGGGGCGCTCGAAATCCGTGCGCAGGAGCTGCTGCTGCTGACTCACCACCCGCAGCTTGACGATGGTCGGCCAGCCGTCCACCGTGATGAAGTCGCAGCGCACGCCCGCCGCCGTGAGCACGGCGCGCAGGGTGCGCGCCGCCTCGTCGTCCCCGATGAGCCCCACCAGAGTGCAACGCGCCCCCAGGCTCGCCACGTTGAGGGCCACGTTGGCCGCACCACCGGGACGGTCCTCGGTGTGCTGCACGTCCACCACGGGCACCGGCGCCTCCTGAGAGACCCGGCGGGCCGCGCCGATCCAATAGCGGTCGAGCATCACGTCGCCGACCACCAGCACGTGGACGGACTTCAGGGAGGGGAGGTTCATGGCGGGCAGAATAGCAGAACCGGGGCCCGCTGATAGAATGCCCAGCTGCCCGAGGGAGCCGCATGTCACGACGTAAGCCGAGACCGAAGCCATACAGCCCGCGCCTGTGGGGTGCCTGGCTCGCGGTGGGGCTGGCCTGGCTGCTGGCGCGGCTGCCGCTCCGGCTGCTGGTCGCGGCCGGCAAGGGCATCGGCATCGCCGGCTTCCACCTGGCTCGTCACCGGCGTCGCGTCACCGAGACCAACCTCGCTTTGTGCTTTCCGGAGCGTTCGCCGGCGGAGCGCCGCCAGCTCGCCCGGGCCTCGTTCGTTCACACGGGGGTCAGCCTCGCCGAGATGATCCTGGTGTGGCTCAATCCGCGGCGCCGGCTGAGCCGCCGCTTCACCATCCACGGCATGGAGCACCTCGACCGCGCCCAGGCCCAGGGTCGAGGGGTGATCCTGCTCGCAGGTCACTTCTCCTGCATCGACATCGCCAGCGCGCCGGTGAGCGAGCGCACCGAGGTGGACGTGATGTACCGGGAGAACAAGAACCCCGTCTGGGAGTGGCTGCAGGTACGCGGCCGCCGGCATTACTTCCGCGGCGTCATCGAGCGGGACGACACCCGGCAGACGTTGCGTCGCCTGAAGGCGGGGCGCACCGTGTGGTACGCGGCGGACCAGGACTACGGCCGCAAGCACTCGGTGTTCGCGCCGTTCTTCGGGGTGTCCGCCGCCACCATCACCGCCACCGCGCGCCTCGCCCGGTTCAACGGCTCCCCCGTGGTCTTCATGAGCCAGTTCCGCGACCTGAAGACCCTCACCTGGGAGGTGCGTTTTCACCCGCCGCTGGAGCACTATCCCAGCGGCGACGAGGTAGCCGACGCGGCGCGGATCAACGGCCTCATCGAAGCCGCGGTACGGGAACGGCCGGAACAGTACCTGTGGGCACACCGGCGCTTCAAGACGCGGCCCCCGGGGGAGACGAGCCCCTACGCCCGCACCGCCCCCCGCTGAAGGTCGCTCGCCAGCGCCTGCAGTCGCCGGGTGGCCGCCGGCACCGAGAACTCCTGCTCGACCCGTTCGCGTGCTTGTCGAACCCTTGCCCCCAGAACCCTGGATTCCCAGTCCACGTAGGCGGCGACCAGGGACTCGCCCAGGACATCAGGAGCCGCGGGGGCGAAACGTCGCCCGGCCTCGCCCATGACGAACCGCGGCCCGGGCGACGGGCCGCACAGCACCGGAACCCCCGCGGCCATGGCTTCGAGCACCACCATGCCGAAGGCCTCCCGGGCTCCCGATGGCACCAGCAGCAAGTCGAATGCGGGCATCAGGTGCGGCGCGTCGGGCACGAATCCGGTGAATGATACTCGGAGATCGTCGGCCCGCTGGCTCAGCTCCGGCCGCAGGGCGCCATCGCCCAGGAATACCAGCCGCGCCTCAGGCATCCGGCCGGCAGCAGCGGCGAACCCCGCCAGGGCGAGCTGCGGATTCTTCTTGGGGTGCAGGCGCCCCACCACGCCGATGCAGAACTCGCCGTCGGAGAGACCGAGCACGGCCCGTGCCTCGGAGCGGGGGACTCGGTCGGCGTCGGCTCGCGCCAGGTCGATCCCGTTGGGGAGCAGGAGCGGGTCCTTCACGTGCAGGGCCAGCTCCTCCACCACCGCATCGGAGACGCCGGCGAAGCGAACCCGCGGCCGGCCGAGCAGCGCGTCCCAGCGGCGACGCAGACGGCGCCGGCGCCGCTGAAAGAAGCCGAACTCGTGAGCCACCGCCACCACCGGACCACGCACCACGCGGCTGGCCATCACCGCCCGGTAGGCTTCGTGGCGGTGGCACAAGGTGAGCAGGGGGCGCTGCCCGCCCAGCAACGCGCGCAAGGCCGGGTCGAGTTCGCCGTCGCCGGGATACTCGAAGCCCGGGATCGACTCGCCCGCCCGGCGGTGCAGCATCACCGTGTGGGGCTGCCAGCCGAGGGCCCGGGCGGCCGCTTCGTAGTAGCCGCAGATATCGGCAAAAGGCGGATGATCGTTCGGACAGACCTGCAACAGGAGGCCGTCCGCGGCCTCACTCATGGTCGGTCTTGGTCACCAGGTAGTCCTCCATCACCAGGTATTCCAGGTCGGAGCCAAAGAACATGTTCAGCGCGTCCCGAGGCGAGCACACCATGGGCTCGCCGCGCCTGTTGAGGGACGTGTTGAGCACCACGCCGTTGCCCGTGAGACGCTCCATCTCTTCGAGCAGCGCGTAGTACCGGGGGTTGTATTGCTGCTCCACCACCTGCACCCGGGCCGTGCCGTCCTCGTGCACCACTTCCGGAATCCGCGACTTCCACGCCTCGGCCACGTCGAAGGTGATGGTCATGAACGGCGCGGGATGTTCGGTCTGCACGATATCCGGCGCCACCCGGTCCAGGACGCTGGGGCAGAACGGCCGCCAGCGCTCGCGGAACTTGATCTGCTCGTTGATGCGATCGGCAATCCCGGGAACGCTGGGACAGCCGAGGATGCTGCGGGCGCCGAGCGCCCGGGGTCCGAATTCCATGCGCCCCTGGAACCAGGCCACGGGGTGCCCCTCGGCCAGCAGCGCCGCCGTCTCCCGCGGCACATCCACGAGCTTCCGCCAGCTCACCGGCTGGCGGCACGTCTCCAGGGCCTCCAGGCACTCGTCGTCGTCGTAGCACGGCCCCAGATAGACGTGGTTCATGCGGCCGGGCCGCTCGCCCCGCTCGGCGGCCACGAAGCTGGCGGCCCCCAACGCCGTGCCGGAATCGCCGGCGGCGGGCTGCACGAACAGCTCCTGCACGTGATCGAGGCCGACGACGCGCTGGTTGAGCTTGACGTTGAGCGCGCCGCCTCCGGCGAAGGCCAGCTTGCCGGTCTCCCGCAGCACCTCGCCGAGATGAGTTTCCAGCAGCTTCAGGCACCACTCCTCGAACATCCGCTGCATGGCCGCGGCATAGTGGATGTAGGGCTCATCGGCCACATCGCCCATGCGCCGCGGACCCAGCCAGTCCACGAGCTTGTCACTGAAGTAGTATCCCACGCCGTTTTCCTTGTAGCGGCGCAGGCCTACGGTGTTGACGTAGTGGGTGTCCACCTCGAAGCCGCGGCCCTTGGGACGAATCAGGCGGGACAGGTCGTAGCGGTCGGGGTCACCGTACGGCGCCATCCCCATGACCTTGTACTCGCCGTCCAGCATCTCGAAGCCGAGATACTCCGTCATCGCGCCGTACACGCCGGACAGGGAGTCGGGATCGTAGAATTCCCTGATGCGGCGGATGCGCCCGTTCTCGCCGTAGCCGAAGAATGTGGTGGCGTACTCGCCCTTCCCGTCCACGCACATGATGGCGGTCTTTTCCTCGAAGCCGCTCAGGTGGTAGGCGCTGGAGGCGTGTGCCAGGTGGTGCTCCACGGGCACGAACTCCGTACGGTTCCAGTCGATGCCGAGCTGCTCGCCCAGCTCGACCGCGCGCCGGCGATTGCGGCGGAATCGGCGATTGCCGTTCAGCAGCGCGTCCAGGGATCGCTCCGGCGCGTACCAGTAGCGGCGCGCGTAGTGCCAGCGGGCCGGGCGGAACAGGCTGATGGGGGCATAGGGATAGGCCACCACGTCCACCTGGCGGGGGCCCACGCCGGCGGCACGCAGACAGTAGCGGGCCGACTCCAGCGGCAGCCGGTTCTTGGCGTGCTTTTCCCGCACGAAACGCTCTTCCTCCGCCGCCGCCACCACCTCGCCGTCGATGATGATCGCAGCGGAAGGATCGTGGCCGAGGGCGCCGGAGAGGCCGAGAATGATCACGTGATGGCAATGCCGGTAACGAGAAACGGCGTACTATAGCCGCCGCGGGGAATCGGCAAAACCGCGGTGCTGGTCACCGGCTCAGGCCGACGGCGGCGAGGGCCGCAGCGCAACGCTGACGCAACTCGGGATCGGCGTCGAAGTTGGCGAGAAACCGCCGCCGGTCCTTTTCCTGTCCGGCGCGGCTCGGTTGCAGGGCGTCCAGATCCACCAGGCTTACGCTGCGGGGCGTGACGAGGAAGTTGCTGATCTTGGTGTCGCCATGGCTGAGCCCGGCGGCCGCCAGCCCCCGAAACAGATTCACCACCTGCTCGAGTCGAGCATCGCCGAGCCCCCGCGCTGCGACCTCCGCCGCCAGATCCACGTCGCCCAGGTCTTCCATGATCAGATACGCGCGGCCCCGCAGCGGGCCGAAGCGCCGCTCCAGCAGGGCCAGAGGCCGGGCGGTGGGAATACCGAGGAAGCTCAACCGCTGGCCGTTCAGCCACGCCCGACGAAACCGGGCCACCGGCCGCACCGCACGCTTGAGCGCCTGCCAGGCGTTCTTCTGGTTGTACCGCTTCACCACCACCGACCGTCCCTGCAACTGCAAGCGCACCACGGTGGCGCTGTTGCCGGCCTTGAGCACCTGCGCGTTCCGCAGCCAGGCGTCGGGGTCGTCGACGAACCGCGCCAGCTCGGGGCCGCAAAACTCGCGCAGGCCCACGAGGTAGTGTCGCCACGTGCGGCTGCAATGGAACTCGGTGCAATCCCGCTGCGCCTTCGCCAGATAGCGGCGCACCCGCGCCCGGCGCTGGCGCCGAGTCAGGCGGATGAGCGTGCGAACCTCGGCAGCCTGCGCCGCTTCTCCGCCGGCCCAGCCGCGAGCCGCGGCATAAGCCTGGTACACCCGCGCCAGATCCTCGTCCGCCTGCGGCGGCCGCTCCGCGCACAGCAGCGCCAGGTTGGCGAGACTTGCGGCTCGGCCCGGATTGCCGCGCCAACCGGCGCGACGCACGCCGTCGCCGTCCACCAGCTGCAGCTCGGGATCTCCGTCGGTTCCGGGGCTCACCAGGAAGTTGTCCAGGTGGGGATCGCGGTGCTCCGCGCCGGCCGCGTGCAGGCGCGCAAGTGCCGCGGCGGCTAGAAGCACCCCGCCGGTGTCGTCATCGGCCAGGCGTCGGGCGCCGTCCACATACTCGAACAGCAGTCCCTGCACCGAGATGGTTTCGCCCGGGGCGGGGCCCACCCGGCCTCGCAACGCCGGTGTCCGAACCCCGGCCGCCACCACGAGCGCGGCGCCCCGAGCCTCGCGATCGCAGTAGCGGCGGGCCCCGGGGCCGAGGAACAGCTTCAGCACCGCCGGTTCCGGTCCCAGCCGGACGCGGGCCGTCAGTCTGCGGCCCGGCAGCAGCCGCAGCACCTCCTCCACCAGCAACGTGGTCTCCGCCGCGTCCCGATGCACACGCTCCGGATCTTCCAGGAGCAGGCGGCAGCGGAAGCGGGCAGGCAGCCGGCGCCCCGCGGCCACCAGGTCGGCGGGAGACAGCTTCGGCACGGCGTCGACCGCCGGATCCATCAGCGCGGCCCCCGATAGTCGCCCTTCACCAGGCCCTTGCGCCGGCCCTTGCGATACAGGGCCAGGGCGCGACGCTCGACGCTCCGCCAGAACGCGCCCTCGTCCTCGAGCACCTGACGCAGGGGCCGATCCCGATAGGTCCGCAGGAAGCGCAGCCAGTCCCGCCGCGACAACGGCAGCTCCAGCACCGAGTACAGCAGCGCCGCCAGGTCCCGGCGCAGCCAGCGGCGGGGAATTCGCGGGTGGATCTGCGCCCGGTGCAGATCGATCACGGCCAGATCCGGCGGTTCTACCGGGCCGACGGGCGTCCGCAGCAACAGATGGCAGATGTAGAAGTCCCGATGCACCACACCGGCTCGGTGCATGGCGCGGGTGAGCTCGGCCACCCCCTGGATGAGGCGGCGCTTCGCCAGCGGGGGAGGCGGCTGGCTCGCCCAGGCCGCCGTCACGTCTTCCAGGCTTCGGCGCCCCTCCAGGGCATCGCAGATGACGAAGGAAAAGCGCCGGGCCGGGCTCAGGCCGCGTTCGCCGAACCCGGCCACCGTGGGCGCCTGCACGCCTGCGCGCTCCAGCACCAGGCACGCGCGGTACTCGTTTCGCGCGCCCACAACGGGGGCCCGCAGAGTCAGGAGATTCTTGAAGATCTCGCGCCACCCGGAGCCCGAGTGGATCTTGGCGAAGTAGGCGCGGCCGGCCACTTGGATTCGCAGGGTGCGGCGGTCGGCGACGGCACGGAACACCTCACCCTCGAGCGCCGCCACGCGTTCGAACAGCCGTGTCTCGCCCCAGGCCCGTGCCAGATCCTCGCGCAGCCGGCACTCAGCCATCGGCTCGTGCTCCACCGTCCGCGCACCGCTCGACGGCGAACCGTTCCAGGTAATCCACCGCGGCCCGGGCGAGGCCGAAGATCCTCGGGTTCTCCGCCACCGCCAGACCGTTCTGCCGCCACGCGGTTCGCCGGGGCGAGGTCAGGAGCTCCACGAGTTGGGCGTCCAGCACGGGCTGCCGGAAGGGCAGGGGAGTCACCAGTCCGGCATCGGCCTCCTCGACGTAGCGGGCATAACCGCAGTTGGCGGTGACCAGCACCGGGAGCCCGGCGATCATGGCCTCCAGGATCACCATGCCCGCGTTCTCGTCGTAGGCCGGCAGCACCAGAGCGTCGGCCCCGGCGAGGAACCGGGGCACATCGTCCCGGCCGCGAAAGAAGCGCACCCGATCGGCGACGCCCAGGCGCTTGGCCAGGCGCCGGAACGGCGCCGCCTTGTCGTGGCCCACCACGAACATGCGAGTCCGGCTGGCGAGGGGCCGGGGCAGGCCATGGAACGCGCGCAGCGCCCGGTCGAGACCCTTCTTGATGAACCCGGAACCGAGGAACAACAGCAGCTGGTCGCCGCCGGCGATGCCGAACTCGTCTCTGAAGGCGGCCCGCAGCGCCGCCTGATCCGGTGGCGCCCGCCGGTCCGGATCGATCCCCGGCGGCAACGGGTAGAAGCGTTCCGCCGGAGTGCCGTAGTGCCGGCGGAAGCGCGGCACCTCGACGTCGGAAATGGTGAGGATCCGGGTCGACGCGTCGGGGTCGAATACGGCCCGCTCGAAGCGCGCGAAGTGCCGGTAGCGCGGCAAGCGCCGGTAGAGGGCGCCACGCTGGGTGCGCGCCTTCTCCACGTAACAGGAGTCGCCGGCGTAGTAGACGTCGAGGCCGGGCATCTTGTTCATGCCCACTACCAGATCCGCGGGATGCCGGGCGAGATGATCGCCGACCCAGTCGGCGAGCCGTTGGTAACGGCGGTGGTTCGCGACCCCACGCACCGGAACCTCGATCACCTGGAGCTCCGGCGGGCGCTCGCCCTCCCAGCGCCCCGCATACACGCGCACCTGGTGGCCCCGCGCCAGCGCCTCCCGGGCCATCTTCATCATGTCCCGGGGAATCCCGCCGTGCGGGAAGTACTTAAAGATGCAGAACGCGATCTGCATCCACCAGCTCCCGGGCCGCCTGCCACACGCGCTCCGGGGGCAGATCGGCGTAGCAGGCCGGCGATACCGTCTCCCCCTGGCGTATCTGTACGGGGCCGGCGTACCCGCATTCCCGGCGCAGGCAGGGCGCGCAGGGAAAGCTCGCCTGCAGGTTCCGCGCGCGCGTTCCCCGACAGCCGGTGAGGGCGCTGCTCGTGCTGCCGTACAGCGTGAGGGTGGGGACGTCGAGGGCCGCCGCCAGATGGGCAAGTCCCGAATCCACCCCGATAACCAGACTCGCCCCGGCGAGCTCGCGGATCATGGCCTCCAGGGTCGTGGGCTCCAGCACCCGCGCCGGGCTCTCGGTGGCGATCTGCCCGGCCCGCACCCGCTCCTCCTCGCCGCCCCAGGGAACCACCACGTCGAAACCGGCGCCGCCGGCCTGCCGCGCCACCTGCCGCCAGAACGGCACCGGCCACTGCTTGCTCTCCCAGGTGGTGCCGTGAAGCAGCACGCAGCGCGGTGCGCCGCCGGCATCGGCCGCCGGCCCCGGCGGGCCCGCGATGCCGAAGCGGGGCGGCAAATCGGGGCACGGATAGCCCAGAGCCGCGGCGAACAGGCGGCGCAGCCGGTCCACGGCGTGAAGATCCCGGGGCACCGCCAGCCGCCGGCCGTAGGCCAGCGCCGCAGCCCCCTCCCGCGCCGAGCCGCGGGCCAGCCCCGCCCTGACCCCACCGCGCGCAAGGGCCGTCACCGCCGCGCTCTTCACCAGGCCCTGCGCATCGAGCACCAGGTCGTAGCGGCGAGCCCGCACGTGGCGGACGAAGTCCCGCAGATCCCGCCGATGCCTGGGCAGACGGCGGCGCCAGCGCCGCCAGGCCACCGGCACCACCTCCGCCACCGCCGGGTGCCGGGCCGGAATGGCGGCGAAGTCCTCTTCCACCACCCAGTCGAACACCACACCGTCCAGGGCGGCCGCCGCGTCGGTGACCGCGGGCAGGGTGTGCACCACGTCGCCCAGGGAACTCATCTTGACGAGGAGAACGCGCACTACAGCACCTCGACCACCCGCTCCGGGTCCAGCTCGTTCAGGCAGCGCAGGTGTCCCAGAGGGCACTCGCGCTGGAAGCAGGGACTGCAGGGCAGCGCCAGGCGGAGCACCTCGGCCCGGGCGCCCAGGGGCGGGGTGAAGTCCGTGGACGTGGAGCCGAACAACGCCACCACCCGGGTTCCCACGGCGCAGGCCACGTGCATCAGTCCCGAGTCGTTGCAGACCACGGCGCTGGCCGCGGCCAGGAGGTCCACGGCGTCGAGCAATGTGGTGCGCCCGGCCAGGTCCACCACCCCGGGTGCCGAGCCTGCGATCCGGCCGCAGATCTCGGCGTCCCGCGGCGATCCCACCAGCCACACCGGACGGCCCTGCCGCAGCGCGTGCCGGGCCACGGCGGCGTAGTGGGCCGCGGGCCAGCGCTTGGCGGGGCCGTACTCGGCGCCCGGACACAGCACCAGGGCGCTGCACGGCTCCAGGTTCAGCGCCGCCAGCAGGCGCGCCTGGTTGTCCCGGTCCACGGTGAGCTCGGGCTGCGGACGCGGTTCCGGCAGCGGCTCGTCGGGCTCGAGTGCCAGGGCCAGGAAGCGCTCCACCATCAACGGATAGCGCGCTTCGTCGAGACGGCGACGGTCGTTGAGGAGTCCGTAACGATGCTCGCCAAGCCAGCCGGTGCGCACCGGGATGCCGGCCCACGCCGGCACCAGCGCCGACTTCAGGGAGTTCGGGAGCACCACCGCCTGCCGGAATCCCTGGCGCCGGATCTCTCGCGCCGCCGCCAGCCGCCGCGCCAGCCCCAGCTCGCCGTGGCCCACGTCGAGGACTCGGCTGCCCGCCACGCCGGGCATGCGCCCGGCCAGCGGCGCGGTGGCGGGAGGCGCGAGGACGTGGATCTCGGCGCCGGGATTGCGCTGTCCCAGCAGGCGGATCAGCGGCTGAGCCATCACCATGTCGCCCACCCAGGCCGGCGCCACCACCAGAATCCGGTGCTCGGGAGACTCGGGGACGCGACGATTCATGGAGAGGAGCCGCGGCGGCGCGCGGCATCAGCGGTCATAGACAGGAGCGTGCCACTCGGGGAACGACTCGCGCTTGCCTCGCACCTGGTCGAAGTACACGGACTGGAACCGCTCGGTGAGGGGACCGCGGCGTCCCGTGCCGATGACGCGGGAGTCCAGCTCGCGAATCGGCAGCACTTCGGCGGCCGTGCCGGTGAAGAACGCCTCGTCGGCGATATAGACCTCGTCCCGGGTGATGCGCCGCTCGCGCACCTCGACCCCCATTTCGGCAGCGAGCTGCAGGATGGTGTCCCGGGTGATGCCGTCAAGGCACGACGTGAGCTCCGGGGTGTGCAGCACACCGTTCTTGACCAGGAAGACGTTCTCACCGGTGCCCTCCGACACGTAGCCCTCGTTGTCGAGCAGCAACGCCTCGTCGCAGCCGCAATCCATGGCCTCGTGCAGCGCGAGAATGGAGTTGATGTAGTTGCCGTTCGCCTTGGCCTTGCACATGGTGATGTTCACGTGATGCCGGGTGAACGACGAGGTGCGGACCTTGATGCCCTTCTCCCGGGCGTCCGCGTCCATGTAGTCGGGCCAGGGCCAGGCGGCGATGCACAGGTTCACCGAAAGTCCCTTGGCGCGCAGCCCCATGCCTTCGGAGCCCAGGTACACCATGGGGCGCAGATACCCCTCCACCAGCTCGTTGGCGCGGAACACCTCGCGCTGGGCCTGGCTCACCTCCTCCGGCGTGTAGGGGATCTCCAGGGCGAGGATGTGGGCCGAGTCGAACAGCCGGCGGGTATGGTCCTCCAGGCGGAAGATGCACGGCCCCCTGGGCGTGTCGTAAGCCCGCACGCCCTCGAACACCCCCACCCCGTAGTGCAGCGTGTGGGTGAGCACGTGAACCTTGGCGTCGGCCCACGGAACCAGCTCTCCGTTCTGCCAGATGAAACCGTCGCGATCGGCAAAACTCTTCTCGCTCATTGTCACGCTCTCACGTCTGCTCGTCCTGGAACGGCGGATCCTGATGGGCCGCGCGCTCACCGAAAATCTCCTTCCAGGCCCCTCGCACACGGTCGCGGTGACTCGAAAGCACCTCGGCGGCGCGTTCGCTGTCCGGGAGATCGAGCACGCTGCGGTGCCACTCGGATCGCAACGCCAGGTAGGCGGCGCGCAGGCTTCCGGCGGTGGCAGGAGGCAGCAGGGCGAGTCGCTCCGCGGTCTCCAGGATGCGCATGTTGTCTGTGAAGACGGCCAGCTCCGGGTGGTCGTGCGCGTGGGCCAGAACCAGGTATTGGACCATAAACTCGATATCCACGATACCGCCGCTGCCGAGCTTCAGGCTGTCCTCGTCGCCGTGGTGCTCGGCCATCCGGCGCCGCATGCTCAGCACTTCGCGACGAAGCGCTTCGGGCTCGCGGGGCAGGCACAGCACTTCCCGACGCACCGCCTCGAAGCGCGCCAGCAGGTTCGGGTCCCCGGCCACCCCGCGCGCCCGTACCAGGGCCTGATGCTCCCAGGCCCAGGCCTCGCCGAGCTGGTACTCGCGGAACGCGTCCAGGCTCGACACCATGGTCCCGGCCCGGCCCGAAGGCCGGAGCCGCATGTCCACCTCGTAGAGGCTGCCGAGGTAGGTGGGCACGGTGATGACGTGCAGCAGCCGCCGCACCAGCCGGTGCAGGAACTGGTTCGCCGCGGCCGGCAGGTCGTGGACGAACACGAGATCGAGATCCGAGTCCGGTCCCAGCTCGATGCCGCCCAGCTTGCCGTAGCCGACGATGATGAACGGCCGCGGCTCGGCGAATTCCGGGAACCGCTCGGCGTTCTCCCGCCAGGCCAGAACCAGAGCCTCCTCGAGGACCGCCTCCGCCAGGAACGTCAGATAATCGCTGGCATTCATCAGCGGCAGGGTGCCGCGCACTTCCGCCAGCGCCACGTTGAAGACGTGGTGCTCCTTGTACTCCCGCAGCACGTCGAGCACCCGCTCCTGGCCGTCGGGCTCGGCCTGGCCGATCTGCGCATGCAGCTCTGCCGCCAGGGTGCGTTTGTCCGGCAGCGCGCCGAGATGGCGCTGATCGAGCAGCGCGTCGAAGAAGGCCGGATGCCGGGCCAGGGCTTCGGCGAGCCAGCGGCTCTTCGCGGCCAGACTGAGGAAGTGGGTCAGGGTGGCGGGATTCTCGTGGAGCAGCGCCAGATAGGCCGAACGGCGCAGCACCGCCTTGAGCACGGGGACCACCCGGGTCAGGGCTAGCCCCGGATCATCCAGCTGCCGCAGGCTCTCCAGCAGCCGCGGCATGAGCCGATCCAGGCGCTCCCGGCCCACGCTGCCCACCTCGGATCGGTCCCGCGCGGTGATGAGGGTCCGCAACGCCTGGGTGGCGGCCGGCGGATCGGCGAAGCCGAAGGCCGCGAGCAGATCCTCACGGTCGGGCTCGAGCCACAGGCGCAGCGCTTCGGTGTCCGCCAGATCGGGCTCGCCAACCAGCGTGTCGAACACCTCTCCTACGCGCCGGCGGTGCTCGTCGAGCCGCGCCAGGAAGGCGTCGTAATCGGCGAAGCCCAGGGACCGGGCCAACCGCAACCGGGACAGCGGCTGGGCGGGGAGGGCCTGCGTCTGCTGATCCGCTTCCGCCTGCAGGCTGTGCTCGGCGTCGCGCAGGAACCGGTAGCCCTCCGCCAGGTCGCGGGCGGCTGCGGCGTCCAGGTGCCCGAGCTCCGCCAGGGCGGGCAGCACCGCCAGCAGCCGTGACTCCTGCAGCGCCCGCTGCCGACCGCCCCAGACGAGCTGCTGCACCTGGACGGTGAACTCCACGTCGCGGATGCCGCCCGGCCCCAGCTTCAGGTCGTCCGGGTCGTGCCGCTCGGCGTAGATGCGCGCCTTCATGTCGCGCAGTGCGTCGAGGGCGCCGAAATCCAGGTAGCGCCGATACACGAAGGGCGTCAGCGCCGCCAGCAGCTCGGCGCCCGCCTCCAGGTCACCGGCACACGGGCGCGCCTTGATCAATGCATAACGTTCCCAGTCGCGCCCGTGGGTGACGTAGTAATCCTCCAGCGCCGCGAAGTGAGCCGCCAGCGGCCCGCTGGCACCGAATGGGCGCAGGCGCATGTCCACCCGGAAGACGAAACCGTCGGCCGTGACCGCGTCCAGCGCCTGAATGAGCTGCTGGCCCAGCCGCACGAAGAACTGCTGGTTGGTGCGGCCACGATCGGTGCTGCCCGCTGCGGGATAGGCAAAGATCAGGTCCACGTCAGAGGAAAGATTGAGCTCCCGAGCCCCCAGCTTGCCCAGCGCCAGCACCACCAGGCGCTGGGCCCGGCCGTGGGCGTCCCGCGGCGTGCCGTCGTGCCGGCAGGCCCAGTCGTACAGCCGCTCCAAGGCGTGGTCGATGAGCACGTCCGCCATGTGGGAGAGCGCGGCGGTGGTCTCTTCCAGCGCCGCCTGCCCGGTGAGATGGCGCCAGACGATCCAGAGCTGAAAGCGGTTGCGCACCGCTCTCAGCCCCCGCTGCAGATCCTCCATGGTCCCCGCATCCGCCAGTGCCTCGCCCGCGGCCGCGATCATCGCCGCCCGCCGCGGCGCTTCGTCGAAACCGCCACGGGCGGTCCGGAACCAGTCGGCGTGACGCAGGATGGCCGCGGCGGCGAAGTCGCTCAGTACACAGACGTAGCGCAGCTCCGGGTCCGGCGCCTCGCCGAGAGCCTCCTCGAGCCTCGGCACGAGCTGATCCGCCTTGGCCGCCAGCGCACCGCTCAACGTGTAGTCAGCCATCGTGGTTCCTCCGCCCGCCACTATACCCGGCGCCGAGCAGATGCTCCGGGCAGAGATTGTGCGAAACCGGTCACAAAGCCCGCATTGCCCGGCTGCACCGCGCTGGCTTTCATGACAAGGTTTTTTCCATAGCTACGGATAGCTGTGATTCGCGCCCTTGAAGTACTTCACCCCCAGCCCCGGCGCCTGCGGGACGGCTGCGCGCTTGCCCAATGCTGCCATGCACCTCGGCGCCACCCTCCTGGGCGCCGCCGCACTGCTGGGTGCCGCTGCCGCGTTCGGCACCGCCGGAGCACCGCCCGGGCTCCGCTCCCAGTGCCAGCCGGACACGGCCGAGGCGCGTGCGGACCCGGTGACGGAGCGGCGTCAGGCCGCCGTGGCGGCCGCACGGCGCGGTGACCTGCAGACGGCTCTGGCGGAGCTCCAAACGCTTCTCGACCAGAATCCCGGCGCCCTCGCGGTGCGTCTCGATCTTGCGGTGGTATCGGCCTGGGCAGACCTCGACCAGCGCGTCGTGACGCTGCTGGCGGATTGCAGCCCCGAGTCGCTGCCCGAGTACGTGCTGGAAAGCTACGCCAAGTCCGCGCGCAACCTCAAACATTGGGACCGGGCGCTGGCACTGTACGAGCAACTGCGGCGGCGCCAGCCCGAGCGCAGCGAGTACATCCTGGCTCGCGCCATGGTGCTGGCCGACGCGAACCGGCTCGACGAGGCCTTCCGCACCCTCGAGCCGCTGAGCGCCGCCCTGGCCGCGGCGCAAGCCACGGAGATCGCGGAACTGCACGTGGCCTGGGGTTACGTAGAGGAGCGCGCGGGGCAGCTCGCCCGTGCGCTGGCTCGTTACCAGCGCGCCCTCACCCAGGATCCGGACCACCGGGAGGCACATCGGCGTCAGGTGCTGGCCGCCGCCGCCCTCGGCGCGGCACCGCGGGCCCTGGAGATGGCCCGTGCCCGACCCGGGCTTTTCACCGCAGCAGAGATGCAGCGTCTCGAGCTGGATGCGGCCGCCCAGCACGTTCGCTGGGCCAACCTGCCCGACCCACACAGCCGTGCCCGGCATGCGCAGCGGGCGCTCGAGGCGCACGGCGAGTTACTGGCGCGGCCCGAGCTCCAGGCGACGGACCTCGGGTCGCCGCGGGCCCGGGCGCTGCGTTTCGATCGCATCGCCGCCCTCGTCGCCGAGCGGCGCATGGCCGAGGCGACGGAACAGTTCGAAGCCGTTCGCGCCGCACGGGAAGGCTCGCTGCGCGACATCCCGGTCTACGTGCTCGCCGCCGCCGGATCCGCCTATCTGTACCTGGAGCGGCCGGGCCGCGCCGCCGAGGTCTACGAAGCCGCCCTGCTGCTGGCCCCCGACCGCCTCGACCTGAAGGCAGGCCTGTTCTTCGCCCGCTCGGACCTCCAGGATTTCGAAGGGGCCCGGGCGCTGGCCGAGCAGATGGTCGCCGCCGAGCCCGCCTGGCGTAATCCGGCTCCCGGCCGCTGGCTCGGCAACCCCCGTTACGCCCAGGCCCGGGAGATCCGCGCCCTGGAGCTCGCGTACCGAGATCGCTACGGCGCGGCGCTGGCGGAGCTGGACGACCTGATCTCACTGGCCCCCGCCAACGCTTCGCTGCGGCTGTCGCGGGCGGAGCTGCTGCGCTGGCGTGGCTGGTACGAAAAGGCCGAGCGCGACCTGCGCCGCCTGCGGCACCAGGAACCGGAAAATCTCCGGGTGCTGGTGCTGGAGGGCCACCTGGCGCTGGATACCGGGCGCTACCCCGAGGCAGAGCGCGCTCTGGCCGAGGCCTCCGAGCACGCTCCGGGCGCCAAGGCGACGGCGGAGCTGGCCGAGCGCTGGCAACTGCACAACCGCCCCCGGATCAGTGTCCACGCAGGCGCCGGGCGCTCCGACGGCGGCGCCTTCTCGAGCCGGGACTGGCGCAGCGAAACACGCTACGTCAGCGCCCCGGCGCGCTATCACTACCGCGCCTTCGTCCGCCACGAGAGCCGCTACGGCGAGTTTGACGAGGGGGACGGTCGCGACCAGCGGCTGGGCGCCGGCGCGGAGTACCGGGGACCGAGCCTGGTGGCGCAGGTCGAGGTGAACCGGGGCTTCGAGGACAACCGCAAGCACGGCGCCCGGGGACTCCTGGGCTGGCACGGCAGCGACGCGTTCTCGGTGCAGGCGGAGCTGTCGATCAACGCCAGCGACGTACCCCTGCGCGGCACCCGTGCGGGCGTTGAGGGCGACCAGCTCACGGTAGGCCTCACCCGGCGCTGGCACGAAGCCCGCGCCCTGACCGGCAGCGTCGGCTGGCTCGACCTCGACGATGGCAACGAGCGCCGCTGGTTGCGCGTAGCCTACCGCGACCGCCTCCTCAACCGGCCCCGCCACAAGGTACTCGCGGGGATGAGCGTCTACGGCAGCGGCAACAGTGCTTCCGGCCGCGTCTACTACAACCCCGACGCGGATGCGGAGCTGGCCCTGAAGCTCACCCACGAGTGGCGCGTGTTCCGGCGCTACGACCACGGCCTGACCCAGCGCGTGAGCCTGGAGGCCGGGGAATATTGGCAGGCGCACGTCGGCCACGACAACGTGTGGACGTGGTCGCTCGAGCACGACTGGGCGCTGGGGCCGCGCACCACCCTCGGTTACGGGGTGCGCAGCGGCGGGTACGTCTACGACGGCAACCGCGAGCATGCCGCTGCGGCGTTCCTGAATCTGGAGCGCACGCTGTGAGGCGCTGCCGGCTGCTCACCCTGCTGCTGGCTCTGGCCGCGGCTCCCGTGGCCGTGGCGGAGCCGCTCCTGGCTCTGTGCTACCACGATGTGGTGCGCACCGAGGCCGAGGCGCTGGCGGATCCAACCGCGGTCACCGTGGACGCGCTCGTGCGGCAGCTGAGCTGGCTCCATGCGGAAGGCTACCAACCCGTCACCCTGGATCAGTGGACTACGGCACGGCAGCGTGACGAGCTGCCCGAGAGGGCGGTGCTGCTCACCTTCGACGACGGCTACGCCAGCTTTCACCACCACGTGCAGCCCCTCCTCGAGCTGTTCGGCTTTCCGGCGGTTCTGGCGCCCGTCACCAGCTGGATCGAGGTGCCGCCGGGCGGCTCGGTGGCCTACGGCGACGAGACGGTGGCCCGGGAACGTTTCATGACCTGGAAGCAGATCCGCGAGGCGCGGGACTCGGGCCTGGTGGAGATCGCCAGTCACAGCCACGACCTGCACCGGGGCGTCATCGGCAACCCCTTCGGCAACCTGCAGCCCGCCGCCATCACCCGGGGCTACCAGCCCGACTCCGGCCGCTACGAAACCGACGCCCGCTACGAGGCGCGCCTTCGGGCCGATCTGGCGGCGAGCGCGGAGCTCATCGAGCAGCGGGTGGGAGCACGACCGCGCACCGTGGCGTGGCCTTACGGCGCCCACAACGCTCAGGCCGTTGAGGCGGCGCGGTCCCTGGGGTTCTCGCGCTTCCTGACCCTCGACGAGCGACCCAACACCCCGGGCGCACCCGTCGTGCATCGGGTGCTCGTGGGCTCGGACATGGACCTGGATCAGTTCGCCATGACGGTGCGCGGCCTGTACCCGCCCACCCCGCTCAGAGCTGCGCATATCGATCTCGACTACGTCTACGACCCGGACCCGGCACAGATGGGCCGGAACCTTGACCGGCTGCTCGACCGCATCAAGGCCATGCGCATCAACCGGGTGCTGCTGCAGGCGTTCGCCGATCCGGACGGCGACGGTGTCGCCGAAGCCCTGTACTTCCCCAACCGTCATCTGCCCATGCGCGAGGACCTGTTCGACCGGGTCGCCTGGCAACTGAAGACCCGCGCCGGGGTGCAGGTGCTCGCATGGATGCCGGTGCTCGCGTTTCAGCTGCCGGACGCGGAGCTGCGCCGGGAGCTGGCCGTGAGTGCCGCCGACGGTTCCCACCGTCACCGCTACTACCGCCTGTCGCCGTTTCACCCGAGCGCACGCCGCATCGTTTCCGAGATCTACGACGACCTGGGCCGCACCAGCTACTTCGCCGGCGTGCTGTTTCACGACGACGCGTTCCTCACCGACCGCGAAGACGCGAGCCCCGCTGCGCTCGCCCATTACCGTCAGCACGCCGGCATCGCCGTTGGCGATCCCGTCGACTGGCGCGGGCTCACTACCGCCGAGACCGACGCCCTCGCCCGGCTCAAGACCCAGGCCCTGATCGACTTCACCCACGAACTGGCCGACGTGCTGCGCCGCCATCAGCCGGCTCTGGTGACGGCGCGCAACCTCTATGCCCGCGTGGTCACGGACCCCGAAAGCGAGCGCTGGTTTGCTCAGAGCCTGGCCCTGTTCCTCACGAGCTACGACTACACGGCGGTCATGGCCATGCCGTTGCTGGAGCAGGCACAGAACCCGGTGGACTGGCTCACGGCGCTGGCGGCGCGCATCGCCCGGGAGCCGCGAGGCATGGAACGCACCCTGTTCGAGGTTCAGACCGTGGACTGGCGCACCGGCACGCGGCTCGACGCGAGGACCCTGGCCCGCCACCTGGACGCACTGCTCGACGCCGGCGCCCACCACATCGCCTGGTACCCGGACGACTTCGTGGGAGGACATCCGGATCTGCGACTCCTGCGCTCGCGCCTCTCCCTGTCGCATCACCCGGCGATGCTGGAGTGACGGCCATGGAAACGTTCTACCGGGTGCTGCAGGAGTTCGCGCTGATCTTTCCGCTGTTCATGGCGTACTTGTGGATGGTGGGCGGCATCTACTACTACTTCCACTGGGAGCGGCGCGGCCGGCAGCGGGTCGACGAGCCGCCGCCACTGCCCGAGTACCCGGGGGTTTCGGTGATCGTGCCGGCCCACAACGAGTCGTTCGCCATCGTCGAGACCATCGAGTCGCTGCTGACGCAGACGTACCCGAACCTCGAGATCATCGTGGTCGACGACGGCAGCAGCGACGACACCCCCACCCTCATCGACCGCTATGCCGAACGGGGCGCCATCCGCGCCGTTCACCTGGCCAGCAACCAGGGCAAAGCGGCCGCCCTGCGGGTGGGCACCCTGGCCGCCAATCACGAGCTGCTCGTGTGCATCGACGGTGACGCGGTGCTGGACCCGCACGGGGTGCACTGGATGATCCGCCACTTCATCGGCGGTCACCGGGTGGCTGCGGTGACCGGCAACCCGCGGATTCGCACCCGCTCGACGCTGCTGGGCAAGATCCAGGTGGGGGAGTTCTCGTCCACCATCGGCCTGATCAAGCGCGCGCAACGCATCTACGGCCGGGTCTTCACGGTGTCCGGCGTGGTGGTGGCCTTCCGCAGATCGGCCCTGGCACGGGTGGGGTTCTGGGATCTCAACAAGGTCACCGACGACATCGACATCAGCTGGCGGCTGCAGATGGATCACTGGTCCATCCGCTTCGAGAGCAACGCCCTGTGCTGGATTCTGATGCCGGAGACCCTGCGCGGGCTGTGGCGGCAACGGCTGCGCTGGGCCCAAGGCGGGGTGGAGGTAGCCATGGGCCACTTCCGCGACCTCCTGTGCTGGCGCCGGCGTCACATGTGGCCGGTGCTCGCCGAGTTCTGGGTGAGCGTGCTGTGGGCGTACACCATGGCCGTTCTGGCGCTGTCGCTGCTCGCCGGACAGCTACTCGACATGCCGCCGCTGCCGGACCCGCGGGACTGGCTGCCGAGCTGGGGCGGGGCCATGATCGGGATCACCTGCCTGTTGCAGTTCGCGGTGAGCCTGGCCATCGACAGCCGCTACGAGAAGGGGCTTTCCCGCTATTATTATTGGATCATCTGGTACCCCGTGGCGTACTGGACGATCAGCGTGCTCACCACCCTGGTGGCGCTGCCGAAGGCTGTCTTCCGGCGCCGCGACCGGCGGGCGGTGTGGGTGAGCCCGGATCGGGGGGAGCAGTTCCATGCGACCGCTGATCATTGAGCGCCCCGACCTGCAGAGCCGTGCTCAACGCTACGGCTACCTGTCGGTCACCCTGATCTGCTGGTTCCTGTGGCTGTACCTGTTCGTGCCTCTGCTGTCCCTGGTGGCCTGGGCCCTCGGCGCCACGCTCCTGTATCGGGTGATGCTGCAGGGGCTGGACGTGGCCGAGCTGGTGGATCTGGTCACCGATTACGGCACCGGCATATTGGTCTTGTCCGCCGTTTATCTGCTCTGGGCGGTGACGTCCTACCTGCGCTTTCGCAACGTGGACCGCCGCAGCGCGCCCGTGCCGGTGGACGACGCCGCGCTCGCGATCTCCCATCACCTCCGCTCGGGCGAGCTCGCCGCGCTGCGTGCGGGTCGCCGGGTGGTGGTGAGCACAGAGCTACTGCAGCGGATGTTCGCGGAGGGAGCGGTAGCGGAGGCGGAGCAGGAGAAGCAGCCCGAAGCGGCCCGGCGGGACGCGGCCGCTTGAGGTCGCCGCCCCGGTTGCTCAGTCCTGGGACACCGGGGCCACCCGCAGCACCTCGGCGATGGTAGTGAGGCCGGCCCCTACCTTCTGGGCACCGGACAGGCGCAGGGTGCGCATGCCTTCCTTCATACCCTGGCGGCGGAGCTCGTGGATGTCGGTGTCCCCGCGAATCAGGGGCTTGACCCGGTCCGCCATTGGCAGCAGCTCGTAGATGCCCACGCGCCCCAGAAAGCCGGTGTCGCGGCACTCGAGGCAGCCCTTGGGCCAGTACACGGCGGCCGGCGGCCGGGCCTTGTACGGCCGGGTCAGCAGTTCCCAGGCTTCAAGATCCACTTCGTCTTCCACTTTGCAGTGGGGGCAGAGGGTCCGCACCAGGCGCTGGGCCATCACCCCGAGCACGGTGGCCTTGATCATGTAGGAGGGGACGCCCAGATCCAGCAGTCGGGTTACCGCGGTGGGTGCATCGTTGGTATGCAGGGTGGAGATCACCAGGTGACCCGTCAGCGCCGCCTGGATGGCCATCTCCGCCGTCTGCAGGTCGCGGATCTCGCCGATCATGATGATGTCCGGGTCCTGCCGCAGCAGCGCGCGGATGCCGGAGGCGAAGGAGACGTCGATGTTGTGCTGCACCTGCATCTGGTTGAACGCCGGTTCCACCATCTCGATGGGATCTTCGATGGTGCAGACGTTCACCTCGGAGGTGGCGAGCTGCTTGAGGGTCGAATACAGGGTGGTGGTCTTGCCCGACCCCGTGGGCCCGGTGACCAGCACGATGCCGTTCGGCGAGTGGACCATCTCCTGCCAGCGCTCGTGATCCCGCCCGGTCAGCCCCAGCTCGGCGAAGCTGCGCAGCAGCACGTCGGGATCGAAGATCCGCAGCACCATCTTCTCGCCGAAGGCCGTGGGCAGCGTGGAAAGCCGCAGCTCGACCTCGTCGCCGTCGGGGCTCTTGGTCTTCACCCGGCCGTCCTGGGGCCGGCGCTTCTCCGCCACGTCCATGCGGCCGAGGATCTTCAAGCGGCTGGTGACCGCGGCGTTCACCGCGCTCGGCAGCTCGTAGACGTGGTGCAGCACGCCGTCGATGCGGAAGCGGATGAGGCCCTTGTCGCGCCGCGGCTCGATGTGGATGTCGCTGGCCCGCTGGTCGAACGCGTACTGCAGCAGCCAGTCGACGATGTTCACCACGTGGGCGTCGTTGGCCTCCGGGCTCTTCAGCGCCCCGAGCTCGAGCATCTGCTCGAAATTGGCAATGCTGCTCACCTCGAGCCCGGCGTCGCTGGCCTTCGCCACCGCCCGGGCCATGGTGTAGAACTCCAGCATGTAGCGGTTCAGGTCCGCCGGGTTCGCC
>JAWLGU010000042.1:0-39003 GCA_041690675.1 Pseudomonadales bacterium | reverse complement strand
CATGACCTGCTCTGCTGGGGAACGACGAAAAGCCGCGTATTGTAGGCCGGCGCCGCCGTCAGGTCATCGCGCCGCGCCCGCGGGGCGCGGGCCGCGGGGCGCGGGCAGGAGGGTCCCGTCAGATGGACCCTCGGCCGTAGGTGCTCGCCGGCCGCTTGGGCGGGTCGGCCCGGTAGTCCCGGGGAACTTCCTGGATGTTGCCGCCTTGGGCCAGAAACGCCTCCACGTCCGCCTCGAGCTGGCTGCGCACGGGTTGCCTGGCCGCGATGCTGTGGACCTCCGGCGCCTGGCTCCTGCTGGTCTGGGTCATGGCTCACCTCCGGCCGTGAACGTTGCCGGAGTTATAGTCCAGAATCGGGAATCGGCAAGTGCTCGGGCGAAAACGCAGGCGGGGCGCCGAAGCGCCCCGCCGCGTCCCCAGCCGACGGGAGTCCTCAGGTGGATTTGACGAACTCGGGATAGGCCTCCAGCCCGCACTCGGTCAGATCGACCCCCGCGTACTCTTCCTCCTCCGAGACGCGAATGCCCATCACCGCCTTGAGCACCCCCCAGACCACCAGGCTCGCGGCGAACACCCAGACGAAGATGCCCGCGAGACCGATGAGCTGACCGCCCAGGGTGGCTTCGTCGTTGTTGAACACCACCGCGATGACGCCCCAGATGCCCACCACGCCGTGCACCGAGATGGCGCCCACCGGATCGTCGATCCGGAACTTGTCGAGCAGGACGATGGAGAACACCACCAGGACCCCGCCAACGGCGCCGATGAGCACCGCCGCCTGGGCGCTGGGAGAGAGCGGATCGGCGGTGATGGCCACCAGCCCCGCCAGCACGCCGTTCAGCGACATGGTGAGATCGGCCTTGCTGAACATCACCTTGGCGGTGAACAGGGCGGCCAGCAGCCCGCCACAGGCGGCCAGGTTGGTGTTGACGAACACCTGAGCCACCGCGTTGGCTTCCTCGATATTCGAGGTCTTCAGCTCCGAGCCGCCGTTGAACCCGAACCAGCCGAACCAGAGGATGAACATCCCCAGGGTGGCGAGGGGCAGGTTGGCGCCGGGGATGGCGTTCACCTGGCCGTCCGGACCGTACTTGCCCTTGCGCGGCCCGAGCAGCAGCACCGCGGCCAGGGCCGCCGCCGCGCCGGTGAGGTGGACGATGCCGGAGCCGGCGAAGTCCGAGTAACCGGCCGCGGAGATCCAGCCGCCGCCCCAGGTCCACATGCCCTGCAGCGGATAGATGAGGCCCGTCATCACCACCGCGAAGCCGAGAAAGGCCCACAGCTTCATACGCTCGGCCACGGCGCCGGAGACGATGGACATGGCGGTGGCCACGAACACGACCTGAAAGAAGTAGTCGGCCCGGGCCGAGTAGTAGGTTTCGCCGCCCGAGGCGAGCGTTTCCTCCACCGTGTTCTCGCCGCCGATCCACAGACCGAAGTCAGGCAGAACCCCGCCTTCCACCGCGCCCACGTACATGATGTAGTAGCCGCAGAGCAGGTACATGATGCAGGCGATGCCGAACAGGGCCACGTTCTTCAGCAGAATCTCGGCCGTGTTCTTCGACCGCACCAGCCCCGCTTCGAGCATGGCGAATCCCGGCGCCATGAACATCACCAGCGCGCCCATCACCAGGAAATAGAAGGTGTCCAGGGCGTAGTTAGTTTGAATCAGATCTTCCACAATCTCTTTCTCCTTGTATCGGGCGCCGCTACACGGCCTGGGCGCCCGTTTCCCCCGTACGGATCCGTACGACTTCCTCGAGTGCGGTGACGAAGATCTTGCCGTCACCCACCTTGCCTGTGTTGGCGGACTTGGTGATGGTCTCGAGAACCTGATCGAGCAGGCCGTCGTCCACCGCCACCTCCACCTTCACTTTCGGCAGGAAGTCCACTACGTACTCGGCGCCGCGATAGAGCTCCGTATGCCCTTTCTGACGGCCGAACCCTTTCACCTCGGTGACCGTCATGCCCTGCACGCCGATGTCCGAGAGCGCCTCGCGAACATCGTCGAGCTTGAAGGGCTTGATGATGGCTGTTACCAGTTTCATTAGCTTCTCCTATGGAATCGGCTGCACGGGTACTCGCACCGGCGTGGCGGCCGCGAGGGATCCTGTGGAAGATCTGTGCGCATCGATTCTCTCTCAATCACAGGCTTTTCGACAGCGAGACGATGGCGCGGGCCCCGCAGGGCTCGTCGCAGAAGTCGTCGTCGACGTCCGTTCCCACCACCCCGAGCCCCAGGTCGACCCCGGCTACCGGCAACGTGTAGAACACGCTCCAGTCCAGCACCTCCTCGTCGCCGAAGGCGGCCACCCAGTCGCCGGCGCTGTTGTCGTCCAGCAGGCTCATGCCCACGTGGAAGTCCAGCGAACCCGGCCCCAGCGGCAGGCTGTAGTCGGTGTAGGGGTAGAACCAGGTGACGTCGTCCAGCGCAAAGTACTCGTTGGAGTAGATGACGCCCAAGGTGGCGTTGCCGTAGGAAAGGGAGCCCCCGAACTCGTTGTAGTCCAGGTTGGCACCGTCACCGGGGTACTCGAAGCGCGTGTACGTGACGTCGAAGGAGAGCTCGTCGGTGATCTGCCCGGAGTAGCCGAGGTAGAGATCGAGCTCCTGGCTCACGGTGGGAAAGCTCACGTTCGAGGACCAGGTGCCGACGTAGAACCCGGAATCCCAGGCCACGTCGAACCCGCCCTGAATCGCCGGGTCCCGATCGGTCTGCGAGACGCCGCGGAAGGAGTAGTCGGAGGCCATGGTGACGTTGGCCGAGACTTCCACCTCGGCCCGCGCACCGCCGTGCACCCCGAGCAGGGCCGTTCCCATCAGTACCGACGCCAGCGCCGATGCAGCTTTGTGCTTCATGTCGTTTCCTCTAGTCGTTGCGTTGATTGCCATGTCGTAGTCGCGGTCAGCGCCCGAGCGATCGAGTCCCCCACCGTCGACTGGCAACTTGGCACGAACCGTGCCAAAGGACTTTTCTCTTTATATTCAATAGGTTGAATTGTAGAACGGACAATTCGGGCACATCGCGCGGGGCCGCCCGCACCAGCTTAGGGCATGGACAGGGGGCGCGACGCACGCGACTGGTGCACCCGGGCTCACGCGGGTGCGGGGCGATCCCCCTAGCCCGCCGCGGCCGGGTTCCGTCGACGCCGCCGGTGCGGATGCTTACCATCCGCCCACGTCGCAGCCACGGAGCCGCCATGAGTCAGGAAGCCTTCATCAGCGACCTCGTCGAGCGTCTGCAACAGCAGATCCGCGGGCTGTTGCCGCGCGATGCCCTGGACTCGGTGGTCGAGCAGGCGCGGCGCACCCTGCGCCAGGGATTCGCCGAGTTGGAGCTGGTGCCGCGCCAGGAGCTGGAGGCTCAGTTCAGGGCGCTGGACGAGCTGCGCCGCACCGTCGAGGATCTGGAACGGCGCCTGCGCGAGCTGGAGCGCCGGGACGGCCCCGGTGCGCCGTGACCGGCGCCGGGTGCGCCGTGACCGGCGCGGAGCCCGCCGCACCGCTTGAGGGCAACCGCGCGTTCGGCAGGGCCCTGGTGGGAATGGTTTCGCCGCGGGTCACGGTGGAGACCCATCTCCCCGGCGGGCTGCCCGCGTTCACGCTGGTGGGCCTGCCGGAAACCGCCGTCCGGGAAGCCCGGGACCGGGTGAAGAGCGCCATCCAGAACTGCGGGCTGGATTTCCCGCAGGGCAAGGTGGTGGTGAACCTGGCGCCGGCGGAGCTGGCCAAGGAGGGTGCGCGATTCGACCTGCCCATCGCCGTCAGCGTGCTGCGCGCCACCGGGCAGCTCGCTGCGGGCGCAGGCGCCCCCCTGGAGTTCCTCGGCGAGCTGGGCCTGTTCGGCGAGCTGCGGGCCACCCGCGGATGCCTGTGCGCTGCGCTGGCGCTCAAGCAGGAGTACCCGGACGGCGCCGGGCGGCTGGTGATCCCGGCGCTGAACGCCGCCGAGACCCGGCTGGCGCCGGCGGGTCTGCTGCTCACTGCCGGCCATCTGAGCGAGGTGGTGGCGTTCCTGCGCGACCCGGCGGCTCACCCGCTTCCCCCGCCTTCCGCCCATTCCGCCGTCTGCGCACCGGCCGAGCCGGACCTGGACGACGTGGTGGGCCAGCAGGCGGCCAAGCGCGCCCTCACGGTGGCCGCCGCCGGCGGGCATCATCTGCTCATGGTGGGCCCGCCCGGCACCGGCAAGACCATGCTGGCGCACCGCCTGTCGACCCTGCTTCCGGACCTCGAGCACGACGACGCCATGGAGGTGGCTGCCGTTTACTCCGCGGCCGCCCTGGAGCCTCCACCGGCGGGTCGGCCGCCGTTCCGCGCGCCTCACCACTCGGCCAGCGCACCCGCTCTGGTGGGGGGCGGCCGGCACGGCCTGCCCGGCGAGATCTCCCTCGCCCACCGCGGCGTCCTGTTCCTGGACGAGCTGCCGCACTTCAAGCCGAGCGTCCTCGATACACTTCGGGAACCGCTGGAGACGCGGCGCATCACCCTGGCCCGTGCCGACCTGCGGGCCACCTTTCCGGCCAGCTTCCAGCTCGTCGCCGCGATGAATCCGTGTCCCGCCG
Source organism: Pseudomonadales bacterium (assembly GCA_041690675.1). Classification (GTDB taxonomy): domain Bacteria; phylum Pseudomonadota; class Gammaproteobacteria; order Pseudomonadales; family Azotimanducaceae; genus UBA7803. The sequence continues at coordinate 34,437 of JAWLGU010000042.1, read as the reverse complement.
GCCGCACCTGCACCGAGCACGGCTGCCGCTGCAGCCCGGATCAGGTGCGCCGCTACCAGGCGCGGATTTCCGGTCCACTGCTGGATCGCATCGACCTGCACGTGGCGGTGCCGCCGGTGCCGAAGGGGCTGCTGGTGTCGTCAGGCGGTGAGGGCGTCTCCGGCGGGGAGCTGCGCCGGGCGGTGAGCGCCGCCCGGAAGATTCAGCGCCGGCGGCAGGGCTGCCTCAACGGCGAGCTGCCGCCACCGGCACTGCTCGCGTCGGCGGCATTGGGCGGCGAGGGGCGGCGACTGCTGGAACGGGCGGCGGAGCGCTTCGAGCTTTCGGCCCGGGGCGTTCACCGGGTGCTGCGCGCGGCACGCACCATTGCGGATCTGGCGGCCGAGCGGGCCGTGGACACGGCCCACCTCACCGAGGCGCTGAGCTTTCGCGCGCTGAACTGGGACGCTGCGCCCGGGGTGGCGGGCCGCTACTGAGCCTGCTCGACCATGTAGTCCATGGCCGCCCGCAATTCCTCGTCGGAGCAGGCCATGCAGGTACCCTTGGGCGGCATGGCGTTGAAGCCGTTCTGGGTGTGCTGCCACAGCACGTCCATGCCTTTGGCGATGCGCGGCTGCCAGGCGGTCGCGTCACCGGTCACCGGCGCGCCGGCCACCCCGGCGCCGTGGCAGGTGCCGCAGAACTGGTTGTACACCTGCTGCCCCGACATGGCCGCGCCGGCGGAAGCGGCCGCAGCGCCGGCACCGGCGCTCCCGGTGGCGCAGTTCTCGCCCGCCCGGCACAACTCGCCGAACGGCTGCAGACGCTCACGGATCTCATCGGCGGTTCCCGGGGGCACGGCCATGGCCGCCACGGCCACGAGCACCGACACCAGACCCAGGGATACCTTCAAACTCTTCACGTCTGCTTCTCCAACCACCCGATCGAGGGGAACTTCGTATGATGGCGCGGCCCGCCCGTGACCGGGGTTGCCCGGCCTGAGGCCACGAGACCGCCGTTCCAGCGGCGCGCGATTATACCGTGCTCATCCGGTAGCGTCGAACAGCTCCCGGCCGATGAGCATGCGCCGGATCTCGCTGGTGCCGGCGCCGATCTCGTAGAGCTTCGCGTCCCGCAACAGGCGCCCCGTGGGGTACTCGTTGATGTAGCCGTTGCCTCCGAGCGCCTGAATCGCCTCGCTCGCCATCCAGGTGGCCTTCTCCGCGGCGAACAGGATGCAGCCGGCGGCATCGAAGCGGCTGGTACGGCCGGCGTCGCAGGCGGCCGCCACCGCGTACACGTACGCGCGGGCGGCATTCATGGTGGAGTACAGGTCCGCCACCTTGCCCTGCATGAGCTGAAACGTGCCGATGGGCACGCCGAACTGCTCGCGCTCGTGCAGATACGGCATTACCACGTCGAGACACGCCTGCATGATGCCGAGGGGGCCGGCCGCCAGCACCACCCGCTCGTAGTCCAGGCCGCTCATGAGGATCTTCACCCCCTCGCCCACCCGGCCGAGCACGTTCTCTCTGGGCACGCGGCAGTCTTCGAACACCAGCTCGCAGGTGTCGGAGCCGCGCATGCCCAGCTTGTCGAGCTTCTGGGCCGTGGAGAACCCCGGCATGCCGCGCTCGATGATGAACGCGGTGATGCCCTTGGAGCCGAGCCTGGGATCCACCGTGGCGTACACCACCAGAACGTCCGCTCCGGGGCCGTTGGTGATCCACATCTTGTTGCCGTTCAAGACGAAATGATCACCGCGATCCTCGGCGGTGAGCTTCATGCTCACCACGTCGGACCCCGCCCCCGGCTCGCTCATGGCCAGCGCACCCAGGTGCTCACCGGAGATGAGCCGGGGCAGGTAGCTGCGCTTCTGCTCCTCGGTGCCGTAGCGGCGTAACTGATTCACGCACAGATTGGAATGCGCTCCGTAGGAAAGACCCACGGAGGCCGAAGCCCGGCTGATCTCCTCCATGGCCACGCAGTGGGCCAGATAACCCAGCCCCGCGCCGCCGTACTCCTCCTCCACCGTGACGCCGAGCAGGCCCAGGGCGCCGAGCTTGGGCCACAGATCCCGCGGAAACGCGTTGTCGGCATCGATCTGCGCCGCCCGGGGCGCGATCTCCGCCCGCGCGAATTGGCCCACGCTGTCCCGCAGCATGTCGATGGTCTCGCCGAGCCCGAAGTCGAACTGGAACATGGCGTTGCCTCCTAGCTTTCCGCTTCCAGGGTGACCAGCTCCACGCCGTCCTCCACCCGGTCACCCACCGCGCAGGCGACGGCAATGACCGTGCCGTGCCGATGCGCCACCACGTTGTGTTCCATCTTCATCGCCTCCACCACCAGCAGCACCTGACCGGGCGCCACCTCGTCCCCCGGCGCCACGGCCACGGCGATCACCTGCCCGGGCATGGGCGAGGTGATGCGCTCGCCGCCCACCGCGGCCTCCGCCAGGGCCGCCACGTCCAGGCGAGGCAGCGCCAGGCGTTCGCAATCCCCGGCGCGGATGACGAACACTGCCTCCGCATCCACCACGACCCGGGCTTCCACCCGCACTCCGTCGAGGCGGAAACGCAACCGCCCGTCCTCTTCCGTCAGGTCCTCCAGGGCGCGGGATCGGCCGTCCACCCACGCCGTGCTTCCGGCCAGACGCACCGTGTGTCGCGCGTCGTCGCGATCGAGCTCCACCACGAACCCGGAGGGCCGGTTGAGCCGGAACCCATCGCCGGCGCCCCACCGACCGGCATCCCGGGCGCGCTCCGCGAGCGCCACCGCGGCGCAGACCAGATTCCCGTCGTCGCGCTCCACGAGCAGCTCGCCCATGTCGTCCAGCAGGTGGGTGGTGTAGTCCCCGGCCGCGAAGCTCGGGTGGCCGAGCACCCGCCGCAGAAAGCCCACGTTGTGCTCCACGCCGGCGATTTCCGTGGCCGCCAGCGCCTGATCGAGTCTCCGCAGCGCCTCGGCCCGGTCGTCGCCGTGGGCGATCACCTTGGCGAGCATGGGATCGTAGTGCACCGTGACCGAATCCCCCGTGGCGACCCCGCTGTCCACCCGCACGTCGGCCGGGAACGCCACCCGCAGCAGGCGCCCCGTGGAGGGCAGGAAGCCGCGGCGCGGATTCTCGGCGTAGATCCGCGCCTCCACCGCGTGGCCCCGGCAGCGCAGATCCTGCTGCGCGAACGGCAGCGGCTCGCCGGCGGCGATGCGGATCTGCCACTCCACCAGGTCGAGCCCGGTGATGGCCTCGGTAACCGGATGCTCCACCTGCAGCCGGGTGTTCATCTCCATGAAGTAGAAGGCTTCGCCCTCGGCGATGAACTCCACGGTTCCCGCGCCACGGTAGGCGATGGCTTCGGCGGCCCGCACGGCGGCTTCCCCCAGCAGAGCGCGCAGCTCCGGGGTCACCCGCGGCCCCGGCGCTTCCTCGATGACCTTCTGATGCCGCCGCTGCACCGAGCAGTCCCGCTCGAACAGGTGCAGCACGCGGCCCGCCCCGTCGGCCAGCACCTGCACTTCCAGGTGTTTGGGTGCGGTGAGGTAGCGCTCCAGCAACAGGCGGTCGTCGCCGAAGGCCGCCTGCGCCTCCCGGCGGGCCGCCGCCACCGCGCCGGGCACCTCCTCGGCGGCATCCACACGGCGCATGCCCTTGCCGCCGCCGCCGGCGGACGCCTTGATCAGGAGCGGGAAGCCGATACCCGCCGCCTCGGCCACCAGCCGTTCGTCCGTTTGTTCGTCGCCCTCGTAGCCCGGCACCACCGGCGTGCCGGCCCGGGCCACCAGCCGCTTGGCCTCGATCTTCGATCCCATGGCGCGGATGGCGGCGGACGGGGGCCCGACGAACACCAGCCCGGCCTCCTCCGTGGCCTGGGCGAAGGCCGCGTTCTCGGAAAGGAAACCGTAGCCCGGGTGCACCGCCTGCGCTCCGGAACGGCGGGCCGCCTCGAGCACGGCGGCCATATCCAGGTAGCTCTGCGCTGCCGGGGCAGGGCCGAGGCGCACGGCCACGTCGGCCTGACGAACGTGCTCTGCCGCGGCGTCGGCGTCGGAGTAGACGGCGACCGTGCGCAGCCCCAGGCGCCGGGCGGTGCGGATGATGCGGCAGGCGATTTCGCCGCGGTTGGCGATGAGCAGGGTATCGAACACGTGCGCTACATCCTGAACACGCCGAATTCCGCCGTCGGCTGCTCCGATTCCCGGCACGCCACCTCCAGCGCGAGCCCGACGACCCGGCGGGTGTCGCACGGGTCGATGACGCCGTCGTCCCACAACCGGGCGCTGGCGTAGTAGGGATGCCCCTGGGTCTCGTACTGCTCGCGGATGCCGTCCATGAACGCCCGCTGCTCGGCCTCCGGCCAACTCTCGCCGCGGGCGGCCATGCCGTCCCGCCGCACCGTGGCCAGCACGTTGGCCGCCTGCTCGCCCCCCATCACCGAGATGCGGGCATTGGGCCAGGTCCACAGCATGCGCGCGCCGTAGGCGCGGCCGCACATGGCGTAATTGCCGGCGCCGAAGGAGCCGCCGATCACCACGGTGAGCTTCGGCACCCGGGCACACGCCACGGCGGTGACCATCTTGGCCCCGTGCTTGGCGATGCCCTCGTTCTCGTACTTCCGCCCCACCATGAATCCGGTGATGTTCTGCAGGAACAACAGCGGCACCCCGCGCCGGTCGGCGAGCTGAATGAAGTGGGCGCCCTTCAGGGCGGATTCCGAGAACAGAATGCCATTGTTGGCGACGATGGCCACCGGCAGCCCCTCCACGTGGGCGAAGCCGCACACCAGGCTTTCACCGTACAGGGGTTTGAACTCGTGAAACTCCGAGCCGTCCACCAGCCGGGCGATCACCTCGCGCACGTCGAAGGGCGTGCGGGTGTCCGTGGGCAGCACACCGTAGAGCTCCTCCACCGGAAACGCCGGCTCCCGCGGCGGGCGGGTGCGCACCGTGGGCCGGTGCCGCACGTGACAGGCCCCGATGACCTCGCGGGCCAGTGCCAGGGCGTGGGCATCGTTGGCCGCCAGGTGGTCGGTGACCCCCGAGACACGGCTGTGAACGTCGCCGCCGCCCAGGCTCTCCGCATCCACCTCTTCCCCGGTTGCCGCCTTCACCAGAGGCGGACCGCCGAGGAAGATGGTGCCCTGATCGCGCACGATGATGGCCTCGTCGCACATGGCTGGCACGTAGGCGCCGCCGGCGGTGCAGGAACCCATGACCACGGCGATCTGCGGAATCCCCCGGGCCGACAGATTCGCCTGGTTGTAGAAGATGCGGCCGAAGTGCTCGCGGTCCGGGAACACCTCGTCCTGCAGGGGCAGGTACGCGCCCCCGGAATCCACCAGGTAGATGCACGGCAGGCTGTTCTCGGCTGCGATCTCCTGGGCACGAAGATGCTTCTTCACGGTGACCGGGTAGTAGGTGCCGCCCTTCACCGTGGCGTCGTTGACGACGACGACGCACTCGGTACCCGAGACCCGGCCGATTCCGGTGATGATGCCGGCAGCGGGAAGCCAATCGTCGTAGAGCTCGTAGCCGGCGAGCTGGCCCACCTCGAGGAACGGCGAGCCGGGGTCGAGCAGCCGTTCCAGACGATCCCGCGGCAGCAGCTTGCCCCGGGCGGTATGGCGCTCCCGGGACCGGGCGTCGCCGCCCTGGCTGATGCGCTCCACCAGTTCCCGCAGCTCCGCCGCCAGCGCCCGGTGATGCTCCCGGTTGCGCTGGAATGCGGCGCCGCCGGTATCGATGCTGGACTTCAGGACGGCCAAGCGATTCTCCCGAACCGTTCAATGGAGCGTCATTGCGCCCTGTGCCGTGGCACAATCACGCGGTCGCAACCATACACCATTTCCGGCCACGTTCGGAGCGCATCGAGGAGGCCCATGAACAGTTCCAGAATCAATGGTCCGAGGCCCGGCAGCAAGACGATGACGGACCTCAAGGCCCTGTTGAAAAGCCGCAAGAGCCGTTACGCCACCGTGGCGTTCGTCGACCTGCAAGGGCAGCTTCGCGGCAAAACCGTCTCGGTGAGCAAGCTCGAGAGCGCCGTGGACGAAGGCGTACCCTTCTCGGCCGACAACTTCATGCTCGACTTCGGCGACATCAAGCTCATTCCCCACGGCTACCTCACCCTCGATCAGGACTACGCGGACGAGCGCTGCGACGTGGACTGGGAACGGTCGCGGGTACTGCCGTTCGAGGACCCGGAGAGCGATCTGCTGTTCTTCGTGGAATACGCCGACGGCACCAACGGCGGCCGCTGGGATCCCCGCCGCCTGTTTCGCCGGACCCTGGAGCGAGCGAACGCCATGGGCATCGTGCCCACCTTCGCCTTCGAATACGAGTTCCGGCTGTTCAAGGAGAGTGGGGACTCGCTGCGGGAGAAAGGGTTCCAGAACCCCAAGCTGCTGAACGAGGTCTCCACCTACGGCGGCGTGATGCACCAGAGCATGTGGGCGCAGTTGTTCAAGGAGATGCGCGGCATGTGCGAGGCCATGAGCATCCCCATCTCCAGCATGCACTGGGAACAGGCAGCGAGCATGGGCGAGGTGGCCCTGGGACATCGTCCGGGATTTGCCGCGGTGGACGACGCCATCCTGTTCAAGACCCACGCCAAGACCCTGGCCGCGCGCCACAACATGCTGCTCTCGTTCATGGCCCGGCCCCTGGCGGAAGACGACGGCCAGAGCGGCCACGTGCATTTCTCACTGAAGAGCAACCGCGGCAAGCAGCTTTTCCACAGCACCCGGGGCGAGCACGGCATGAGCGACATTCAGCGCCACGTGGTGGGGGGGCTGCAGCAGCTCCTGCCCGAGCTGCTGCTGATGATGGCGCCCAACGTCAACTCGTTCAAACGGCTGGCGCCGGGCGCGTTCGCTCCCATCGCCGCGACCTGGGGCATCGAGAACCGCACCTGCGCCATCCGGGTGATCCCGGGCAGGCCGTCCGCCCAGCGGGTCGAGCTGCGGGTGCCCGGCTCCGACTCCAACCCCTATCTGGTGGCCACATGCCTGCTCGCAGCGGCGTTGTGGGGCATCGAGCGCCGCGCCGAGCCGGCGGAGCCCATGCACGGCTCGTGCTACGAGCGCGCGTCGTCCATCCCCGAAGCGCAGCACTTCCCCGCCAGCTTCCGCCTGGCCATCGAGCGCTTCCGGGATTCCGCCACCGCCCGCGACCTGTTCGGCGACGACTTCGTGGACATGTTCGCCGGCACCCGGCTCGCCCAGGCGGACCAGTTCGCCCGGATGGTGACGGACAAGGAACTGGAGCGGTTTCTGGAGATGGCGTGAGGGGGGTCGCTGTCCGCTTTCCGCTGGAGGGCCTTCGTTACATTCGGGGGCCCGCTCACTCGCGTCGTTGCACGCTCCGTCGGCGAAGCGCCTGCCTTGCTGATAGCCGACCGCTGAGCGCTGAGCGCTATTTCCAGCGGAAAGCGGGCAGCGAATAGCGGATAGCGAATTCCGACCCGCTCTATTCCCAGTAGAAGGGCTCCAGCTTCCTCTCCCCCGTCACCGTCTCCGCCAACGTGCCGCCCTGGTAGATGCGGCCGTTCAGCACCACGTAGGCGACGTCGTCGGTGGCCCGGATGTCCTCCAGGGGGTTGCCCTCCATCACCAGCAGGTCGGCGAGCTTGCCCGGCTCGATGGAGCCGATGTCGGCGTCCATGCCGAGGTAGCGCGCCGGGTTCACGGTGGCGGTTTCCAGGGCCTGCATGGCGGACATGCCGCCGAGGACGAAGCCCCAGATTTCCCAGTGGGCGGCCAGGCCCTCGCGCTGCCCGTGGGCGCCGATGTTGACGGTCACGCCGCGCTCCATCAGCGCTTTGGCGTTGGCGGCCGAGTCGACGAACTGCTGATAGTCGCTTCGCGGCGCCATGACCCGGCGCACCGAGCGGGGCTGGAGGATGTGGGGCGGGACGAACCGCGACAGCAGCGGGTGCTTCCAGACGTCGGAGTTCTGGTAGAACCACACCTCGCCCGACAGGCCGCCGTAGGTCACCACCAGGGTGGGGGTGTAACCGACGCCGGTCTCGGGCCAGAACGACAGCACGTCGTCGTACAGGCGCTCGGGCGGCAGATTGTGCTCGATGCCGGTGTTGCCGTCCGCCACCATGCTCATGTCCATGTGATACAGCGAGCCACCCTCGGCCACCACCATCAGGCCCGCTTCACGGGCGGCGCTCACCACCATCTGCCGCTGTTCCCGGCGCGGCTGATTGTAGTTTTTCACCGCGATGGCGCCCTGGGCCTTGAGCCGGCGGACGTGCGCCCGGGCGTCGTCGATGTCGTCGATGGCTGCGTGCAGCTCGGCGTGGGCACCGTAGAGAATCTCGCCGGTGGAGAAGATGCGCGGCGCCAGGATCTTGCCCGTGCGCTGAAGCTCCGCCGCGGCGAAGATCTCGCTGGCATCGTTGGACGGGTCGTGCACCGTGGTGACCCCGAACGCCAGATGCGCCAGAGCCAGCCAGTTCTGCTGCGGCACGATGTCGTGCTCGCCCTGAGAGCCGTGGGCGTGAACGTCGATGAGGCCCGGCATCACCGTGCGCCCCTGCAGGTCCAGCCGCGCCGCGTCCTCGGGAATCTCCACCTCGGCGGGGGCGCCGACGGCGACGACGCGGTTGTTGCGAATCAGCACGACCCCGGACTCGATCACCCGCCGATCCGCGTCCATGGTGATGATGCGTCCGCCGGTCAGCGCCACGGTGCCCGCGGGCACGTCGGCGGGCGCCGTCACCGTCAGACGCGCCACCCGCTCGCCGCGGGGCGGCTCCGGCTCGTGGTCCCCGCCGGCACCTTCCGGTGCGGGGCGGAACAGCGCGGACATGTCCGCGCCGAACAGCTCCGGGCCCACCAACCAGCTCAGGCTGTCGCCCGAGGCCCAGCTCAGAAACTCGCCGCCGTCCACGGACGCCCGGCGCAGGGGGAGTGCCGTCATGTCCCGGGCCAGAGTCACGTTCCCCGCGGGAGGCATGGGCACCGCGTAGACGTGATAGTTCTCCCGGAATGCCAGCCAGCGCCCGTTGGGCGAAACCCGCAGGCGGGTGGCGTACTCCGAGGTCGCATGAACCCGGCGGTCCTGGCCGTTCAGGTCGACGCTGGCCAGCTCGTGGACCGGCGCGCCGTTGTCGCCGTCGGTGTCGTCGGTGAAGTAGATGCGCTCGCCGCTGGCGCCGAAGTGGGGATCCCGGCCCCGGTCGGTGAGCCGCACCATGGCGCCCCCCGCGGCCGGCATCCGGTACAGGCCCGGTTCCAGCGACCACAGGGGCGAGGTGAGGTACCCGCCGCTGGTGCGCTCGAACACCAGGGTGCGGCCGTCCGGGCTGAAGCTCGGGCGCAGGTAGTGACCCGGCTCCCGGGTCACCGCCCGGGAACGGCCGCCACGGCCGCTCACCACGTGGATCTCGCCCAGCCCCGCGTCGGTCCAGCGCACGAAGACGATGCGCTCGCCGTCCCGGGACCACGCCGGAAACAGCTCGAACGCCGGCTCGTCGTCCCGGGTGAGGCGCCGGGGCTCGCCGCGCTTCAGATCCTGGAGCCACAGCCGGCCGAAGGCTTCGAACATCACCCGGTCGCCGTCCGGTGACACCTCGGCGAAGCGGACCATGCGCGCCTCCACCTGCTCCGGCGCCACCGGCACCGCGAACCGTGGCGGCTCCAGCGCGATGCGCTCGTCCGCCACGTGGAAGGGCATGTCCCGGACCTCGCCGGACTCCAGTGCCAGGCGCTTGATGCCCCCGCCGGCCCAGAACACCAGGCTCGCGCTGTCCGGGGTCCAGGCGAAGCCCGGGTAGACGCCGTGCACGGCCCAGGTCTCCTGCATGTCGCGGTCGAGGTCCCCGTACAGCGCGCGCTCGGCGCCGCTCGAGAGATCCTTCACGTGGAGCGACGTGTCGAAGCGATCGCCGTCGCGCTGCCGGCGCACGAAGGCGAGGTAACGGCCGTCGGGCGACGGCGTGGGCCGCACCGCGCCCCCCGGGCCGGTGACGAAGGGGCGGGTCTCGCCGGTGGCGAGGTCGTGCCGGCGAATCTGGAATACCTCGGAGTTGGAATCCTCCGCGTACTCGAAGATGGGCCCGGGGGTGACGTTCTGGGTGAAGTACAGGAAGCGGCCGTCCGGCGAGAAGGCGGGCTCGCCCAGTTCCTTCTGATGCCGCTCGCTCGGCCGCTCCACCACCTGCACGCCGGCGCCGCCCTGCTGGTTGTACAGCCAGATTTCTCCCGTGCCCAGGGAGCGGCGGGTGGTGAAGTGCTTGCGGGCCGCCAGGAAGTTGCCGTCGGGATGCCAGACGGGGCTGTTCAGCAGGCGGAAATCCTCCTCGGTGACCTGGCGCGGATCGCTGCCGTCCGCACCCATGATCCAGACGTTGTCGCCACCGGCGCGGTCGGAGGTGAAGGCGATGTGCTCGCCGTCGGGAGAGAAGCGGGGCTGCATGTCCCAGGCGAGACCCGAGGTGAGGCTCACCGCCTCGCCGCCTTCGATGGGCAGCGCGTAGATGTCGCCCAGCAGGTCGAACACCACGGTCTCGCCGTCCGGGCTGACGTCGACGCTCATCCAGGTGCCGGAACGGACGTCGATGGGCACCGCGCGGGTGGATCCGGGCGGGGCCGATACGTCCCACTCGTCCTTCCCCTCGTCCGCCGTCCGCTCCCCGGCTTCAACCTCTGCTTCGGCCCCGGCTTGCGCCGCGGCCGGCGCCGCTGCGGCACCGGCAGCCCAAGCCAGCGACAGCCCCAACAGGGCCCCCAACACCCGTCGGCTCATCGGCCCACCTCCTGCAGGGTTTCGTTCAGCGCCGTTTCGAGCTTGCTGAACAGCTCGTCCACCTGCGCCTCGGTGATGACGAGGGGCGGGCACAGGGCCACCGTGTCGCCCAGGGCGCGAACGATGAGGCCGTTCTCCTCGCAGCGGCCCATGGCGTACGCGCCCACGCCGCGGGACGGCTCGAAGGGCGTCTTGCCCGCCTTGTCGGCCACCAGCTCCACCGCGCCGATGAGCCCCACGCCGCGGGCGTCCCCCACCAGCGGATGCTCGCCCAGTGCCTTCAGCCGCGCCTGGAACGTCTCGCCCACCCGCGCGGCGTGGGCGAACAGGTCGCGCTCCTCCATCAGCTCCAGGGTACGCAGCGCCACCGCGGCGCAGACAGGGTGCCCGGAGTAGGTGAAGCCGTGGCCGAAGCTGCCCACCTGGCCGCTGGCCTCGATCATGGGCTCGTACATGTACTCGGGGATGAGCACGGCGCTCATGGGCAGGTAGGCGGAAGACAGCGCCTTGGCCACGCTCATGGTGTCGGGGCGGATGCCCATGGTCTCGGCGCCGAAGGCCTTGCCGGTGCGGCCGAACCCGCAGATCACCTCGTCGTCGATGAACAGGATGTCGTGCCGGGCCAGCAGAGCCTGGACCTTCTCGAAGTAGCCGGCGGGAGGCACGATCACGCCACCGGCCCCCATCACCGGCTCGGCGATGAAAGCGGCGATGGTCTCGGCCCCCTCCCGCTCGATGAGCGCCTCGAGGTTGCCGACGATGCGATCCACGAACGCCGCCTCGGACTCCCCCTCCTCGGCGCCACGATAGTAGAAGGGGCAGTCGGTGTGCAGGATGCCGGGGATCGGCAGGTCGAAATGGGCGTGGAACGCCGGCAGCCCGGTCAGCGAGCCCGCCGCCACGGTGACGCCGTGGTAGCCCTTCTGCCGGCTGATGATCTTCTTCTTCTCCGGTCGGCCCACCACGTTGTTGTAGTACCACATGAGCTTGATCTGGGTGTCGTTGGCGTCGCTGCCGGAGACGCCGAAGAACACCCGGCCGGCTTCGAACGGCGCCATCTGCTTGAGCTTCTCGGCCAGCAGGATGCTCGGCTCGTTGCTCTTGGAGCCGAAGAGCTGGGAGTACGCGAGCTTGCGCATGCTCTCCGTCGCCACCCGCACCAGCTCTTCCTCGCCGTACCCCAGCGCCGTGCACCAGAGCCCCGCCATGCCTTCCAGATACTGTTTGCCCTTGCTGTCCCACATGTACACGCCCTTGGCGTGATCGTGGATCTTCGGACCCACCTGATGATGAAGCTTGAGGTTGGTGGTGGGATGCAGCAGGTGCGCAAGATCCCGGGCTTCCAGCGAGCCCTCGGGAAACTCGTTATGCAATGGGTCGGCCATGAGGGCGTCCTCAGGTGATTGAAGAGGCGACGCTAACGAAGCGGCGGATTGGGAGCAAGGAGTTCGCTATTTCGCTGTCCGCTATCCGCTATCCGCAAGAGCCGAGTCGAGAGGCGACGGTCCTGCCTCCAGCGGAAAGCGGAAAGCGGATAGCGGATAGCGGATAGCGGATAGCGGACGGCGCTCTAATCACGCCGCCTTTTCCAGCTCCATCCCCAGCGCCTCGGCCACCCTGGCGTGGCGGATCTTGCCGGCGTGCACGTTCAGCCCCGCGGCGAAGTGCGGGTTGGCCTCGAGCGCCTGCTGCCAGCCCCGGTTGGCCAGCTCCAGCACGTACGGCAGGGTCACGTTGTTGAGTGCCAGGGTGGAGGTGCGCGCCACCGCGCCGGGCATGTTGGTCACGCAGTAGTGCACGACGCCCTCCTCCACGTACGTGGGGTGGTCGTGGGTGGTGGGCCGGCTGGTCTCGAAGCAGCCGCCCTGGTCGATGGAGATGTCCACCATGGCGGCGCCGTCCACCATCTCGCGAACCATATCCCGGGTCACCAGCTTGGGTGCGGCCGCGCCCGGAATCAGCACCGCGCCGATCACCAGGTCCGCCTCGAGCACATGCTCCCGCACGGTCTCGGTGGTGGCCATCACCGTTCGGGCGCGACCCTGGAAATGATCCGACAGCCAGTTCAGCCGGGGCACCGACTTGTCGAGGATGGTGACGTCGGCCTGCAGTCCCACGGCCATCATGGCGGCGTTGGTGCCTGCGGTGCCGCCGCCGAGAATCACTACCCGTCCCGGAGCGACCCCCGGCACGCCGCCCAGCAGCACCCCGCGACCACCGCTGGCCTTCTGCAGGGCCGCGGCGCCGACCTGGATGGACATGCGCCCCGCCACCTCGCTCATGGGGTTCAGCAGCGGCAACCCGCCCTGGGGGCTGGTGACGGTCTCGTAGGCGATGGCGGTGACGCCGGATTCCATCAGCGCCTCCGCCTGACGGCGGTCGGCGGCCAGATGGAGGTAGGTGAACAGCACCTGCCCCGGCCGCAGCCGCCGGCACTCGTCGAGCTGGGGCTCCTTGACCTTCACCACCAGATCGGCGGCGAACGCCTCATCCACGCGGCCGATGCGCGCGCCCGCGGCCCGGTAGGCGTCGTCGTGAAAGCCGATGCCGCCGCCGGCGCCCTGCTCCACCACCACCTCGTGGCCCGCAGCCACCAGCTCGCGTACCGCCGCCGGGGTCAGACCCACGCGGTACTCGTGCACCTTGATTTCCTTCGGAACGCCCACGCGCATGATCGCCACCTCGTTTGTCACCTGACATCATGCTAGCCCACGGGCCGCGAAACCCGTTTGCAATTTCCGTGCAACGAGCGCTCAATACGCAATTCAATTGTTTAGAATCTCGATATGACGCAAGATTACGTCGCGCTGGACCGGATCGACCGCTCGATCCTCCACGAGCTTCAGCTCGACGCCAAGCTCTCGAATCAGGCCCTGGCGGGGATCGTCAACCTCTCCGAGTCGGCCTGCCTGCGCCGGGTCAGGCGGCTGGAGGAGTCGGGCATGCTGGTGGGCTACGTCGGGCTGGTGGACCAGTCCCTGGCCGGCTACCCGGACAACGTGTTCGTGCAGATCACCCTGACCAGCCAGCAGCAGAACGACCTGGCGGCCTTCGAGGCCGCCGTGCGGGAGATTCCCGAGGTCATGGAGTGTTACCTGATGTCCGGCGCCGCGGACTACCTGCTGCGGGTGATCGTCGAGGACGCCCGGGACTACGAGCGCGTGCACAGCCAGCACCTGACCCGCCTGCCGGGGGTCGCCCGGGTGAACTCGAACTTCTCGCTGCGCACAGTCATCAAGAAGACCGAGATCCCCATCCGCAACCGGCCCGGCGTCAGATGAGCTCGGCCGCCTCCAGCGCGAATTCCTTCATCACCTGGTCGGCATAGTCGATGCGCCCGGTGAGCGTCCTCGGGTCGCCGTGCACGAGCCGCAGGCACGCTTCCGCCATGTGCTCCACCGGCGTCACCCGATCCCGGGTGGCGTCGTTGATCAGGTTGTGATGGACGGCGCCCGGGGTGGCCACGAGCCCCGGTGAGATCACGTTGACCCCGATGTTGTCCTCGTAGACCTCCTGGGCCAGACCGGTGGTGAACCGCTCCAGAGCGGCCTTGCACATGCCGTACACGGTGCCGCCGCGGCCCGGCGCGTCCTTCTGCGGATGCAGGGCCGCGTGGGAGGAGATGTTGAGAATCCAGCCGCTCTTCCGCTCCTGCATGTCCGGCAGAACGAGCTGGGTCAACTCGAAGGGCGCCCACACCTGCACGTCCATCATCAACCGGAAGCGCTTCTCGGGGAACTCCGCCACGGGGATGAAGTACGTGACGGCGGCATTGTTCACCAGGACGTCCACCGTGCCGTAGGCCTCCCGCGCCTCGGCGATGAGGCGGTGACGCTCCTCGCGGCGCGACAGATCCGCCTGCACCGCCAAGGCCTCGCCGCCGGCCGCCTTGATGCGATCCACCGTAGCGGTGATGGTGCCGGGAAGGACGTGATCCGCGGGCTCCACCGTGCGCGCCGAGACCACCACCTTCGCGCCTTCCATGGCGTAGCGCAGCGCAACGGCCTCGCCGATACCCCGGCTCGCGCCGGTCACCACCGCCACCTTGCCCGCCAGCACGCCGTCGGCGTTGATGCGACTCATGTCCCCTCCTCGAGTGATGCGAGCGCCACACTATAGCGCAAGCGGCGCCGCGGCCGGGTAAACTGCGCGGCATGATGACCCGTGCCTTTGCCCGCCGTAGCGGAACGCTGCTTTCCCTCGTGCTCCTGGCCCAGGCGGCCGGGGGCCAGCCCCCGGTACAGCCGACGCCCGCGGGCGCTGCCCCGGATGCCGCCGAGTCGCCACTGGTGACCTGCTACCGGCAGGCCCAGGGCGGCGGCAAGGATCCGTATCCCTGCGATCTGGCGGTGGGCATGGCGGAAAATTCCGGAGATCCGGCGGCGCTCGCCAGTGCCCTCGGCAACCGCGCGCTGGTGCTGGCCCGGGACGGCCGCCTGGAGGCGGCCCTGGCGGATGTGGAGGCGGCGCTGGCAGCCCTGCCCGACGACCCGACCCTGCACGGCACTCGCGGCAATCTGCTGCTGCGCCTCGGCCGGCCCGCCGAGGCGCTGGCGGCGCACGACCGCGCGGTGGCGCTGGCGCCGGAGGATCCGGTGGCCTACTACAACCGGGCATTCAGCCATCGGGCGGTGGGCGCGCCGGAGCGGGCCGAGGAGGATCTGGCGGCAGCCCGGGAGCTCTCGGCCGCAACGCCGCCGGATCGGCTCACGGTTCCACGAACACCCGTCGAGGACGTCGGCCGAGGCCGCTGAGCACCTCGTAGGGGATGGTGTCGGCCCACGCCGCCACCTCGTCCACCAGCACCGTCGCCCCGAACATCTCCACCCAGTCTCCCACCCGCGCCCCAAGCCCGGTGACGTCCACGGTGGTGAGATCCATGGAGACCCGGCCGACGATGGGCCGGCGGACACCGCCGACGGCCACCTCGCCCCGATTGGAGAGGAGCCGCGGCAAGCCGTCGCCGTAGCCGACCCCCACCACGGCAATCTCCAGCTCGGCGCCGGCGGTGAAGGTGGCGCCGTAACCGACGGACTCCCCCGCCGCCACCCGCCGCAGCTGCAGGATCCGCCCTTCCAGGGTCACCACCGGCCGCACCGGGCTCGGCGCCGCGTTGAAGGGATTGCCGCCGTAAAGGCCGATGCCGGGCCGGCCCAGGTCGCCGCACAGCGACGGCCCCTGCAACACGCCGGCGGAGTTGCCGATGCTCGCGGGCACCCCGGGAAAATGTGCCCGCACCCGGTCGAGGCGCTCGAGCTGGCGCCGGTTCATGGGATGCTCCGGCTCGTCGGCACACGCCAGGTGGGTCACCAGCAGGTCTACCTTTACGCCGCGGAAGTCCCCGGACGTCAGCTCCGGCGGGAAGCCGAGGCGGTGCATGCCGGTGTCCACGTGCACCGCCGCGGCAGACGCCCCGGCGGCGCGACGCCAGGTCTCGAGCTGCCCCGGGTGGTTGAGCACCGGAATGAGATGGCGGCCTATGAGCTCGGAGACGCTTTCCTCCAGCGCGCCTTCGAAGACGTAGACGCGGGCCTCAGGCAGCGCCTCCCGCACCGCCACGCCCTCTTCGGCGGTGGCGACGAAGAACTCGCGGCAGCCGCCGTTCCAGAGGGCGCGTACCACCGCCCCGGCACCCAGTCCGTAGCCGTCGGCCTTGACCACGGCACCGGACCTTCCCGGCCGCGCGGCGTCCCGGAACAGCCGATAGTTGGCGACCAGCGCGCCCAGGTCGATGCGCAGCCGGCCGCTCGACATTCAGCGCAGGGTGTTGATGTAGGCCACCACGTCGCGAATGGCCTGCTCGCTGGTGAGCGTGGCCGCCATGGGCTTCATCTGATTGCCGAAGACATCCTTCGGATCATAGCCGCGGCGATTCTGCTGGTAGCTCTCGATCTGGCGCACCAGATACCAATCGCTCTGCCCGGCGAGCCGCGGCCCGCCCATCTGCTCCATGCCGCCGGCCTCGGGCCCGTGGCACGCCGCGCACACCTGATACGCCTGTTGTCCGGCCGCCACGTCGCCTTCGATGGTGGGTTGCGCCGGGACGTCGGGCAATGACTCGATGTAGGCGATGAGGTTGTCCAGCGCCGTCGGATCGGCCACCGCCATGGCCATGGGACGCATCTGGGCCCCGTACACATCACCCGGCGCCGTGCCTCGCAGCCCCTCCCGGAACGCCGCCATCTGCCTGCGCAGGTACCAGCCTTCCTGACCTGCTATGCGGGGCGCGTTCAGGGCCGCATTGCCCTCGCCCTGCTGACCGTGACAGGCGGCGCACACCTGATAGGCCTGCTGCCCCGCCGCCGGGTCGGCGGCCACCGCGGCCGCGGCCCCCAGCAGCACGCTCAGTCCGACGAAACAACCCCGCCCCAGCGCATGCAACCTGCGCGACATATGACCTCCTGACTCCGTGTTAGCGCCGCGACAGGCGCCGCCAGAACGCCAGCCAGCGCGCCGCAGCCCCGTCGGCACGGCGGGACCGGCGTCGCCGGTCGCCACCTTCACGCCGCGCGCGCAGCTCGAACAATCCCTGGGCGTTGCGCCGGCGTTCGCCCCGCTCCCGGCGGTCCTCGCCGGAGCGGCGCCCCGTTTCCTCGTGGCCTGCCTGGGCCGCACCTGAACGCATGCTCATATCAGCCGTCATGAAAACCCGTCGTCCGTGCAGGTGGCCCGAACTATAGCGAGACCGGGTAGCGGTGGAAAGCCGATGGCCGCAGCGGATGGCGGCGGCGAACAGAGGATGGGGAGCGACGAGCAGCGGTCAGCCGCGGTCGCAGAGCGCCGCCGCCTGCTCGATCCAGCGGTCTCGCAGGATGCGGCCGCGGTGCCCGTGCAGCACGTGGTCCTCGCGGTCGAGCGCCTCCGGATCCAGCTCGGCGATCTGTTCCAGCCGGTGGAAGCCCAGCTCGCTGAGCTGCTCCGCCAGCTTCTGGCCCACGCCGTGAATTCGGGTGAGGTCGTCGTCCCCCGGCCGACGCGCCAGCTCCGCTTCCAGCTCGCGGACGCGGACCAGCAGCTGGTCGTTGTGGGCGCGGGCATCGGCGAGCTGCTGATTGAGCACAACCAGCATCTTGCCACCCGCTTGGGAGGGCGAGGCCGCACCGGCCTCGGAGATGGCGCCCGGGGCCGCTACGGCGTCGGTCGAGACGTCCCGCTGCCACTGGACCCGGTTGAGCGCGTCCGTGCGCTCGCGCACCACGGTCTCCAGCTTGCGGACCTGCTCGCGCAGGCTCTCGAGCTCGGCGTCCTTGTCGTCCAGCCGGGCCTGCGCCGCCCTCGCCGCGTCGTCCCGCTCGCTCTTGGCCTCCGCCAGCTCACGCTCGAGCTCGAGCATCAGCTCCTGCTGACGCTCGATCTTGCCGTCGAGCTGCGCCACGTACTGGGCGTTCTCCTTGACGTGGCGCTCGGCCCGCAGCGCGGCCTGTTCCAGGTCGTCCCGCTCCTGCTGCAGGGTTTCCCGCCGTAGAGCGTTCTCCCGCTGGTCCTGCTCCAGGGTCACCACCAGCGCAGAGCGCTCGGCCAGCCGGGTCTCGAGATGCTGAGCCCGGGACTCCACCGCCTGCAGCTGCTCCGACAGGGTCCGGCGCTCCTGCTCGCGCTCGCGCGTGGTGCGCTCCGCCACCGCCACCACCGTGTGCAGTCGCGCGATCTCCGCCGCGTGCTCGTCGATGGTGCCCTGCAGCTCTGCCTCACGGGCACGGGCTTCCGCCAGCGCCTGCTCCGCCGCGCCCCGGGCGCGCTCCGCCTCGTCCGCCGCACGGCCGGCGCGCGCCACGGCCTCAGCGCCGGTCAATGCCGCCGCGCACAGCACCTGCAGGTCGTCGGCATAGGCGGCAGCGCAGGCTTCGGCCCGTTCGAGCCTCTGGCCCAAGGCCTCCTGGGCACGCTCGGCCTCTTCACGCTCCGCCAGTGCGGCCGCCGTCTCCTCTCGCACACGCTTCAGCTCGACGCGCAGCTCGGCGAGACTGTCGGTAAGCGAAGTGATCTGACGGTTGGCGAGCTCCGTGGTCTCGAACAGCTGCTCGTTGCGCTGTCGCAGCGAATCCCGCTCCGTCAGGGCCTCGTCCAGGGCCCGCTGACCGGCCTCGGCCGCGGCGGTTCGCTCGGCGAGCCGCTCGCAGAGATCCGCTTTTTCCTCTTCGAGCTGCCGGCGCTGGCGGCCGTGACGGTCCACTTCTTCAGCCTGCTGATCCAGGGTGCGGGTCAGCGCCTGCCACTTCTCCTTCCACCCGGCGGTGTCCGCACGCAGCTCTTCGACGGCGATTTGCCGCGCATGCAGCTCCGCACGAGCCGCTTTGTAGCGCTCCCGCACGTCGGCCAGCTTCGCCTCGAGGTCGGCTATGAGGTCGTCGCGGGCGCGAATGCCGGCGCCGGCGGCACCGTCCGCGGGCTGCTCCCGGCGCAGCCGGTCGAGCTCCTGCCGAAGCGCCTGGGCTTCGTCGGCGCGCTGGCGCAGCGCGGCAGCGAGCTTGGGTACCCGCTCGCGCCACTTCAGCAACTCGTCACGCAGGGCATCCTCGCCGTCCCGATTCGTCTCGGTGGTCGGGACGCCGGCGGGCTCGGCGGAATGGACGTTGATGGTGCTCATGGCCCAAACCTAGTCAAAAAGCCCCGTAAAGAGTGTGACCCAGGTCGGATAACGTGCGCCCGCGGGCGCGGCAGGCGCTGCGTGCGTCGGCGGGCGCTCGGCAACGCAGCCCACTTGCCAGAACCCGCCGGAAACCGGACAGTCTAAGGGTCGACGTATCAATCGAGGCTCCAGAGGAGATTCATGCGCATACTGCTGTTCCTGGCCACCAACCTGGCCGTCATCGTCCTGGCCAGCATCACCTTCCGCCTGCTCGGCTTCGAGAGCATCCTGCAGGCCAATGGGGTGGACCTGGACCTTACTGCGCTGCTGGTGTTCTGCGGCCTGATCGGGTTCGGTGGCTCGCTGTTCTCGTTGCTCATCTCGAAGAAGGTGGCCAAGTGGTCCACCCGGGCTCAGGTCATCACTCGGCCGGGCAGCGAGGCGGAGCGCTGGCTCCTCGCCACCGTGGAGCGGCTGGCTGCCAAGGCCGGCATCGCCACCCCGGAAGTGGCCGTCTTTCCCTCCCGCGAGCCCAACGCCTTCGCCACCGGCGCGAACCGCAACAAGGCGCTGGTGGCAGTGAGCGTGGGGCTCCTGGAGAACATGCGCCCCGAGGAGGTCGAGGCCGTGCTCGGCCACGAGATCGGCCACGTGGCCAACGGCGACATGGTGACCCTGGCACTGATCCAGGGGGTGGTGAACACCTTCGTGCTGTTCCTCGCACGCCTCGTCGGCTACACGGTGGACCGGGTGGTGTTCAAGACCGAGCAAGGGCTGGGCATGGGCTACTGGATGACCACCATCGCCGCCGAGCTGGTGCTGGGGGCGCTGGCCAGCGCCATCGTCATGTGGTTCTCGCGATTCCGCGAGTTCCGCGCCGACGCGGCCGGAGCCGAGCTGGCCGGCCGGGAGAAGATGATCGCGGCCCTGGAGCGGCTGAAGCGCGCCCAGGAGACACCGAGCACCCTGCCCGACACCCTGGTGGCGTTCGGTATCCGCCGCGGGGTGAGCCGGGGCATGCGATCCATGTTCGCCTCCCACCCGCCACTGGAGGCGCGCATCGACGCCCTCCGGAACATGCGCTGAGGCGCGCGGCGTGGCCCTGAAGCGCCCGCGCTGGCCCGCCGGCGAAGTGGTGATCCTGGAGCACGACTCCAGGATCCTCGCCGACAACCCGCTTGGCGATCCCCACCTGCGCCGGTTTCCGGTGTGGCTGCCGCCGTCCTACTCCAGTGGCAGAGTGCAGCGGCGCTTCCCGGTGCTGTTCGATCTCACCGGCTACACCGGCTCCGGCTGGTCGCACACCAACTGGAAGAACTTCGAGGAGAACGTGCCGGAGCGGCTCGCCCGGCTGGTGCACGAGCGCCGCATGGCCCCGGCCATCGTGGTGTTTCCCGACTGCTTCACCGCCCTCGGCGGTAATCAGTACATCAACTCCAGCGCCATCGGCCGCTACGCCGACTACCTGACCCGCGAGCTCATCCCCTTCGTGGATGCCGAGCTGCGCACCCACCGTGACCGGGAGCACCGGGGCTGCTTCGGCAAGTCCTCCGGCGGCTACGGCGCCATGATTCACGGCATGCGCTACGCTCGCTACTGGGGCGCCATCGCCAACCACTCCGGCGATGCCTACTTCGACTTCATCTACAGAAGCGACTGGCCCAACACCCTCGACGAGCTCGCCCGTTACCGGCAGCCGCCGCGCAAGGAGGGGCGGCCGCAGGCGCCGCAACTCACGGCCGGCACGCCGGACCTGGCCGCTGGCGAGGACGATGGACGGATCGCACGCTTCCTGCAGAGCGTCTGGGAGCGCGAGAAGCCGGCGGGCCGGGAGGTGATGGCGCTCATGAATCTGTGCATGGCCGCCAGCTACGACCCGGACCCCCAGGCGCCCAACGGTTTCCGGGTGCCTTTCGACCTGGAGACCGGCGAGCTGATCCCGGCCCGCTGGCGGGCCTGGCTGCGCCACGACCCCATCCACCTGGTGCGCCGCTACGCCGGCAACCTGAAGACGCTGCGGGGGATCTACATCGACTGCGGCTGGCGCGACCAGTACCACATTCACTACGGCAGCCGCATCCTCTCCCGGGAGCTGACCCGGGCCGGCGTCGAGCACCGCTACGAGGAATTCGACGGCACCCACTCCGGCATCGATCACCGCATGGACCGCAGCCTGCCGTTCCTGACCCGGGCGCTGCGCTAGAGCTCCATCACCCAGCGCAGCAGGACGTCCTCGAAGTCCTCCCCCAGGCCCCGGTGAGCCTGCTCGGCGTTGACCAGCGCCACCACGATGAGCCGCTCGCCGGAGCGGGGGAGCACGTAGCCGGCGATGGCGGAGACATCGTCGAGAGTGCCGGTCTTGAGGTGCATGCGCCCTTCGGCGGTGCTGCCCTGGAGCCGGCGGCGCAGGGTTCCGTCGAGCCCCGGTATGGCCAGAGACGAGACGAACTCGGGCATGAACGGGCTCTGCCAGGCGGCGTTCAGCACGGCGGCGAGCTGGCGCGCGGTGACGCGGGAATCCCGGGACAGTCCGGCGCTGTTGCTCATGAGCAGCCCTTCCGTGGCGATCCCCCGCTCCTCGAGGGTCTCGAAGATGGCGGCGCGGGCCTTGTCCGCCGTGGCGGGGGCGCCGAAGGCCTCGGCGCCGACGGTGAGCGCCAGATGCCGGGTCATCACGTTGTTGCTGTACTTGTTCACCAGCCGGATCACGTCACCCAGCGGCCGCGACCAGTGCACCAGAAACGGCTTCGCGGCCGGGTCCGGCACCGGGCTCAGGCGCCAGCGGCCGGTCATCTCGCCGCCGAGCTGATGCCAGTAGAGATCGAACAGGCCGAACGCATAGCTTTCCGGCTGCAGCACCGTCCGGGTCAGCTCGTACTCCCGGCAGCCGGCCGGGAAGGCGCCTTCCAACAGCACCTCATCCCGAATACCCGGGTCGCGCATGGCCACGGCGACTCCCCGCTGGTAGCCGCCGCAGGGTCCCTGGTGCAGGCGCAGCCGATTCTCCAGCCGAAGATTCGGTAGAGGCGGGTCGGGGCTCACGGCCACCGACTGCCCGTCCGTCTGGACCATGAAGCGCACGGCGTTGAAGTTCACCAGCAGGGGGTGCGGCGGCAGGTTGTAGACACGGTCCGGCTGGTTGTCGAAGGCGCCCGGATCTTCCGGGGCCAGCTCGAAGAACGAGGTATCGAACACCAGGTCCCCCTCGATCCGCCGCACCCCGCGCTTGCGCAGCGCGTCCGCCAGCTTCCAGTACTCTTCCGCCACCAGGTAGGGATCGCCGGAGCCTCGCAGCCAGAGATCTCCTGCCACCGTCCCCTGCCGGGGTTCCGTCGCCAGGTGGACCTCGGTGCTCCAGCGGTACGCGGGTCCCAGCCGCTCCAGGGCCGCGAACGTGGTCACGAGCTTCATGACCGAGGCGGGGTTGCGGGGCCGATCGGCGTTCACCGCCAGCAGCGGCGCCGCCGCCCCCAGTTTCTGCACCCACACGCTGATGCCCTGCTCTGGGAGCTTCAGGGACTTTGCTGCCAGCGCCATGGGCCCCGGGAGGCGGTCAGCGGTCTGGGCCGCGACTTCGGCCCCGGCGGCCGCGGCAGCCGCTACCGCAGGCGCGAACAGACCCACCCACGCGACGATGAGGAGAGCGCGTCTCATGGCACATCGAAATCCACTAGAGCCGCATCAGTAAACCCGAGGCAGCCGGATCGGGTCAATGCGGTCCGGCGCCGGCGCTCTGCAGGCAGCGGCGCAGGGTCTCGTTCAGGGGCGTCAAGGAGATCCCCAGAGCCATCGCGGCCCGATCACTGTCCACGCAGTCGTCGTGATCCAGCACCCCGAGCATGGCCCGGGTCACGGGAGGTTCCGCCAGCACGGCCTCGAGCACCCGGGCGGCGGCCCGCCCCGCGATGCGGGGCAACGAGATCACGCGGGTGTGCCTGCCGAGGATGCGGGCGGCACGGCGGGTGAGCTCCGCCCGGGAGAGGGACTCGGGGCCCGCCAGGTCGAACACGGCGCTGCGGCCGAGACCCAGAGCCCGCACCATGGCAGCGACAACGTCGTCGGCGTAGATCGGCTGCTCCAGGCTCGCCCCCCGCAGCACCAGGTTCACCCGCCGCTGGGCCCGCGCGGCCAGGGCACTGCAGGCGTAATCCCCCTCGCCCAGCACCATGGGCACGCGAATGATGACCGCGGGCACCGGGCCCCGGGCCAGAATGCGCTCGGCCTCGCCCCGCGACGCCAGGCAGGCATTGGCGGAGTCTTCCGCTGCCCCGAGGATGCTCAGGTACACGAGCTGCGCCACTCTCGCCCGAGCCGCCCCCGCCGCCAGGGCCGCGCAGGTCGCCTGGTGCGCGTCGAGGTAAAGGTTGGTCCGGCTTTCCCTGATGATGCCCACCAGATGGGCCACTCCGGTGCAGCCCTGGAGGGCCTCGGCCAGGGCGTCCGGATCGGCGTAGTCGACGATGCGGGTCTCCACCGTCGCCCCAAGGCCGAGCCGGCGGACCTGCTCGGCCGCGTCCACCGAGCGCACCAGCGCCCGCACCGGCCCCTGAGGAGCCAGCACCCGCAGCAGGCGCCGGCCCAGGTGGCCGTTGGCCCCGGTGACGGCGAGGAGTCCGGTCATCGCCGGCAGCCTCCGGCGCTCGGCGTTGTGCGATATGCTGGCAGCATATGAGTCACCCTCCTCTGTCCACGCCGTCGTTGTGGCTGACCTGGGCCAACGGCCTCACGGCGCTGCGCGCGCTGAGCGCCCTGCCCTGCGCCTGGCTCGTCCACCAGGGTCACTGGAACGGCACGGCGCTGCTGCTCTCCCTGGCCATCGTCAGCGACCTGCTGGACGGGCCATTGGCGCGCCGCATGGAACAGAGCTCGCCCCTGGGCGCGCTGCTCGATCATGCCACCGACGCCGCCTTCGTCACTCTCCTGCTGGCGGCCCTGTGGCTGCAGGGCTACCTGCCCTGGCTGCTGCCGGTACTGGTGGCCGCTGCGTTCATCCAGTACGCGGTGGATTCCGATGCGCTCCGCGGCCGTCGCCTGCGCGGGAGCCGGCTGGGTCGGGCCAACGGAATCGGCTACTTCGTGGTGGCCGCCATCCCTGTGTACCGCAACGCCCTGGAGCTGCCCGGGCCTTCCGACGCCGCCGTGGAGGTGCTCGCCTGGCTGCTGGTGGTCTCCACGGTAACCTCAATGCTCGACCGCTTCCGGCTCTGGCGCACCGCCGAATAGCTCCCGATTCGCCCGCGGCAGAAACACCACGCCAATCAGCGCGTTGAACAGCACGAAGAAGGTGTGCATCACCAAGCTGAAGGCACCTACCTCCGGATACTCCGGGAACAGCACCGTCCACAGCAGCAGCGCGCCGGCATGGAACGGCAGCGGCAGGGCCGCGGCGAGGAAGATGACCGGCAGGAACGCCAGCATCTGCGGGAAGCTGACGTCCACGTTGAACAGCGCGAGCGCCAGGGTGTAGACGGCGACAGCGGCGAGCAGGTTGGGCGCCTTGAAGGCCACCACCAGCAGGTAGTGCCACGGCCGCGCCTCACGGAAGGCGTGCACCACAGGCAGCCCGCGCAGCCGCGTCTCAGGGAACAGATGGCCGCGGAAGTAGGCGATGTGCAGCGGCAGATAGGCGGCAGCGCCGATGAACACGGCGGGGAGGATCACGTCCAGCGGAAGCCGCACCGACGCGGCGCGCACCACCTCGTAGCCGGTGAGCACTCCCACGCTCGAGAACAGCAGGAGCTGGTAGATCTCCATCAGCCCCAGAAGCAGCATCGACGAGACGGCCTGCCAGGCCGGCACGCCGTAGCGCCGGTACAGATACAACGACATGGCCCCCTTGCCCACCTGCTCGTTCACCAGCGACAGGATGTAGGCGCTGGCGCGGATGGGCAGCATGTCGGTGAACCGCAGCGACGGCGCATTGAACCAGCGCACCACCCGCCAGGTGACGTGAGCGTCCACCAGGAAGAAGAACAACGAGTAGGGAATCATCAGGCCGAGCCACGCCAGCCAGTCGGCCTCGCCGAAGAACCGCGCCAGGTACCCCGCAACCGTCATGCCGGCCCGCTCCGCCGCCGCGTCGGTGCGCTGATAGACCAGATAGAAACAAGCGAGTGCCAACAGCCAGGTGGTGGCCCGGAACAGCAGGTTGGGCGCTCGCTTCACGTCGCCGGCTCAGCCGAGCTTCTGATAGACCATGCGCTTGAAATCGTGGCTGAACGGGTGCCAGAAACCAGGCATGCGCTGGGTCATGCACACCCCGCAGATGTCGGCCCCGGGAGCCATCCAGGTGTGAGTGCCCGCCATGCCGCCCCAGTGATACTCGTCCGTCGCCGACTCCGGCTCACCGGGCCCGGGAGCCAGCTTCACGGCGAAACCAAGGCCGAACCCGGTTTCCGTCATCTCCCACATGGGGAAGCGCACTCCCACACCCACGGGCAGCGCATTGCTGCGCATGAGTCGCAGCGTCTCGGGGCGCAGCAGGCGCGCGCCGTTCCACTCGCCCTCGTTGATGATGGCGCGCAGGAATGTCACGTAGTCCGCGACGGTGGAGACCAGACCACCACCGCCGGACAGCAGGGTGGGGGGGCGGCTGTATACCCCTTCGCGGGGGTCGTCCGCCTTCACCAGGCCGCCCTTCATGGGTGCCAGAATGTCCACCGGCGCGTACATGGTGGTGAAGCGGTCCTGCTTGTGGGCCGGCACGTGAAAAGCCGTGTCCTCCATTTCCAGGGGGCCGAGGATACGTTCCTCAAGGAACTCGTCGAACCGCTGCTTGGAGATCACCTCCACCACCCGGGCCAGCACGTCCGTGGCCAGGCTGTAGCGCCAGTCGGTGCCCGGCTGGTAGGCCAGCGGCAGCCGCGCCAGCGTGTCGCACAGCGACTCCAGGGTGAAACCCTGGCTGACCAGGGGATTCACGCCTGCAGCGCCGTAGGCCTGGTCGATCACCGAGTCGGGCTCGATGAAACCGTAGGAGAATCCGGCGCTATGGCTCAGCACATGGCGCATGGTGATGGGGGCCGCCAGCGGCTCCACGTCGGCGATGGAGGCTGCGTTGGGCCGCAGCACCGCCGGCTCGGCGAAAGCGGGCAGGAACCTCGACAACGGATCATCGAGGCTGAAGGCCCCCTGCTCGTAGAGCATCATGGCCGCCACGGAGGTGATGATCTTGGTGTTGGAGTACATGCGGAAGATAGCGTCCTCGACGAGCGGGCGCCGGGTCTCCATGTCCATGTAGCCGAAGGTGCGAAAGTCCACCACGTCGGTGCCCTTCATCACCAGGGTGACGCAGCAGGAGAGGATTTCCTCATCCACGTACCACTGCATGCGCTCGTGGAGATCGGAGAAGCTCACGTCCGTGGGCACGATGTCGAGTCGGTTGATGGCGAATCCCTCCTTGCTGATGACTACATTCTACGGCAAATCCGCAACGTCACCCTCAGTCCAGCGGCTCGAAGGTGACACCCGCGTGCAACGGCAGGCGCCGGATGAGGGCGTCGCCCATGGCCGCCGCCGGGGTGAGCACCCCGCCCGTGGAATCCAGCGGATCCAGGGCCAGGCACACGGCGGCTTCCCCCAGCATTCGGGAGGTCGAACCGTAACCCGGGTCCCGATCTCCCTGCACCCGCACCTTCAGGTGCCGGGCCGGGTCGTGTGGGTGCCGGCCCAGCAGGTCGATGACGTAGAACCCGGCCTCCCGCACCCGCCGTGACGGCCCCTGACCCGGCTGCGGCAACGCCCGCGCCAGGGCGCGGCGCACCGTACCGAACGAGGCAGCCAGCGAGATGGCCGCGGTGCCCGCGCTCACCCCGGCCGCCAGGGGCAGGCCCCAGAGGCCGAAGGGCATGAGCATGCCTTCGTCGTAGCGGAAGTCGCGCCCGTAGGGAAAGCCCATGAGCGCGTTGCTGCGGCGCACCACCTTGGTGTTGATGGGCGCCATCATGAACGGCGCGACCCAGGCGCCGAACTCCTCGTCGTACTCGGGAACCCTGCGTTCCGGCCGGTCGAGGCCACGCCGCTCCTCCTCCGGATTCAGTCCGTAGGGGTCATCGAGCAAGGCGCGAACCGCCGGATCGCGCTCGGCCTCGTCGAACATGTTGAGCATGCTGGCGACGGTGCCGCCGCTGAAGCCGCCGCGGGCCTCGCGGACCCGGAACTTGACCTCGGCGCACGTCGCTCCGTGCCGGCGCCGCATCTCGCGCTGCAGGAACAGCACGCCGAGATCCGAAGGAATGCTGTCGAAGCCGCAGGTATGGACGATGCGCGCGCCGGTTTCCCGGGCGCGCTCGTGATGGGTGTCGATGATGTGCCGCATCCACGGCACCTCGCCGGTGAGGTCGCAGTAATGGGTGCCGTGAGCGACACAGGCCGCCACCAGCTTACTGCCGTACAGGGCGTAGGGGCCCACGGTGGTGCAGACGACCCGGGTCCGGGACGCCATCACGTCGAGCAGCGCCTGATCGTCCGCATCGGCGATGACCAGCGGCAGTTGCCCGGCCTGCTCGCCGAGCTCGCGCCGCAGCTCCTCGAGCTTCGCGGTGCTGCGCCCGCCGATGGCCCAGCGCAGCTCTCCGTCCACTCCGTAGCGCCGCAGCAGATGGTCGGCCACCAGCCGTCCGGTGAACCCCGTAGCGCCCCAGACGACGACGTCGAACTCGCGATCGTTCACGCCAACCTCCCGGTCACCCAGCCATGAGACTTTCGCCGCCACAGTGTACTCTCGACCGAACCATCCGCCACACATGACTTCGAAGACCACATGGGAGACCGTAGCCTGCGCCGTTTCCGAACCTTCCTCACCGCGGCCGCCGTGGCCGCAATCGGCGCCGCCGGCGTCGGTGCGGCGGCGCCGGGCACGGCCGGCGAGAGCGGGCTGGGCGGGCGCTGGGTGCTCAACGAAGCCCTCACCCGCGAGGTACAGCCCGAGGTGCGGGAACGCCGGAGCCTGTTCGACGACATGCCCCGCGCCACGGTGAGCGTGGGGGGCGTGCCCCTGCCCCGTGCCGGCACCCCGCCGCCAACCGGCGGCAGCGCACCGGATCCCAAGGTGCTGCGCACCCGCGAGCTGGTCATCGAGCCCCAGGGCGACGGCGCGCAGGCGCGGCTGCATCTCGCCTACGGCAACGCCGGCAGCGAGACCCTGAAGCGGGGCAATCACCAGGGCCTGATCAGCCGCTGGAGCGACGACCGGTTGACCAGCCGCTACCAGACCACCAGCCGCAAGGTCAGCCAGGTCTTCGAGATCCGCGACGACGGCCGCCTGCTCGTCACGGTGAAGCTGGACCCGAATCGCGGCCCCACGCTGATCCACAAGCGCGTCTTCGATCGCGCGCCGTGACCGGCGACGCGCCGTAGAGCAGCGCGAGGAGCTCGACCCGGCGAGAGGAGGAACCACGGTAGCGGACGCGCGCCGAAACGCATCGCCGGGCCACTGTCGCGCAGCGCCGCGGCGCAAATTGACATCGCGCAGCGATGGCAACTTTGCAGAGCGGTGGCACCCCCGGAGGGGGCTGCGCGAGGACCGGCGATGCGTTTCGGCGGGCGGTCGCGAGGCCGATGTTTCACCCTCACGGCCGGGTCGCGATCGACGACGGCTCTACGGGGCGTCGACGGTCACCACGGCGGCGCCGCGGATGCGGCCGGCCCGCAGGGCGTCCAGGGCCTCGGCGGTGCGCTCCAGCGGGAAGGTCTGCACTTCCGTCTTCACCCCCGCCTGGGGCGCGATCTCCAGCAGCCGCCGGCCGTCCTCCCGGGTGAGGTTGGCCACCGAGCAGACGCAGCGTTCGCCCCAGAGGATCTGGTAGGGGAACGACGGGATATCGGACATGTGGATGCCGGCACAGACGACCCGCCCGCCCTTGGTCACGTGGCCGAGCGCCACGGGAACGAGCTCGCCCACGGGGGCGAAGATGATGGCGGCCTGCAAAGGGCGGGGCGGCGGGTCCGAGGCGCCCCCCGCCCAGGCGGCACCGAGCTCGCGCGCGAACGCCTGAGTCTCCAGGTCGCCGTCGCGGGTGAAGGCGTACACGCGCCGCCCCTGCCAGACGGCGATCTGGGTGAGAATGTGGGCGGCGTTGCCGAAGCCGTAGAACCCCAGCTCCTCACCGTCCCCGGTCATGGAAAGCGCCCGGTAGCCGATGAGTCCGGCGCAGAGCAGGGGCGCGGCCTGGTGGTCCGGGTAGCTTTCGGGCAACGGAAAGCAGAACCGCTCGTCGGCGGCCACGTACTCGGCATAGCCGCCGGGACGTTGATAGCCGGTGAATTCCGCCCGGTCGCACAGGTTCTCACGCCCGGAACGGCAGAATGCGCACTCGCCGCAGGTGTATCCGAGCCACGGCACCCCCACCCGGGTGCCCACCTCGAGGGCGCTGCCGGGGGGCGCCAAGGCGACCCGCCCGACGATCTGGTGTCCCGGCACCAGAGGGTAGCGGCCCTCGGTGATGTCGCCGTCCACCACGTGCAGATCGGTGCGACAGACGCCGCAGGCGTTCACCCTAATCAGCAGCTCGCCGGCCTGCGGCTCGGGAACGGGTATGTCGGCGAGCTCGAAGCGGCCGCCCGGACGCTCCAGCAGCATGGCGCGCATCAGTGCCTCCTCCTGCCGAAAACCCAGCGAAAGTCGGTCACAAAAAGCAGTTTACTTATTGCGCTGATTTCGCGCTAATGGCGCTAATTCACGCGCTACAGCCGCATTCATGAAGGGAATCGTCATCGTCGCGCTAGCCGTTCTGCTCGGCGGCTGCTCGGAACCGTTCATCGTCTTCGCCGGCGGGGAGCTCTCCGGTGAGGTGGCGGAGCCGCCCGCCGACTGGTCCGACATTCGCGACGAAGAAACGTTTCAGCTCGAAACCCGGCCGGAAGAGCCCTACTCGGTGAACATCTGGGCTGTGGGCATCGGCGAGCACGTCTACATCGGCACCGGGCCGGACGGCACCAACTGGAGCGACTACATCCGCGAGGACCCCCGGGTGCGGCTGCGCGTGGGCGAAACCATCTACCCCTTGCGCGCGGAACCCGTCACCGACCGTCAGGAACGCCGGCAGGTGGCGGCGGCCTATGCCGAGAAATACGGCCTGGACCGCGAGGAGAACTGGCTGCAGAACGCCCTGGTGTTCCGCCTCGACCGGCGCTGAGGTCCGACCGGGCTCTGCCGTGGAAAATACCGGCTTCAGCCCACGCACCGCCATCGCCGTGGTGGTGGCCAACATGGTGGGGACAGGCGTGTTCACCAGCCTGGGTTTCCAGCTCCTGGAGATACGCTCCGCGTTCGTGCTCATGATGTTGTGGCTGGTGGGGGGCCTCACGGCGCTGTGCGGCGCGCTCTGCTACGCCGAGCTGGGCGCCGCCCTGCCGCGCTCCGGGGGGGAGTACAACTTCCTCACCCGGATCTACCACCCGCTGGCCGGCTTCGTCTCCGGCTGGATCTCCGCCACCATCGGCTTCGCTGCGCCGACCGCCCTGGCGGCCATCACCTTCGGCAGCTATCTGGCTTCGGTGTTTCCCGCCCTGTCACCCACCTGGCTCGCCTGCGCGCTGGTCCTCGCCCTCACCGCCGTCCACGCCAGCACCCGGCGCAGCAGCGGCGGCGTGCAACGAGCCTTCACCCTGGTCAAGGTGCTGCTTATACTCGGGTTCTGCGTCCTCGCCTGGATGCTGGTGAACGAGCCTCAGCCGTTGCGCCTGCTGCCCGCGTCCGGCGACGGCGCCCTGCTCGCCAGCGGCGTCTTCGCCGTCTCGCTCATCTACGTGAACTACGCCTACACCGGCTGGAACGCCGCGACCTACCTGACGAGCGAATTGGACGACCCACAGAAGAACCTTTCCCGGGTGCTGATCGTGGGCACCCTGGCCGTGATGCTGCTGTACCTGCTGCTCAATTTCACGTTTCTGTTCGTGGCCCCCATGGACGCCATGGCGGGCAGAATCGAGATCGGCTACGTTGCCGCCCACCACGCCTTCGGCGACCGTGGTGCGGGCCTGATGGGGGTGCTGCTGGCGCTGCTGCTCGTCTCCACGGTCTCCGCCATGGTGCTGGCCGGACCCAGGGTGCTGCAGGTGATCGGCCAGGACTTCCCGGCGTTCCGGCTACTGGCGCGGACCAACCGCCACGGGGTGCCGGACCTGGCCGTGGCCCTGCAATCCGCGCTGGCGCTGGTCTTCATCCTGACCTCCTCCTTCGAGTCGATCCTGGTGTTCGCCGGCTTCACGCTGGGACTCAACACCTTCTTCTCGGTGCTGGGCGTGTTCGTGCTGCGCTGGCGTCAACCCGATCTGCCGCGCCCCTACCGGGTGGCCCTGTACCCCGTGCCGGTGCTGGTCTACCTCGGCTTCACGGCGTGGACGCTCGGCTACATCCTGCTGCAGCGCCCCCTGGAAGGAGTGCTGGGCGTGGTCATCGTCGCCAGCGGCGCCGCCGCCTACGCGATCACCGTCCGGCTGGGAGGGGGCCGGGCCGCTTCGCTGTCCTGAAGTCGGGGCAGATCGGCGGCGAAGGCGTTGAGCACGTCGCCCGCCGTGCTGAAGGCGTCTCTTAGGTAGGGCGTGGTGCGCACGTCCTGACGCGCCACCAGCCACATCTCCACCTCGATGAACGGGACGTCGGCCAGCACCCGAACCAGCTCCGGCTGCTGCAACGCCACGTGCACGGGCACCACGGCGATGCCCCAGCCGCCCACCGCGCCGTTGAGCCGTCCGGTGAAATGGTCGCTGCGGAACACGAACTGGTCCTTGTGGATGGTGTAGCCGCGCCGGCGGGCGCCGCGGGCGAGCCGGGGCGCCCGGATGCCGTCGATGAACCAGTGCTCGCGCATGTTCTCCGCCGCGGGCATGCCCCGTTCGGCGATGTAGCCGCGGCTGGCGTACAGCCCCGCGGGCAGCCCGGCCAGGCGCCGGCACACCAGCTCCTGCTGATGGGGCTGCACGTGGCGGATGGCGATGTCCGCCTCACCCTCCAGCAGGTTCAGAGCCCGGTCCGCCACCAGCAGCTCGATGTTGATCAGGCCCTGGTCCCGGGCCCGGCGCAGCGGCGAGAGCAGCTCGGGGAAGACATCGGCGATGAGCTCGGACGCGGTGATGCACACCCGCCCCGAGGCGGGCGACCGGGCCGCGCGGCTCGCCAGATCGAACGCCCGCGCCGCCTCGAGCATGCTGCGGGCCGGCGCCATCAATCGCGCGCCGGTGTCGTTGAGCTCGAGCCCCGTGCTGCGGCGGTGAAACAGCCGCAGGCCCAGCGCGGTCTCCAGGCTCTGCACATGCCGCGCCACGGTGGGGTGGGCCAGCCCCAGCTCTCGTGCTGCCGCCGCCAGCGAACCGTGCTCCGCCACGGTCACGAAGCTGCGCACCAGATTCCAGTCGACGTCGGCCAACGAGGTCATGGGCGGATCTCCTCTCACGGCGGGTTACGACAGGAACGAGAAAGCGTCTCTACGTTACGTTAGTTCTCACTCGAGCGGCTGATTGTTACGTTAGGTAACACTAAAAGCAACTGCCGAGAAACGCTGATGAGCACCCGATCCAGTCCCCTGACCCATCCCCTGACCCTGGCGGCAGCCCTGGCCACCGCCACCGCCCTGGCCGGCCCCGCGGCGGCGGAGGCGCCCAGCTCCTTCGCCGAGTCCCGGGGCTATCAGAGCTGCGTGGCCGCGGCCGAGCGCCACGGCGACATCTACGCCGTCGATTCCAGCTATTACATCTACGACCGCGACGATTCGCGCAGCTATTACCTGAACGGCTACGGCCGCCGCGACGACGCGAACACCGCCGTCCGTATCGCCTGTCAGACCACCCGCAACGGCCACCGGGTGCTGACGGTGAGCCTGGAGCAGGGTCACTTCGCCGGCCGGGTCGTGGAGAGGCCTGTGGTGGCGAAGAACTGATTCCGCTTTCCGCTTTCCGCTGTCCGCTTTCCGCTTTCCGCTTTCCGCTTTCCGCTGGAGCGTCACCGCAAGGTCTCCTGCGGATAGCGGATAGCGGATAGCGATCACCAAATTGAATCTCCGCCCCGTCCGTTGCTAAATAGGGCCTTCGGGTAGGGGTTGCGCCCCGGGTGCAACAAGAACGACAAAGGGAGGGGTGACATGAGATTCAACCGGGTATGGCTGCGCGCCGGAGGCCGGCTCGCGGCCGCGGGCCTGCTGGCGCTCACCGGGCCAGCGATCGCCGGGCTCAACGACGGAACCGCCAACGGCGAATGGCGTTACTGGGGCGGTGACGAGGCGAGCAGCCGTTATTCCCCCCTCGATCAGATCAACGCGAACAACTTCGAGGATCTGGAGATCGCCTGGCGCTGGAAGGCGGACAACTTCGGCCCCGAGGTGGACTACATCCTCCGCGCCACCCCGCTGTACGTGAAAGGGCGGCTCTATGCCGTGGCCGGCCAGCGCCGGGCGGTGGTGAGCATCGACCCGGCCACCGGGGAAACGCTGTGGATGTGGCGCATGAAAGACAATCCGCGCTGGCAGAAGTCCACCCGCAAGAACTACGGAAAGGGCGTGGCGTACGCCAACGTGAACGGCCGCGATGTCATCTACGTCATCACGCCCGGGTTCTACCTGGTGGCCCTGGACGCCGACACCGGCCGCCCCATCCCCAGCTTCGGGCTGAACGGCATCGTCGACCTGCACATGGGGCTCGGCGACTATCCCGTGCACCCGGACACCGGTATCGGCGATGCCGGAGACATCACCTCCTCGTCGCCTCCCATCGTGGTGAACGGCGTGGTGGTGGTTGGCAACTCCCACGACGTGGGCTACTACCCGAGTGCCAAGGAGAACGTGCCGGGCAACATCCGCGGCTACGACGCGGCCACCGGGCGCATGCTCTGGCGGTTCAACGTCATTCCCCGCCCCGGCGAGTTCGGCCACGACACCTGGGAAGGCGACAGCTGGACCTACACGGGCAACGTGTCGTCTTGGGCACCCCTGTCGGCGGATTCCGAGCGGGGGCTCGTCTACCTGGTCACCGACACGCCTACCAACGACTACTACGGCGGCGACCGCCCCGGCGGCAATCTGTTCGGCACCAGCATCCTGGCCCTGGACGTGAAGACCGGGGAGCGCCGCTGGCACTTCCAGATGGTGCACCACGACGTCTGGAACATGGACAACCCCAACGCGCCCAAGCTGCTCGACGTG
>JAWLGU010000041.1:38038-40401 GCA_041690675.1 Pseudomonadales bacterium | reverse complement strand
GCCAGCGTGTCCATGTTGGCTTCCACCAGAGCCTTGAAGTTGAACATCACCCGGGCGCGGCGCTGGGGATTCACCGCGGCCCAGGAGGGCTGAGCCGCCCTGGCCGCAGCCACGGCGCGGTCGACCTCGGCCGCGCTGGCCAGCGCCACCCGGGCCTTGACCTCGCCCACGGAGGGGTTGAAGACATCTCCGAACCGGCCGCTGTCGCCCGCGACGCCGCGACCGGCGATGAAATGCCCGTAGATGTGTTCAGTCATGGCGAGTTCCCTGCATCGGATGGGTGCGAGATAGTAATGCATCCACCGGGTTGGCTGCATCCAAACCGAATGCCCCATTGGTGCGACAATCGGGATGACGGTTGCCACATCGGATAAAGCTCATGAACGTACTCCTACCCCTCCGGGTTCGCCTCGCCACGCTGGCCGTGCTCCTCTCGCTGAACACCGCGGCCCTCGCCGAGACGCAGACGCGCGCGGTGGAAGAGTTCCGGCGGGTGGAGTTCGCGCTGCCGGGCACCCTGATCCTCGAGCAGGGCGACGAGTATCGTCTGGTCATCGAGGCTCTACCGGAGGATCTGGAGAAGGTGGAGACCGACGTGGGCGACGAGACGCTGAGGATCCGCTGGCGGCAGGGCTGGTTAGGGGTGTTCAGCGCGGCGCCCGACGGCGAGATCCGGGTTCACGTCACGGCTCCCGAGCTGGAGGGTCTGGAGCTGGCGGGCAGCGGCCGCGTGGCCGGCGGGGCCTGGCTGACCGAGACGTTCTCCATGGAGATCAGCGGCTCCGGGTCGATTCAGCTTGACGAGCTGGCGGCGGAGGAGCTGCGTGTGGAGGTGGCGGGATCGGGAAACACCCGGATACCCCGGGTGGACGCGGCCCGCGTGCGGATCGAGATCAGCGGCTCCGGTGACGTGGAGCTGGCCGGAGTGGCGGATCAGCAGCACATCGAGGTGATGGGTTCCGGCGACGTCCGCGCCTCGGAGTTGGAGGGCGCTCAGGTCCGGGTCGAGATCATGGGGTCCGGAGACGTCCGGGTCTGGGCCACCGACTCACTGGTGGCGGAAATCCTCGGTTCCGGGGACGTGCGCTACCGGGGCGACCCCCGCGTGGAGGTGGAACAGCACGGGTCGGGTAGTGTCCGCGCCCTTGCGGCAGCGGCCGAAAGCGGTTGAGCTGCGTCAATGGCAAGGCAGGGGAGCCGGGGCGATGATGCTGTACTTATGCCTGCGATCAACCACGACCCGCGGATGGCATCACCGGAGCGCGAGCTGACCGGCGCCGAGTGGTACGTCGTGAGCGATCACGGCGACTCGGCGTTGCGTATCACGCCGGGGCTGCAGATCGGTGAGACGGACGACGGCTACCTGACCCTCAACGACCCGGATCCGCGTCATTGCTGGATCGCGTTCGATCTCGACGCCGGCCGGCCTACGGTGGAGGTGGTTGATCCCGATCACCTCATGGTGCTGGACGACGGCCGCAGCACCGACCGGGAGCCTCTGCTCTCGGGCTCGCGGCTCGTGTTGCCCAACAATACCTTGTACGTCAGCCGCGATTTCGCGGTGCCGCGGCATGACGGTCCGGTGCTCGAGGTATTGGCGGCTGAGGATCTGCCTCGGCGCGTCCCGGGTCCGGCCGCGGGGGTGGATGCGGCTGTGCCGAATCCCGGGCCTGCATTTTCGCGGCGTGGCGCCGCCGTCATGGCACCCGCCCGGGACGAGGGCGGGGCGCTGGGCATGGACGAGCTCACGGCCATCGCCGCCCGCGCAGCGGCCCGTGCGGAGCGCTCTGTGGCACCGCCGCGGCGCAGCGCGACGTCGCAGCGGGCCGGATCGGCCCTGCGTGATCTGTTGCCGGAGCCGGTGGAGGCCGCGCCGGCGGCGCCGGCGCACCGATCACCCGGAAGTGGCGGCAAGGCGGCCGAGCGCGCGCGACCCGCCCGAGGGACCCGCGGCGCCCGGCGGCGTCCGTTGACCCATGGCAGAGCTCGTCGCGCCTCGCCGCGTTGGCTGGTGGCCATGGCGGTGGTGGCCGTGGGTGTTGCCGTAGCGGTGGTGCGGTCGCCGAGCCATCCGCTGGTCCGGGAAGTGAGCCTCGCCGCGGATCAGGCGGTGGAGGACGCCGGCGAACTGTTCGCCTGGGCCAGCACGCTCACCTCCGACGTGCCATCGCCGGAGCCGGCCCCGCCGGACGCCGGGACCGCTGCCGGTCCCGGTGATGCGAGCGACACTGCGGTTCCTGGCGGCCCAGCGGCAACGGCCGCGAACCCGCAACAGGAGGCCCTGGCCGCGGCGGGCGGCGCACCGGAGGTCTCGACCCCGGACGGTGCAGGGGGTCCGGCGGCGGATGCCTCGGCGGATGCCT
>JAWLGU010000041.1:0-37938 GCA_041690675.1 Pseudomonadales bacterium | reverse complement strand
CGGCGGATGCCTCGGCGGATGCCTTGGCGGATGCCTCGGCGAATCTCGCGGTCGCGAGGGAGCCCGAGCCACCGGTCCGCCAGCGGGCGGCGGAGACGGTTCCCTCGGGGCCCCCGGACTGGCGTCTCGAGCGCGCGCGGGAGGCGCTGGAACAGGGCCGCATCACCTATCCGCCCGGCAGCAACGCGGTGGCCTTGCTCCGCGACCTGCTGAACGAACGGCCAGGCCATCCCCAGGCCGTCGCGATGCTGGGCGAATGCACCGCCCGGCTCATCGACGCGGCGGTGCAGGCGCACCAGGCCGGCCTGGATTACGAGGCCCGCAACACCTTGGAAGAAGTGCTCGGCTTCAACCCCGACAGCGCCCGCGCCCGGCAGCTGTGGCGAGAGTGGGTCGGCACCCGGCGCTGATTGACGAAACGCAAATTCCCGGCCAACTCGGGTGCCCAACCTGTGATGCGGTGCTCGTTGCCGGCGATGGGCGGGGGTCACACTGAGCTTCCCACAGCCGCCTCGTGGAGAACCGTGAAAAAGGCCTCGTCACTTCGTATCGTGGTGGTCGCCGTGGACGGCGACGCTCAGGCCTTGCGACAGCGCATTCTGCAGATCGCACCTCAGATCGCCGACGTGGCCGTCTCCGATTCCATCCCCGTGCTGCGGGAGCTCACCCGCTTCGACGATTACGACGCCGTGCTGGTGGAGTGGCACGCCGCTGCCAGCACCGAGGGCGTCGTGGCCGCGGTGCGCGCTTGTCCGCTGGTACCCGTCCTGGTGGTGTCCAGAGAGCCCGAGTCGCTGGCGGGGGAGCAGATGCTGCGGCTCGGCGCCCAGGACTACCTCGTGAAGCGGGAAACCAACGGCGGCCAGCTGGTGCGCGCCATCCAGCATGCCGTGGAGCGCAAGCGCCTGGACATCCGCCTGAAGACCACGTTGGGAGAGCTCGGGCAGGCGAACGCGCGGCTGAAATCCCTGGCGCTGAAGGACCCGCTGACGGGCGCGCTGAACCGCCGCGCCTTCGACGCCGTGGCCGGGCAGATGCTGGCCCGGGCGCGACGCCATGGGGGCACGCTGGCGCTGCTGTATTGCGACCTGGATGGCTTCAAGCAGGTGAACGACCAACTGGGTCACGCCGTGGGCGACGGTGTTCTCCGCGGCTTCAGCGAGCGGACCCGTCAGGCGCTGCGTCGCAGCGACTGTCTCGCGCGGCTCGGGGGCGATGAGTTCGTGATCCTGCTGGACGAGATGCCCGACACCGGGGTCGCTCTGGCCACGGCTCGCAGGATCCTCGCCGCCTGCGCGGTGCCGCTGACGGTGGAAGGGCGGGGGGTTCCGTTGCGGCTGAGCATCGGCATTGCCCGGTTCCCGGATTGCGGCGACCTGGCCGAGCTGATTCGTGGTGCGGACAGCGCCATGTACGTGGCGAAGAAGGGGGCCGGCATCGCCTGCTTCAGCGCGGCCGGGGTCGAGCCCGTCGGGGCCTGACGGCCCGTTGATAGCCGTTGCCTATGGAAACGAGCGATAGGTTCAATTGTTCCTCTCATTCAACTCCGTGTTAGCCTGGCGTGGAAGCGACAGGCAAGGGGATCCTCACGTGCCCGTTCCGCAAGACAATCCGCAAACAGCGGAGAAGGTGGCTCTCGGCAAGAAGCTGTTCGACGACACACGCTTCAGCACTACCGGTGAAGTGGCGTGCGCCACCTGCCATGACGAGCGCAAGGCCTACACGGACAGCTCACTGGTCACAGCCGAAGGCATCAACAAGCTGATCGCCATTCTCTCCTACGTGCACCAAGAGCGGCGCGGGGCGAGGCTGGCCCCGGGACGGCACTAGCGCGCCGTGGCGGGTTCGCTGGGCTGGAAGCCGCGGGAACTGGCGATTCTCGCGGCAGCCGCGCGGCGGCTTGCCGCGGGCTTCCGCGATCTACCGGGTGCCCCGGCGCCGGATGGCTCCGCGGCCACGTCCGATCTGGCCGACGCCCGGCTGGCAGGCGTGCTGATGGAGACGGCCGCGCGGCTGCGCGACAACTACCCCTACTTCCATCCGCTGTATGCGGGGCAGATGCTGAAACCGCCTCATCCGGTGGCCCGGCTCGCCTACGCACTCGCCATGTTGATCAATCCCAACAATCATGCACTGGACGGTGGCCGGGCGAGCTCTGCCATGGAGAAGGAGGCGGTCGCGGAACTGGCGGCCATGGTCGGTTGGGACACGCATCTCGGCCACCTGACCAGCAGCGGCACCCTGGCGAACCTGGAGGCACTCTGGGTAGCGAGCCGTCTGGCGCCCGGGCGCGGCATCGTCGCGTCGTCCGAGGCCCACTACACCCACCGCCGTATGAGCGAACTGCTGAGCGTGCCGTTCGAGACCGTGGCCGTGGACCGCCACGGACGGCTCGATGTCCGGGCGCTGGAGCGCATGCTGACCAGCGGCGACGTGGGCACTGTGGTGGCCACCCTGGGCACCACGGCATTGGGCGCCGTGGACCCGCTTGACGAGATCGTGGCGCTCCGGGACCAGTACGGCTTCCGGCTTCACGTTGACGCGGCTTACGGCGGCTACTTCCGCCTCGCGGCGGGACTGCAACCGGCCGCTGCACAGGCCTTCGCCGCTCTCGGAGCGGCGGACTCGGTGGTAATCGACCCCCACAAGCACGGTCTGCAGCCCTACGGCTGCGGGGCCGTGCTGTTCCGCGATCCCGGGGTGGGGCGTATCTACCGGCACGATTCGCCGTACACCTACTTCACCTCGGATGAGCTGCATCTGGGGGAGATCAGCCTGGAGTGCTCCCGGGCGGGGGCCGCGGCGGTGGCGCTGTGGGCTACCCAGCGGTTGCTGCCACTCAGCCCCGCGGGGGCCCGGGGCAGCGAGTTCGCCAACGGTCTCGACAAGTCCCTGCAGGCTGCTCATGAGCTGTATCGGCGTCTGCAACGCGACCGCCGCGTGCGTACCCTCGTCGTGCCGGAGCTGGACATCGTCGTTTGGGCGGGTGCGGGAGCCCGGGCGAGCGACATCAGCCGCGCGTCCGACGCGTTGTTTCGCGCGGCGCAGGCGCGAAACTTGCACCTGGCGCTGGTGCGGGTGGATCGCTCGCTGGCCGCCGCCCACTGGCCGGAGGTGGAATGGGAAGGAGCGGCCACGGTGACCTGCCTGCGAAGCTGCCTGATGAAGCCGGAGCACCTGGACTGGTTGGATCGTAGCTGGGCCATCCTCGACGACGCTCTGACGGAGGTGATCGACGAGGACTGACTTCGCAGCCATCAGGCGAGAGTCAACCCCCTGCCGCGCGGTGTATCGCGTGACGCCGGACATCGTCAGCGCGGCCGCGCCCGCGCCCTCGAGGCGCGTGGGCGGCAGGTTTTTACCGCGGAGCGGTAAGAATGACGGAAGCGCAGCGTACGGAGCCACGCAGCAGGAGGACGAGCCTGTCGCGGCCGCGTGTTCCCCGGGTGTGGGTCCTGAACAGCTATCGGGCGGGTGAGAATCGTCAGATCCGCGGCCTGGCGGAGCGCCTGGGGTTGCCTTGGGTGGCGAAGCAGATGTGCTATCTGCCACGTGCCGGCACCGTGGGGGTGCTCAGGCGGGTGAGCCTGGCCGGCATCGACCTGGCGCGATCGGATCCGCTGACGGCTCCATGGCCGGATCTGCTCATCTCGGCCGGCCTGCGCAATGAGCCCGTGGCGCGCTGGGTGCGAGCCCGGAGCGGCGGACGGACCCGTATCGTGTTCCTGGGCCGAACCTGGGTGTCACCAGACGAGCTGGACCTGTTGATCACCACCCCCCAGTACCGTCTGAACCATCATCCCCGGGTAGTGCACAACCTGTTGACCCAGCACGACGTGACGCCGCACCGGCTTGCCGAAGCGCGGGAGGCCTGGGAGCCCCGGTTCGCCCAGCTGGCGCGTCCCCGGCTCGGGGCCCTGGTGGGAGGGCGGAGCGGGCCCTACGCGTTCCGGCCGCAGACCGCCGCGCGCCTGGCCCGGAGCCTCGACGATCTGCGGGCCCGGACGGGCGGCTCGGTCGTCGCCACCACCAGTGCCCGGACACCGGCGTGGGTGGGGGAGATCCTCGAGCGGGAGCTCCGGGAACCGTGCCTTGTGCACCGCTGGCGCCCGGGAGACCCCGGTAATCCCTATCTGGGAATCCTCGCTTGTTGCGACGAGTTGGTGGTCAGCGGCGACAGCGTGGCCATGCTGAGCGAGGCCGCGGCGACGGGCGCCCCCGTGCGAATCTTCCCCCTGAACGACAGGGGACCGGAGGACAGGGACCTGCAGGCATCCCTCTATCGGCTGCTCATGCGCTGGGGACCGGAACGGGCCTCCCGCGACGTGTCCCTGTTCCACCAGGCGTACGTGGCGGCCGGGTGCGGATCCCTGCTACACCCGTCGCAGCCGGCCGTTGGCGATGCCAGCGCTGGCGGCAACACGGCGGCGGACGAAGCGCGGCGCACCGTGGAGCGGGTGCTTGCGCTGCTGGACGACCGGGGGCGGCCCGCGCCGCCGCTCAGGGCTCCCCGCCGCTACCCGCCGGAGCCTGCGGCACGCTGGAGCGCTCGCTGAGCGGTGCCGATACCTCGACGGTGCCGGCCTTCAGCCGGTAGACGTGATCCGCCACGTCTTCCAGAGCCCGCCGGTGCGAAACCACGAGTATGGCGGTGTGTTTCTTCAACTGTAGGAGGGTGGCTGCCAAGGTGGCCTCGCTGGCGGGGTCCAGGGCGCTGGTGGGCTCGTCCAGGATCAGCAGGCGTGGCTCGTGCACCAGGGCGCGGGCGAGCATGATGCGCTGGCGCTGACCTCCGGACAGCCCCGTGCCGCGTTCCCCCACCACGGTATGGATTCCATCAGCCAGCCTCGAGACGAAGTGCCACGCCCCGGCGGCTTCGAGGGCGCCGATGACGTCGGCGTTGCTGCACCGCTCCACCCCCAGGGCTACGTTCCGCAGGATCGTGTCGTGGAGGAGCACGGTCTCCTGGGGCAGGTAGCCGATCTGTCGGCGCCAGGCGGTCAGCTCCATCTCCCCAAGGGGCACTCCGTCCACCCGTACGGTCCCCGCGTCCGGCAGCAGCATCCCGGTGACGAGATCGGCGATGCTCGTCTTGCCGGTGCCGGATTCACCCACCAGACACGTCAGGGCATCGGCGGCGACGAACAGCGAGACCCGGTCCAGGACCCGTCGAGAGCCGTAGCTCAGGCTCACGTCCTGGAGCTCGATTCCGTGGGTGAGAATCGGGCGGCGCAGACCGGGATTTCGCTCCGCCTGCCGTTGTGCTTCGTCGATGGTGTGGCGCAGGGCCCAGTAAGCGCTCTGACAGGTGGACAGGCGCTGGTACTGCTTCTGCACTTTGCCGACCTGCTTGAGGACGTTGGCCAGCACCAGGGCCAGGAAGGTCACCGTGGCGAGCTCCATGGAGAATGAAACCAGGGCCACGTAGATGCCCACGGCGATCACCAGCGTGTACAGAGCATCCTGGGCCGCATCCAGGCCCGCAAGGCCGAGCACCTCCCGCTTCAGGTGGCGGGCGAGCTGTCCGGTCTCCCTTGCCAGCAGGCGTAACGGAACCTGCTCCCGCCCCGTGGCCTTGAAGGACTTCACGGATACGAGCAGATCGCCCACGGTGCCGAGCAGCGATCGATAGTGGCGTGTCTGTCCGGCCCCGGCACGCTCGGCGATTCGCACCAGCCCGTGAGAGGCGGCGAGGATGACCAGGCTGGCGGCCAGGCCGACGACGGTCGCGCGCCATGAGACCGTGTACGCCACCCCGGCATAGACCACCACCTCCACCCCCACGGAGAGTAGCCGGACCAGATAGACGTAGGCGGTGGCGGCGCGCCAGGGCTCCGTGGCCATGGAGTTGGCGAGCTTGCCCACGGACTGGTTCAGGAAGTAGCGCCACTGCCAGGCCGTGACAGCGCGCAGCAGCGCAAGCCGCAACTCGGTGGCGATGTCGGCTGCCATGTATCCCATGCGCTGCTCGGCGAAGAAGATCAGGAGGCTCTTCAAGCCGATGCCGACCACGATCACCGTCAGCAGCACGGTGATGGTGGGCGGCAGACGCAGGGTGTCGAGGGCCTCGAGGAGGCTGCGGGTGAACGGGTTCTGCTCGGCGTCCGCGGGTCCGGAGCCGAAGGCCAGCTCGAGCGCCGGGAGCATGGCCGAGAGGCCGACGCTGCCCGCCGCGCCGGCCGCCAGCACGGCGCCCGTGAGCAGCACGGTCTGCCAGGGGTAGCATCGGACCAGCTCGCCGATGAGCCGCCCGGCGCCGCTGCGGGACGTCGGCTCGCTCATGGCGGGCCCGCCCGCCCGCTGAAGAAGCGCTGGCGAATGCCGGGCTTCCACCAGGCGTTGCGCTGGTCGTGCGCCAACAGGCTTTTCTCCTGGGTGCACAGGGTCCACGCCACCTGGGGATGGGCCTGCGCTGCCAGGCGCATCTGGCCCGCCCACCAGCCCGGGGGGCGGACGGTGCAATGGGCATTGCTGCCGTCGGGGAGGATCTTCTTCGCCGGGTAGCAGGCGGCCACGGCATAGACGAACCGGCGCGCGGTGGCGAACAGGTGCTGCAGGACCCAGCCGATGTCCTCGGCCGGAATGTGCTCCAGCACATCGGTGCAGATCACGCCATCGTAGCGCGTGGCGTGGGGGGCCGCGAAGGGCGCGTAGCCGGGGTCGTAACAGGTGACCTGGACGTCGCCCCAGGCGGGCATGATCTTGTGCCGGCTGTCCTCCGGCTCACCGGGTGCGCTCAGGTAGAGCGAGCCCTTTCCGGCACCGTAGTCGAGCAGTGTGCGGGCCCGGTGCACGCGCACCAGGCGATCGATGGGTTCCACGTGTTCCCGCAGCGACACCCCGCTGAAGGTGCTGGCGGCGCTGTGTCCGGTGGCGGGCCGCCCGTCGTCGTGGAGCTGGGCGTACAGGGCGAGCAGCTCGCGGTAGCGCCGGCTCGGGTGCTCTGAGCTGAACAGTGAGAAGCGGACCCGATCGGCTTCCCGCTCGAGGGCCTCCCAGTAGGCGGATGCCCGGGTCCGCGGGCGGCAGGGTGTCTCGGCGATCTGCCAGAGGCCGGCGCGGCGGAGCCGGACGGTCAGGGCGCCATGGGCGCGGGGCGGGGGAGGCTCCGTCCGAGTCCGCCATGACCGCAACCGGGCGCAGTCGAGCAGCATGGCCGAGGTGTCTCGGGCCCGCCGGCTGAGAATGGCGGCGCCGTTCATCTCCCGGTCGAACAGCTCCGCGGGATCGCCGCAGTAGACCTGATCCACGTCGTTGTAGATGGCCCGCCCGGCGTGACCGGCCAGGGCGGGAACCGCGTAGAACGCGCGCTCCCACGGCCAGCGGGGGAAGCGCGCCGGCACGGTCACCAGGTATACCTCGTAGCGTCTGGCGGGATCGCGATGCCGGGCCACGGACCACACGATGACACGTTCCGCACGGTACGCCTCGGGCGAGGTTCCCACGAAGATGCGCACGGGGGGACGCTCGGACGGTGCCACCTCCGGCGCGGGATCGAACCGCACGAGCACCGGACTGGGGTGCGTTGTTGCGGTTACCGTGGCGGCTGGCACGCGAGGGGCTCCCGAACAGGGTGACGCAGCACACTAGCCTGCACGTGGTCGGCGCCGACTGCACAGGAGAACGTCAATACGGCGGCGCAGCACACCGTGCGGCGCTGGGGTCGGGCGGTCGGGTACACTCGTGCCATGGCTTCCCGCGACGCCACCCGTTTGGTTTGGCTGCTGACCGGCGTC
The DNA here is from genome assembly GCA_041690675.1 of Pseudomonadales bacterium. Classification (GTDB taxonomy): domain Bacteria; phylum Pseudomonadota; class Gammaproteobacteria; order Pseudomonadales; family Azotimanducaceae; genus UBA7803. The sequence continues at coordinate 30,202 of JAWLGU010000041.1, read as the reverse complement.
AAGGCCGGCGACAACGCTCAGCTGCGCACCCTCGGCGCTGCCTTGAGTGAGCGCTGCGGCTGGCAGGTCGTCGAGAAACCGCTCACGTTTCGGGCGTGGGAGCTGTTGCTGCACGTGCCGTCGTCGCCCACCGTGGCCGGGGTCCGCGTCGCCAGCCGGGATGCGTTGCGGCCGCCCTGGCCGGACCTGGTGCTCACGGCGGGGCGCCGCAACGAGCTTGTGGCTCGATGGGTTCGCGCCCGATCCGGCAATCACAGCCGCCTGGTGCACCTGGGCCGCCCCTGGTCGCGGCCGGAACGATTCGACCTGGTGGTATCCACGCCCCAGTATCGGCTGGCTCCTGGGCGGAACGTGCTGGTCAATCCGTTGCCCCTGCACCAGCTCGACCCGGGCGCGCTGACCGCGGCGGCCGCGATCTGGCGCGACCGTCTGCCGGCCCTGCCGCGGCCGTGGATCGCCGTGCTGCTGGGGGGGGACAGCGGCGCGGCGGTGTTCACCATCGCGCTGGCGCGGGCCCTGGCGGAGCAGCTCGACCGCTTTGCCGCGGGTCTCGGGGGCAGCCTGTTGCTCACCACCAGCCCACGCACACCGCCCCGGTTCGCCCGAGCCCTGGTGGACGCGCTCAGCGTGCCGTACCACCTTCAGCCCTGGTCCCCGGAGCTGCGGGACAACCCGTACCAGGCGTTGCTGGCGCTTGCCGATCGGCTGGTGGTCACTGCCGAGAGCGTGTCCATGATCACCGAGGCGGTGGCCACCGGCAAACCGGTTTACCTGGCACCGGTGAACGTGCGGGGCCGGCCCTGGTGGCGGTGCGGCGCAAGTTACCGGTGGCGGCCCCTGAGTCACCGTGCGGCCATGGCCTTGGCCCCCGAGCGATTCGCCCGGGACGTGACACGAATCCACGCCGCGCTGCTCGGGAGCGGCCGAGTGACCTGGCTCGGTGGGAGCGAGCCGCGGGCCGCGGCCACCGCCGAGTCGGAGGACCCGCTGACGCTGACGGTGGCGCGGGTCAGACGTGTCATGGGCGACGATCAGCCAGGTAGCGGCAGCGGTGGGTGAGGCGGTGGCGCCAGAGGGGGAGTGGCGGCGACCACTTCCAGGGCGTCGTGGCGCACGTGATTGCGGTTCATTTCCTCCCGCAGCATGGCCTCGGTGACGTCCCCGGAATCGAGGCACTCGCGCAGCAGGCCGAAGAACAGCCGTTCCTGGTTGGCGTCGGGGTGGCGCCGATACGTGCCCAGGAAGGCGTACTCGCCGAACAGCCGACGTCGTGCCCGCATGAGCCAGCCTGCCGGCGGGAAGGCGCGGAAGCGCTCCGCCGGACGCCAGTCCACCGGCAGGCCCGTCTTCCACGGCTGGGTGCGGCGACGGGTCGTGTGAAGCATGCGGGTGCGGGCGGTGAGCCGGTCGAAGTCGTTCCACTCGTCCTCCAGCAGGCCGATGGAGTCCCGCGACTCGGTCTTCAGACAGATCCAGTCGTGGTAGTCGAGGTCGAAGCTGAACATCGCTCTGAAAAGCTCTTCGCAGCGCCAATGCCGGAGCCGTGCGCAGTCGAGCAGCATGACGCTGGAGGCCATGCAGCGGTCCACCACGCCCTTGGTGCCGGAGCGACGCCGGCACAGAATGGCCTTGCCCTGCATGTTGCGCGAGAGCAGCTCCCAGACGTCGGCGACGGCGAAGATGTCCGGATCGATGACCAGGGCCCGCCCCTGATAGCCCATGAGCTCCGGGGGCATGAAGCGCAGCGGCGTGAAGGACTGCAGATCGTCGTTGAGCCAGATTCGACCAACGCCGTCGCGCAGGTACGTCCGACCCTCGTGCTCCCGAAAGAACGGGTAGTCCCGGGTACGGAGGATCTCCACATCGAATCGGTCGTTGTGGCGGGAATTGCGCCGCAGTGCGTGCCGGGCCACCAGAGCCCCCACCATCTGCTTGTGGTTCGCCTGGATGTAGATTCGGTGCTTCATGGCTCATCCCCTCATCCGGTTGCGCTGCCCGAGTAGCCGAAGCGGCGGTCGAGGTTTTCCTCGATGATCTCGTCGATCGCCATGACTTGGTGGGGCTCGAGATAGTCGCGGTAGCCGCCCACCTTCGCGCGGCGGGTCTTGTAGCTGTCGGGATTCCCTGGATCGGCGGCGCGCAGTCTGTGACTGGCGGAATCGGCCAGCGCTTCGCGGCGCTTCATGTTCTCCACGGAGGCGTACTCCACGGCTTCCGACACGTCGTCGGTGGTGGGTTCCGATCCCATGAACCGTGCCAGTCTCGACAGCTCCGTTCGAGTATCTGTGCGCAGGTCTTCGTAGCGCAGCACCATCCCCCGGCGGACCTCGTCCAGGCCCCGGGCCCACTCGTTCATGAACGCCACCACCTTGGGTACACCGCTCGGGCCCGTGAGGAACTGGTAGGGGGAGACATCGCTGCCGACGGGCGGGTAGTCGTTCAGTGCCACCTTGTGCGGCCGCATCCGGTGCTTCCACTGGAAGTATTGCGACACGGCCACGTCTGCCGGGTGTCGCACCAGCAGCACCACCGGCGTGTCTCGGTAGGCACGCTTCGACCCGCCGTCTCCGGTGTAGTCACGCAGGTAGTTGTCGTGACTGAACAGGATGCGGGGCACCGCGGGCGCGAGCCGGTGATAGTTGCCGAACTCCAGCAACGAGCCCTCCGGCAGCCGATGCTGCAGCTGGTAGAGCCGCGAGAGCATGACGCGCAGCCAGGTCCGCCCGCTCTTGCCGAAGGAGACGACCACGTAGTCCGCGCGCTTCAGCCGTTGCGCGTCGAGCCAGCCGCGCAGGCGGCGCTCGGCCGCGTGCCGGCGCGCGGGCGGCAGAACCCTGAAGCCGTGCTCTAGTACCCGTTGGAGCATGGAATGCCGTGTGCTCGAGGGGCCGCGGTCATGGCCACGTGTATCGTCAACACGGCCGGCGACGCCGCAGTTCGGCGATTCGTTCCAGCACGGCTCCGAGGTCGTCGTCCAGGCCCGCGCGGCCCGGCCGGGATAAGGGCCGGCCGGCGGGAACCGCCAGACCACGCTGAAACATCCACCGATGCACCCGCTGCAGGTCCCGCGGGAACAGGCGTAACCCCAGCCGCTCCAGGATGGGCTGTGCCGCTGGGGGTGTCGCCGCGCTCAGCCACGCTGCCGCGCGAGCGGCGCGTTTGCGCAGGCTCGGGGCTTCGGGCAAGGGATAGATCGCCAGGGGCCGGGCCTGGCGTGCCACTTCCGTCAGCATGGAGATGCTGTCGCCGGTGACGACGAAGCCGTCGGCATGGGCGAGCAGGGCGGGGTACGGGTTCGCTTCCGCGGAGTCTCCCCAGCGGTACAGCAGCCCGCCTTCCGGCAGGTGAGCCGCCAGGGCCGCCGTGGCCGCAGCGGGCGTGCGCCGGCTGGTCGTGACGTACACGGTGCCGGCCGCTCCGGCGTACCCGGTGGCCACCCGCAACAGGTCGGCTGCGGTCGTGGCGTCGAAACGGTAGGGCGACGTGGTGCCTCCCGCCAGCACGGCAATGAGCGGTCGGGGCAGGGAGGCGAGCCTGGATCTCCACGCCGCGGCGGCAGCCTGCAGGCGCTCGGACGCGACGCGCATCAGCGGCAGGGTCAGATTCAGCACGTTGGGCGCAGCCGGTACCGCGTACTGAGCCGGCACCACCACCAGGTCGAATCGTTCGAGCCAGCGGTGCGGGCGTCCGAGGACGGCGACGCGTGTTCGGTCGGCGGAGCGCGCCTTCACCCACAGAGCCGCCATGGTGGGGCGCCGGCCGATGGTGATCACCAGGGAAGGCCACGGCGGGCTCAGTTGATCCGAGCGTTGCACGTCCACGTGGGCCAGAGTGGCCCGGAATCGCGGCTTGCCTTGGGTGTAGCGGGGCAGGAACGTCAGCCGGCGGTACTCCACCGGGCCGTCCAGATAGCCACGCAGCACATCCAGTTGCGCGTTGTCCCCCGGCTTGTCGCCGCACAGCAGCCATACCGGACCCGCGGCGGTCACGATCCGTGGCCCCGGTAGGGATTCGCCGTCCCGGCCCGGCCGCGAAAGATCTTGGCCGACCACATGTACTGCGCCGGGTCCGGGTCCACCAGGGTCTCCAGAATACGATTGACACGTGTCGCTTCCTCCGCGGGGTTGCCAGGCGGCCCCCACTCGAAGGGCGGCAGAAAGCGCACCCAGAAGCGCCGCCGCCGGAGGCAGTAACCGCTGGCCAGCGGCAACACCGGCGCTTCGCAAGCGCTGGCGAGCCGCCCGAGGGTGGGCACCGTGGCCTTAGGCACCCCATAGAAGGGCGCGAACACGCTGTTGCCGGTACGAACGTCGTCATCGGGCAGGTAATAGAGCCATTGTCCGGCACGAATTGCCCTGATCAACGTCAACATGCTGCTGACATGGGAAACCACGCGGCCACCGCCGCGGGTGCGCATCCGCGTCACCATCCAGTCCAGCAGATCGTTGCCCTGGTGGCGGCGCACGATGCCCAGCACGGGGCGGCGCCGCGCCAACCATTGCCCGGCATGCTCCATGGCCAGCACGTGAGGGGTCAGGACGATGACGCCGCGGCCGCCTCGGGAGGCGGCCTCCAGGTGCTCGAGGCCGTGGACGTCGGTGACGTCGTCCAGGCTCTGCGACGAGCCGAAAAACAGCCGTCCGTAGTCGAGGAACACGTTGCAGAGCAGCCGAGCGTGTCGCTCGAGTAGCCGCTGCCGCTGCAGATCGGAACGGTTGGGAAAGCACAGAGCCAGATTGACCCGTGTCACGTCCCGCCGCCGGCTCGGCAACCGCCATGCCAAGGGGGCCAGGGCGGCGGCGAGCCAGGTGCGCAAGCGCAATGGCAGCAGGGCCAGACACCCGCAGAATAGGTAGAGCAACCAGGTGAGCCAGTATCTGGGCCCGAGCAGTGCCGCGCGAAACGTCGGGGGGTCGCTTCGCGTCGGTGGCAGCGAGGCTTTCACCGGGGCGCCGTCCTCCATCAATCCATCATAAGGGGTGCAGGTCGTGACGGAGAAGACTCTGATTCTCGGTGCCGGCGTCACCGGCCTGGCTGCGGGCCTGGCCTCGGGGCTGCCGGTGCTGGAGGCGGCGTCCGGGCCCGGTGGCATCTGCTCGTCGTATTACCTGAGACCAGGCGCAGGCTCTCCGGATGGCGCGGGATACCGCTTCGAGATCGGCGGCGGCCACTGGATATTCGGCGGCGATCCGCTGGTGTTGCGGTTTCTCCGGCGGTTGACGGACATGAACCGCTATCGGCGCCGGTCGTCCGTGTACTTCGCCGACTCCGGGCTTCGCGTGCCGTATCCGCTGCAGAACAACCTGCGTCATCTCGATGCGGACACCGCATCGCGAGCGCTGGAGGAGATGGCGCGGCCCCAGCGTCCGGCAAAGACCATGCTCGAGTGGCTCGAGACCAACTTCGGGCCCACCCTCACCGAGCGATTCTTCGGTCCGTTTCACGAGCTCTACACCGCCGGGCTGCATCGCCGTATAGCCCCCCAGGACCCGTACAAGTCGCCGGTGAATCTGGGCCTGGCGCTACGCGGCGCTTTCGCCGACGCGCCGCCCGTGGGTTACAACACGGAATTTCTCTACCCGCGTCGTGGGCTCGACGAGCTGACGCGGCGGATGGCCGAGGGATGCCGGATTGAGTACGGTTGTCGGGTCAGCGCATTGGACCTGGAGGCACGGGAGGTGGTGCTGGAGGATGGCCGGCGCCATCCGTACCGGGAGATACTGTCCACCCTGCCGCTGAATCGGACGCTGACCATGGCGGGGCTGACGGTGGCGTCCCCCGCCGACCCCCATACCGCCGTGCTGGTGCTGAACATCGGTGCGCGCCGCGGCGATGCGTGCCCCGACGATCACTGGCTCTACGTGCCGCGGTCGGACTCCGGTTTCCACCGCGTGGGCTTCTACAGCAACGTGGACCAGAGCTTTCTGCCGGAGGACGCGCGCGCCAGCGGGCCGGGGGCCCGGGTGGCCATCTACGTGGAGCGGGCGTTCCCGGGGGACGCTCCGCCACCCGGGGGGGCGGCGCTCGAGCGTTATCAGCAGCGGGTGGTGGAAGAGCTGACGAGTTGGGGCTTCATCGACGGCGCCGAGGTGGTGCATCCCACGTGGATCGACGTAGCGTACACCTGGTCGTGGCCCGGGTCACGGTGGCGGGCCCAGGCCCTCGAGGCGCTGGAGGCCGCGGGTATCCACCAGATCGGCCGGTACGGGCGTTGGATCTTCCAGGGCATCGCCGATTCGATCCGCGATGGCTTCGTGGCGGGGTGCAGCTGGAGAGAGGCGTGAGCAGGAACGCTGACGGCCGGGCGTCGACGTTGCAGACCAACGCCTTCCAGCACGCCTGCCCCCCGCGGCCCGGCTGCCCCTACTGCGACCCGCGGGCGGACCCGTGCGCGCTCGGGGAGAGGGCGTTCGACTGGTCGTTTCTCGACGCCGTCTACTGCATCTCGTTGAAGAGCCGCATCGACCGCGTGGATCGCGTGGCGGATGAGCTCCACCGGGTAGGGCTGTGCCGCCGGGTGGTCTTCTACAGGCCGGAGAAGCACCCGGTGAAAGGCACCATCGGCAGCTGGGAGTCTCATCGCGCCGTGGCGGCCCTGGCGCAGGAGCGGGGCGCGCGGACCACGCTGATCCTGGAGGACGACGTGCAGTTCGTACGCGGTCTGTCGCCGCGGCGGGTGCGCGGCATCGGCCGGACGCTGCAACGGCTGCCGACCGACTGGGCCATCTTCTACCTGGGACACTGGCCGCTGTGGAGCTACTTCGTCGAGGCGAACGTGCTGCGCACCGCATCCGCCTGCGCCCATGCCTACGTGGCCAGCCCGCGGCTTCTGGCCTGGCTGTGCGAGCATCCGCACAGCAGCCGCGAGCGGCTACCCATGTTCACCCTCGCCGGACATCAGCTCGATGCGGCGTTCGCGCGGCTGCCGGGCAGCTACGCGCTGTTTCCCATGATTGCCACCCAGAGCGTGTCGGTCTCCGACAACTTCGTCACCACAGCGCGGCCGAAGAAGAAGCTCAAGCATCTGATTTCCCGGTCGCGGAGCCGGGAGCTTCTGCTGTCCAAGCTCATGCGCCCTGCCGAGGCGGTGGCCGTGACGGCCTCGCCGCTGAGCTGGATCGTGCAACGGGTCAAGAGACGGCGCGGATAGTCGCTGGAGCCCCCCGGGGAGGCGCCGCACATTGGACATTCGCCTGTCATTGTCGTAGCGTTCATCCAGCGGCCGCCATCGTTCGCGAGGCAGACCGCCGGATTCCGTGTCATCTGAAACTCAGGCAGGTGGACTTGATCCCGGAAGGTGGACAGGTACCAGAATGCATCAGCCAGTCGCGCGCAGGCATCTGAAGCCTCGGCCGGTCACCTCGGGTCGGTCGCCCTCTCCCCGTCGAGCCGTCTGCCCATGGAGGTACCCATGGGAAAGCGTTTGAACGTGCTGGACTTCGCCGCCATGAAAGGCAGTGACCGTAAGATCTCCATGGTCACGTGCTACGATTTCTGGTCCGCCCAGATCCTCAACCGAACTGACGTGGATTGTCTGCTGGTCGGCGACAGCCTCGCCATGGTGATGCACGGTCACGACTCCACCGTGTATGCAGACGTGGATCTCATGGCGCTGCACACCCGGGCGGTGGCCCGGGGCGCGCCGAACAAGTTCGTGGTGAGCGACATGCCGTTTCTCTCCGTGCGCAAGGGCCTCGCGCCCGCCATGGATGCGGTACAGGCGCTCATGCAGTCCGGGGCCAATGCAGTGAAGATCGAAGGCGAGGCCGGTCAGCTCGACATCATCGCCCACATCGTGGAATCCGGGGTGCCGGTGATGGGGCACCTGGGGCTCACGCCCCAGGCAGTGCACGGCTTCGGCGGGCACAAGGTCCAGGGCCGCAGCGAGGCGGCGGCCCAGGCGCTGGTGGAATCGGCGCGCCGGCTGGCCGACGCGGGCTGCTTCGCGTTGGTGCTGGAGTGTGTGCCCACGAAGCTCGCGCACTGCATCAGTCGCGGTATCGGCATCCCCACCATCGGCATCGGCGCCGGCGTGCATACGGACGGGCAGGTGCTGGTTCTGCAGGACATGCTGGGGACGAACCCGGACTTCAAGCCGAAGTTTCTGCGTCACTACGCCGACGGCTTCGGCACCGTCCACGACGCGGTGAACCGGTTCCACGCCCAGGTACAGGGGGGCGAATTCCCCAGCCGCGAGGAGTCGTACGCATGAAGGTGTTCGGCGATCTGGCCGCCTGGCGCAGCGCTCGGCGCGGCATGACGGGCCGGGTGGGCTTCGTTCCCACCATGGGCGCGCTGCACGCGGGGCACGCGTCGCTCATTCGGCGCAGCGTGGCCGAGAACGACCTCACCGTGGTCTCCATCTACCTGAATCCCACCCAGTTCAACAACGCCGCCGATCTCGCGAACTATCCCCGAACGCTGGAGGCAGATCTGGCCATGGCCCGAGAACTGGGCGTGGACGCGGCGCTCACCCCAGGGTACGACGACCTGTATCCCGACAGCTTCCGCTACCGGGTGGAGGAGCACGAGGTCAGCGCAGAGCTGTGCGGCGCGCACCGCCCCGGCCACTTCACCGGGGTGCTCACGGTTGTCATGAAGCTGCTCAACCTGGTGCGCCCCGAGCGCGCCTACTTCGGGGAGAAGGACTACCAGCAGTACGAGCTGATTCGCGATATGGCGGCCGCGTTCTTTCTCGATACCGAGATCGTTCCCTGCGCCACGGTACGTGAACCTGACGGACTGGCGCAGAGCTCCCGTAACGCGCTGCTCGACGAGCAGGGGCGCCGGCTGGCGCCGCGCTTTGCCGAGCTGCTGCGGGCGCCTCTGTCGGACGCCGAGGTGAGCGAGCGGCTGCACGCGGCCGGTTTCGACGTGGACTACGTGGAGACCCGCCAGGGGCGCCGGTTCGGCGCCGTAGTGGTGCACGGGCCGGATCGTTCGGTGCGCCTGATCGACAACGTACCCTTGACCGCGGAGGCCCCGGCGCCGCGCGAGGCTCTGGCGGGAGAGCTCCATTGATCCTGTGCCTGGACGTCGGCAACAGCCAGCTGTACTGCGGGGTCTACGAGGGTGAGCGGCTGGTGAGCCAGTTCCGCCGCACCAGCTCCTCTCGTGCTTCCTCCGACGAGTTGGGGGTGTTTCTGCTCGCGGCGCTGCGGGAGAACGGCATCGATCCGAAGAAGGTAACGCAGATCGCGCTGAGCTCGGTGGTGCCGGACATGCTCTACTCGCTGCGATCGTGCTGCCAGAAGTACTTCCACCTGGAGCCCATGGTGCTGCGTCCGGGAACGCGCACCGGGCTGAAGATCCTCTACAAGGACCCGAAAGAGGTTGGCGCGGATCGTATCGCCGACGCCATAGGCGCGCGCAAGCTCTATCCGAACCGGAACCTCATCGTGGTGGATTTCGGCACGGCCACCACTCTCACCGCCATCACCAAGGCCGGCGAGTTCCTCGGCGGCAACATTCTGCCGGGGGTGCGTCTGGCGCTCGAGGCGCTGGTGGAGAAGACGGCCAAGCTGCCGTCGGTGGAGATCGTTCCCGCGGAAAACGCCATCGGCCGCAGCACCGTGGAGAGCATCCAGAATGGTCTCTACTGGAGCAACGTGGGGATGGTGAAGGAGCTGGTGCGGCGCATGACCGACGAGGCCTTCCCGGACGAAACGCCTCTGGTCATCGGCACCGGAGGCTTCTCGCATCTGTTCGACAGCGAAGAGCTGTTCGACGCGGTCGTGCCGGACCTGATCCTGGTGGGGCTGCGCGAAGCGTTGCGGCTCAACCTCCAGGAATGACAGTCTCGGTTTGATCCAGCCTGCGTCCCGGGTATTCTCGGGACGCCGGATCACGCGGGGAACCTTCATGACCGACCTGAAGCTCGGAGGTGCGGAGCGCCCGGGACTGCGCCTGTTCAGCATCTTCGGTATCGAAATTCGCCTGGACTGGAGCGTGCTGATCATATTCGCGCTCATCGTCTACAGCCTAGGGGCGGGGCTGTTCCCGCAATGGCACCCCGACTGGTCGGCGGCCACCACCTGGATCACGGCCCTCGGCGCCGGGGTGATCTTCTTCGCGTCGCTGCTCGCCCACGAGCTGTCCCACTCGCTGATGGCACGGCGTTACGGGATCCGGGTGCCGCGGATCACGCTGTTCCTGTTCGGCGGCATGGCGGAGATCGAGGCCGAAGCGCGCACGCCGAAGGAAGAGTTCAACATCGCAGTGGTGGGTCCGTTGATGAGCGCGGCGCTGGGGGTGATGTTCACCTTGCTCGCCAGCGCTGCCATGGGCGATGAGCTCGTTCGGCTGCTGGCGGACGATCCTCAGTCCGCGGTCGCTCAGCTGTCTCCGGCGGTCACCGCCAGCATCTGGCTGGGCTCGGTGAACCTCATGCTGGCCGTGTTCAACCTGGTGCCCGGCTTCCCCCTGGACGGCGGCCGGGTGTTCCGTGCCCTGATCTGGTGGCTCACGGGTGATGCCGTTCGCGCTACCCGGGTCGCGTCCAACGCCGGCAAGGGGGTGGGCTGGATCCTCATGGGACTCGGCTTCTGGAACATCTTCGCCCAGGGCAATCTGGGCGGGCTGTGGCTCGTCCTCATCGGCTGGTTCCTGACCCACATTGCCCGCGCCAGCTACACCCAGATGATCACCGAGCGCAGCCTGCGCTCGGTGCGGGTTGAGGACGTCATGCGCACCCGCTTTGACACCGTGCCCGCGGATACCACCATCGACAGCTTCATCGAAGACTACCTGCTGCGCAGCAACCAGCACCTTTGGCCGGTGGTGGACGGGGACCGCTACCTGGGCACCGTGTCGTTCTCCGACGCCAGGCAGGTCCCACCCGGGGAGCGCCGCGGCAGGCGGGTGAGCGAGCTGCTGACTCCCCTCGACGACGCCCACACCCTGGATGCCGGCGAGATGGCCAGCACCGCTCTGCGACGGCTGGGCGGCGTGGGGGACGAGCCCGTGGTGGTGCTGAGCAACGGGCGCGTCGTGGGCATTATCCGCGCCGGTGATATCCTGCGCTGGACGATGGTGCACCCGGCATCGCCATCCTAGCTCCCGCCGTTCCGTCACCTGCGGCCGGCGGCGCATCCTCGATCCGTTCGATCTTGAAGCCGGTGAAGCCGTAGCCGATGGACACGAACGGGTTCACCAGGTTGAAGAAGCAGAACGGCAGGTAGGCGAGGGTAGGCACCCCCAGGGCGGCGGCCATGTAGGCGCCGCAGGTGTTCCAGGGCACCAGGGGAGAGGTGATGGTTCCGGCGTCCTCGAGCACCCGGGCCAGGTTCTTCGCATGCAGTCCGCGACTCTGATACTCGCTCCTGAACATGCGGCCGGTGATGACGATGGACATGTACTGGTCCGCGGCCAGGGCGTTGACTCCGAAGCACGTGGCGACGGTGGTGGCGATCAGCCCGCCGACGCTGCGCCCCCACGTCATCAGCGCGCGCAGCAGGCGCTCCAGCACTCCGGCCTTCTCCATGGCGGAGCCGAAGCACATGGCGGTGATGATCAGCCAGACCGTGTTGAGCATGGAGCTCATGCCACCCCGGGACAGCAGCGCATCCAGGTTGTCGCTGCCGGTGCTGGCCTGGTACCCGTCGAACAGCACTTGCCAGACGCCCTTGAACAACGCGGCCTGCTGAGTCGTATCGGCACCGCCGGCCAGCGCCAGGATCACCGGACGCTGAAACAAGACCGCCAGCACGACTGCGAAGGCTGCGCCCGCCAGCACCGTGGCCACGGCCGGCACCCGCCGTACCGCCATGTAGATCACCAGTGCCACCGGCAGCAGCAACAGCGGCCCGATGCGAAAATGCTCCTCGAGGAGGCTCAAGGTCCGCTCCAGGCTGGTGCCGGTGGGCCGGGCGGGCTGGAACAGGGCCATGGCGCCGAAGGCCGCCAGGGCGATGAGGAAGCTCGGGGTGGTGGTCCACATCATGTGGCGGATGTGGGTGAAGATGTCGATGCCGGTCACCGCCGGGGCGAGGTTGGTGGTGTCGGAGAGGGGCGACATCTTGTCACCGAAGTACGCACCGGAGATGACGGCCCCCGCGGTCACCGCCAACGAGAGCTCCATGGCGCCCGCCACACCGATCAACGCGATGCCGATGGTGCCGGCCACGGTCCACGAACTGCCGATGGACAGGGAGACGATGGCGCAGAGCAGGCAGGCGGCCGGGTAGAAGACCGCCGGGTCCAGCAGCAGCAGCCCGTAGTAGATCATGGTGGGCACCGTGCCGGAGAGCATCCATGCGCCGATGAGGCTGCCCACGGAGAACAGGATCAGGATGGCAGGCATGGCGGCGGAAATGCCGTCGATGATGTTGCGCTCGATGGCCACCCAGCTGTGGCCGTTCTTGATGCCGACCAGCGTCGCGATCACCGCGCCGATGACCAGTGCGATCTGGTTGGCGCCGCTGGACGAGTCGCTGCCGAACAGAACCACCGACAGGGCCAGCAGGGCCACGGTGAAGCCGATGGTCAGTGCTACGTCGGCGGCGCTCGCCGGCCGCACGGCCGGCTCTGATTCCCCCTGCTGGCTCAACGTTCCCATCCCATTTGTCAGATGCGACATTCTGCTTGATACTCCGGCGATTCGCACGGCCGGCTCCGTCATTGACCTTTCCCGCCAACCGCAATCTCGTGATCTTCATACTCTGCCAGTGCGTGGCCACCGCGGGCACCGTGCTGGTGGTGACCATCGGCGGCATCGTCGGCGTGGCTCTGGCGCCGGACCCGGCGCTGGCCACGGTGCCCATGTCGATCATGGTGGTGGGGACGGCGCTGACCACGGTTCCTGCGGCGCTGCTGATGCGCCGGGTGGGGCGGCGTCGCGGCTTCGCCCTGGCGGCGGCGGGTGGGGCGGCGGCCGCGCTGCTCGGCGCGCTGGCGCTGATTCAGCAGAGCTTCCTGCTGTTCTGTCTGTGCACCATCCTCATTGGCGCCAAGGTCGCCTTCAGTCAGCAGTATCGGTTCGCCGCCGCGGAAAGCGTGATCCCCGCCCGGGCCGGGTCCGCGGTCTCCATGGTGCTGCTCGGTGCCGTGGGTGGCGCCCTGCTCGGGCCGGCGCTGGCGACGCGGGCCTCATCCTGGGTGGCGGCCACGCCGTTTCTCGGCTCGTTCCTGGTGCTCGCGGGGCTCTTCGTCGCCGCCGCGGCGGCGTTGCTGCTCATCCGCGAGCCCGAGATGCCCGGGGACGCGTCCGTGGGTCAGGAGCGGGCGCCGCTGATGGCCATGGTGACCCGCCCCACCTTCCTGGTCGCCGTGCTGGCAGGCGTGGTGGGGCAGGGGGTGATGACCTTCGTCATGACCGCCACGCCCATCTCCATGCACGTGGTGGACGGCTTCAGCCTCTCCGAGACCGCCGGGGTGGTGCGGGCTCATGTGCTGGCCATGTACCTGCCGTCGCTGGTGTCCGCGCTGCTCATCGCTCACCTGGGCATCCCCCGGATGATGGCCCTGGGGGTCGCTGTCCTGGGCGCCACCTTGGCCACCGCCCTGCAGGGACACGACTACCTGCATTACTGGATCGCCCTGGCGCTGCTCGGGGTGGGTTGGAATTTCCTCTTCGTCGGTGGCACCAGTCTGCTGGTACAGAGCTATCGCCCGGCGGAGCGTTTCACCGCCCAGGCGGTGAACGACTTCTCGGTATTCGGCGTGGCGGCGCTGGGCTCCCTGCTGGCGGGCTCGGTGGTGCACGTAGCGGGGTGGGAGAGCGTGCTGTGGGCGTCGTTGCCGCCCCTGGTACTCATGGCCGGCGCGCTGGCCTGGCTCACCTCAGTCTCCCGCAGGAGTGTCCCGGTGCAGCGCTGAGTCCTGAGCCGTCTCCATGCCTCCAAGCCGGCAGGCCGGGGCATAGGCTTCCTGAAACAGCAGCGCGAGTCGCTGGGCCGTGGCATCGGCGGCGGCGCTGCCCGCCTGCACGGGCCGCAGTATGCCGCTGGCCAGATCGACCACGGCGCTGATGCTGAAGATGCTGCGATCGGGATCGCCCGTGAACCCGTAGCGCAGATCCGTGCCGAGGACGCGCAAGCCGCCATCCGCGGCCTCCAGCCGATAGCGGGCCCAGCCCATGGTGAACCAGTCGAAGATGCGCCCCTCGCGAGTGGCGCGCAGCTCCTCGACGATGCGGTGCTCCGGGGTGCGTGGCGCCACCGACCAGTCGATCTCACAGGGTTGCCACATGGAGATGAATCCCACCCGGTCCTCCTCAGGGGTGCGGGCTACCACCCGGCGGTAGTGCACCTGCAGGAGGGTGGGGAAGGCGGCGACGTGGGCCTCGGCGATGCCATCGGCTGCGAGCTGCTGGGCGGCCTCACGCTCCGCGGCGAGATTCAGCCAGGCGCCGTAGCCCAGATACGCGCATGAAACCGCCAGGGTGGCGACGGCCACCCGCGCCGCGGGAAGGCTGCGCCAGCACGCCGCCACCACCAGACCCAGCACCAGCAGCGCGGTGTACACGGGATCGATGATGGGCATGGCGTTGACCGCGAACCGTGTCCGCGAGAACGGCAGCAGGAGCTGGGTGCCGTACGGCGTCAGGTAATCCAGCAGGGGATGTGAAAGCAGCGCCAGGGTGGTGACCAGGATCCAGGTGCCGAGTCGGCCCCTCCGGTCGCCGCCCCCGGGCGGGGCGCGGCGCGCTTCCAGACGCCAGGCGAGCGCCCCGAGGAGCGGTCCGACCACCGGAGCGAAAAAGAGCGAATGGGTGATGCCGCGGTGCAGGATGAGCTGGTCGAAGTAGTCGCCGCCCAGAGAGAACAGCACGTCCACGTCCGGCAGGGCGCCTGCCAGCGCCCCCACCACGGCAGCCCGGTAGCCGAGCCGGCGGTGACCGGCCGCCTGGCCCACCACCGCGCCCAGTGCAGCTTGAGAGACGGGATCCATGATCGGCGATCATACCCCGCATCGCGAAATCCGCGTTACGCCAGATTGACGACGAAGATGAGCAGGATGCCCAGCGGCGCCACCACCCGAACCGACAGGCGCCAGAGGCGGAACAGGCTCCTGCCCAGGTCGCCAAGCTCTGCATCGAGCGCGGCGCGGCTCACGAACCAGCCGGCGAACACGGCGATCAGCATGCCCCCCACCGGCATCATCACGTTGGCGGTGAAGTAGTCGATCAGGTCGTAGACGGTGCGCCCGGCGAAGGCGGGCAACCAGCCTAGAGGCTCCACGTCCGCCCAGAGGTTGAACGACAGCACGCTGGCGATGCCCAGCAGCCAGGCCGCGAAGCCAACAAGGACCGCCCCGGTGAAGGGCGTGATGGCCGGATGCTCCTGCACGCGGGCCACCATGGGTTGAATGAGCGCGATGGCCGAGGTGATGGCGGCGAACACCAGCAGCAGGAAGAACACGGTGCCGAAGAGAGCGCCCAGGGGCATGTTGCCGAAGGCGATGGGCAGGGTCACGAAGATCAGTCCCGGCCCCTCCGCCGGATCCAGGCCGTGGGCGAACACCAGCGGGAAGATGGCCAGCCCCGCGAGCAGGGCCACCAGAGTGTCCGCCAGGGCGATGATCAACGAGTAGCGAGGAATGGGCTCCCGGGCCGGCAGGTAGGCGCCGTACATCATCATCAGCCCCATGGACACGCCGATGGAGAAGAAGGCCTGACCGATGGCCATGAGTACCACCGAGCCGTCCACCACCCGCAGATCGAAGCGGAACAGAAACGACCATCCCGCAGCGAGATCGCCGGCCACTGCGCTGTAGACCACCATGATCACCAGCATGAGGAACAGGGCGGGCATCAGCACGTGCACGGCGGCCTCGATGCCCCGGTTCAGTCCCCGGGCCACGATCAGCACCGTGGCCGCCATGAACGCGCTGTGCCAGAGCGTGAGGGTGCCGGGCGACGCGAGCAGGCCGTCGAAGAGGGCTGCCGAGCGGGCCGCGTCGATACCCTGCAGCCGTCCCAGCGCAGCCTCCAGGACGTAGGCCAGCGCCCAGCCGGCGATGACGCTGTAGAAGCTGACGATGAGGAAGCCCGACCAGGCGCCGAGCCAACCCACGGCGCTCCAGCCGGGGCTGCGGCCGGAGTCCCGGGCCACCCGCGCCATGGCGCTGGGTGGACTGCCGCGGCCGCGCCGTCCCAGCATCAGCTCGGCGATGAGAATCGGAATCGCGATCACCACCACGCAGGCGATGTACACCCCCACGAAGGCGGCACCGCCGTTGGTTCCCGCCATGTAGGGGAACTTCCAGATGTTGCCGAGCCCGACCGCCGCTCCGATGGCGGCCAGGACGAACGCGAGGCGGGTGCTCCAGGTCGGGCTCGATGGGGTCATGACGTCCTCGTGCGGCAAAACTCGCCGGAGCATAAGCGAGCACGGCGCGCGATCAAGCGCGAATCGGTTGACCTGGCGCGGCCGGGACGGCACCGTTGCCGCTGCCACTGGGGAGGCGAATGACCAGCGCCGACGTCATCGTCGTGGGACTGGGAGCCATGGGCTCCGCGACGCTCGATCATCTGGCCGGGCGGGGTGTCGACGTGCTGGGTATCGAGGCGTACGGCATTCCCCATGCTCTCGGCTCGAGCGGCGGCGACAGCCGGCTCATCCGCAAGGCCTACTTCGAGCACCCGGATTACGTGCCGCTGCTGCACCGCGCGTACGCGGGCTGGCGGGCACTGCAGAGCGATACCGGGGAGTCCCTGCTTCAGCCGACGGGCATCCTGTACCTCGGGACGCCGGCCGGGGACCTGGTCAGCGGGTCCCTGCGCTCCGCCGCCACCCACCGCTTGCCGCTGGAGGAGCTGGACGACGCGGCCTTGGCCCGGGAATTCCCGTTGTTTCGGCGCCCACCGGGATACCTGGCCCTGCTGGAGCCGGAAGCCGGGTTCCTGCTCGCCGAGCGCGCAGTCCGCGCTCAGGTGGAGCGGGCCCTGCGGCGCGGGGCGAGGCTGGTCAGCGGCCAGCGGGTGCGGCGCTGGGAGGCGCGGCCCGGAGGGATCGCCGTCATCACCGACGGCGGCCGGTATACCGCGGATCGACTCGTGCTGACGGCCGGGAGCTGGAGCCTCGGGCTGCTCGCGGGGCTGGGGCTCTCCCTGCAGGTGACGCGCCAGCCGCTGTTCTGGCTGCAGCCACCGCAGCCGGAGCGGTTTGCGCTGGGACGGTTTCCCTGCTGGGCGGTGGAGCGCCCGGACCGGCCCGGTCTCTTCTATGGCTTTCCCGGCCTTCCAGCCGCCATGGCGGCGCAACTGGGGGTGAAGGTGGCTCACCACGCGCCGGGGGAGCCTGCGGACCCGGACGCGCCCCGTCGCCCGGCCGAGCCCGGCGAACTGCAAAGCCTGCTGGACGCCGTGGCTCCGTTCGTTCCGGACCTGGCCGGGCCCATGACCGGCTCGCGGGTGTGCCTGTACACCTTGTCCGCGGACGGCCATTTCCTCGTGGACCGGCACCCGGCCCACGCCAATGTCGCGTTCGGCTGCGGCTTCAGTGGTCACGGCTTCAAGTTCGCGCCGGTCATGGGCGAGGCGCTGGCGGACCTGGCACTCCACGGCGCGACGTCGCTCCCCGTGGACTTTCTGCGGTTGCGGTGACGGCTGCGTTCAGGACCGTGCCGACCCCGTGGTCCCCGGAGCCGTCACGGCGGGTCGTGCGTCGGCCTGCGCGGATTGCCGCGTCTGCTCGTCCAGGGCCGTCTTGTCCAGGTCCGCCTTCAGGTACTTGCCGGCCACGTAGTAGTGCCAGGCGGCCCAGATGTTCACCAGGGAGCAGATCAGCAAGCTCCAGCGCAACGACTCGTCGCCCAGCCGGGGACGCAGCAGGTCGCTCAGCACCCCGGTGACCTGAGGGCCCAGGCCCAGGCCGATGATGTTCAGAATGAACAGCAACACCGCCGCGGCCACGGCACGCATGCGCAGGGTCACCAGCCCCTGGGTCTGGGCGAAGGTGGTGGCCTGATAGAAGTTGCCGAGCGCCACCGGCAGCACCAGCAGCAGCAGGGCCAGGTACGGATCCGGGGCCAGGTACACGCCGATGGCGAAGGGCACCCCCGCGAGGATGGCGACGCTGACGATCCACAGGAACCAGCGCGTGTCGCGGGCGCCGAAGCGATCCGCCAGAAAACCGCCCAGGGCGATGCCGACACCTCCCGGAATGCCGAGGATGAGCCCCAGGTACGTGCCCACCTCGTCCGTGCCCATGCCGTGCGAACGGATGAGGAAGGCGGGAACCCAGGTGATCACGCCGTAGCCGACGAAGGCGGTGAGCGCGCCGCCGAACGCGAGGTGACGGAACGAGCGCTTCTGCCAGAGGTAGCCGAAGGTCTCGACGATGCCGGGCTGGTCTCCCGCAGCGTAGTGACCCTCGGACATGCCGCGTTCCGGCTCGCGCACCGTGAATCGCACCACGACCGCCAGCAACAGTCCGGGCACGCCCACCACCAGGAAGGCCATCCGCCAGCCGAAGAACTCGTTGATCCAGCCTCCGGCCACGAAGCCGAACAGGATGCCGACGGGAATGCCCAGAGAGTAGATGCCGAGCGCCGTCGCACGCCGGTGCGCCGGATAATAGTCGGCCAGCATGGAGTGGGCAGGCGGACTGCAGCCGGCTTCCCCCACGCCCACGCCGATGCGTGCGAGCAGCAGGTGCCAGAAGTTCTGGGCGACGCCCGACAGCGCCGTCATGCCGCTCCATATAGTCAGGGCCAGTGCGATGAGATTGCGCCGGTTGCTGCGATCGGCGAAGCGGGCGATGGGTATCCCCAGGGTGGCGTAGAAGGCGGCGAACGCGAAGCCGGCCAGCATACCGAGCTGGGTGTCGGAGAGACCCAGCTCCTGCTTGATGGGCTCGAGCAGAATCGAAAGGATCTGCCGGTCGATGAAGTTGAAGGTGTACACCACCACGAGCACCCCCAGGGCGTACCTGCGGGTGGCCTCGCTGAACATGCCAGGCTGATCCTGCTGCGCCACGTCGACTCCCCTCTCGCTGCGCGGAACGGGGCATTGTACGCGAGGCCGAGCGGCCTTGCCGGCGACGCTCTTCTTCCCGCCCGTGCCGGCTCGTACAATGCCCTGCAGGTCACGCCACGGAGGCAGGATGTCTGCTCCACCTGATCAGATGGATCTCGACAGCTACTGGATGCCGTTCACCGGCAATCGCGAGTTCAAGGCCAATCCGCGCATCATCAAAGGCGCCGAGGGGGTGCACTACATCACCGCGGACGGCCGCCGGGTGCTGGACGGCCTGTCGGGGCTGTGGTGCTGCGGGGCCGGCCACAATCGCCGGGAGATCGCCGACGCCGTGGCGGCCCAGGCTCGAGAGCTCGATTACGCGCCGGCGTTCCAGTTCGGCCACCCCAAGGCGTTCGAGCTCGCGAGCCGCATCGTCGGCTTCATGCCGGAGGGCCTGAACCGGGTCTTCTTCGTCAACTCGGGCTCCGAGGCGGCGGACACCTCTCTGAAGATCGCCCGCGCCTACTGGCGGCAGAAGGGCATGCCGAGCAAGACCCGTCTGGTGGGGCGCGCCAAGGGCTACCACGGCGTCAACTTCGGCGGCACGTCGGTGGGCGGCATCGGCCCCAATCGGAAGCTGTTCGGCGCCACCCTGGAGACGGACCATCTGGCTCACACGCTGCTGCCGGAGAACCGGTTCTGCCGCGGTCAGCCCGAGCACGGGGCGCATCTCGCCGACGAGCTCGATGCCCTGGTGGCGCTCCACGACGCTTCCAACATCGCCGCCGTGATCGTGGAGCCCTTCGCCGGCTCCGCCGGGGTGATCCCACCCCCCAAGGGCTATCTGCAGCGGTTGCGCGAGTCGTGCGACCGGCACGGGATCCTGCTGATCTTCGACGAGGTCATCACCGGTTTCGGACGCTGCGGCGCGCGGACCGGGGCCGAGTACTTCGGGGTCACCCCGGATATCGCCAACTTCGCCAAGCAGCTCACCAACGGCACCGTGCCCATGGGCGCCGTGGTGGTGAAGGACGAGATCTACCAGGCGTTCATGGACCAGGGTGGCCCCGAGTACATGGTGGAGTTCCCACACGGCTACACCTACTCGGGGCATCCCCTGGCGTGCGCCGCCGGTCTGGCGGCCCTGGACCTGTTCGAGGCCGAGGCGCTGGACCGCCAGGTCGCGGAGAAGGCCGGGTACTTCGAGGACTGCATCCACGGCCTGGCGAACCATCCCCACGTGCTGGACGTTCGCAATCTGGGACTCGCGGGCGCGCTCACGCTGGAGAGCTACCCCGGTGAGCCGGCGCGGCGACCGTACGAGGTGGCCATGCGCTGCTGGCAGCGGGGGCTGTACGTCCGCTACGGCGGCGACACGTTGCAGTTCGGGCCGCCCTTCGTCATGGAGAAGGCGGACATCGCCCGGATGTTCGACATCGTCGGCGACGCGCTGACCGCCCAATGACGAGTGGGACGGATTCCGCTTGAAGCGGACATCCGTGGGATGAAATACCACACCAGGCGGGTGCTTCAGAAGAGTTTGGGACGGTTTGCCGCCCCGGGCCGTCTATCCTTGGATGTAGCGAGCCTCGGGAATCTTCATGGAGCTGGTGGTTCATCCTTTCTTCGACCGGGCCACGTCGTCGTACAGCTACGTGCTGGCGAACACGGGCACCGGCTGTTGCGCCATCGTCGACCCGGTCCTGGACTACGACCCCGACACCGCTGAGATCGGCACCGCCGGTGCCGACCGGATCGCGGACCTGGTGACCGCCAACGGTTATCGGGTGGAGTGGATTCTCGAGACCCACGTTCACGCCGATCACCTCACCGCTGCGCGATACCTGAAGCAGCGCTTCGTCTGCGCGCAGATCGCCATCGGCGAGCGGGTCCGGGACGTGCAGCGCCACTTCGCGGACGCCTACGGGCTCGACATCGCCACCGACGGGCGCCAGTTCGATCGGCTGCTCGGCGATGGCGAGCGGCTCTGCCTGGGACACACCTGCGGGCGTGTGCTGCACACCCCGGGGCACACGCCGGCCTGCGTCAGCTACCACTTCGACCGTTTCCTGTTCGTAGGCGACACCCTGTTCATGCCCGACTACGGGAGCGCCCGTTGCGACTTTCCCGGAGGCGATGCCCGAGCGCTGTATCGCTCAGTGCAGAAGATCTATCGGCTGCCGGATTGCACCCTCACGCTGGTGGGTCACGACTACGCGCCCGGCGGACGCAGGCACCGGTTCTGCGCCACCATCGGCGAGCAGAAGCGGGAGAACCGGATGCTGCGCGCTGATGTCGCCGAGCAGGCGTTCGTCGGCCAGCGTCAGTGCCGGGACCGGGAGCTGACGCCGCCACGGTTGCTGGTTCCCGCGGTGCGGGCCAACATCGGCGGCGGCGTGCTGCCGGGCTGGCGCCTGGAACCTCACCTGGCTGCACGCGCCCGGGCGGCCGCCCTTTGACGGATCATGGCCGGTAGCGCACGGCCGCTGCCCGCGGCGGGCGGCCGCGACGTCGGCGTGCTGGCGCTGTGCCTCGGCGCCGTGCCGCTTCTCGTATGGCTGGGCAACCCGGCGGTGGCGTTTCTCGCCGGCGCCGCCATCGTCCTGGCGTTCAACCGTCAGCCGCTGCCGGGCGGCAGCCTTCTGGGACCCCTGTGCCTGCAGGCTGCCATCGTGCTGCTGGGGCTCGAGCTCGACCTGACGACCCTCTGGACGCTGAGCGTTCGCTACCTGGGCGGCATAGCCGGGTACGTGCTGGCGACCTTGGCGCTGGGGTTCGGCCTGGGCCGACTGCTGAAGGTGGAGGCGCCGGCAAGCACGCTCGTCAGCTCCGGTACGGCCATCTGCGGGGGCACTGCCATCGCGACGCTGAGCGGTATCGTGCGGGCCCAGCCGCACCAGACGGGCGTTGCGTTGGCTGTCGTGTTTCTTCTCAACGCCGTGGCGCTGGTCGGCTTTCCCGTCATCGGCCACTGGCTCGAGCTGTCGCAGCACGACTTCGGTGTCTGGGTGGCGCTGGCCATTCACGATACCAGCTCGGTGGTGGCCACGGCGAAGATCTACGGGGCCGAGGCCGCTCAGGTCGCGACGACCCTGAAGCTCGGGCGGACGCTGTGGCTCGTTCCGCTGGCTCTGGCGGTGAGCCTTAGTGAACATCGACCGGGGCAGCGTCCCGGCGCCTCCGGCGCGCCGTCGCTGCGGCGACCACGGCGGGTGAAGGTTCCGGTCTTCATCGTGCTGTTCGTGGCTGCCGCCGCCGTCGGTACCTGGCTGCCGATCCCCGGGACCGTCTCGAGCCTGGTGGCCTCGACCAGCGACGCGCTGCTGGTGACGGCCCTGTTTCTGGTGGGCACGGAGCTCACTCGCGGCACAGCGCGCAGAATTCGCGGCCGGATGCTGTGGCAGGCACTGGTGCTGTGGCTGATCGCGGCACCGGCGACCCTCGCTGCCGTGGTCTGGCTCGGCTGAAAGCGACGTCGGACCAGCTGCCGAGGGGCGCCAAAAAGCGCAACGATACGCCTTGACACCCCGATACTGCGAGCCTAAAAAGCGGCCTACATCCATCGGTCTTCGCTGAGGTTTGCAGCACCAGTCATGAGCGGTCGCGACCAAACGAAAAAGCCCGAACCGGAAGGCGAGGAAGAGATCGAGTCGGCGGAGGAAGGCACCGAGGAGCTCGAGGACGAGTACTCTGACGACCTCGATGAGCAATCCATCGACGAATTCGACGAAGCCGACGAAGACCTGAAGGTGGTGGACGAGGCCCTGAGCCACAAGGACTCCAATGCGCGGGCCCTGGCCATCCGCCGGGCCATCGAGGAGCGCATGGAAGCCAAACGCTTGAGTAAGGATCTGGATTACCTGGATCTGGATCTGGATTCCGGCGATTAACTCCCGAGGTGCGTCTGCCGTACCGGTCCGGGACCTGGTGCTCCTGGGCGGCGGGCACGCACACGTGCAGGTGCTGCGGTCCCTCGGCATGCGGGCGCTGCCCGGTGTCCGGGTCACCGTCATCAGCCGCGAGGTCTTCACCCCCTACTCCGGAATGCTGCCCGGTCACGTGGCCGGGCTCTACCCCTGGCGCGACATTCACGTGGATCTCGGTCCGCTGGCCCGCTTCGCCGGAGCGAAGCTGATAGCCGGCGAGGCGGTCGCGCTGGATACCGGCGCCCGGCGGGTAGAGATCGCGGGCCACCCCCCGGTGCGCTACGACGTGCTTTCCATCAACAGCGGCGCGGCGCCGGCCCGGGTCGGCGGCGCGGGTTGGCCGGTGAAACCCATCGGCCGCTTCCTGCCACGCTGGCGTCAGGTGCAGGACGCAGCGGCGGCGGGCCAGAACGTGGCGCTCGTCGGCGGTGGCGCCGGAGGGGTGGAGCTGGCCCTGGCCATGCGCCGGCGGCTGGCGGCGGGTGTCCGGGTGACGTTGCTCACGGACGATCTGCTGCCGGGCCAGAATCCCCGCGCGCTGCGCTACCTGCGCCAGGCGTTGCTGGACGCCCGGATCCAGCTCGAGGAGGGGTTCAGAGTCCGTGTGGTGGAAGGGGACGGACCGCACCGGGTGCTGGCTGCCGACGGCAGGCAGGTGGCGGCGGACCATCTGTTCTGGGTCACCGGAGTCGGCGCGCCGCCCTGGGTGTCTGCGTCGGGGCTCGCCACCGACGCGGAGGGCTTCGTCGCGGTGGATGCGTGCCTGCGCTCCGTGTCGCATCCGGACATTTTCGCAGCGGGGGACGTGGCCGCCCTCCAGGGGCAGCCGCGGCCGAAAGCCGGGGTGTTCGCGGTGCGCGAGGGCCCGGTGTTGGCGGAGAACCTGCGGCGGGCCGTGCTCGGCCGGCGCCTGGTCCGCTACCGGGCGCAGCGCCGCTTCCTCACCATCATCGGCACGGGCGACGGCCGGGCCGTGGCGTCCCGCGGGCGCTGGGTAGCCGAGGGCCGCTGGGTGTGGCGCTGGAAGGATTGGATCGACCGGCGCTTCATGAGCCGTTTCAACGAGCTGCCCGAGATGGCGGAACCAGCCCCCTCCGTTCCGCAGGCCCTGCGCGCGGACACCCCGCAAGGCATGCGCTGCGGCGGATGCGGAGCCAAGCTCGGCGCCGACCCGCTGCGGCGGGTGCTGGCGCGGCTGCCCGATCAGCGGGCGCTGGAGCAGCGCCGCGGAGTGAAGCTGGGGATCGGTGACGACGCCGCGGTGCTTCACGTGGAACGGCAAGCGTTGCTGCTCACGGTGGACGGTTTCCGCAGCCTGGTGGACGATGCCTACCTGTTCGGTCGCATCACTGCGCACCACAGCCTCAACGACGTCATCGCCATGGGCGGTCGGGGCATCGCGGCTCTGGCGCTGGCCACGGTGCCGCTGATGACCGAGGCCATGATGGAGGAGGAGCTCTACCAGTTGCTGACCGGCGCGGTGGAGGTGCTGAACGATCACGAGGTGCCGCTGGTAGGCGGCCACTCCGCCGAAGGGGCGGAGCTCGCTCTGGCGCTCTCCATCACGGGGGTAGAGCAGGGCGAGCCCTTGAGCAAGGCGGGGCTTCGGCCCGGGGACGCCCTGGTGCTCACCAAGGCGCTGGGCACGGGCGCGGTGCTGGCGGGGCAGATGCGTGGGCGGGCCGGGTCGGACTGGGTGGCCGCGGCCGTGCAATCCATGGATCACTCCAACGCGCCGGCCCTCGACGTGCTGCGCCGCTACGAGCTCCATGCCCTCACCGACGTCACCGGCTTCGGGCTGCTGGGACATCTGGCAGAGATGCTGCGCGCATCCCGGGTGGCGGCGCGCATCGAGCTGGCGCAGGTCCCGCTGCTGCCGGGAGCCGCGGAGCTCGTGGCGGAGGGTATCGTCAGCTCGCTGCAGGAGAACAACGAGCTGGCGCTGCGGGACTTCGAGGTGCGGGGGTCCGCCCTCACGGATCCGAAACTGCGACTGCTGACGGATCCGCAGACCTCGGGCGGGTTGCTGGCTGCCGTGCCCGGCCCTTTGGCAGAGGCCTGTGTCGCGGCCCTGCGCGAGGCGGGTTATCCGAGAGCGGCCCGCATCGGCGTGGTGGCGGAGGGACAGTGGCAGGTGCTGGGGCGGTGAAAGTCCTGGTGGTGACGGATCCCCTCTGCTCCTGGTGCTGGGGCATGTCCGCGGCGGTGGAGGAGGCGGCCGTCCGGCTCGCGGGGGAGGTGGAGATGGGCATCCTGCTCGGTGGCGTCAACACCACGAGCGCTCTGCCGGTGGGGGATTACGGGCGCCGGCTCCTGGCGCGCATCTGGCGGGACGTGCAGGCCACCACGGGCCAGTCCTTCTGCTTCCGGGTGCCGGACGGCTTCGTCTACAACAGCACGGTGCCGTGTCTGGCCGTCGCCGCGGTGCGGCGCGCCACCGGCAAGCCCCCTTTCGGGTACCTGCACCGGCTGCAGCAGCTGTTCTTTCAGGAAGGCCGCGACGTGAACGACCCGGCTCTGCTGCGCGGGACGGCGGAAGAGCTCGGCATCGACGGCCAGGTGGTGGCCGCGGGCCTCGAGGATCCCGCATTGCTGGCCCGGCTGCGCGAGGAAGTGGCCAGCGCGCGCAGCTATGGCACGAGCGCGCTGCCGAACGTGCTGGTGGAGCGGGACGGCGAGCGTCGCCTGCTGCTCGGCGGCTACGCCGACGCGGCCACCCTGGAGTCCTGCGTGCGGACCGGTCTCGGCAGGCCGTGAAGGGTCAGGTGCCGAAGTAGCGCGCGATCACCGGGCGGAAGCGGTCCATGTCCACCAGGAAGGAGTCGTGTCCCTGGATGGACGGCAGGCGATGGAAGGTCACGTCGCCGATCTGCTCGTGAAGCCCCGTGGCCAGTTCCTCCTGCTGCTCGACGGGGAACAGGAAATCCGATTCCACGCCGATGACCATCGCCCGGTCGAGCTGCATCCGCGCGAAGGCTTCCTCCAGGGAGCCGCCGTGATCTGCCAGGTCGAACAGGTCCATGGCGCGGGACAGGTACAGATAGCAGTTGGCGTCGAAGGCGCCCACGAACTTGCGCGCATGGGCTTCCAGGTAGGATTCCACCTCGAAGTCCACGCCGAAGGTGTCACCGTTGTCGCCGCGGTCGATGGCTCGCTCCCGGCCGAAGCGCTCCGCCCACTCGTCCGCCGAGCGATAGGAGATCATGCCCAGCTTGCGGGCCAGCCGCATGCCGGTGACGGGGCCCGGGTCCTCGTAGTTGCCGTCGTTCCAGGCGGGGTCGCGACGAATGATCTCGCGCTGAAGCGAGCGGATGGCGATGGAGAAGGGCAGGCTGCGGGCGGCGGACGAGATGGTGACCAGGGACCGGGCCCGGCTCGGGTGCAACAGCGCGAAGGCCAGCGCTGTCATGCCGCCCATGGAGGCGCCGAGCACCGTATGGAGCCGCTCCACGCCCAGATGATCGAGCACCTCGGCGGCGCCGCTGGCGATGTCCTCCACGTGGAGGACGGGAAACGCCAGCCGGTACGGGTGTCCGGTGTCCGGTTTAACCGACGCCGGACCGGTGGAACCGAAGCAGCTTCCTAGAGAATTCACGCAGATCACGTAGTAGCGGTTGGTATCGATGGGCTTGCCAGGTCCCACCATGTCCTCCCACCAGCCGGTTCGGCGATCCAGCGGCGACGACGCCACGTGAGCCGACGGCGACAGACCGGTGAAGACGAGCAGTGCGTTGTCCCGGCCCGGCGACAGGGCGCCCCAGGTTTCGTAGGCGAAGGTGGGCTGCGAGATCTCGCCTTCCATCATGCGGAACCGGCCTTCCAGGGTGATGAACTGCGTTGCGGACATTCGGCTCGGGTCGGCGTCTCGAAAGGTGGGGGCGGAGTCTAACTGGCGGAAGAGGCAGGAGTCGAACCCACCAGGCGCGATATCGCGCCTCGACGGCTTTGAAGGCCGCGCGCCCCACCGGGGACGATGCTCTTCCGCCCTCAGTCTATCTCACACCGGAAACAGCCGCGATACGTCGCCCACCACGGTGCGGGCATCGCCGCTGCGCCGGGTGAAGCCCCGGTCGTCGAAGTACTCGAGCACGTCGATGACTATGTTGCGGCCGATGCCCGTGGCGTCCCGGTAGTCCCGCGCAGTGAAGGGTTGCCGGCGCGACAGCTCCAGGGCTTTGTCCGCCAGGTGGGTCACCTGCCGGGGTAGATACAACCGCTTGTCGCTGATCAGCACCACCATGCCCTTGCCGGCCAGCGCCTTCACGGCTTGCTGCAGCCGCGGCAAGGGAATGCGCAGGGTGCGCGCCATGTCGCCGAGGCTGGGCGGCTGGGGCTGATCCAGCAGCGGGATGAGCCGATCCAGCAGATCGCGTTCCGCCGCGGAAAGCGCAGCCTGATGGCGGGTGGGTCGATAGCGGCCGGCCCGCTGCATCAGCTCCCCGGCCGATGTCAGCTCGCGGAGCAGCGACGCGCGGAATCCCGCGGGTACGGGGGCCCGGAAGTCGTTCTCCCGCAGCCCCGCGAGAGTCGGGTCGGCCTGGTGGCGGCGCCGGCACTCGTCGAGCAGCCCCCGGGACCAGCTCCGCCACTGGACCTCCGCCACAAGCTGATCGCCGCGGCGGGTGACCGCCGCGCCGGCCACCAGCGTCTCGAGCTCCTCCGGTGAAAGGTCCCAAAGCGCTCGATATGCCTCCAGCTGCACGGGGCCGAGCGCGAGCAGGGCGTCCAGCGAGGCGCCGGGGCTCGTCGCCGCACAGGCGCGAACGCGCTTCAGCCGTTCGGGGGCGCGTCTGCGGCCGCGCGGCGGGTGGTTGTCGATGACCGCCCCGCCGCCCAGGGTGCGTTCCAGGCCGTGGTCGCGAACGATCAGGCGATCGCCGCGCTTGGCGAGCAGCGGCGCGTCGAGCACCAGCTCCGCAAGCGCGCGCTGGCCCGGCGCCAGCCGGTTGCCCTCCAGCAGCGCCAGGTGAGCGGTGGTGTGGCTGGTGGCGTGATAGACGTGCACGGGTGTCCAGTGGCGAAGGACTGCGGGCACGTCGTCCAGCAGCCGCATCTCCACCACCACGCTGCGGTGGCCGGGCTCCGGCCGGCTGCACAGCCATTCGCCCCGCTCTGGCGGATGGCCGTCGACGCCGGCGAGATTCACGGCGGCCCGATCGCCGGCGCGGGCGCGCTCGGCGGGCTGATTCTGCACGTGCAGTCCCCGCACCCGGGCGGCGCGACCGGTGGGAAACAGATGGACCTCGTCCTCGAGGCCGACCTCGCCGCCGTGCACCGTGCCCGTCACGACCAGGCCCGTGCCCTTGAGGTGAAAGGCCCGGTCCAGCGCCATGCGAAAGGGCCGCCTCGTCAGGGGTGCCGGCGGCTCCACCGCCCGCTCGAACAGCATGGCCTTCAGCCGGTCGATCGCGGTGCCGTTCGCGGCGGCGGTTTCCACCAGCGGAGCCCCGTCCAGGAAGGTCCCGGACACCAGCGCGGCTACGTCGCGGCGCGCAGCGGCGAGCCGGTCCGGCGACACCCGGTCGCATTTCGTCAGCGCCACGGTCCCCTGCTCCAGTCCGATGAGCTCGAGGATCTGCAGATGCTCGCGGCTCTGTGGCATGGGCCCGTCGTCGGCCGCCACAACCAGCAGCGCGTGCTGCAGCGCGGCCACGCCGGCGACCATGTTGTGGATGAAGCGGTGGTGCCCGGGGACGTCCACGAAGCCCAGGGTTTTCGGGCCCGCGGCGAGGTAGGCGAATCCCAGATCGATGGTGAGTCCTCGAGCCTGCTCCTCGGCGAGCCGATCGGTCTCCTTGCCGGTGAGCAGCCGCACCAGCGTGGACTTGCCGTGATCGACGTGACCCGCCAGGGTGACGATCACGACTGCAGCGTCAGCCGGCCGAGCTGCGCCTCCAGGTCGTCGAGGGGATCGGCGCCACGCATGTCGAGCCACAGCGCGCCCTGTTGCACCCGGCCGATCACCGGCACCGCCAGCCGCCGCAGGTGGTCCTGCAGATCTCGGATCGCGTGCTCCCGGGCATGGCTCACGTGGACGGCGACGCTGGGCACCGTGCGGTCGGGCAGCGCGCCGCTGCCGATCTGACAGTGCGAGGGACAGGTGGTGACTCGGAAGGCAGGCGCGCTGCGGTGGAGCGCGGCGGCGATCCGTTCGGCACGAGCGCTCAGCGTGGACTCGGGGGTGGTCAGGGTGCGCAGCAGCGGCAGTCGCTCGGCCAGCGAATCCGGCGCCTCGTAGAGGGCCAGGGTCCTGTCCAGGAACGCCAGGGTCAGCTTGTCGGGGCGCAGCGCGCGCTTCATGGGATTGCGCTTGCAGGCGTCCACCAGATCGCGCCGGCCGACGATCAACCCAGCCTGAACGCCGCCCAGCAGCTTGTCGCCGCTGAAGGTCACCAGGTCCGCCCCCTGGCTCAGCATCTGCTGCGGGGTGGGCTCCGCAGGCAGTCCCCAGCGGGTCAGATCTACCAGGGTGCCGCTGCCGAGATCGACGCACAGTGGCACGCGCTGCTCGGCGGCCACCGTTGCCAGTTCCGGGATGCTGGGCGCTTCGGTGAAGCCGCTGATGTGGAAGTTGCTGGGATGCACCTTCAACAGCAGCCCGTGGCCGCTCACCCCGCGGTAGTCGGCGGCGCGGGTGCGGTTGGTGGTGCCGACCTCGAGCAGCCGGCAGCCCGAGCGTTCCATGATCTCCGGCAGGCGGAAGCTGCCGCCGATCTCGATCAGCTCACCCCGCGAGACCGGAACCTGTCGGTCCCGGGCGAGGGTGTTCAGCACCAGCATGAGCGCGGCGGCATTGTTGTTCACCACCGTGGCGGCCTCGGCGCCGGTGAGCAGTGTCAGGCGGCGCTCCACCGGCCGGTCGCGATCGCCGCGGGTGCCCGTGGTGAGATCGTATTCCAGGTTCATCGGCCGGGTGACCAGCTCACCGAGCGACTCGAACAGCTCCCGGCTGAGCAGGGCGCGTCCGAGGTTGGTATGGATGATGGTGCCCGTGAGGTTGAAGACGGGCCTGTAGCCGTGGGGTTCCAGGAGGCGAGCGGCCTCCGTGGCCCAGGCCGCGGGATCCGCCGCCCAAGGCGGCACGACCCGGCGGCCGCGCCAGCCGTCCTGCAGGGAACGCAGGACCTGCTTCACCGACTCCGGCCCGTAGGCTGCCGTGACCGCCGCCATGGCGGGCGCGTTCAGCAATGCGTCGATGCTGGGCAGGGCCCGGAGATCTTGCATGGAGCAACGGTACATGAGGGATTGGTTGTTCGCTATCCGCTATCCGCTATCCGCTGGAGCGATCAGCGATCGGCTATCGGCGATCAGCAAAAACGCCGTCGCCGGACTCTGGCGAGAATCCTCTTGCGGACAGCGGACAGCGGACAGCGGA
>JAWLGU010000040.1:5654-40417 GCA_041690675.1 Pseudomonadales bacterium | reverse complement strand
CGTCCTCGGCGTCGATTTCGACCCGGTGGCGATACGCCACGCGCGGGGCTCGGCCCTGCCAGTGGCGTTCGGGGACGCCGCGGATCCCGAGTTTCTCGCTCAGCTCCCCTGGCACGCCGTGCGCTGGGCGGTCGGAGCCATCCAGGAGCATGCCACCGGGCTCAGCCACGTGGACCCGCGATTGACCCTCATCCGGGAGCTCCAGGAACAGGGCTTCCGGGGCCGTATCGCGGTACCCGCCAACACCGACGCCGCCGCGGACCAGCTTCACGAACGCGGCGCCCATCTGGTGCTGATGCCGTACCGGGACGCGGCGGCCCAGGCGGTGTCGCTGATCCTGAACCAGGCTACCCCGAGCGCGGTGGAGCTGGTGGACCCGAACGAGCAAAAGGAGTTGGCAGAATAGGGAGATTGAGCGCGCGTGAACTCCAGCCGCCCCGGGGGCGGCTATTGGGGTCGCGGTAGCTTCAGGCCGATCTTGCTGATCCGGTCGCCGTCGAGTTCGCGGACCACGAGCTCCACCTCGCCGAGGCGCATCCGGTCGCCCACCACCGGGTTGGCGAAGCGGCGCTGAAAGACCGCGCCCACGGGCTCGTCGGGTACCTCTTCGCCAGGCTCGAACCCGTACATGGTGGCCAGCGCGCGCACCGACGCGTCCGGTCGAATGATGAACTCGCCGAAGAACTCGCGCTCGCCCAGGCGCTCAGGCTCGCGCTCTCCCACCACGCGACGGTCCAGGGCCGCGAGATCATCCGGGCGAGCGAGAAAGTAGGCGTGATCGCCCTGCCTCAGCGCATCGATCTGCGCCGCCTGCAGGACCTGCCGGCCGCGGATCGCCAGCAACAGTCGCACCTCCCCGGGCCACGCTAGCTGAGCCGGCGAGGCGCCGACGACCGGACTGTCGGCGTCGATCCGGTAACCGACCAGCTCGAACTCCTCCTGCCCCGGCATGCCCAGCTCCACCCGCTGCATGCGGCCGCTGCGCGACGGCACTTCCAGCTTCAGCAGGCGCGCCAGCGGCGCCACGGTGGAGCCCTGCAGCACCAGGCTGACCAGCACGACGAAGAAGGCGATGTTGAAGTAGGTGTGCCAGTGCTCCAGCCCCGCCATCCACGGAAACAGCGCGAGGATGATGGGCACCGCCCCCCGCAGTCCCACCCACGACACGAACAGATGCTCCCGCCAGCCGAAGCGGAACGGCATGAGACACGCCGTCACGGCCAGAGGACGCGCCACGAAGATGAGCGCCAGGGCGATCACCAGCGCGCTGCCGGCGTGGGGCAGCAGCTCCCGCGGCGTGACCAGCAGGCCGAGCATGAGAAACATGCCGATCTGGGCGACCCAGGCCACTCCGTCGAGGAAGCGCTGAATGTTGTACAGGCCACGGGATACCCGGGTGCTCATGACCAGCCCCGCCACGTAGGCAGCGAGGAAGCCGCTCGCGTCCAGGACGCCGGCGACCCCGAAGGCGAAGAGCCCGCCGAACGTCACCAGCAGCGGATACAGGCTCGCATCCAGGGTCAGGCGGGTCACCGACCAGGCGAGCATCAGGCCGCAGGCCGCGCCCGTGCCGGCGCCGAGGCCCATCTGCCAGAGGAAATCGGTGACTGCGTGCCACTCGGGCACGGCACCGGCGGACATGGCTTCCACCAGCAGCAGGGTCAGAAACACGGCCATGGGATCGTTGGCGCCGGACTCGACCTCCAGGGTGGCCGCCACCCGCTCTTTCAGCATCATGCCGTGGCTGTGCAGCAGCGAGAACACCGCTGCAGCGTCGGTGGACCCGACGATGGCGCCGATCAGCAGCGCTTCCACCCAGCCGAGATCGAGCACCCACACCGCCACCCCGCCGGTCAGTGCCGCCGTGACGACCACACCCACCGTGGCCAACGCCAGAGCCGGCCGCAGCGCCACGCGGAACGCGCGCGGATTGGTGCGGAGACCGCCGTCGAAGAGAATCACGGCGAGGGCCGCGGAGCCCACCAGGCTGGCGGAAAAGACGTCATCGTAGCGAATCCCCAGCAGGCCGTCCTCGCCGGCCGCCATGCCGACGAACAGGTACAGCAGCAGCACGGGAATGCCCAGCCGCGGGCTGATCATGGAAGACAGCACGCTCACCAGGAACAGCAGACTGCTGACGGCTATGACGCTTGCGGTGACTTCCATGGTGCGACGGTCGAACGTACCCGGCCCAGCTTAGCAGCCGCCGGGCGATTCGCGGGGTGATCGAGCGGTCAGTCCTCCGACAGCCAGCCGGGCAGCAACTCCTGTAGGGCCCGCCGCGCCAGGCTTCGGTCGAGGTCGGGCTCGCGCAACGAGCGCACCCGCAGCCCGTCCATCAGACATTGCAGCAGCAGCGCCACGGAACGGGAACGCTTCGCCGACAGGCCCAGGCCACCGTGCTCCCGGGAGCGCCTGAGCCATTGCCCGAACTCGTCTCTCAGGATCTGATCGGACTCGCTGACGGCGGCCGCAATTTGCGGATCACGGCTCGCCTCCGCCGACATCTCCACGTGCAGCGCGGGCTTCATGCGGTTCTCGCTCATGGTCGTCGGCCCGATGATTTTCCACACATCCAAGGCCAGATCTTCGGAGCCTCGCAAGCCGCTGATCTCGGCACGGCTGAGCTTCAGCTGACGCTCGATGATGGCGAGGATGATCTCGTTCTTGCTCGTGAAGTACCGGTAGATGAGCCCAGGACTCATGCCGGCCTCTTCGGCGATTCCCGCCATGCTGGCGGCATGGAAGCCGTGCTCCACGAAGCGGGCCTGGGCCGCGCAGAGTATGCGCTCCCGCTGCGCCTCGATGCGGGCCCGGGCCTTGGATGACTGTGGCCGCTCCCTCATGCGTCATGCACCCTCTCCTCGGTGCCCGACAGGGTATAGCGGTTGCAGGACGCCGCCAATGGCGGCGCGAAGGCCAACGCCGTGGACACGCCTGTCGGTCCCGTGCAGGCGCTTGACGCCAGCCTGTGACGCGATTCTCATCGGCAACGCTTCGCAACGCCTGAGAAACACATCGTTGCACAAATCTCCTTGCGCCCCCGTGTTGGCCGACGCACCATGCATCACAAGATCCGGCGGGGAATGCGCGATCTCCCCTCTCTCCCCTCCCCCTCGGGCATTCCTCCCGGATCGATCCTCCCACCGCTCCCGCCGACCACACGCCCCGAAGGGTGTGGTCCCGCAGCGGCGCCGGGTCAGCTCCAGGACGAGCGCGGCGTGTCGGCGGGGCTGGCAGATCCGGCCACGAACTCGATGCGCGACCACAGAAACTCGATGGCGGCTCGCTTCCTGCGACCCAGGTACTCGTAAGTGATGCCCAGCGGCTCCGCCTCGATGACGGTCGCGCCCCGTGCCCCCGGTCCCCGCAGATACCAGGTGCGGAGCGTGCGCTGCAGACGCAGCGCCGTCCGTCCCCGGACGCGTTCGAACAGCAGGCACAGCAGGGCCAGTGCCAGGCCCCAGACGCCGGCGGAAACCGCTACGGCTGAGGGGTCCGGCCAGGCGGCGCTGGTCCGGTCGATCAGCATGGCGATGGTGAAGAACATGCAGACGCCGATGAGCGCGCTGTGGGTGAGAAAGGTACTGGCAATGTTATGGACGGTCTCGTTGACCTCGTCGTGCGACACGCGGCAATCCATCTCCACGGAAAAGGCGGCGCGCATTATAGCCGCAGCTGCGCAGCCGCCAATCCCCTGCGCCGACGGCAGAACCCGACTCCGATCAAACTCGTGAGCAAAACTCCGGTATGCCCGCTCTTGAATCGAAGTGAATGTTCATTCATTCTCTGAAAGCGCGCCGCGCTGGCGTGGGCCGCCGGCTGGCCGCCGTGCGCATTCCGCTTCAAACCTCCTCCGCGTCATGTGCCTTCGTACGGCCGGCCGTCGCGCGAACGTTCCAAGGAGCAGTCCGTTGAGCAGTGAAAGGCCGGTCCTCAGATTGAAACGACCGGTAAAGCCCAAGCCCGCCACCGAGAAGGCGGCACAGGCGCGCAAGCCCCGGCTGGCTCGGGTCCGCACCATGCGCCCCCCGAGGGATCCGGCCGAGGTCCTGCTGGCCGAGTTGCAGGCCCGGTCGCCCGAGGTCTGGAATCCCGCACATCCAATGCCCCTGGCCATCGGCATTCGCCAACAGCTCTACCCCATCGGCGAGGCTCGGCAGATCAGTCGCCGCGCCGTTCGAAAGTTCCTCGCCCAGTGGACATCCGCACCGGCCTACCACAGGGCGCTGTGCCAGCCCGGCTCGTGCCGCTTCAACCTCGATGGCTCGCCCGCCGGCGAGGTGAGCGAGGAGCATCGCCAGCAGGCGCAACGCCGCATCGAGCGCGAACGGCGGGCGTGACTTTCCCGCCGGCCCGCTCGCGAGCGTTGTACCCTACCTTATTCCAAATTGTTATAAGCTCTCGTGTCACATTCGACGTGCGCCACCGATTTAAGAGTTCCGTGGAAAGTCGATAGCAGGCAGGAATCCCGATGAGCTCACTCACCCGGCTACTGGATGACCTCTACAGGACCATGGAGCCAATCGCTGCGCGCTACGTCGGATCCGCCATCCGCGATGCGCGGGCCAGCCGAGCTCAGCTGATCGACGCGTTGAAGTCTCTCAGAGGCCTGGAAGCAATCGAGCTCATCGCGGACTGCGAGGAGGACGACCGGGTGGCCCTGAAGGCTTTGGTTGAGGACCTCGACCTGCCCCAGGATGTGTTGGAACGGCTGCTCGCTGACGACGAATCGCCCGCCCCGGTTGCTCCGGCTTCGGTCGTCGACGCAAGAGCGCGGCAGCTTACCCGAAACCTCGTCAACCCCTGGTCGCGATGGGTAGCCGAGCAAGCTCATGGAAGCGGTGAGGAGGTTGTGGTGCAGCTGGACAGCTTTCTGCGGCCGTGGGACCCCGAAGGGCGCCGGCGCTTCGAGGACGATTGGGCGGAGCTTGCCGTGATCTACGCAGGGACAACGGCCGGGATTCGCGAAACCATGGCCGAGTTCGGCCGGCAGCTGTTGCGCAACCGGCGGTTCGTCGAGCTCCCCGGCGACGCAGTGCTGTTCGACCTGCGCGCCGGCCCCCGCGAGCGGCCTTTGTTCCTGGCAGCGACCAAGGAAAACTGGCGGCGCATCCTGGCCCAGACTGCGAAGTGGCAGAGCCGGCACAGCATCGCCGCGATGGCGCGCCTGGCCTCGGCGAACTGGCTGCATGCTGCGGTTTCCCGCGTCAGGGCCGCCGGTCAGCCGATTTCCCTCGGTCCGGAAGTCACGGATGCGCTCGCATCCCGACGACCCGAGGCTGCCAGCGGTTTGCTCGGCACTGTTCATTTTGCCGTGTGCCAGCACGTCACGATCAATCAGGAGGCCGAGGAAGTTTTCCCGAACGTCCGCGTCGCTCCGGCGACAGACATGACGGCCGGAGATGGATTCTGCCGGGTGGAGCTGAAAGGCGACGTGACCATAGACCACGCCGCCTTCTCTCCCCTGATGGCCGAGGATCTCGAGCAGCGCTTCCAGTACTTCGTCGAACGGAGCAGCGAAAAGAATCAGCTCGCCTGAATCGGGTACCTGTCGCTGAGACATGCCGCGAACGGCTGATAGTTCTCTCTTCGAGAGAACACTTCGCGCTGCAGCACGATCGACGTTGGCGCGGACGGATCCGCGAAAAACCGAAGAGTCTGGAACTGGTGCCAGGATTCCGGATCGGCCTCGACGATCGCCGCATCACGCGCGTCCGTTTTTGCCAGCGACCCGACCACAAACTGCAGCCCTTCATTCAATGGATCCATCGAGCAGCGTCGGCCGTCGGGAAAGTACCCGTGAGTGTGCCCGCTCAAGAACAGCTTGATGTCGGGAGTCAGCGCCCGCGCTACGTTGCGGGACGCGGGCATCCGCATCACCGGCAAATACCGGGTCGTGTAGCACGCGCTCGCCAGCGGATGATGCGAGCAGGCGATACGCACGGACGCCAGACCGTCGGCTCTTCGAGCAGCGATTGCTCGGTGAGCATGCTGCACTTGGTAGCGCGCGTCAGCAGCATCACCGAATACCTCATCCTGATATATGCGCCCGACGGCCAGCGTGTTGAGGTACTTCTGCCAGACGGGGGAGCTGAATGTGTATAGGTCGATGGCTACGCCATCGTCGATGATCAGCGATGCCGCCAACGAGGAATGGAGTCCCCCGTAGGGACGGCTTCTCAACCACTTTCGTTGATCGTCGATGGCCGCACTGGTTGCGTTCAGGGGAAACCAGCACGGCCAGTAGTCGTGGTTGCCGTGCAGCTTCACCTTGACCGATAGCCTGTACCTCTGCGCCAGGTCGCGCAGCCAATCGAGATGCGCCTGAATGGAGTCAGGATCTCCCCAGGTGGAGACATCCCCGGTATCGACGAGCCACGTGGGCACGTCCTCCGGCCATTGCGAGCCGGGCCCACAGATCTCGGCCAGCTTGCTCTCGAAGTCTCGCAGCGCGCTGCGGTCCGCCTGCCCGAAGCCGTCGCGAACGAACTCGTTCACCATGTCATTTGCGGATCGACCCAGCAGATTGGGAGGCAGGCAGCGGAAGATTCTGTGCGCGAACCGAGCATACGAGTCGGCGAATTCCTGCAATCCCGCCGCGAGCCCCTTGGACACCAGAGGATCGGGTGTGAAGCGGTGAACGTCGCTGATGTGAATGATCTGCAGGACGGGTCGCACGCTCACTCCTTCAGCCTCTCGAGAAGCCGGCGCCTCAGCCGCGAGAGGCGCTTGCGGTCCCGCGGGCCCAGCTGCAGCTCGCCGTGGGCCCGGTCATCGGCCACCAGTGCCAGCAGATCACGCTCAGGAGCAGACAACTCCGCGAACATTCGGACCAGCCGTTCCACACGTTGGCGCGACTCCAGAGCCAGCAACGGTGAATCTCCGGCGTTCAACTGGACGTCGTCCAGGCTCGCCTCGGGCCGCATGGCGCGGAAGTAATCCGCTACCCGGCGCCTCAGTATCACGTAAGCTTGACGCTTCAACAGAGCGTCGAGCCGGTCCTCCTCTACCCGGGAAAGCTCCTCCAACCGGGCACGATGGTACTCCCACAATCCGCCGATGGCCTGCTGGATGAGATCGTCAGTCGGAAGATTCGCGGAGCCGTAGCGACGCTCGAGCCAGCGCGTCATCCCTGCCCGGAGCTCGCCGTCGACGGCGTCGAAACGCTGTCGAAGCGCGTTCAGCTCCACGGCCGGGGCCGCTTCGAATAGATGGCGATGGCACGTTCCGGTAAAGCCGCGACGGCGGTGATTATAACGAATCGCAATTCGCGCAGATTCGTGCACGATCGATGATCTCCCCCAATCGCGCCAACTGGCATCCGTTGTAGCTTTCCGTCGTCACAGCCTCCGAGCAGGTCGGCGCGGATGCAGCGAAGTGATCGTCCATGAAGCGGCGCGACGACTCGGACAGCATCCAGCCCAAAGGTACCTCCGCAACGTCACCGTTCAGCTCGTTGAACAGGCGGAACTCCACCACGCGAAGGCCTGGATCTTCCTTGGCCGCGGCCCGCGCCGTTTCCCCGCGGGACTCGCGCGTTGCCAGCAGGGCCCGGACCGGCGAAGCCACCTCCGGCAACCACGGGGTCCGCGCCGCCGCCCACACCGAGCGATCCCGCCCCAGAACATCGGGCGCGTTGTCGATGTGTATCAGCACGGGACGGATGGCGCGGCCGGACGTGGCGGCGGCGAGCTCCATGGCGCGCAGCACGTCGCGCGCGGTGGTGATTCCGTGATTCTCGAAGTAGCCGCCGTCCACCAGCCGCAGGCTGCCGCTTCCCCGAGGTTCCGCGCGAACCGTTCCCGGTGGACTGACGTAGGTGAAGCGGGCGCTGAGCAGCGCCGCGGTGCTGGCCGCCACGCCCGCATCGCCCAGCAGCTCCCGCGCCGGCACCGCGCCGGGGAACGCCCGGGCGAATGACCCCGGGGCGCCGCCGTACGGGCTGACGATGACCCGCTGGCCGGTCTCCACCAGCGTCGCATTCAGCAGCAGCACGGGCGGGATCCGTTCGCCGCGCCAGAGCCGCTCGAAGGGCTGCGCCAATGTGTCCGAGCCGGGGGCGGCAAGACGCCATGCACGCTCCCACGAGCGCTCCAGCGTCAGTGCCCGGTCGTCGAACATGGCCAGCGGCAGGAATCGCTGCAGCAGATCCGGGAACAGCATGGTGGCCACAGTAGGCGCCAGGAAATCCGCTGCCAGCGCCCGCCGCACCCGCGTCCCCGACGCCCCGCCTTCTTGGGCTTCGTCCGCCGCGTACACCACCGCGCCCAGGCTCCCGCCCGAGACTCCGCTGATCGCGTAGAGGTGGTCGGTGAAACGGCTGCCGTACTCCGCCCGCAGCGTGTCCAGCACCACCGCCGTCCAGTAGGCGGCGCGAATGCCGCCCCCTGCCGCCGAGACCACGAACACCGGCCGCGCGCAGTCGCGGCTCGCGCCCTCGCACGGGTCGTTGACGGCGAGCCAGCTCTCCATGTGCGCCATCGGATCGGCCAGCGGCGGAGGGTCACCCGCGTCCTTGAGCCGACGCACCTCGTGGTTGTCGTTGATCGTGCCGAACACCACCGCGGCGAGCAGGAGGACGCTGATCATCGGGAACCCGTAAGTGTTCGACCAGTACGCCATGGCGTTGCCCGAGAAGAGGATGGCCATCAGCCCGAGCAACACTACGTTGGGCGCGCCCAGGGCCGTGGCAAGCGGCTGCTCGAACAGAGTGAACAGGGGCAGCAGCACCACATTGAGGAGCAGTCCCGCGACCAGCAGCCAGCGGCAGAGCGGCGGCAGCTCGCCGAGCCGGACGGGACGCAGGCCGGCCATTCGGAACTGCCCCAGGACCTCCATCCTGAGCCAGCGAAAGGCGAACCAGGCGACGACGGCGATAGTCACCAGTGCCACCGCCGGCCGCGGCAATCGCGCCGTCCAGAGGCCCAGGGCGATGAGCACCGGCACGGAGAAACCCAGGCATCTGGGAATGAGCACGCGGAGCCGGTCCGCATGCGCTCCTGAGCGAGCACGCGTCGGATCGCGCACGCCGGCCCGGCCGAATTCGAACAGCAGCATGGCGCGGGACGTGAACCAGGCGGACGCCGCAAGCAGCAGCACCAGCAGGTTGAAGACGAAGATTTGACCGATGCGCTGGTCGTCCACGGTGGCCCGGAACGCTTCCTGCGCCTGGCTGTTGAAGGCGATGGCCAAGCTGGCCGCCGCCACCAGGCAGTTGAAGCGCACGTGGTGCAGAAGGACGCCCACCGCCCTCACCTCGTGCCAGCCACGGCCCAGACTCCACGACAGCTGTCTGAGCCTGCGCCACGGCCCGGCGCCGGCCAATGCCGATTCCGAGGACATGCTCCACCCCTACCCCAACGAGATCCACCCTCACCTTACACCAGGTGTCGAGAGGAGTAACAAGTACGGTTAAGTACGACCGATCTCGACGTCCGGCATGAAGGGGATGTCGGTGATCCCCGGGTCCACGCCGAGCTGCTTCATCAGCGTGGTCACCTGGCCCCGGTGATGGGTCTGATGGTTGAACATATGACTGACCAGAACCCAGGTGGGCCGGGTGCGCGTCTCGCCGTCCGCCGCGCTGGTGTAGGTGAAGTCCGCGGCGAGGTAGCCGGGATCCAGAGCCGCAGTCCATTGAAGGATATGGCGATCGGTCCGCCGCCGCTCCCGCCAGAGCTCGTCGAAGCCTTCGTAGAGATCCTCGCCGAGCCGGCCGTCGAAGGTCGTGCGTTGGAACCTGGCCAGCCAGGCCCGGTCGCCGAACAGCAGATGATTGAGGGTTCCGTGGATGGAGCGGAAGAACGCGCCCAGATCCCGGCGCCGATCGCCGTCGGGTAGGGTCGCGCAGCCAGCGAACAGCTTTTCGTTCATCCACTGGTTGTACCTCGCCATCAGGCGGTAATGCTCGAGGTTCATCATCCGCAGCCCATCCGCTCACGACGGTTGAACGCTACCGCCACGATAGCCCGGAGAACAGGCACAGAGACGCACCGCGGGCACCGGTACAGACGCCGCCGGCTCACGGCAGCCGATGGTGAACCTGCGCGTGGGCCCAGCGCGCACACTGCTGATGCAGACGGCCGCCGAAGACCTCCACGGCATCCATGGCGGGTCCGCCGGCGCGTGCCACGCAGGCTCGCCGCAGCTCGGCGGCCAGCTCGCGAACGACGGTGTCTTCCGGCCGCTGCGACTGGCACGCCGTTGAAACAAGCACGAGAACGAACCAATAGACCATCATGATTTTTCGTTGCATTCCGCCCGGCTCCACCGCGATCATCGAAGGTGACAGCGAGCCTAGGGAGCCGGCACCACGGCCGGTAGAACCACCGGCCGGGGCGATCCTGCGAGACAGAGTCGGCGATCGTCCGACCTGTTCCGGCCTCGCGATCGGCATCTGTACTGGTGTGCACGTCCATGTTGTACGAACAGGTTGCTCAGACCCTGCGTCAGCGCATCCGCGACGGGATCTACCCGTCCGGCGCCCGGCTGCCGGGCCTGCGAGAGATCGCCCGGCAGTCTTCCGTGAGCCTCTCCACCGCGGTGGCGGCGGTACGGCTGCTCGAAGACGAGGGCTGGGTGGAGGGCCGGGAGCGTTCGGGCTTCTTCGTGCTCGACATCCGCGGCAACGGCACCTCGGGCTCGAGCGCCCCGGACCCGGGGCCCGCCACCGTCACCGGGCAGTCCCTCACCCTGAGCCTGCTCCGCGCGAGCAGCTCGGCGCGATTCGGTCAGCTCGGCGTGGCCATGCCGCACCACTCCTTCCTGCCGATTCAACCGCTGCAGCGGGCATTCCGGCAGGCGGCGCGCTGGCGCAGCGGCCGCGCCGTTGAATACGCCTTTCCGCCGGGCGTGCCGGAGCTGCGTCAGCAGGTGGCCCGCCGCCTCAGCCGAGCCGGCTGCTCGGCACCCCCGGAACGGGTGATCATCACCTCCGGCGCTCAGGAGGCGCTCAACCTGAGCCTCCGGGTACTCACCGCCCCCGGCGACCTGATAGCCGTGGAATCCCCGACCTACTACGGGCTCCTGCAGTGCATTGAGGCCCTCGAGCTGAAGGTGATCGAGGTGCCCACCCACCCCGATCGCGGCATCAGCGTGGCGGCGCTGCGGCTCGCCCTGGAGCAGTGGCCGGTGAAGGCCTGCGTGCTGGTGCCGAACCACGGCAATCCGGTGGGATACGCC
This sequence comes from Pseudomonadales bacterium, assembly GCA_041690675.1. GTDB lineage: Bacteria > Pseudomonadota > Gammaproteobacteria > Pseudomonadales > Azotimanducaceae > UBA7803. The sequence continues at coordinate 29,233 of JAWLGU010000040.1, read as the reverse complement.
ATGCCCGATGCGAGGAAGCAGGCGCTGGCGGCTCTACTCGACGAGCGCGGCGTGGCCCTGATCGAGGACGACGTCTACGGCGACCTCGGCTACTGCCAAGGGCGGCCGCGAACGGTCCAGAGCTTCATGAGGAACGGCCACTGGTTTCTGGCCGGCTCGGCGAGCAAGACCATCTCCGCGGGGCTGCGACTCGGCTGGCTCGTAGCGCCCGCGCCGTTGCAGGAACGTATCAACCACCTCCAGTACACCTACCACGCCGGCGCCTCCACCCTGGATCAGTACGCGCTCGCGGAATACCTTCGCCGCGGCGGCCTCAACCGTCACCTGCGGCGGGTCCGGGCCGAGTACGCCGCGCTCACCGAGCGGATGGCCCAGCTCGTGATGCAATCTTTTCCCGCCGGGACCTCCGTCAACCGCCCGGCCGGCGGTTACTTGCTCTGGGTCACGTGTCCGGAGACGTTGGACGCCCTGGAGCTGTATCGTCGAGCCTTGGAGCACGGGGTGGCCATTGCGCCGGGCAGCCTCTTCTCGGCCACGGGCCGATACCGCAACTGCTTCCGACTGAACGCCGCCACGGTGTGGGACGCCGAGTTGGAGACCGCGCTGTCGGTTCTCGCGGACATGGCACAGACGCTGACATGAGCTCGAGCTCGGAGCGTAGAGATCACGGCAGCCTCACCCGGGAGCTGGGGGTGGTGGGCGCCACCATGCTGGGACTGGGCTCCATCCTCGGAACCGGCGTGTTCGTCAGCATCGGTGTCGCCGCCGGCGTAGCCGGCACCGCCGTGCTTGCCGCCATCGTCCTGGCCGCCGGGCTCGCGGTGTGCAATGCCCTGTCGAGCGCTCAGCTCGCGGCCACGTACCCGGTCAGTGGCGGCACATACGAGTACGGGTACCGCCTGTTGCGCCCCGAGCTCGGCTTCGTGGCGGGCTGGGTGTTCCTCTGCGCCAAGTCGGCGTCGGCCGCCACCGCGGCGCTGGGGGCGGTGGGCTATCTCGGTCACCTGCTCGGTCTTCAGCCCGGAGATGCCCTGGGCAGCGCAGCCGCCGCACTCGCCGTGGCGGTCACCGTGCTGGTGCTGAGCGGCCTGCGGCGCTCGAGCGCCGTCAACATCGGCATCGTGTCCGTCACCCTTCTGGCGCTCCTGGTCTTTGCCGGCGCTGGGCTGGTGCGCTTGGCGGCTGGGTCCGCCCGGCCGCTGACGCCCGTGCTGCCGGACGCGAACGTCGGCGCAGCACCGCTGCTCTACGCCACGGCGCTGATGTTCGTCGCGTACACCGGATACGCCCGCATTGCCACCCTGGGAGAGGAAGTCCGGGAGCCCGCGCGAACCATTCCCCGGGCCATCGTCGCGACCCTCGGGGTCAGCGCCGGGCTCTACCTGCTGGTGGCGGTGGCCGCGCTGGGTGCCGTGCGCCCGGACGTTCTGGCAGGCGCTGCCGAAACCTCGGCGGTGCCCCTCGAGGCGGCCGCTCGCGCCATGGGCGTGCCGGTGTTGGGGACTCTGGTGGCCCTGGGCGCAGTATCCGCAATGCTCGGCGTACTGCTCAACCTGTTGCTCGGGCTTTCCCGGGTGGCACTGGCCATGGGCCGGCGCCGCGACCTGCCTCCGGCGTTCGCCGAGGTTAGCCGGAGCGGCACCCCCCGGCTTGCGGTGGCCGCGGCGGGCGCGGTGGTGGCCGCCATCGCCTCCGTCGGCAAGATCGAGGTCACCTGGGCGTTCAGCGCGCTCACCGTGCTCCTCTACTACGCGATCACCAACCTGGCCGCGCTGCGGCTGCCTGGGGATGCGCGCCTCTATCCGCCGGCGATCGCCTGGACCGGGCTCGCCGGCTGTCTCGGTCTCACCGCATTTCTGCCCGGCCGCGTGTGGGTCATCGGCGCGGTGCTCGTGGGCGCCGGGCTGGTGTGGCGCGTGATCGTTCGGCGATCATGGCCGGAGGACCGGATGTGACCGGCAGCCTGCCCGCGAGGGGATCGGAGCACTAGTGAACGCAGCAATCGGAAAGCGGCTGATACAGGTCGCCGTCGTCGTTCTGATCGGCCTCGCCCTCTACCTGGCGTGGCGCGCACTGCAACCCGAGGAGCTGCCTGCCGGGTTCGCCGCCAGCAATGGACGCATCGAAGCCGTCGAGATCGACGTGGCCACCAAGATCGCCAGCCGGGTGGAAGACATCCTGGTCAACGAAGGCGACATGGTGACCGCCGGACAGCCGCTGGCCATCATGGACACCGCCGTGCTGGAGGCCCAGCTTCGGGAAGCCGAGGCGCAGCTGCAGCGTGCCCGCATCGGCATCGAGACCGCGCGCAATCAGGTGGCGCAACGCCGGGCGGAGGTGGATGCCGCGAGGGCCGTGGTGCTGCAGCGGGAGGCGGAGCTGGATGTGGCAGAGAAGCGCCTGGCCCGCGTGGAGGAATTGGCCACCACCGGCACCGCGACCCAGGAAGCGCTGGACGAGGCCCGGGCCCGGCTGCAGGGTGCCCGGGCGGCCATCAGCGCGGCGCAGGCCCAGGTCGCTGCCGCCCAGGCTGCCCGCAACCTCGCCGAGTCCCAGGTCGTGGCGGCGGAATCCCAGGTGGACGCGGTGCGCGCTACGATTCAGCGTATCCAGGCGGACATCGACGACGCGACCCTGCGGTCGCCCCGGGACGGCCGAGTCCAGTACCTCGTCGCCTATCCGGGGGAGGTGCTCTCTCCCGGCGGCCCGGTGCTCAATCTGGTGGATCTCACCGACGTCTACATGACGTTCTTTCTGCCGACGGAGGCGGCGGGCCGGCTGGCGACGGGCGCCGAAGCGCGCATCGTTCTCGACGCCGCGCCCCAGTTCGTGTTTCCGGCGCGGATCTCGCTGGTGGCGGACGTCGCCCAGTTCACCCCGAGGACGGTGGAGACCGCCGAGGAGCGGCAGAAGCTCATGTTTCGCGTGCGGGCCCGGATCGCGCCGGAGCTGCTGCGCCAGCACCTGGAGCGGGTGAAGACGGGCTTGCCGGGCATGGCCTACGTGCGCATCGATCCCAGCCAGCCCTGGCCGGACGAGCTGCAGATTCGGCTGCCGCCATGAACGCGGCCACGGCCGAGGACGCAACCCCGTCCCCACCGGTCGCCCGGCTTCGCGATGTCGGCCTTCGCTACCGCCGCGTCACCGCACTCGCCGGCATCGACCTGGACCTGCCGGCGCGCTGTCTGGTGGGCGTGATCGGCCCCGACGGGGTCGGCAAGTCGAGCCTGCTGGCGCTCATCGCCGGCGCCCGCGCCATCCAGTCCGGCACGGTGGAGGCGCTGGGGGGCGACATGAGCGACGCCCGTCACCGTCGATCGGTATTTCCGCGCATCGCCTACATGCCCCAGGGACTAGGGCGCAATCTGTATCCCACCCTCTCCGTGCGCGAGAACATCGACTTCTTCGGTCGCCTGTTCGGCCATGGCGCCCGGTCGCGGGCACGCCGCATCGCCGAGCTGACCACGGCCACCGGGCTCGCTCCGTTCCTCGACCGTCCCGCCGGCAAGCTCTCGGGCGGCATGAAGCAGAAACTCGGCCTGTGCTGCGCGCTGATCCACGACCCGGATCTGCTGATCCTCGACGAGCCCACCACCGGGGTGGATCCCCTGTCGCGCCGGCAGTTCTGGGAGCTCATCGACAGGATTCGCGCCGGCCGCCCGGACATGAGCGTGCTGGTCGCCACCGCCTACATGGAGGAGGCGGCACGATTCGATTACCTGGTGGCCATGGACGAAGGACGGGTCCTCTCGGCGGAGACGCCCGGGGAATTGCTCGGCCAGACCGGCACAGCCTCTCTGGAGGCCGCCTTCGTCCGCATGCTGCCCGAGGCGAAGCGCGGCGATCACACGCCGGTGGCGATCCCGCCGCGTCCTGCCGAGCGCGACGGCGAGGCGGCCATCGAGGCCGAAAACCTCACCATGAGGTTCGGCGACTTCACTGCGGTGGATCACGTGAGCTTCCGCATCGGCCGGGGCGAGATCTTCGGCTTCATCGGCTCCAACGGCTGCGGCAAGACCACCACCATGAAGATGCTCACCGGGCTGCTGCCGCCGAGCGAGGGCCGGGCCCGGCTGTTCGGTCAGCCGGTGGATCCTCACGATCTCGATACCCGCCGCCGCGTCGGCTACATGTCCCAGTCCTTCTCGCTGTACGGCGAGCTCACGGTACGGCAGAACCTGGAGCTGCATGCGCGCCTGTTCGAGGTGCCGTCACGCGATATTCCCGGCCGCGTCGCCGAGATCGCCGCCCGCTTCGACCTCGAGGGCCGCCTGGACGCGCTGCCGGCCGCGCTGCCCCTCGGTCACCGGCAGCGGCTCTCCCTCGCCGTGGCGATGATCCACCGGCCCGAGATGCTGATTCTCGACGAGCCCACCTCGGGCGTGGATCCGGTGGCCCGGGACGAGTTCTGGCGAATCCTTGGGGAGCTGTCACGCCGGGACGGCGTGACCATCTTCATCTCCACCCACTTCATGAACGAGGCGGAACGCTGCGACCGGGTGTCGCTCATGCACGCCGGCCGGGTGCTCGCCACCGGCGCGCCCGCCGATCTGATCCGTCAGCACGGGGTGGAGAGCCTGGAAGACGCTTTCGTCGCGAGCCTCGAGACGGTGATCTCCGAGGACACACCCGACGCCGAGCAGCTCGACCCGAGGGCGGCCGAAGGCTCGGCGCCATTGGCGGCCACCGGCACAGAACACAGACCCCGGGGATGGCGTGCCCGCTGGCGAAGGTCGCGGCGGCGGACGCTCAGCTATGCACGCCGGGAAGGGCTGGAGCTGCGCCGGGACCCGGTGCGCCTGACTCTCGCCCTGCTCGGCAGCGTGATTCTGATGCTGGTCATGGGCTACGGCATGAGCATGGACGTGGAGGATCTGACGTTCGCGGTTCTCGACCGGGATCAGACCACGCTGAGTCGGGCCTACGCGCTGGACATCTCCGGCTCCCGTTACTTCATCGAGCGGCCGCCCATCGCGAGCCATGACGATCTCGACCGGCGCATGCGGGCGGGCGAGCTCAGCCTGGCCATCGAGATCCCGCCCGGGTTCGGACGGGACGTGGTCCGGGGCCGGCCGGTGGAGATCGGCGCCTGGGTGGACGGCGCCATGCCGAGCCGCGCCGAGACGGTGCTGGGCTACGTCCAGGGTATCCACATCCATTGGCTCGGCAGCCGGGCCCGGCAGGCCGGGTATCCGCAGGCGCTGGCAGGGCCCGCCGAGATCGAGGTGCGTTTCCGTTACAACCCCGACCTGGAGAGCCTAACGGCCATGGTGCCGGCCATGATCCCCATACTGCTGATGATGATCCCCGCCATGCTGGCGGCGCTCAGCGTGGTCCGTGAGAAGGAGGTGGGCTCCATCGTCAACTTCTACGTGACCCCGACTACCCGCCTCGAGTTCCTGCTCGGCAAGCAGATCCCTTATGTGGTGCTCTCGGTGCTGAGCTTCCTGGTGCTGACCCTGATCGCGGTGGCGCTGCTCGGCATTCCCTTCACCGGCAGCTTCGCCGCGCTGGCCGTGGGAGCCGTTCTCTACGTGTGTGCCTCCACCGCGCTGGGCCTGCTGATCTCCAGCTTCATGCACAGTCAGGTGGCGGCGATCTTCGGCACCGCCGTGCTGACCATCCTGCCGGCGGTCAGCTTCTCCGGCCTCATCGATCCGGTGTCGTCACTGGACGGCTTCGGCCGCGCCGTCGGCGAGCTCTACCCAACCACCCATTTCCTGACCATCGCGCGGGGTACGTTCTCGAAGGCACTTGGCTTCGCTGACCTGTGGCGCGACTTCCTGCCGCTGCTGGTGGCCGTGCCGGTGCTGCTTGCCATTTCCACCCGTCTGCTGAAGAAGCAGGAACGATGAACCTGCGCGGGAGCCACATCCTCCACCTGGGGATCAAGGAGCTGCGCAGCCTGGCGCGGGATCCGCTGCTGCTGGTGCTCATCGGATACGCCTTCAGCGTCGCGATCTACGCCTCGGCGACGGCCATGCCGGAGACCTTGAATCGGGCCACCATCGGCATCGTCGACGAAGACCGATCTCCCTTGTCGGGACGGATCATCAGCGCTTTCTACCCGCCGTACTTCACGCCGCCCGAGCTCATAACTCATTCGGAAATGGACGCGCGGATGGACGCCGGGCTCGACACCTTCGCCCTGAACATTCCGCCGGGCTTTCAGCGCGATGTGCTGGCGGGCAGGCGCCCCACCCTTCAGCTCAACGTGGACGCCACGCGGATGAGCCAGGCGTTCACCGGCACGGGCTACGTGCAGGCAATCGTCTCGGGCGAGGTGCAGACCTTCGTGCAGCGCTACCGCGGAGCCGCCGAGATGCCGGTGGAGCTGGTGGTGCGGGCCCGCTTCAACCCGGAGCTCGACAACGCCTGGTTCGGCAGCGTGATGGAGCTCATCGGCAACGTCACCATGCTCTCCATCGTGCTGGCCGGAGCGGCACTGCTGCGCGAGCGCGAGCACGGCACCATCGAGCACCTGCTGGTGATGCCCGTCACACCCTTCGAGATCATGAGCGCCAAGGTCTGGGCCATGAGTCTGGTGGTGCTCGCCGCCACCGCCTTCGCCCTCACCTACGTGGTGCAGGGAATACTGGCGGTGCCCATCGAGGGCTCCGTGGCGTTGTTCATGGCCGGTGCGACCCTGCATCTGTTCGCCACCACGTCGCTCGGCATTTTCCTCGGCACCGTGGCCCGTTCCATGCCCCAGCTCGGCCTGCTGCTGATCCTGGTGCTGCTGCCCCTGGAGATGCTGTCCGGCGCCATGACACCCCGCGAAAGCATGCCGACGGTCGTGCAGATGCTGATGCTGGCCGCGCCGAACACCCATTTCGTGATGATGGCCCAGTCGGTGCTGTTCCGGGGCGCCGGCTTTGCCGTGGTGTGGCCGCAGTTCCTGGCTCTGGCGCTCATCGGCATCGCCCTGTTCACCCTGGCGCTCAGGCGTTTCCGGAGCACCATCGGAACCATGGCCTGAGGGAGCCTGCGGGCGGCGCCCCCGAACGCTTCATGGAGCATCCTGCGCGCGCCACCAGTCCCCGCCGAGCGCCACCCGGCGCACCGCATCGGTGTCGGTGGGCTGATGCCCCACGTGGTGCTTCGGTGCCGGCAGTTCCGCCACCCGGTTGGTCAGCCGGCCGAGCCCGGTGACCTCCACCTCGACCACGTCCCCGGGCTGCATGGGCCGGGAGTTGGCCGGCGTGCCGGTCAACACGATGTCGCCCGGCAGCAGGGTGATGTGCCGGCACAGGTCCGCGAGCTGGTATTCGATGCCGAACACCATCTCGCTGACGGCGGCTTCCTGCACCACCCGGCCGTTCCGCCAGGTGCGCAGCGTGGACTCGCGTACGTCGATGCCGCGGACGATACCGGGGCCGACGGGGCAGAACCCGTCCATGCCCTTCACCCGGGTCATGCCGCCGGCGTCGGTATCGCGGAAATCCTGGCAACCCACGTCGTTGGCGGGCGCGAAGCCGGCAATGTAGTCCCACGCATCCTCGGGCGCCACGTTCTTCATGGGCCGGCCGATGATGGCCGCGATCTCGCCTTCGTAGTTGAGGTACTGGCAGTTCGCGGGTCGATTGACCACGCCGCGGTGGCTGTTCAGCGCCGTCGTCGGCTTCTGGAAGTACGTGGGGGTGACGAGATCCGGCGCCCGGAACTCCACCCGGCGCGACTCGTAGTTCAGGTGAATGCAGAGAATCTTCGTGGGCTCGCACGGCGGCAGGTAGACCGCGTCCGCTTCCCGCAGCCGCCGCCCGTCCATGAGCAGCAGATCCTCGCCCGCCACCGTGGCCCATTCCGGCCGGCCCTCGAACAGGATCCGGCGCTGCTCGAAGCGCTCGCCCTGCAGTACGTTCATGGGATCTCCTTGGTCTAACGCGGCGTGAGGGGAAACGAGGCGAAGCGGGTGTTGGTGAAGAACTCCCGGCTGAGGCCGCCACCTTCCCGGCCGAGGCCGCTCTGCTTCAGGCCGCCGAACGGCTGGCGCAGGTCCCGGTCGAAGCCGGAGTTGATCCAGATCATGCCGGTCTGCAGCCGATGGCTGACGTAGTGAGCCGTGACCTGGGACCTCGTCCAGATGTAGCCGGCCAGGCCGTAGGAGGAGTCGTTGGCGATGCCGATGGCCTGGTCGACGTCGTCGAACGGCAGGATGGTGGCCACGGGCCCGAAGATCTCTTCCTGGCACACCCGGGCGGCCGGGTCGACGTCGACCACGGCGGTGGGCTCGACGAAGTACCCCTTCGCCAGTCCTTCCGGGCGCCGGCCGCCGAACAGAATCCGCCCTTCCTGGCGCGCCAGGTCGAGATAGCTCATGACCCGGTCGTACTGCCCCTTGGAGACCAGGGGCCCCAGACGGGTCCCGCGGTCCATGGGATCGCCCGGCGTCCAGTGCGCCGCCATCCTCTCGAAGGCCGCGAGGAACTCGTCGTAGATCTCCCGCTGCACCAGGATGCGCGACCCGGCCACGCACACCTGACCGGCGTTCATGAAGATCCCCATGGCCGCGGCCGGGATGGCCTTCTGCAGATCGGCGTCCGCGAAGATGATGTTGGCGGACTTGCCGCCGAGCTCGAAGGACGTGCGCTTCAGTCCCGCAGCAGCCCGGGTGGCGATATCGCGGGCCGTTCCGGGGGATCCGGTAAAGGAGATACCCACCACGTCCTCGTGCTCCACCAGCGGCACGCCGGCCTCCTGGCCGAAGCCGAGCACCACGTTGTAGACGCCGGCGGGCATGCCCGCCTCCTCGAAGATCTCACACAGCACCCGAACGGAAAGCGGCGACAGCTCGGAGGGCTTGTGCACCGCCGAGTTGCCGTAGGCCAGGCACGGCGCCATCTTCCAGGTGGAGAGCATGGTGGGGCTGTTCCAGGGCGTGATCAGCCCGAACACTCCGGCCGGGTCCGACATGGTGTATGTCAGCAGGGTGTCGTCCCGGTTGAAGGCGTGATCCCCCGCCTGCTCCTGCTCCTCGGCGAAGAACCGCAGGTTCCAGGCCGAGCGCTCCACCAGCGGATGCGGGCCCTTGAACTCCGGCCCCAGGGGGGAGCCCATCTCCAGGGTCTGCAGACGGACGATCTCGGCGGACCTCGCCTCGATGAGGTCCGCCGCCTTGAACAGCACCTGACGGCGAAAGGCCGGCTTGGCCCGTGACCAGTCGCCGCTGTCGAACGCGGCCCTCGCGGCGGCAACGGCGGCATCGACGTCCGCGGCGTCACCCCGCGCGGCGACGGTCGTCACCGCTTCGGTGGCCGGGTTGACGACGTCGAAGGTGCGGCCGGACCTGGCCGCGACGAACTTGCCGCCGATGTAGTGCTGCTGCGGGGCCAGCTCCGCCCCCTCCACCGCGTTCATCACGCCCCTCCGCCCACGTTGAACTCGTGCCCATAGGTGTCGCCCGTGTAGTACTCCGACTGATGGCTCGCGGGCCGACCGCCCCATCCGATCTCGATCTGGAATCCGGAGGGGGAGACGCAGTAGAAGGAAAACATCTGGTCGTTGGCGTGCTTACCGGGGGTGACGGCGATGGGATAGCCAGCCTGTTTGACACGCTCATAGGTCAGGTACACGTCGTCGAGCGTGTCCACTTCCAGCATCAGGTGATTGACCCGTTTCTCGCTGGGAAAGCCGAAGGCGAACGTGTGATCCCGCGAGTTGCAGTGCACGAACAGGATGTCCAGGCTCTGGCCGTCCGGGAGGGGAATTCTGTACTCGATGCTGCCACGCATCCCGAGCAGCTTGTAGAACTCGTAGGTAGCGCCCAGGTCCTGATACTTGAGCATCATGTGCCCCACGCCACCATCGCCGGTGACGAACCGGCCGTACATTCCCCGGCCCGGGTGGAACGGCCGGTGCGTGTCGACCTGGGGTCCGTGAAAGATTTCGAGAGGGATGCCCGACGGATCCGACAGGGTCATGAGCTCCAGCACCCGCCGGCTCCGCGCCGTCTGTGCGTCGGCCACGTCGAAGCTCACGCCGTGATCGCGCAGCACAGCCTGCATGGCGCGAAACTCCTCGGGCCCCGCGACCCGCAGCCCGGCGGCCAGCAGATCGTCGCTGCCGTCCTCCTCGAGGATGATTCTGTGGTGCCACAGGTCGGCCCGCAGGTAAAGGCGCCCGCTCTCGTCGTCGACGGCTTCCAGGCCCAGCACTCCGGTCGCGAACTCCCGCCACCTCGCCAGATCGGCGACGCCCAACCGCACGTATCCCAGTTCCGTCACTCCCGTCATGTCATGCTCCCCGTGTTCCGAGTGAATACCTCCTGGTGATCTCGTCGGTGGCCTGCCAGAATTCGGGCACCGCGGTCCAGGAACGCGAAAGCTGGGCCATCATGTGCGCCATCCCGAAGTTGCGCGGTGCCGAGGCCAGATAGAACCGTTCGTACAGCTCCACCCGGCCCCCGAGCGCGCTTCCCACCATGTCCCAGGCCGTCCGGAACAGCCGGGCCCGCTCCCGGGCGCCGGCCTCGTCGGCACCCCGCAGATAATGCGCCAACAAGGGCTCGAGGGTCGCGTCCGAGAAGTCGGCCTCCGCTGGCGTGGCCAGCAGGTTGTGGGAACCGATCTGCTTCAGGATGTCGTTCGCCCGCACCATCCACCCCGGCATGTTCGGCCGCAGCGCGATGAACGGCCGCTCGTCGCAGATCCACGTGCCGTCCCCGTAGTCGAAGGCGCCGTCCTCCGCCGCCTTGACGGCGCTCCGCGTCAGCTCGGCGTACGACCACAGCTCGCCCAGCATCTGGGTGACCTCGCTGCGCTGGTTCTGCCCGGTAATGTCGGCCATGCGCGAGGCCAGCTCGTAGGCGAACTCGAGCTTGACCATGGCCCGGATGGCCGTCTGCTGCATGATGTTGCCAGTCCAGCCCCGCCGCATCACCGTGTTGAAGACCTCGGTGTTGGCGTCGCAGAACACCCTCGATTTCGGGATCTCCACGTTGTCGAAGATCACGAAGGCGTCCTGCTCGTCGAAACGGCTGGAGAACGGCAGGTCGAAGGCGTTGCGGTTCACCCCGTAGTGGTCCCGGCAGAGCACCTTGAGACCGGGCGCGTTCATCGGCACCGAGAACGCCACAGCAATTTCGGGCTGATCCGCAGGCACCGGATGGGCGGGATAGACGGCGAGCTCATCGGCGAAGGGTCCCAGGGTGGCGAGTATTCGAGCGCCGTTCACCACGATGGAATCCGCCGTCTCGTCCACCTTGCGCAACGCCAGTTGCTGGTTGACCCCCTGGTAGTCCGGAACCCGCTTGTCGACGATGGGATGGATGATGGTGTGAGTCAGCGACAGATCCTTCTCGGCGATCTCCCGTTGGAACGCCACCAGGTTGTCGTGGCCCTGCTCGTTGCCGGCGATTCGCCAGAGGCTCGGCTGCCCGGCGAAGCCCGCGAAGGTGACGTTCACGTAGTCCGGGGTGCGGCCGAGCATGCCGACGCTGTACCGGGCCATGCGCTCCAGGCCTTCATGGCGCCGAGCCAGATCTTCCCGGCTCCGGGGAACCAGGTGGCTGACGTTGCAGACCCCCACGTCGGTTTCGATGAGGCACGCGTCCCGATGGATGTGCTGCCAGTCGAAATAGCCCGCCATGCCCGCCAGCGACCCCTTGAAGACCGAGTGATCGGTGACGTCCGCGACTGCCTCGCCGTTCACCCAGACCGAGCGCCGGTCCCGCAGGCCCTGGAGGTACTCTTCGCCGGTGCGTGCTCCCATAACGGCCATCCCCTTGCCAGCTCGTAGCCGAGTGTATTTCCCCAATTTCTACAAAACAATAGATTTAGTGAGAATTCTATCTACAAAGAGAAATATGATTGAGTTTTCGGAGCCGGGAGTCCCATGCAGTCGCTCAGGGATCGTCAGAAGCTGCAACGCCGGGAAGACATGCTGATCGCGGCGCGATCACTGTTCGTCGAGCGGGGCTACAGCAAGACGACCATGGATGCCATCGCCGACCGTGCGGGGGTCGGCGTGGCGACGGTCTACACGTACTTCACCAACAAGGAGGGCGTGTTCGCCGCGCTTGCGCGCATGGACATGTCGGAGCTGAGGGCCCAGGGCGAGGAGGCGCTGAAGAATGCTCCGGCCGATCCCGTTGAGGCAGTGATCAGCCTCATCGACATATACGCGCGGGTGCACGAGTACATCTCCTACGAGCTCATCAGGGAATTCACCCTCGGCGCGCGAATCCAGGGGGCGCTGCGCCAGGTGGCTGGCTGGATCGACGAGTGGCGAAACGATCAGCTCATGCGCGCGCTGCGCGCGGCGCAGAAGGCAGGGCGATTGTCCCCCAGCCTGCCCGTGCGCGATGCGGCCCAGATCATCTGCGACCTGCTCGATCGCTACTACGAACGAGCGACCTCGGAAGAGAGCGATCGCGTGGCGCGGAGCACGCTGAAGCGCTGCGTCCGACTGCTTTTCGACGACTGGCGGGCGCGGCCGGCGTGACGACGGCCCCTGCAGGCAGAGCCTACAGTAGGCCCACGGAAGGAATCGCAGGCGAGTGCATGTGCTGCTGCAAGGACTGATCTACATCGCGGCGGGCAGCGCCCTCGGCGGAGCGACCCGTTACTTCGTCTCCGGCCTGGTCGGCCGCGCGGTGGGCGAGACGTTCCCCTGGGGCACCTTGACGGTCAACCTCACCGGTGCGTTCGTCATCGGTATCGCCTCCGCGCTGGCGGCCGCGGACCTGCTGGCGCAAGACCAATGGCAGTGGGCGGTCACCGGCTTCCTCGGCAGTTACACGACGGTTTCGTCGTTCAGCCTGCAGACGCTCGCGCTGCTGCGCGACGGCGAGTGGCCACGAGCCATGGGCAACGTCGTCGGCTCGCTGTTCCTGTGCCTCGCCGCTGCCGCGATCGGCTTTCACGTTGGATCGATTTACCCGGGCGGCGGTGCCTAATGAGCAAGATCCGCACGACCGACGGCGATCGGGCCCGCCACACCGGGAACGCCACACGCCGGCGCCGGGCGGGCGTCGCGGCGCGCTGGAGTGCCGCGGCCCGCTGGAACGTCGCACGGACCAGCATCCCCCTGTACCTGGCCGTCGCCGCCGGCTCGATGATCGGCGGGGTGGCGAGGGCGGCCGTTTCCGCCCTCATGCACTCCGTCGCGGGCCCCGGATTTCCGTGGGGCACGTTGCTGGTCAACGTGACGGGCTCCTTCGCCATCGGCTTCTACGCGACGTTGACCGGGCCCGACGGACGCGCGTTTGCCGGGCCACGGCAACGGCAGTTCGTCATGACCGGCATCTGCGGCGGCTTCACCACGTTTTCCATTTTCAGTCTCGAGACCCTTCAGCTCATGCAGGCGGGTTCGATCGGCATGGCGGGCGTCAACATCGCCGTGTCCGTCGTGGCCTGGCTCGTGGCCGTGTGGCTGGGATTCGCGCTCGCCATGCGCATCAACGGAATCGGAGGACCCTGATCGTGCCAATACCGCCGGACGCCGTGCTCCTGCGCATCTTCATCGGCGAGAGCGACCGGGACGACGGTCGCCCGCTCTACGAATCCATCGTCCTCAAGGCCCGCGAGATGCACCTGGCGGGCGCGACCGTGCTGCGGGGCGCCATGGGATTCGGTCACACCAGCCGATTGCACACGAGCAAGATTCTCAGGCTTTCGGAAGACCTGCCGCTGGTGATCGAAATCGTCGACAGCGAGGAGAAGATCAACGGCTTCCTCCCCGTGCTCGAGGCGACAATGACCAGCGGTCTGGTGACCCTGGAGAAGGTACGGGTGCTGCAGTACGGGGGCGACTCGAAGTGAACAGCCGCTGAATTCGCGCCACCGGCCGAACGGCCGACGGCGTGCTCGCGTGTGCTTCCCGGCAGCGGCCTGATATTCTCGAGCCCATGAGACCGCCCGGGCGGCATTCACAACGAGGGAGGAGATCATGAAGGGTCCGATACGAAGCATGTCACTGGAGGAAGTCCAAAGCCACGTCGGCAAGGAGATCGGCGTCTCCGACTGGTTTCTCATGGATCAGGATCGCATCAGCCGATTCGCGGACGTGACCGAGGATCACATGTTTCTCCACGTCGATCCGGAGGCAGCCGCCGCGACGCCCTTCGGGGGGACCATCGCCCACGGCCTGCTCACCCTGTCGATGATGCCCGTCATGGCGTATCAGGCCGTGCCCGGGATCACGGGCACGAAGATGGGGGTGAACTACGGCTACAACCGCATCCGTTTCATGGCGCCGGTGCCCAGCGGCAAGCGTATTCGGGGCCGATTCGTGGTCAAGAGCGTGGAACCGAAATCCGGCGGTCGCATGGAGATCACGCACAGCGTCACCATCGAGATCGAAGGGGAGGACAAGCCCGCGCTGGTGGGTGAATGGCTCACCATGGTCTGGATGTAGCTCCGTGGCGGAAACCACTGCGCCGGCGGCCGCCGATGGTGCCGGCATCTCTTCGAGCGTCCGTGACGTCACGCCCGGATACCGCCGTTACGCGATCGGCCTGCTGTTCCTGGTTTACGTGTTCAACTTCATCGACCGCCAGATCGTCACGATCCTGGCGGAACCGATCAAGCGTGATCTGCAGATCGCCGACTGGCAGTTGGGCCTGATGACAGGCACCGCCTTCGCGATCTTCTACTGCACTCTGGGAATTCCCATCGCGCGCCTGGCAGAGCGGCGCAATCGACCCTGGATCATCGGCCTTTCGCTGGCGGCGTGGAGCGGATTCACTGCGCTCTGCGGGCTGGCCCAGAACTTCTGGCAGCTGGTACTCGCGCGGATCGGCGTGGGCGTGGGGGAAGCCGGCTGCACCCCGCCCGCCCATTCGCTCATCGCCGACTACACGCCGAAGGAGAAACGCGCCTCGGCAATGGCGTTCTACTCCATGGGCAATCCCGTGGGTGCGTTGATCGGCGTGGTCGCCGGCGGTCTCATTGCCGATGCGTTCGGCTGGCGCATGGCGTTTCTTCTGGTAGGGCTGCCCGGCATCGCGCTGGCGATCATCGCCATCTCCACGCTGCTGGAGCCCCGCATTCGTCAGGCGGCGGCGGTGGCGCGCCATGCGGCGCCGGCGACCCAATCCTCCTTCACCGACGTGCTGCGCCTGCTTCGAACCAAGCGCACGTTCTGGTACATGGCAGTCGCGGTCTCCATCGTCGCCTTCGTCGGCTACGGCCATGCGCCGTTCGGGGCATCGTTCTTCCTGCGCGTGCATGGCGCGGAGATCGAGCAGCTCGCCGCCCAGTTCGGATTGGGTCCCATCGGCTTCGTCGGGCTTTCGCTGGGCCTCATTCTCGGCGTGGCTGCGGGAGCTGGCGTGTTCCTCGGCGGCATCATCGCCGATCGCTTCGGCGCCCGTGATCTGCGCGCCTACATGGTCATTCCGGGCGTGGCGGTCCTGATATCCGTGCCGGTGTACACCATCGCCCTGCTGATGCCGACCTTCATGCCCATCCTGCCGATGCTCGCCCTCAACGCGGTCCTGGTCTCGCTCTGGCAGGGCCCGGTCTACGCGACGGTGCAGAACGTGGCGCCGGTGCACATGCGCGCAACCGCCGCCTCAATCTTCCTGTTCATCGCCAATCTGATCGGTCTGGGTCTGGGACCGCTCGCCGTGGGTGTCGCGAGCGACGTTCTGGCAGGCCCTTTCGGCCTCGGCTCCGCAGAAGGCGTGCGCTGGGCGCTCATCGGCTCTCAGTTCCTCGCGATCCCCGCGTTCGCCTGTTTCTGGCTCGCCGCCCGCACGATTCGCGAAGAGATGGAGGAATGAAGCCCCGCCTGCCCTGGCTGGCATAGCGATTGCTCGTCGCACTGACCGGACGGAACCTGCGAGGCATCATGAAGTGGTTCATGTGGGCGTTGCCGGCAGCGGCGCTCTGCGTCGGCTGCGGCGAGGCGGGAATGGAGGTGGGCCAGCGCGAGCTCGAGGAGCGGCGACCGGAGCGGAGCCGCCAGGCGGAGCTCGACGAGTCACGGGATCTCACGGGCACCGAGGTACGGGCCATGCGCCCGGCCCGGGTCCAGACCACGATCATCGGGCGGGATGGCAGGATAATCGGTTCGCTGTCCATCGAGCCTTCCGAGCAATCCGGCGTCATTGCAACCGTTCACGTCGAAGGCCTGGAGCCGGGGACGCACGCGGTTCATTTCCATGAACGGGGCCGCTGCGACCCGCCCGATTTCGAGAGCGCGGGCGGCCATTTCAATCCCGCGGGCGCGCCCCATGGCATGCCGGACGCAGACTCCGACATGAACGACCCCGACCACCACGCGGGCGACATGCTGAATCAGACCGCCGACGACCTGGGCACCATGGATCAGATCGTGATCAACCGCTCCGTGAACCTGGACAGCGGGCCGAACCGGCTCCTCGACGAGGACGGCAGCGCTTTCATCATCCACGCCGGCGCGGACGACTACGAGAGCCAACCGGCTGGAAACTCGGGGGCGCGGGTTGCCTGCGCCGTGATCAGAGAGGTCAGCAGCCGGGGCGACTGACCTCTTCCGACCTGAGCGGCGCGGTTCGCCTGCCGGCTACGCCGTCTGGGCGTAGCTGGCGACCTCCTTCATGGACAGCTTGATGCGGCCGCGCTGGTCGACGTCGAGCACCACCACTTCGACCATTTGACCCTCCTGCAGGTGATCCTCCACGTTCTCCACGCGCTCGTTAGCAATCTGGGAGATGTGCAGCAGACCATCCTTGCCGGGCAGGATGTTCACGAACGCACCGAAGTCGACCACCTTGGCCACACGCCCTTGATAGATCGCGCCGATCTCGGCTTCTGCAGTGATCTGTTGAACCCGGTCGACGGCGGCCTGCAGCGACTGAGCATCGCTCGCGTAGATCCGCACGCTGCCGTCGTCCTGGATGTCCACGTCCGCCCCCGTCTCCTCGACGATACTGCGGATGGTGGTGCCGCCCTTGCCGATGACGTCGCGGATCTTGTCGGTGGGCACCATGATCACCGTCATCGACGGCGCGTTCTCGGAGACCGACTCCCGCGGCCGGTCGAGGACCTTGGTCATCTCACCGAGAATGTGCTGGCGCGCGGCGCGGGCTTCCTCGAGCGCCACCTCCATGATCTCGTCGGTGATTCCAGCGATCTTGATGTCCATCTGCAGCGCAGTCACGCCGCCGGCCGTGCCGGCCACCTTGAAGTCCATATCGCCCAGATGATCCTCGTCACCAAGGATGTCGGTCAGCACCGCGAAGCGCTCGCCTTCCTTTACCAGGCCCATCGCAACGCCGGCTACCGGCGCCTTCACCGGCACACCGGCATCCATGAGCGCCAGCGAGGTGCCGCAAACCGTGGCCATGGAGCTCGAGCCGTTCGATTCGGTGATCTCGGAGACCACACGCAGGGTGTACGCGAAGTCCTCAACCGAAGGCAGCACCGCCTCCACGGCGCGCCGGGCGAGGCGGCCGTGGCCGATTTCTCGGCGCTTCGGACCGGCCATGAAGCCGGCTTCCCCAACACAGTACGGCGGGAAGTTGTAATGCAGCAGGAAGTTGTCCTTGTAGCTGCCTTCCAACGCATCGATGAGGGCCGCGTCGCGCAACGTGCCGAGCGTCGCCACCACGATGGCCTGGGTCTCGCCTCGCGTGAACAGCGCAGAGCCATGGGTCTTCGGCAGAAAGCCCACCTCGATGTCGATGGGCCGCACCGTGCGCAGATCCCGGCCGTCGATGCGGGGCTCGCCGCTCAGCACGCGGTCTCGCACCAGGGACTTCTCTACGCGGGCGAACATCCCACCCACCTCTTCGGCGTCGTATTCCGCCGCTTCGCCAGATGCAAGCTGCTCGATCACCTTGGCGCGCAGCTCGGCCACCTGGGCTTGCCGCAGCATCTTGTCGCTCGTGCGGTACGCCTCGCCGAGATCCGTCAGGGCGAGCGTCTCGACCTTGGATCGGAGTGTCTGATCCACGTCCGTCGTCTGCCACTCCCAGCGCGGCTTGCCGGCCTCGGCGGCCAGCTCGTTGATGGCTGCGATGGCCACCTGCATTTCCTGATGGGCGAACAGCACCGCACCCAGCATTTCGTCTTCGGTGAGTTCCTTGGCTTCCGACTCCACCATCAGCACGGCGTCCGCGGTACCGGCCACCACCATGTTGAGTGCCGATTCGGTCAGCGTGGAGTAACTCGGGTTCAACAGATAGGTACCGTCCTTATAGCCAACCCGGCAGGCGCCCACCGGGCCGTTGAACGGAATGCCGGAGATGGCCAGAGCCGCCGAGGCCCCGATCAGGGAAGCGATGTCCGGATCGTCGTTCCTGTCGGCGGACATGACCGTGCAGACCACCTGGACCTCGTTCATGAAGCCCTTCGGGAACAGCGGCCGCAGCGGCCGGTCGATCAGCCGGGAGGTCAGGGTCTCCTTTTCGGAGGGACGTCCTTCACGGCGGAAGAAGCCGCCAGGGATCTTGCCGGCAGCGTAGGTCTTCTCCTGATAGTTCACCGTCAGCGGCAGGAAGTTCTGCCCCGGCCGTGGCTGTTTGACGCCGACGGCGGTGCACAGCACTACGGTGTTGCCCATGGTGACGAGCACGGCACCGGTAGCTTGCTTGGCGACGCGGCCGGTCTCCAGGGTGACCTGTTGCTCGCCGAACTGAAACTGCTTCGTTACTTTCTTCAACTCGATTTCCTCTAACGTTCTGTTCTCACGTCTTTTCGACACCACGGGCGCATTGGTGCGCCCGCGCGAGTCCGCACTCCGAGGATCTTGACAAAACGTCCAACGCTGCCGTTGACGAACGACACCACCGCAGGGACGCGGCGCGCGTGACATCTGCTGAACGGGGGAGTATTCGGGAAGGGCGGCGGCCAGGAACGACCACTGCAGGGAACTACGACCGACGACTCTCCAAGCTCATCCTGGAGTTGTTACTTGCTTTCTCTCTTTCTCGCGGGGCGGAACATACAGCAAGAGATCCCGCCGGTCCAGCGCATTCTCGTGCTCGAGCGGGCGCGTCAGGACTCCAGTGCCTCGAGCACGCGCTGGTGGATTTCGAGCGCGTGCTCGTCGAACAGGACGAAACGGATGCGGGTGACGCTCCGGCAGGCACGAGCACGCCGCGTTACAGTCCGCAATGCCACGTTTGCTGCAGGTTCCAGCGGGTAGCCGAACGCGCCCGTCGACAAGGCCGGAAAAGCCACCGAGTCGATGCCGTTTTCCTCCGCCAGATCCAAGGCCCGCTCATAGCATCTCGCCAGCAACTCGTCCGCAGGCTCGTCGATTCCGTAGACCGGGCCCAGGCAATGAATGACGAACTCGTTCGGCAGGCGGAACGCTGGCGTGATCACCGCCTCACCTGGACGAATCGGCGCCAGGGGCGCGCACGCCTTCTCCAGCTCCGGCCCCGCTGCGCGGTGTATGGCGCCCGCCACGCCGCCGCCGGTGCGCAGCTGTGCGTTCGCGGCGTTGACGATGGCACGCATGTCGGGCTGCCTGGTGATGTCTCCCTGAATGCACTCCACGGAAGTCTGAGTCATGAGTCACCTCCTTCGCGCCCTGTTCCGAACCTCGAGCTCGAAAGTGCGGGGGTGGATTCGGATCAGAAGATCAGTACCTTGTCGGCGGCGATGGTCGCTCCCGCCAATTCGTCCATGGTGCTGCGGCGGGTACCTTCGAGCAGGTGTTCCTCGGTCATGCCCCGGGCATCCATGCAGGCGCCACAGAGCAGCACGGCTCCCTTCCCGCGGACGACGCGCCGCAGCATACGCTCGAGGTTGTAGTAGCGGTCCGGGGTCTTCTGCCCTTTGCGCGCCGCGCCCACCGCATCCGCCATCAGAAATACCGTGATTTCCCCGTTGGGATCATTCTTCAACGCGAGGACGAGGCGCAGTGCGTTATAGCAACGCTCGTTGCCATACGGTGGATCATTCAGGATGAACAACGTATTCATAGCTGAGCCCTCCAAGGCGCTGAGGTTTTCGCTTACGTCGCTTACTGCCGGACGCCGATGGGGTAGCCGCTCGCCGGGCCCCTGAAGGGTTGCACCAGCATCTGATCGAGGCGTAGATCGCGGGGCGTTCGAAACTGCTCGACGCCGACGGCCATGGCCTCGTGTCCGTCGCGCGGCTGATCGCGATAGGTGCCGAGCAGCCGGTCCCACCAGGGCAGGTTGAAGCCGAAATTGCTGTTGGTCTCCACCGGATGGATCGAATGGTGAACCCTGTGCATGTCCGGGGTGACGACAACCCACCGCAGCCGACGATCGATCCCGGGCGGTAATCGCACGTTGCCGTGATTGAACATGGAGGTGGCGTTCAGCAGCACCTCGAAGATCAGGACCGCGACGGCCGGAGGCCCCAGCGCGGCGATCACCGCCAGCTTGAGACCCATTGACAGGAGCATCTCGAGGGGATGAAAGCGCAGCCCCGTGGTGACGTCGAACTCGAGGTCCGCATGGTGCATGCGGTGGATGCGCCAGAGGACGGGCACCGCATGAAACATCACATGCTGCAGATAGATGGCGAGGTCGAGGGCGAGCAGCGCGACCACGAACGACGCCCACACAGGCACTTCCCAGGCGTTGAGGAGTCCCCAGCCACGCTGCTCCGCCAGGAGTGCGAGCGCGACGGCCACCAGCGGGAACGCCAACCGCACGAGCACCGTGTTCAGAGCCGCCACGCCCAGATTGCTGCCCCAGCGCACCAGCCGAGGGAACTCGCTCCGGCGGCGGGGGGCCAGCAGTTCCCAGGTGGCCATGCAGGCCAGGATGCCGAGAAAAACGCCGACCCTCAGCAGCGGCTCAGCAGCGAGCAGCGCGTCGTCCATGGCCAAGCTCCTTGCCGCCCCGCCACCCGGCCCGTATCATTCAATTAATTGCTTGAATAAGCTAAACCTCGGAGCTTGCGGTGTCAATCGGACCGAAACAGGCCATCTACACCGAGTTCGCCGGAGTGGCCCGGGCACTCGGGCACCCGCACCGTCTCGAGTTGATCGAGCATCTGGCGCAAGGCGAACGTGCCGTCGAAGCGCTCGCCCGGCGCACAGGGCTATCGGTGGCCAATGCTTCCCAGCACCTGCACCAGCTCAGGCGAGCCGGCCTGGTGGTGTCGCGGCGCGACGGCAGATACATGATCTATCGGCTCGCGGACGAGACCGTCCTGACATTGCTCTCGACCCTGCGACGGGTGGCGGAGCGCAACGTGGCCGAGATCGACCGCATCGTGCGCAGCTACTTCGACGGTCGAGACGGCCTGGAGCCGGTATCGCGCAAGACCCTGCTCGACCGCCTGCAAGACCGCCAGGTGACGGTGCTGGACGTCCGCCCGCCCGACGAGTTCGCCGCCGGCCACGTGCCCGGGGCGTTGAACGTCACCCTGGAGACGCTGGCTCAGCGCTTCGAGGAGCTCGATCCCGCTCAGGAAATCGTCGCCTACTGCCGGGGTGCGTATTGTGTCCTGTCCTTCGAGGCAGTCGCCGCGCTCCGTGAACACGGCTTCACCGCGCGCCGGCTCGAGGAAGGGTTTCCGGAGTGGCGGGCCGCCGGCCTGCCGGTAGAAACGGGTCTGGAGGGAGCGTGGATTCGACAGAGCTGAATTTCCGGGGGGAGCTGGATCGCCTCATCGGCCAACTGCAGGAGGCACTGGCGGACGTCATTCGCACCACCGATGACCGCATCGCTCTGCAGCCGGGTTCCCAAACAGCCCTGGCCGGATTCCGCCAACCCCTGCCCGAGACCGGCTGCGGCGCGGCGGCCGCCATCGAGGAGCTCCTGCGCCTCAACGAAGTGGCTGGCGCCAACACCCAGGGCCCGCGCTGCTTTCACTTCGTGCTCGGCGGCAGCACGCCAGCGGCCCTCGGCGCCGACCTGCTGGCCACGGCCTTCGACGCCATCACGTACACGTGGGTGCTGTCACCGGTGGGAGTGGAGATGGAGCGCCAGGGCCTGGATTGGCTGAAAGAGCTGCTCGGCCTGCCGGCGACGTGGTCGGGCATCATGGTAACCGGAGCCACCATGGCCAATTTCGTTTGCCTCGCCTCGGCGCGGCAGTGGTGGGGAGAAGAACTGGGCGTCGACGTCTCCGAGTCCGGCATCGCCGGAATGCCCGTCATGCCGGTGCTCACATCCGGTTTCGTGCATGCCAGCACCTTGAAGGTGCTGGCCCTGCTCGGGGTGGGCCGGGGAAACATCCGCCGATTCTCCCGGGACGAGCGTGGCCGGCTCGATCTGGCCGGGCTGGAGCGTGGGCTGGACTCGCTGAACGGACAGCCGGCGGTGGTCGTGGTCAATGCCGGCGAGGTGAACGCCGGGGAGTTCGATCCGGTGCCCGGGATGATCGAGCTGGCGCGCCGCTACCGGTGCTGGGTTCACGTCGACGGGGCATTCGGCCTGTTCGCCCGGCTGTCCCCTCGCACGGCGCATTTCGTGGAAGGCGTGGAGAATGCCGACTCCGCAACCGTCGACGGACACAAGTGGCTGAACGTGCCCTATGACTCGGGCTACGCGTTCGTGCGTGACCACGGGCTGATAGCCAGAGCGTTCCGCTACTCGGCGGACTATCTCCCCACGGAAGACGACGTGCGACCGACGTTCGGCGCCATCGGTCCGGAGAGCTCACGCCGCGCGCGCAGCTTTGCGGTGTGGGCAACGCTGCGAGCCTACGGCCGCCAGGGCCACCGCCAGATCGTCGAGCACTGTCTCGACATCGCCGCGCACTTTGCCGAGGTGGTCAGGCGGACCCCGGAACTGGAGCTGATGAACGAGCCGCGGCTCAACATCGTCGCGTTTCGGTACAACCCGGGCGGCTCGACGGACACGGAGCTCGACGCTCTGAACGAGCACCTCGGTACGGCAGTCCTGGATGACGGCCGGTTCCTGGTGGGAACGTCGAGGCTCGGAGCGCGGGTCGTGTTCCGGCCCGCTTTCTCCAACTGGCGCACCCGCAAAGAGGACGTGGAGGAGTTGGCCAGGGTCGTGGTGGAACTCGGCCGGCGCGGGTGAGCGTGAGCTTGGTCATCTGCACCGAGCGAATGCCCCCGGAGATACCGCCGTAGCTGACGAAGCCCGCGGGCTTGTAACACCACTCGTTGTGTAGAGGTAAAGAACGTGAGTTCCAGCTCAATCAACGGCCTCGCTGACTCGGCCGGATGACCCGCGGCACGCGGGGTCTGCCGATCTCGCACTCGAGCTCGACCCGGTTCCAGCCTGCCGCATCGGCGGCCGCCTCATAGGTGCTTCGCAGGAACTCGAGCAGCGTCTCTTCAGGGATATCGGCCTTACGAACCACCTCGTAGGGCAGGATGAATTCGCCCATCTCCCGGTGAAAGAAGGCGGCCGGCGGATGCACCACCGCCTCGGGAAAGCCTGGCGGAACGGGATAGGCATACGAGTAGAACGCGGGATAGCCGAGACCGTCGCCAGGCCAGAAGCCCGCGCTGCTCAGTTCGTGAGAGTAGGCCTCCTGGGTAATGACGTCGGGAAGTCCCGGCACCCCGCCCGGATGCACGGGCGCCGGACGCCCCGAGAAGCGGGTCACCGCCAGATCGAAGCTGCCCCAGAAGAAGTGTACTGGGCTCACCTTTCCGATGAAACCGGAGCGGAACTGCTTGAATATCCGGTCGACCTGCTGCAGCACTCGCCAGAAGCGTTGCGCCTGCTCGGCGTCGTATGGGCG
>JAWLGU010000040.1:1650-5554 GCA_041690675.1 Pseudomonadales bacterium | reverse complement strand
CACCTTTCCGATGAAACCGGAGCGGAACTGCTTGAATATCCGGTCGACCTGCTGCAGCACTCGCCAGAAGCGTTGCGCCTGCTCGGCGTCGTATGGGCGGTGGGTGTGATCCTCGCGAAACGGCACGGCTCCAGGGATCTCGTTGGGCGTGCCGTGGATGCGCACGTGAACGCTCAACTCGGCCAGCGCGGCCAGCACCGTGTCGTGGAAGCGCGCCACGGTCCCACTGGTGAATGGAATACTCCGCCCGTCACCCCAGCTCGTGCTGATGTCGAGCACGTGATCCAGGAAATCGAAGTCGATCTGGAAAAAACCGTTGCCGTAGGGGACGGGTGAGGTGGTGAGGCCACGTGCGGTCACGTACATCACCACGTGCCATTGGTGGTTCACCCAAGGCGTCTGGGCGAGGCGAATCTTGCCGACGATCTGAGACCAACGGTGCAGCGCCGCGCCAGTCTCATGCCACCGCTCGTAATCAAGGACCGCCCAGCCCGCTGAGCGGTCTTCATCGATATTGCGCATGAGCGAAGAAGACCCTCGGATCCCGCACACTCAGGGAGCAATGGATACTCTGGGCTACGACCGAACCAGTGCGGTAGCAATTGCTGTGCCAGTGGTAGGAGTCATCGAGTCGGTTTCACCCAACACCTCGACGTCGATCCGGCGGCTGAGCTATGCATCGAGCGCGCAGGCGCGGGATCGGTGGGCCAGCCGGCCGGCTGAGTCGGCGTTGACACGTTTGAGTCATGGGAGACAATGGTCACGCTGGATCCCGGCATTTTCTCAACGCACAGGAAATATGACTGTCGGCCGCCCAAGAAATTTCGACCCGGATACCGTCCTTCAGCGCGCCCTGAATTGCTTCTGGAGCAATGGCTTCGAAGCGACGTCCATGCAGGATCTGCTGAACTGTACGGGTCTTTCCAAGAGTAGTCTGTACCAGTCTTTCGGCAGTAAGCGGGGGCTGTTCGAGCGCTGCCTGACAGCCTACCGGGAAGATCGGGTGACGAAGATGTCGGAGCGTCTCGCCGCCTCGGACAGCGGGTTGTCGTTTATCCGCGATATGCTCGAGGCGGTTGCGCTCGAATCCAGAAAAGGGATCCCGCGGGGCTGCCTGGTCATGAACACCGCCGCCGAATTCTCTCAGAAAGATCCGGAGGTTGCTCGACTGGTGGCGCAAAGCATCCGAGCGTTCACCGCGGTGTTCCGGAATGCCGTAACGCGCGCGCAGCGGGAGGGGGATATCCCCCATCACAGGGACCCGTCGCGACTAGCCCGGTTCATCGTCACGAATATGAGCGGATTGCGGACATTGTCCAAAGGCGGCACCTCGGCGCGTGACCTTCGTGCGACAGCGCAACTGGTGATGGAAGCCCTGCAGTCCTAGCCGAACGAACCCGCGGATGCCAGCGGCAGACTTGTAAACTTTGGAGCGGGCGTTCTCTAATTTGCAGCCTCGGGCATGGCGGTGCGCAGATAGTCGTTCTCGCTTGTGCCGTGGCACGCTTGGCAGGCTTCCACTCTGCCGGCGACTTCCACCGTCCCGTCCGCCAGGCGCTTGAGCCAGAACCAGTTGTTGCCCTCGGGATTGTAGCCGTCTGCGGCCTTGTACATCACGGTCACCGCCGCCAGTTCCTCAGTCGGTTTGTAGTTCTCCTTCACGATTATGCTGCCCCGCGGCATCGGGCCAGCCAGCCCCGTGAGCGCATTTCTGGCGGTAGCGTTGACATAGGTGGTGAGCAGCATCCCATGTGGCTCAGTGCCTTCGTACAGCTCGCTGGTGCCGGGCCATAGCGTCCAGTTCTCCTGGTAATCCTGTTGCTGCAGATAGCTCCACACCGCCCGGGCGTCCGGCTCGGGCCAATTCTCCTCGTCCCCTGTCTGACTCGTGGCGGCGCTGCCAACCAGCATAGCCGTACCTGCCAATGCAGCGACTGTCATCATCTTCATGGTGCACCCCTTTCCGCTCGACATCCTGAGCGCAGCTCTTGCACATATCGGACCGCTTGGTCCTTTTGATTGGAATCCGGACAGCGTCCGCCAGCGCGAGGCCATTGACATACGGACCACATGGTCCCAATCTCCTGAAGATCGTCCGCGGAGGGTATGATGACTCACCGGAACCGCCTCCAACTCAGCCTCCTGTCCCTCAGAGCCACGGTGTTTCTCGTCATGCTGATGTGGACACTCGACAAACTCGTCAATCCCGAGCACGCGAGCGCTGTTTTCGCCAATTTCTATGGGCTGGAAGATTTCGGCAGCGCGCTGCTGGCCCTGGTCGCGGGCCTGGAACTGATGCTCATCCTGGCTTTCGTGGCCGGCTTGTGGAAACGGATTACGTATGGAGCAGTGTTTCTGTTGCATGCCGTATCGACGCTCTCGAGTTATGCGCAATACTTCGCGCCCTGGCAGCACCTGTTGTTCTTCGCCGCATGGCCCATGCTCGCTGCTTGCCTCACGCTGTACCTGCTGCGTGAGGACGACGTGCTCCTGGCGATTCCCCTAGGGCATCGACGGACAAGCGCCGGCCCTGCGGCAGCAGGCGATAGTACAGAGCGGGTGTAGAACTTCCGTGCGGGTGCTCCGGTCCGAAGCCAAAGATCCCGAGGAAGAGGCACTCATCGCCGGTCTCAAAGCCGGCGATGAGGCTGCATACCGCGAAGCCATCGCACGCTACAGCCCTCAGATGATCGCAGCGGCACGATCGCTCGTCGGGACCGCGCTCGCCGAGGACGTCGTGCAGGACGCCTGGGTTACAGTGCTCACCAAGCTGGATCGCTTCGAAGGCAGGGCCGCTTTGAGCACCTGGCTCATTCGAATCGTGTCCAATCGGGCAATCTCTCTGCTGCGGGCCAGATCACGGGAGATCACTCCTCCCAGTGACGATTCCGGCGACCCCGCCAGCAACTGGTTCGACCCGCAGGGCCGCTGGCGTACCCCGCCCGCAGCCTGGGACACGGCGTCGCCGGAAGATCTGCTCTCTGCGGGTGCGCTCCAGGATTGCATCGACAAACACCTCGCCCTGATGCCGGAGCAGCAGCGGCTCGCGCTCGTCATGCGGGAAATCGGCCAGCAGAGCTACGACGACATCTGTAACGAACTCGAAGTCTCCGCGTCAAACGTGCGAGTGTTATTGCACCGGGGACGGCTACGATTGATGGCGATGATCAACGCCTTCCACGAGACCGGCACGTGCTGACCTGCCGGCAAGTGGCCCTCGGATTCGTGCCTTCGCGACCATATCGAGCACGACGTGATTCGTGGCGAGAGCCGCTACCCGGGCTATGACGAACCACGCATCCACTTCGCCGTCAACTGCGCCTCGGTCGGTTGTCCCGCACTGCGACGGGAGGCCTACGTAGTACTTCGCTTCGCGGGCAAAGCTGTTGGCGGAAAACTCGGAGTCTCTACAGCGGCTTCGCGCCCAGGAGTTCCGAATCAACTTCGGCGACTACGACTGGTCGCTGAACCAGCGGCAGCCGTAAGTAGAGGATCAGTGTGAACAGTCGCAAGATCGCCTTGCTGAGCATGATGGCCGCTGCCGTCTCAGCATTTTTCATTCTCGGCGGTCACGAGTACCTGAGTCTCGAGTCGCTCAAGCAAAGCGGCGCTGCGATCGAGACCTACTACCACGAGCGATCACTGGTGGTAATCGCCACCTTCTTTGCGATGTACGTCGCCGTGACCGGCTTTTCGCTTCCCGGAGCGGCCGTCATGACCCTCGCCGCCGGCGCATTGTTCGGTCTGGGGCCCGGCGTAGTAATCGTGTCTTTTGCCTCGGCGGTCGGAGCGACCATCGCTTTCGCGGCAGCAAGGTGGATTCTCCGGGACAGCGTTCAGCGACGCTTGGGGTCGAAGCTGCGACGAGTGAACGAGGGCGTGGAGCGCGACGGAGCCTTCTATC
>JAWLGU010000040.1:0-1550 GCA_041690675.1 Pseudomonadales bacterium | reverse complement strand
CCACCTCCTGACGAACGGCATCGAGTTCGCGGCGACCTACAAGCTGTGACACCACCCCGGCGCTGCCTGCCTGGACGGAGATGAGCTCGAAACGGTTTCGATCGTCACCGGCTCTCATGCAGGCCCTGTGGCGCGCGTGGTATCTTACGCTAAGCAAATGATTGACATCGGACCCGGTTGGACGACGTTTATGAACATCGCGAATACGCTCAAGACCCATTCTCACAGTGCCTACGGAACACAATATCAGCTGGTGATGACCACGCACGAGCGAAAACAGCTTCTCACGCCACGTGTTCGCGACCGCCTTCACTCACTGATCGGTGAACGTGTAGATGCCTGGGCGGGTGATCTTCACGAACTCGCTATCGAGCCCGACCACGTGCGTATTACCCTCGGTCTGCCGCCTACTGCCGCAGTGGCCGATTTCGTCCAGGCGCTGAAGACGGGCACCTCACGTCGACTTCGAAACGAGTTCGCGGGTCTGAAGAAGCGGAGCCGGTTGTGGGCCGAATCCTACGGCGTCGTCACCACAGAGGGTGCGGCCCCTGGCGCGCTCGACGCCTATCTTCAGCAACAGGCGCAGTGAACTGAACGAGCTGCGCGACGAGAGCGCGAGCGTGGTCGAGCTGGATCAGTCCCGCACGGGCAGGCTTTCCCGCATCGACGCGCTGCAGCGGCAGGCGGTGGCACAGACGATTGGACCTCGATCCGGCCCCAGAACTTTGCATCGACTGCGCACAGGCACGGGACGAGTGAACGATCCTGCCTGAGGCGCGAAGGCTCAGGCGCGCAAGCAGCCGCAGCCGCGATGGCGGCTGTCGACCGAGCCGCGAATCTGGTGTAGAACTTTACCGAGGCATGGGACCAGAACCCTTCTAATGGCCAATCTCAGAATCAAGGTGCTCGGGGAGTTCAGCGTCCTGCGCGACGGCGCCCGCGTGGAGCTGCCGCGCTCGCGGAAGACGCGAGCGTTGCTCGCCTACCTCACCCTCAATCCCGGTGAGCATCGACGCGAGCAGCTCTGCGAGCTGTTCTGGAGCCTGCCCGACGACCCTCGCGGGTCGTTACGCTGGTCGCTCAGCAAGCTGCGCCGCCTGGTCAACGATCCCGACGCGGAGCGCATCGCCGCCGATCGTGAACGCGTATCGTTTCGGACGTTGGGCGCGGAGGTGGACCTGCTGGAGATTCAGTCGGCTCTTGCCCCCGGTGCGGCCGAGCTGGATGTGGAGGCCCTGGAGACGCTGGCACGAGAGCTGGCGCGCGGCTGCCTGGTGGGCATGGATCTGGCCGAAGATCTCGACTTCCACTACTTCCTCGCCAGGCAACGCCAGCAGGCACACGAGCTGCATCGGACCGTGCTCGAGGCGCTGCTGCAGCGACTGACCGACGACCCGGCCGCGGCGGTGCCCTGGCTGCAGGAGCTGGTGACGCTGGAGCCGTTCGACCCCGAGGCTCACCGCCGCCTCATCGTCGGCCTGGCCGCCGCCGGCCGACGCAAGGACGCCGAGCGTCAGGCACACGTGAGCCTGGCGACGCTGAAAGATCAA
>JAWLGU010000039.1:14202-40944 GCA_041690675.1 Pseudomonadales bacterium | reverse complement strand
GCTGGCGGCCCTGCTGTGGATCGTCAACCTCGGCTGCATCGACCTGAACCCGTGGTACGCGCGTTGCGACGACGTGCAGCGGCCGGACTTCCTGCATTTCGACCTAGACCCGCCCAAGGACGAGCCGGTGGATTTTCCGCGGGTGCGCGAAGCTGCGCTGCTGCTCCGTGACGGGTTGCGCGAGCTCGGCGTCGAGAGCCATCCCAAGACCACCGGCTCCCGGGGCATGCACGTGTACGTGCCGATTCGCCGGGGCCCGCTGCAGAAGCAGGTGTGGACCTTCGCCAAGGCGTTCGCCATCGCCCTGGCCAGCCGCCATCCATCCCTGCTCACCGCCGAGTATCGCATCGCCAAGCGGCCGCCGGGACGGGTGGTCATGGACTACAACCAGAATGCCTGGGGCCGGACCCTGGCCTCGGTGTACAGCGTGCGGCCGCGCCCGGAGGCCACCGTCTCCACCCCGGTCACCTGGGACGAGGTGGAGCACGACGTGACCACCGGCGACTTCACCCTCGGCAACGTACCGGAGCGGGTCGCCCGGCTCGGGGATCTCTGGGAGCCGGTGGCGGAGCGCGCGGGCGCCATCCACCTCGAGCCCCTGCTCGAGGCCATCGGGGCGGGCCCTTGAGTCCGCAAGAGGCTATGACGCGGATTCCGGCAGTTCCAAGCCTGGAGGCGCCCGCAGACTTTCGCATTCAGACGAAGCACGCCGCCAGAATCTGGCGACACCCCTCCTGCGGAGAGCGGACAGCGGACAGCGGATAGCGACTACCCCTGCTT
Source organism: Pseudomonadales bacterium (assembly GCA_041690675.1). Lineage (GTDB taxonomy): Bacteria > Pseudomonadota > Gammaproteobacteria > Pseudomonadales > Azotimanducaceae > UBA7803. The sequence goes on along the minus strand of JAWLGU010000039.1, from coordinate 40,164 downwards.
CTTCAGGAACTCCACCAACAACCGATTCGTTTCTTCCGGCCGCTCCTGCTGAATCCAGTGGCCGGCGCCCTCCAGGATTTCGGAGGCGTAGAGCCCGGGCAGGGTCTCCGGGAAGCGCTGGATGGCCGGCGCGCCCCAGATGGTGGGACCGTCCTTGGTGCCGCCGATGAACAGCGACGGCTGGGTGATGGGGCGGCCGGCAAAGGCGGCCAGGTCCTCGAAGTCCCGATCCACGTTGCGGTAGCGTGAGAGCGGACCGAAGAAGCCCGAGTACTCGAACTCCGCGGCGTAGACGTCCAGATTCGCGTCGGTGAGCCAGCTCGGCATGACGTCCGGGTAGACGAACTTGTCGCGGAGCTGGCGGCCGCGCTCCACCAGCGCGATGTTGGGGCCGTTCTCCACGTCCCCGGACGCGCACCAGTAGAACCCCAGCAGCCAGCGGCGCACGTCCTGCTCGATCTCCGCCTCGGCGCGCCCCACCGCCTGGAAATACTCCACGTAGAACTCGTCGTCGCCGGCCATGGCGCGCATGCGCTGGGTGGGCGGCGGCTCACCAGCGGCCGCCGGCGGCGCGTACGGCACCGAAAGGCCCGCCACCGCGGGGAACAGGTCGGGGCGCAGCAGCGCGCTGGTCCAGGCAATCGGAGCACCCCAGTCGTGGCCGACGATGACGGCGGTGCCGCAGCCCAGCGCCTCCACCAGCCCCACCATGTCCCCCACCATCTTCAGCATCCGGTACTCGGCCACCGCCGTGGGCTTGGACGACCGGCCATAGCCGCGCACATCCACCGCCACAGCCCGATAGCCCGCAGCCGCCAGGGCCGGAAGCTGATGACGCCAGGAATACCAGGATTCCGGAAAGCCGTGCACCAGGATCACGGTCGGGCCCGCGCCACACGCCACGCAATGCAGGCGCACGCCGTTGGCCGATACGATCCGATGCTCGAGCTCGCTCATCCCTCAACCCCTCGATGCGTTGCCGAGCCGCAAATCTACCATGTCCCGGGGCGGGGGTGGTGCGCCCGGCGCGCAGCGGGACCGCCCCCGGCGCGGCGAAAAAATGTCCGTCAACTCGTGGCCAAAGCGCTGGGAATGTGGCACAAAAGCGTTTCACCGGAGCAAGACGCGACTCGCATGGCCAGTCGAGAAGAAGCCAAGGAACAGCGCCGCCGGGAGATCGTCCGTGCGGCACGCATGCTGATGCAGCGCACCGAGCAAACCGGGTTCTCCATGCGCGCGCTGGCAGACGAGGCAGGAGTGAGCATCGCTACGCCCTACAACCTGTTCGGCTCCAAGCAGGCGGTGATGTTCGCGGTGCTGGACGCGGATCTGGCCCAGTATCAGGAGCAGCTCGAGGGGCTGAAGGCCGACGAGCTGGACGTGTTCTTCGAGGCCGTCTCCCTGGCGACGACCCTCTACTCCGCGGAGCCCGGCTTCTACCGCGCGGTGCTGTTCGCCGCCTACAACGAGGGCGGCACCGAGTTCCGCTCCATGTTCAGCGGCCCTCGGCACGCCATGTGGCGGCGGCTGGTGTCCAACGCCAAGGAAGCCGGCGTGCTGCTGGACGAGGTGGACCCGAACGCCTTCGCCATCAACCTGGGGCACATCTTCTTCTCGTGCATCATCGAGTGGGTCAACGGGCTGCTGACCCTGCCCGAGCTCGAGGCCCGGGTGCAGTACGGCTTCGCCGTCTCGCTGCGGGGTATGTGCACCCCGGCGAGCTCCAAGCGGCTGCTTGCAAAGGTGCTGGCCACCCAGAAGCGCCTGAAGGAGCTGCACCGCAACGCCGCCCGGGACGCCGAGGCGCCCGGACCGGTCACATCGAAGCTGGCGAACGGCGCCTGCTGAGTCCCCCTCCGCCACCGGCGCCTCCGCGCCGGCTATGATCGGCGGTTATTTCCTTGTAGCGAATCGATCCTTCCCTGGCTTCGGCGCCGTGGCTACGGTGACTCCCCCGCACCCGACGAGTCAGCGCCGTGTCCGTATCCCTGCTGAAGTGGTCCTCGCCCACCCCCGACAAGGAACTGATCGCAGAGCTCGACGGACTGGCCGAGCGGCTCGACCGGCGGCAGTTGTGGTGGGCGAGCGGTTACCTCGCCGGCAGGGCGGCCGAAGCCGGCGGGGCGGCAACCCCCGTGGCTCCACCAGCGCCGGCAGCGCGCTGGACGGTGTTCTTCGCCACCGAGACCGGCAACTGCCGGGCTATCGCCGGGGAGCTGGTAGCGGCCCTGGGAGGGTCGGGAATCGATGCCCGAGCCCAGGATCTGGCGGACTTCCGGCCCGCGCGGCTGAAGCAGGAGACCCACGCGCTGTTCGTGGTGGCCACCCACGGCATCGGCGAGCCCCCGGATGGCACCGCGGCGTTCTTCGACTGGCTGCACGGCGAACGCGCGCCCCGGCTGGATGGGCTCCGCTACGCGGTGCTCGCCCTGGGCGACAGCAGCTACGAGGACTTCTGTGAGACCGGGCGGCAGCTCGACCGCCGGCTCGAGGCCCTGGGGGCCGCGCCGTTGGAGCCGCGGGTGGAATGCGACGTGGACTTCGAGGCGCGAAGCGAGAGCTGGATCCAATCGATTCTCGCCCGGGCCCAGGCGGAGCTTGCGGAGCCCGGGGGGCGAACCGACGCGTCACCGGGGCCGCACCTGGTGCCGGTGGCCAGCGCAGCCCACTCCCGCAAGAACCCGTTTCTCGCACCTGTTCTGGAGATTCAGCCCATCACCGGGCAAGGCTCCAGCAAGGACGTGCGACACGTGGTGCTTTCCCTCGAGGGCAGCGGTCTGCGCTACGAGCCGGGCGATGCCCTGGGCGTCTGGCCCACGAACCCGCCCCAGGTGGTGCAGCAGTTCCTCACGCTGCTGGATCTGGATGCCGAAGCCCGGGTGCGCCTGGACGACGAGGTCATGCCCCTCGGCCACGCCCTGGCGCACCGCCTGGAGCTGACGCTTCTCGGCCGCGGCCTGCTGGAAGACTACGCCCGCCGGTTCGCCGTGCAGCCGCTGCTGGCGCTGCTCGAGCCCGCCAATCGCGCCGCGTTGAACGACTACGTCGGCGCACGCCAGGTCATCGACCTGCTCTACGAGCACCCGGTGCCCCTCGATGCCCAGCAACTCGCCGACACCCTGAAGCGAGTCACACCGCGCCTGTACTCAATCGCGTCCAGCCTCGCCGCCAACCCGGACGAGGTCCACCTCACCGTGGCGGTGGTGAGCTACCGGGCCTTCGGCCGGCCCCACGTCGGCGCAGCCTCCACCTACCTGGCTGAGCCGGGGGATACGGTGCCCGTCTACGTCGCTCCGAACCCGCGCTTCCGCCTACCGGCAGACCCCGACGCGCCGGTGATCATGATCGGTGCCGGGACCGGAGTGGCGCCGTATCGGGCGTTTCTCGAGGAGCGGGAGGCCGGTGGTGCCAGGGGCGACAACTGGCTGTTCTTCGGCGACCGCAACTTCGCGTCGGATTTCCTCTATCAGATGGAGTGGGCCCGCTACCGCAAGTCCCGACTGCTCACCCGTCATCACGTGGCGTTCTCCCGGGACCAGCAAACCAAGGTGTACGTGCAGGATCGCCTCCGCGAGCAGGGCGCGGAGCTGTTCCGCTGGCTCGAGCGGGGCGCCTACGTCTACGTCTGCGGCGACGCCACTCACATGGCCCCCGACGTGCACCAGGCACTGCTGGATGTGGTGGAGCAGGGGCTCGGCGGCGACCACCCGGCGGCGGAGGCATACCTCGAGGCGCTGAAGCAGAGTCAACGTTACCAGCGGGACGTGTACTGACATGAGCAGCGAAGCGAACGACGACCTCTCCCACGTGGAGGTGGTGAAGCGCGCCAGCCGCCTGCTGCGCGGCACCATCGCACAGAGCCTGGCGGATCCGCTCACCGGCGCCATCGCCGAGGACGATACCGCGCTGACCAAGTTCCACGGCACCTATCAGCAGGACGACCGCGATCAGCGCGCGGACCGCGCCCGGCGCAAGCTCGAGCCGGCGTACGGGTTCATGGTGCGGGCGCGCATCACCGGCGGCGTGCTGACGCCAGCCCAGTGGCTCGAGCTGGATGCGCTGGCCCGGGAGCACGGCAACGGCGCCATCCGCGTCACCACCCGGCAGACGTTCCAGCTTCACGGCGTGCTCAAGGGGGAGCTGAAGGCCACCATCCGCCGCATCAACGACATGATGCTGACGACCCTGGCGACCTGCGGGGACGTCAATCGCAACGTCATGTGCACCCCGCTCGCCGAGCTGAGCCGGGTCCACGCCGCCGCCTGCCGCGTGGCCCAGGACATCAGCAATCACCTGCTGCCGCGGACGCGGGCCTACCACGAGCTCTGGCTGAACGGCGAGCGCGTGGATCCGGCGGCGGAGGCGGAGCCGCTGTACGGTCCGACCTACCTGCCGCGCAAGTTCAAGATCGCCATCGCCATTCCCCCCTGGAACGACGTGGACGTATTCGCCCACGACGTCGGCCTCATCGCCATCGAGCGCGACGGCGAGCTCGCGGGTTTCAACGTGCTCGCGGGCGGCGGCATGGGCGCGAGCCACGGCGATCCCGCCACCTATCCGCGGCTCGGCACCGTCATCGGGTTCTGCGCCGCGGATCAGGCCGTCGCGGTGTGTGAAGCCATCATGCTCGTCCAACGGGATCACGGTGACCGCCGGGAGCGCAAGCACGCCCGCCTCAAGTACACCATCGACGCCCGGGGGGTGGACTGGTTCCTTCGCGAGGTGGAATCCCGGCTCGGCTTCACCCTGGGGCCGGCGGCGCACTACGAGTTCCTTCACAACGGCGACCGCTTCGGCTGGCAGCGGGCCCCCGACGGCCGCTGGCACCTGACCTTGCTCATTCCCGGCGGCCGCATCGTCGACCGGCCGGGGCACCCCCTGCTCACCGGCCTGCGGGAGCTGGCTCGGATGCACCGGGGCGAGTTTCGCTTCACCCCCAACCAGAACCTCATCATCGCCGGTGTGGCCGAGGCGGAGCGGGAGGGCGTGGACGCCCTGGTCCGGCAGCACGGTCTCGACGCCGGCGAAAACCTGCTGCCGTTCCAGCGCGACGCCATGGCCTGCGTGGCGCTACCCACCTGCGGCCTCGCCATGGCGGAGGCGGAGCGTTACCTCCCCGACTTCAACGAGCGACTGGCCGAGCTGCTGCGCCGTCACGGCCTGGAGGACGAGCCCATCAACGTGCGCATCACGGGCTGCCCGAACGGCTGCGCGCGTCCCTACCTGGCGGAGATCGCGCTGATCGGCAAGGCCCCGGGCCGCTACAACCTGATGCTCGGCGGCAGCCGGCTGGGCAACCGGCTCAACACCCTGATCCTCGAGAACCAGAGCGAAGACAGCATACTCGACTGCCTCGACGGTCTCCTCGGCCGCTTCGCCCGGGAACGCGAGAGCGCGGGTGAGAGCTTCGGCGACTGGTGCGTGCGTACGGCGGTCGAGGGCAACCGATGACCCGCAACGGAAGCCGTAGCGAGCGGCTGAACGACACGGCCCTGCTCCGGCCGGATCGCGAGCCGGTGGTGGAAAACAGTGCCTTCACGGACGCCGCTCATCTCGAGAACTGGAACAAGCGCCTCGCCGGCCTCACCGCCGAGGGGCGGGTGCAGTGCGCTCTGGAGCACCTGCCCGGGAACCACGTGCTCACCTCGTCCTTCGGCGCGCAGGCGGCCGTGTGCCTGCACCTGCTGACCCGGGAGTGCCCCGACGTCCCGGTGATCCTGCTGGATACCGGCTATCTGTTCCCGGAGACCTACCGCTTCATCGACACTCTCACGGAGCGGCTCGGGCTCAACCTCCACGTGTACCGAAGCCGTCGCAGCCCGGCCTGGCAGGAAGCCGTGGACGGGCAGCGCTGGCAGCAGGGACTCGCCGGCATCGAGGCCTACAACCGGGAAAACAAGGTGGAGCCGCTGCAACGCGCGCTCAGCGATCTGGCCGCGGGGACCTGGTTCACCGGGCTCCGGCGCGACCAGGCGAGCACACGTACGCGCACGCCGTTCGTCCAGTTCACGGGGGAGCGCTTCAAGGTCAGCCCCATCGCCGACTGGTCCGACAGGGACGTGCACCGCTACCTCACCCGCCACGATCTGCCGTACCATCCCCTGTGGGAAAAAGGCTACGTGTCCATCGGCGATACCCACACAACGGTCCCGCTGCACGAGGCGGGCAGTGCGGAGGAAACCCGCTTCTTCGGCCTGAAGCGGGAGTGCGGTATTCACGAGATGGACACCTGATCTAATCGAGGTGCCCATGCTCGGCTGGTTGCTCGTAGCCACGAGCTTGATGGCCTGCGAAACCGCGCACCCGCTCATCGTCGCCCACCGCGGCGGCATGGGCTCCGGGTATCCGGAGAACACCCTGCCCGCGTTCCGTCACGCGGTGGGGGCGGGAGCCCAGGTGCTCGAGGTGGATCTCAGGACCACCCGGGATGGCCGGGTGGTGATCCTGCACGACCGCCGGGTGGACCGCACCACCAATGGCCGCGGTCCGGTCAGTCGTTTTCACCTCGACGAGCTCGCGCGTCTGGACGCCGGCCGTGGCGCCCGCATCCCCACCCTCGCCGACGTGCTGGAGCAGAGCCGGCGGATGGACGTGGCGCTGCTGCTCGACATCAAGCGCGGATCCGGCGTGGATCATGCCCAGCTCGTCGCAGAGGCACGCAAGCACCACCTCGAGCGCATCGTCTTCGGCGTGCGCACCCTGCGCGATCACCGTCGGCTGACACGGCTCGACCCTGAGCTTCGATTCCTGGCGTTCGCCCGGCGGCCGAGACACATCGACGGCTTCCTTCGCGCCGGCGTGGAGATCGTCCGGGTGTGGCCGCACTGGATCCGCCGCGACCCGGACCTGATCCGCCGCGTGCACGGGGCCGGTGCCCGGGTCTGGGTCACCGCCGGGGACGCCCCCGCCGACGAGTTGCAGACCCTGGCGGAACTGGGGGTGGACGGGCTGGTGACGGATTTCCCCGGGCAGGCCCGGAGCGCGCTCGCCTGCCGCTGACCCCTCTCTGCGGGGTACACTGCCTCCGGGAGCGGATTGGAGAGAGAGATGTACGACATCATCATCGTCGGCGCCGGCAGCGCCGGAGCGGTCATCGCCGCCCGTGCGTCGGAGGATACCAACCGCAACGTCCTGCTGCTGGAGGCCGGGCCCGACTACCCGGAGCTGCGGGGCACGCCCTACGACCTGGTGAACGGCCACAACAACTCCTACCGGGATCACGATTGGGGCCTCCACTACCAGCCCACTCGGGGGCGCCGCGTGCCCTTTCCCCGGGGCCGCGTGGTGGGAGGCTCCAGCGCCGTGAACACCACCATCGCCCTGCGCGGTGTCCACGAGGACTACGACGAGTGGGCCGATCTCGGCAACACCGAATGGTCGTGGGAACGGGTGCTGCCTGCCTTCATGCGGCTCGAGCGGGATCTCGACTACGGCGACGCCGCCTACCACGGCGACGCCGGCCCCATCACCATCCGCCGCTATCCCCCCGAGGAGCTGCTGCTCCAGCACCAGGCGTTCCTGGAGACCGCCCGGGACCTGGGCTACCCGGAATGCCCGGACGCCAACGATCCCTGGAGCTGGGGCGCCGGGCCCCACCCCATGAACAAGCTGGGGCGCCTCAGGATTTCCACCGCCGTGGGCTACCTGGCCCCTGCCCGCATCCGGCCGAACCTGGAGATTCGCGCCAACACCCTGGTCCGGCGGCTGATCGGCAATGGTGGGCGCTGCACCGGCGTGGAGGTGGAGACCGCCGACGGCAGCATCGAGCGGGTCACCGGCCGGCTGGTGGTACTCGCCGCCGGTGCCGTCATGTCACCGGCCATCCTGATGCGCTCGGGGCTGGGGCCGCGGGAGCCGCTGGAGGCGCTGGGCATCGAGGTCCTGCATCACGTCCCGGGGGTGGGCGCGAACCTGTCGGACCACCCGGCGCTGGCCCTCACCTGCGAGGTGCGCGACCCCACCATCATCGAGTTCGACCAGCCCCTGATCCAGACCATCCTGCGCTACACGTCCGCCGACTCCGAGAAGCGCAACGACCTGCAGATCGAGCTCCTGAGCTTCGCCGGCCGTCCCACCGAGCCGCCGCGCTTCGCCATCGCCGCGGTGCTGGAGTATCAGCACGGCCGCGGCGAGCTGCAGCTGCAATCCGCCGATCCCCACGTGCCGCCCGTGCTCGACAACCGCTTCTGCGAGGATGAGCAGGACTGCGCCCGCTTGAGCGCCTGCTTCCGTGACGCCTTCGCCTTCACCCGGGTGGGCCCTCTGGCCGACCTCATCGAGCGGGTGAGCTTCCCGGATCCCACCCGGCCGATGGGGGACGAGCAGGTGGCCGGCCTGTGCCGCCGCTACTGCGGCAGCGGCTTCCACCCCTGCGGCACGGCTCGGATGGGGCCTGCCGGCGACCCCATGGCTGTAGTGGATCAGTACGGCTGCTCCTACGCCCTCGACGGTCTGGTGGTCGCCGACGCCTCCATCATGCCTGGGGTGCCCCGGGCCAACACCAACCTCACCTGCATCATGATCGGTGAGATGATCGGCGAGTGGCTGCGCACGCGGCCGGCGCGCTACGGGCTCTGAGGAGGTGGAATGAGCGATCTGACCATTCGCAACGTGCGCGTGCTGGACGGCTGCGGCGGTCCGGCACAGGAAGCGGACGTGGAAGTGGACGGCGGCCGCATCGTCGCCGTGGGCCGGGCCGGGCCGGCGCGGCGGGAGATCGACGGCGGCGGCGCCTGCCTGGCGCCCGGCTTCATCGATACCCACGCCCACGACGACGGCGCCTTCTTCCGCCACCCCGGGATGGAGTTCAAGCTGGCCCAGGGGGTAACCACGGTGGTGAGCGGCAACTGCGGGTTCAGCGCCGTGCCCGCCGACCCGGAGCGGGATTCAGTGGCCGCCAGTGGCGGCATCCTGGCGGGTGTGGAAGGCGATTTCACCGATCTGGCGGGCTACTTCGACGCCGTGCTGGCACGCCGGCCGGCCATAAACAACCTGATGCTGGTGGGTCACAACACCGTCCGCGCCCTCGCCATGGGTATGGAGAAGCGCCGGCCCACCGAATCGGAGCTCGCCACCATGCGCGGCCACGTGGAGCGCGCCCTGGAGCAGGGCGCCTGCGGCTTCTCCACCGGACTGATCTACCGGCCCGGGCGCTGGAGCGACACCGACGAGATCATCGCGCTGGCCCGGGCGGCCCAGCCTTACGACGCGCTCTACACCACCCACATGCGTAACGAGGGCGACCACCTGCTGTCCGCCGTGGAGGAGACGCTCACCATCGGCCGGGAAGCCGGCGTGCACGCGCACATCTCCCACCACAAGGCCGCCGGGCCCGGCAACTGGGGCAAGGTCCGGGATTCCCTGGCACGGGTGGACGCCGCCCTGGCGGACGGTCAGCGGGTGACCCTGGACGTGTATCCGTACACCGCCGGCAGCGGCCGGATGATTGAGTACTTCGACCTGGACAACCCGAGCCGCGAGCTGGCGGAAGTGATCCGCATCGCCAGTTGTCCGGCCTTCCGCCATTACGAAGGGCGCATGCTCACGGACATCGCCGGAGAGCTCGGCATGGACGTGACGGAGGCGGTCAAGCACGTGCTCACCGCCCCCAAGGGCGACCGCACGATCTGCATTCAGTTCATCATCGACGAGGCGGACGTGGAGACCAACCTGCGCCACCCCGACATGATGGTGGGCTCCGACGGCATCCCCGATCTGCGCGGCCGGCCACACCCGCGCCTGTTCGGCACCTTTCCACGAATCCTCGGCCGCTACGTGCGAGAAAAGCACATCCTGTCGCTGGCGGAGGCGGTGCGGCGCATGACCTCGCTGGCGGCGGCCACGTTCGGCCTGGTGAACCGCGGCCGCATCGAGCCGGGTTACTGGGCCGACCTGGTGCTGTTCGACCCGGACACGGTGCTGGACACCGCCAGCTACGACGACCCCAAGCGCGAGCCCACGGGAGTACGTCTGGTAATGGTGAACGGCGCGGTGGCCTATGAGGACGGCGTCCACACCGGCGCCGGCAGCGGCAAGATGCTGCGGTACCGGCGGCCGGCCCACGGCGAATCGACGGCGTAGCCCGGTGCGGGCGCTGGCACGGCCCGTGCAGGCCCGTACGGCGTGAACAGCCGCGAGGTCGACATCGCCATCATCGGCGCCGGCACGGCGGGCTTGAACGCCATCCGCGAGGCGCAGAAATCCGGCAAGTCCTGGGTGCTGGTGGAGCCCGGGCCCTACGGCACCACCTGCGCCCGGGTGGGCTGCATGCCGTCAAAGCTCCTCATCGCCGCGGCGGACGCCGCCTGGCATGCCCGGGAGGCGGAGCAGTTCGGCGTGCGGGTACAGGGCCTCACGGTGGACGGTGCCGCCGTGATGCAGCGGGTGCGGCGGGAACGTGACCGTTTCGTCCGATTCGTGGTGGAAGACACGGAAGCACTCCCGGCGGAGAACCGGCTCGCCGGCACGGCCCGCTTCCTCGACGCCAATACGCTGGAGGTCACCGCGGACTCCCCGGGGGCGCCGGTCACCCGGGTCCACGCCACCGCCACGGTCATCGCCACCGGCAGTCGCCCCTTCGTGCCGCCAGTCTTCGATTCGGTACGCGACCGGGTACTTACCAGCGACACCGTCTTCGAGCTACCGGCCCTGCCCCGCTCCCTCGCCGTGATCGGCACCGGCATCGTCGGGCTCGAGCTCGGTCAGGCATTCGCCAGGCTGGGGGTCGATGTGGCGTTGCTGGACCGTGCCGAGCATCCCGGGCCCGCCACCGACCCGGAGGTGATCCGCAGCATCGAGTCGGTGTTGTCCCGGGAGCTCCGGCTGCACATGAATGCGGACATCACCGCGGTGGCTCGCCGCGACGACGGCGTCGAGATCACCTGGAAAGAGGCCGGGACCGGCGAGCGCCGCGAGGTATTCGAGGCGGTGCTCTCCGCCGCCGGGCGGCCGCCGAACCTAGAGCCCCTGAACCTGGCGGCCACCGGGCTCGATCTGGACCGCCGCGGCCTGCCACCGTGGGATCCGGAAACCACCCAGTGCGGCGACTCACCCATCTTCATCGCCGGCGACGCCAACGGCCAGTGGCCGCTCTTGCACGAGGCCGGCGACGAAGGCCGGATCGGCGGCGAGAATGCGGCGCGCTGGCCCGACGTCAGCCGTCACCCGAGGCGCACGCCCCTGGCCATCGTATTCTGCGACCCGCAGATCGCCCTGGTGGGCCGGCCGTTTCGCGAGCTCGACCCGACGGCCATCGCCGTGGGCCAGGCCTCCTTCCACAATCAGGGGCGGGCGCGGGTGATGGGGGAGAACCGCGGGCTCATGCGCGTCTACGCCCGGCACGCGGACTGCACCCTGATCGGGGCGGAGCTGTTCGGCCCACGGGTGGAGCACCTGGCGCACCTGCTCGGCTGGGCGATCCAGCAGCAGCTTTCGGTGCAGGCGGTGCTGCGCATGCCCGTCTACCACCCCACCGTGGAGGAAGGCCTGCGCTCGGCGCTGCGCGATCTGGCCCGCGCCCTGAAGGTCGTGGGCGAGTGCCGCAGCGAGGATATGAGCGAGGCGCCCGGAACCTGAACGGACTCAGTCGAAGCCGCCGAGCGCCTGTTTCAGGGCCTCGATCAGGCGGCGCGAGACGCCCGTCAGCAGCACGAACTCCGCGTCCAGCCGCGCCAGGGGATCCTCATCGTCCAGGCGGTCCTCGGCGGTGTCCATTCCCTGCAGGCGAAGCTTGCGGATGATGCCGTCCTGATCGATGACGCAGCTCACCAGGTCCTCGAACACCACCCCCAGGCGGCTCAGCTTGAGCCCGTTCCTGACGTGCCGGCGCACGTCGTCGTCGGTGAGCTCCATGTCGAGCCAGCTCACGGTGGCCGCGCCGGCGGCGGGATCCTGCATGCGGCACTCCCGGCCCGGCCGGAAGGCCGGCGGTCCGTCGCCGAGAAACACCCGGTTCAACAGGGCACCCACCGGCTGCTTGAACTTCAGCGGCGTCACCTGAAGGCTGCCGAAGGCTTTGCGCAGCGCATCGAGAAACCGCTCCGCCGTGGCCTCGGACGCGGTGTCGATGCCGATCAGCTTGTCGGCCACCAGGCAGAACCCCTTCACCCGCTCGGATTTCAGCAACGCCTTGGGCATCAGCTCGGCGAACACCTCGTCCTTGAGCTGGCGTTTCTCCTTACGGCTGGGATCCCGCTGGGCGCGCTGCCGGAACTCGGCCAGACGCTCTTCCAGGGCTTCGTTCACCGCCGCCGCCGGCAGCAGCCGGGTCTGGCTTCGCAGCCGCAGCAGGTCGGCCCCACCCACCCGGCGGCACAGCAGCTCGTGGGCTTCGCCCGCCGGCGGCTCGAAACCGGAGCTGCGCTCGGTGAACGCCCCGCAGGGTTTGAAGGTGGCTTCCTCGAGGGCCGCAGAGAGGGCCTCTTCGGAATCGGGCCAGTCGCTGTGCAGACGGTAGAGACGAAGGTTCCTGAACATCGCGGTGCCGGTTGCGAGCAAGCGGCGCATTATCCGGATCGCTCCCCGCCCTGTCACGGACCGGCCGCGGCCGCAGCGCCGGCGCGGTATCCGGGACCGGCGGATGGGCGTATGATCCCCGGTCCATCGTTCGATCGGGGAGAAAGAACATGCGATGCCTGCTCGTCGTGCTCGCTGCCCTGTGGTTGACCGGGTGCGCGGAGAATCAGGCCGATTCCGCCGGCGCCGAAACCGCCAACGCCGATCTGCTGGCTCCCCGCGCCGCCCAGGAACCCGGCTGGCGCCAGCCGCTGTTCGAGGGGCTGGGGGACCTGCACTTCCCCATCACCACCAGCTCCGAGACCGCCCAGAAGTACTTCGACCAGGGCCTGGCCCTGGCCTTCGCCTTCAACCACGCCGCGGCGGATTTCGCCTTCAACGAGGCGGCAACCCACGACCCGAACTGCGCCATGTGCTACTGGGGCAGCGCGCTGGTCCTGGGTCCCAACGTCAACGCCGCCATGGATCCGGGCAACGCCGCCCGAGCCCACCTGCTGGCCGCCAAGGCCCAGGCCCTGGCTGAGGACGCTACCGACAAGGAGCGGGCCCTCACCGCGGCGCTGGTGCAACGCTACGTGGCCGAGGAGCCCGAGGATCGCACCGCCCTGGACAGCGCCTATGCCGACGCCATGCGCCGGGTAGCCGCGCAGTTCCCCGAGGACGAGGACATCCTGGCGCTCACCGCGGAAGCCCTCATGGACCTGCACCCGTGGGACTTCTGGATCGTCGACGGCGAGGCCCGGCCCTGGACCGCGGAGATCCTGGATCACATCGAGCGCGCTCTCGCGCTGGACGAGGATCACGTGGGCGCCATCCATCTCTACATTCACGCCGTGGAGCAGTCCAGCGATGTCGCGCGCGCCGAGCCCTACGCTGACAAGCTGGCGGATCTGGCTCCTTCCGCGGGTCACCTGGTTCACATGCCGGCCCACATCTACATCCGCGTCGGCCGCTACCACGATTCCACGCTGAACAACATGAAAGCCGCGGACGCGGATGCCTCCTTCATCCAGGCCTGCCGCTCCAACAGCCCCATCTACCTCGCCGGCTACATCCCCCACAACTGGCACTTCGGCTGGATCACCGCCGGCATCGAGGGCTGGAGCGAGCAGGCCTTCGCCATGGCCGAAGGCACCGCGGCGCGGATCACGCCGGAACTGCTGCGTGCCCCCGGCATGGGCGTTGCCCAGCATTTCCTGATGCAACCAACCTTCGCCCAGATACGCTTCGGCGCCTGGGACGACATCCTCGCCACCCCGGAGCCCGACGCCGACCTGCTGTACGCTCGCGGCATCTGGCACTACGCCCGCGGACGCGCCTTCCTCGGCAAGGGTGACGTCGCCCATGCCGAGGCGGAGGCGGAGAAGCTGGCGGTGCTGCGCGCCGATCCGGGCATGGCGGAGGTGCGGTTCTTCGAGCGCGGCAGCGGCGACGACCTGCTGGCCATCGGCGAGCTGATGCTGAACGGCGAGATCGACGCGGCCCGCGGCGACCTGGCGGCGGCCAGCGTCAAGCTGCAGCAGGCCGTGGCGCTGGAGGACGCTCTGCCCTACACCGAGCCGCCGGACTGGTACTACCCGGCCCGCCACTCCCTCGGGGTGATCCAGCTCGCCGCCGGGGACGCCGCCGCGGCGGAGCGCACCTATCGGGAAGACCTCGCCGTGATGAAGGAGAACGGCTGGGCGCTGCTGGGGCTGGAGCAGGCGCTGCGGGCGCAGGGCCGGGATGAGGAGGCCGACGCGGTGCACGATCGCTTCGAGGCCGCCTGGCAGAACGCGGACGTCGACATCAGCGCGTCACGCATCTGACGGTGGCCGTGCCGCGGGAAGCGCCGCCGCTCCCCGGGCCGCGAACTTCTCCGCTGCGCACCGTCGCGGAGCTGACGGCGGTGGTGCTGCTGGCGGTGGCAGGCTCCGTGCTCGGCACCGCCACCGGCAGTCTGGCGCTGGGATCAATCCTGGGCATGGCCTTGCCGCTGGCGGCGGCAACGGTGTTCCTGAGACGCCAGTGCCTGGGCTGGCGCGATCTCGGCTTCCCCCGGCGCATGGCGCTGGGGCGGTTCCTGGGCTTGGCGTTCGGCGGCGCCGTCGCCATCGTCGTCGTCACCACATTCCTGGTCACCCCCCTGCTGCGCTCGCTCGGTGCGCCGCCCATGGACACCGGCCTGCTGGTGGAGGTCATCGAGGGGGACACGGCCAGCTATCTGCTGTTTCTGTTCCCGGTGGCGTGGGGCAGCGCGGCCTTCGGCGAGGAGCTGTTGCTGCGCGGCTTCGTGCTGCACCGCTTCGGCATGCTGGTCGGTGCGGGCTGGGCGCTGATGCTGCAGGCGCTGCTGTTCGCCCTGGGCCACGCCTACCAGGGCGTCACCGGCATGCTGAACCTGTTCGTGGTGGGCCTGCTGCTGGGCTGGATCTACCTGCGGGCGGCGCGCAACCTGTGGCCGGCCATCGTCGCCCACGGCCTGGTGGACACCCTGAGCCTGACCCTGATCTACCTGGGCTTCGCCGAATCGCCGGGCCCGGCCACCACCTTCTGATCGATGGCGCCGAACACGCTGTGGCCATCGGCGTCCCGCATCTCGATGCGCACCCGGTCGCCCACGGCCATGAACGGGGTCCTCGGCGCACCGTGGCGGATGGTTTCGATCATCCGCAGCTCGGCGATGCAGGAGTAACCCACCCCGCCGTCGGCGATGGCGGAGCCGTGCTCGGTGCCCTGGCGATTCGAGACGGTGCCCGAGCCGATGATGCTGCCCGCCGCGAGGCTTCGGGTGCGGGCGGCGTGGGCGATGAGGTCGGCGAAGCTGAAGGTCATGTCCTCCCCCGCGTCGGGGCGGCCGAAGAGCTCGCCGTTGTAGTGGGTGAGCAGCGGCAGCGCCACCTTGGCCCCGCGCCAGGCAAGCCCCAGCTCGTCCGGGGTCACGGCCACCGGCGAGAAGCTCGACGCCGGCTTGGACTGGAAAAAGCCGAAGCCTTTCTCGAGCTCCGCCGGAATGAGACCACGCAGCGACACGTCGTTCACCAGCATCAAGAGCTGCACGTGGCGTTCCGCCACATCCGCCGGCGTCCCCATAGGCACGTCGTCCGTGACGACCGCGATCTCGCCCTCGAAATCCAGCCCCCAGGCCTCCGATCCCAACGGCACGTCGTCCTGAGGTCCGAGGAAGCCATCCGAGCCGCCCTGGTACATGAGCGGATCGTGCCAGAAGGAGGCGGGCATCTGCGCCCCTCGGGCCCGCCGCACCAGCTCCACGTGGTTCACGTAGGCGCTGCCGTCGGCCCACTGGTAAGCCCGGGGCAACGGCGCGGCGCAGGCCGCCGGGTCGAAGGGCACGGCGTCCTTCCGCTCCCCGGTGTTCAGCGCATCGGAGACCGCCTGCAGGCGCGGGCGCAGCGCAGCCCAATCGTCCAGGGCCGCCTGCAGGCTGGGAGCCACGTCCGGCACCGCCACGGCGTGCCGCAGATCCCGGGACACCACCACCAGGCGGCCGTCGCGGCCGCCTTTCAGGCTCGCCAGCTTCATTCCGTCAGCCCGGAAAGCTCACGCTCATGCAGCCACGCCGCGTGCTGGGGCGCGCGCTTGGTGCGGCTCCACTCCTCGAGCATGGCGGGCGCCACCTCGTGGAGCCGGCGCAGATCCTCGTCGCTGCCGGTGTTCACCGCCAGCTCCACCCGGTGGCCGTTGGGATCGAAGAAGTAGATGGATTCGAAGATGCCGTGATTCACCGGCCCCACCACTTCCAGCCCGGCCGCTTCGACCTTGCGCTTCGCCTCCATGAGCCCCTCCATGGTCTCCACCTCGAACGCGATGTGCTGAACCCAGGCCGGGGTGTTGGGGTCGCGTCCCATGGGCGGCGAGTTGGGCAGCTCGAAGAAGGCGAGGACATTGCCCATGCCGGCGTCCAGGAACACGTGCATGTACGGGTCCGGTTCCTTGGTGGACGGCACCCGGTCCTCGGCGATGGCGAGCACGAAATCCATGCCCAGCAGCCTCTGGTAGAACTCCACCGTCTCCCGGGCATCGTTGCAGCGGTACGCCACATGATGGATGCGTTTGAGGCTCATGCCGCACCTCCCGCGCCCTGGCGCCGCAAGCCCTCACCACCGAGCGCCCCGCGCCGCATCTGGTCGCGCTCCATGGATTCGAACAGCGCCTGGAAGTTGCCCTCGCCGAACCCCTGGTCGCGTTTGCGCTGAATGAACTCGAAGAAGATGGGGCCGATCAGGGTCTCGGAGAAGATCTGCAGCAGCAGCTTGGGCTCGCCCCCTTCGGTGCTGCCATCCAGGAGGATGCCCCGCCGCTTGAGCTCCTCGACCGGCTCGCCGTGGCCCGGCAGGCGCTCCTCGAGCATGTCGTAATAGGTGGCCGGCGGTGGCGTCAAAAAGGGCACCCCGCGGTCGTGGAGCGCGTCCCAGGTGGCGATGAGATCGTCGCAGGCGAAGGCGATGTGCTGGATGCCCTCGCCGTTGTACGCCATCAGAAACTCCTCGATCTGGCCGTTGCCGCCCGCTTCCTCGTTGAGCGGGATGCGGATCTTGTCGTCCGGCGCGGTCATGGCCCGGGAAGTGAGGCCGGTCTGCTGGCCACGAATGTCGAAGTGGCGGATCTCCCGGAAGTTGAACAGCTTCTCGTAGAAGCGCGCCCAATGGTCCATGCGGCCGCGGTAGACGTTGTGGGTGAGGTGGTCGATGACCTCGAGACCACAGCCGCGGGGCCGGTGCTCCACCCCTTCCAGGTACTCGAAGTCGATGTCGTAGATGGTCGCGCCGTCCTTGACGGAGACGCCGTCGACGTAGCGGTCGATGAGGTAGAGCGGCGCGCCGCCGATGCCGCGGATGGCCGGCAGCCGCAGTTCCATCGGCCCCGTGGGAATGTCGATGGGTTGGGCCCCCAGCGCCAGCGCCCGCTCGTACGCCCGGTGCGCGTCGCTGACCCGGAACGCCATGCCGCAGGCGGACGGCCCGTGCTCTTCCGCGTAGTAGGCCGCCAGGCTCCCGGGCTCGTAGTTGACGATGAAGTTGACGTCGTTCTGCCGCCACAGGTGGACGTCCTTGGACCGGTGCCGCGCCACGTTGACGAAGCCCAGGCGCTCGAAGACGGGCTCCAGCAGGCCCTTCTCGGGCGCGCAGACCTCCACGAACTCGAAACCGTCCAGGCCCATGGGGTTCTCCGCAGGCTGCGTGGTCATGGCTACCTCCCTGGTTCACTGAGCCTGCTATGTTAGACAGCATTCGCGGCAAGCTTGCTTCTCATTCGGCCCGCTGGGGGGATTTCTGGAACGAATCTGCCTGTACTTGCGGCAGAACTGGAATATTCTTGCTCAGAGCCGGGAACCGGAGACGTTTCGTGCAACTCGACCACACCGAGCGCCAGATCCTGCGGCTGCTTCAGGGCGACGGCCGCATGTCCAACGTGGAGCTCGCCGAGCGGATAGGCATATCCGAGTCGCCCTGCTACCGGCGGGTGAAGCACCTCGAGCAGTCGGGGCTCATCCGCGGCTACGCGGCCATCGTCGACCAGCGGCTGCTGGGCCTCGAGGTCACCGCGTTCGTGCTGGTCACCATGGAGAAACAGCCCGACGCCGCCACGGAGGCCTTCCTCGCCGCGGTACAGGCGGAGGAGCACATCGTCGAGTGCTACGCCACCAGCGGCTCCCACGACTACCTGATGAAGGTGGTGGCCCGCAACATCGACCACTTTTCCGAGCTGTGCATGCAGCGGATTCTGAAGTTCCCCGGGGTCATGCACGTGGAATCCAGCTTCAGCCTCCAGGAGATCAAGCACAGTCGGGTGCTGCCCGCCTGACCGGCACGCGATTTGCCTGATGTGTGGCCATGAAACGCCTGCTCGTCATCCTCGTCACCGCCGCCCTCGGCGCGTGCGCCTCGTATCCCCAGCTCGAGCCGGCGCCGGGCGCGACCCTGGCAAACGGTCACCGGGTGGTCTCGGAGGTGGACGGGGTGGACGTGAGCGTGCGCACCGACGCCTGGAAGTCGGATCGCTCGGTGCTGCGCTATACCACGCCTGTGCAGGTGACGGTGGAGAACCATTCCGACCGCCCGGTGACCCTGCGCTACCAGGACTTCGCTCTGGTGGCGGACGACGGCCGCGTGTTCTCCGCCTTGCCGCCGTTCGAGATCGAGGGAACCATCCGCGAGCCCGCAGGCCGCGTCCTCGCCCATCCCATCTACCGTACGCCCGGATTCATCTACGACCGGTTCTACGTCTCGCCCTACTACCGGCACTTCTACCCGTCGCTGACGCCGTTTCCGGGGCGCTTCTACTACGACCCCTTCTACTACGACACCTACTTCACCGTGTGGCGCGACGTGGATTTGCCCACCGACGAGATGCTCGAGCGGGCGCTGCCGGAGGGGGTGGTTCAGCCCGCCGGGCGGGTGAGCGGCCTCATTTACTTCCAGCCGGTGGACCGCCGGGCCGACACGGTGGAGTTCCGCTTCGACCTGGTGGACAGCAGCGACGGCGACGTCTTCGGCGAGGTGAGCATCCCCTTGCAGGTGGATTAGGATTCCTGTCCCACCATCCGCGCTCACAGCTCCAGGCTCGTCACCCCCTCGTCCACCCGCCGCACCGACGTGGTGAACAGCGCCAGCCCAAGCACGACCAGGACGAACACCACGCCCGCCGTCTCCAGAGCCACCGCCACGCTGTAGCGTTCGGCGATGAAGGAAATGGGAATCACCCCGAGGGGCATGAGGCCGTGGGACATCATGTCGATGCTCATGATGCGGCCCCGCATGACGCTGTCCACCTGCACCTGCAGCATTCCCCGGTTGAGGGACATGTTCCAGGCGGACAGCCAGCCGATGGCGGCCACCAGCACCACGGCCAGCCAGACCACCTGGGCCGACCCGAAGGCGGCGGTGAACACGCCCCAGCCCACGCAGGTGGAGATGAGCCAGACCCCCTTGTTGCGCAGCCCGCCCATGGACGCCAGCATCAGCGAGCCTAGAATCGCCCCCACGCCCATGGAGGACATGAGCAGCCCCAGATCGTCGGGGCCGCCGCCGAGGATGTCCTCATTGAAGGCGGGCAGCAGGGTATTCAGCGGCATGCCGAACAGGAACGGCACGATGGACAGCAGGATCAGCCCCAGCACCGGCGGGTTCGCGCGCACGTAGCGCAGGCCGTCCAGCATGTCCGTGAGCGGGCTCTTGTCGTCCGGCTCCTTGATCCGGCCCGCCTGTTTCACCAGCAGCATGGTCGCCGCGGAAAGGAAATAGAGCACGGCGATCATCAGGTAGACGATGCCCACCCCGTAGGTTGACGAAGTATCCCCCGCCGCGACCCAGGCGATGAGGAAGCCGGCGAGCGCGGGCCCCAGAATGCGGGACAGGTTCCAGCCGGTGGTGTTCAGCGCCATGGCCGTGAAGATCAGCCGGTCCGGGATCAGCTCCGGAACGAACGCCTGGCGGGCGGGCATGGAGAGCGCGAGCACCGTGCCGTTGAAGAAGCCGAACCAGATGAAATCCCAGAAGGTCACCCGGTCGCCGAGAATGATCAGCGCCATCACCACCACGGCCGCGCAGTTCAGCGCCTGGGCCAGCGTGATGATGCGACGCTTCGGCAGCCGGTCTGCCACCACGCCGCCCCACAGGGAGAAAGCCACCTGGGGCACCATGAACGACAACGTCACCCAGGCCAGGTCCATGGCCGAGGCGGTGAGGGTGTAGACCAGCCAGCCGCGCGCCACGATCTGCATGTTCATGGCGAAGGACGAGGCCAGACTGCCCACCCACAGCCAACGGAAGTCGGGTACCTGCAAGGCCTTCAGTATGTCGCGGCTGGCCACGGTGGTCCTCTGGGGTGAGCCGGGCAGTGTATCACGGCCGATCCCCCGCTCCGCGTTGCTCCCTCTGTATAATCGCCGGTTCCCGTGAGCGCAGACGGCGCTCCGCCTCACGACTGCACAACAGGAAAGAGTTTGTCCCGGACCTCTCCCGCGAGTTCTCCGCCGGGCGTGCCCAGCCGCGCCCGCTATCTGCTGTTCGCAGCCCTGGTGGCCGTGGGCATGGGGCAGACCATCGTCTTCGCCGTGCTGGCGCCGCTGGGCCGGGAGATCGGCCTGAGTGAGGTGCAGGTGGGGGCCATCATCTCCGCCTCGTCCATCACCTTCTTCATCGCCAGCCCCATCTGGGGCCGGATCAGTGACCATTGGGGCCGCCGCCGGGTCATGCTCATCGGCCTGTTCGGCTACACCGCGGGCACGCTGATCTTCGCCTCCGTGTTCCAGGCGGCGCTGCTGGGGATCCTCGCGCCTCTGCCCGCCTTTCTGGCGCTCACCGTGGCGCGCATGGCTCAGTCCACGGTGATGTCGGCCACCCCGCCGGCGTCCGCCGCCTACATGGCGGACATCACCGACCTGCGCAGCCGCACCCGGGGCATGGGCGCCATAGGCGCCGCAAACAACGTCGGGGCAGTGATCGGCCCGGCCCTCGGCGGCCTGCTGGCGGTGTTCTCGCTGCTCACGCCCATCTACTTCGCCGCCCTGGTGACCCTGATCGCCGCGTTCGCCGTGTTGGCGGCGCTGCCGGAGCCGGTGAAGCACGTGGCGAGCAAGCCGCGCCGCCGGCTGCGCTACAGCGACCGCCGCATACTGCCCTTCGTGGTGGTGGGGGTGGTGATGTTCATGGGCATGGCCGTCGTGCAGCAGACCATGGCGTTTCGCCTCCAGGACGTGCTGCAGCTCACCGGCGCCGAGACCGCCCGCGCCTTCGGCACCGCCATGATGCTCATGGCCGTGGCGTCCCTGGTGGCCCAGGCCCTGGTGGTGCAGCGCCTGGATCTGGCGCCGTTCACCCTGCTGCGCATCGCCATGCCCATCCTCCTCACGGCCTTCGTCGCCATTACCCTGGCAGACGGCCGCGGTCTGTTCCTCGGCAGCATGGCGGTGCTCGGCTTCGGCATGGGCCTGGCCGGCCCCGCGTTCATGGCCGGGGCATCCATGGCGGTGACTGCGGATGAGCAGGGGGCCGTGGCCGGGGTCACCAGCTCCTGCGGCCCGCTGGGCTTCACCGTGGGGCCCCTGCTCGGCACCGCCCTCTATCAGATTCACGGGCAGTTGCCGTATCTGGTGACGGTGCTGGTGTACCTGCCGCTGCTGGCGTTCACCTATCTCGTCCGGGTCCGCCCCGGCGCCGACGATGGCTCCGCCCCCTGAGTCCGGTTGTATCGCTCCGCGTTATTCCCGACAATTCTGAGCTTCCCGTCTGACCCGCGAGGCGCCATGCCCGGCCTGTTGCCCGACGTCGACCCCGACGGCCTGCTCGAGTACTCGGTGGTTTACACCGACCGTTCTCTGAACCACATGTCCGCCGCCTTCCAGGACGTCATGAAGGACGTCTCCGGAATGCTCAAGGAGGTCTACGGCGCCGAGGCCGTCGCCGTGGTGCCGGGCAGCGGCACCTTCGGCATGGAGGCGGTGGCCCGTCAGCTCGCCACGGACAAAAAGTGCCTGGTCATCCGCAATGGTTGGTTCAGTTACCGCTGGACCCAGATATTCGACATGGGCCGCATCCCGTCCGAATCGCTGGTGCTGCAGGCGCGCCCGGTGGGCGACGGGCGTCGCGCCCCCTTCGCGCCCGCTCCGCTCTGCGAGGTGGTCGCGTGCATCGAGAAGGAGCGGCCGGACCTGGTGTTCGCCCCGCACGTGGAGACGTCGGCAGGCATGATGCTGCCCGACGACTATCTGCAGGCGGTGGCTGAGGTCACCCACCGCGTCGGCGGGCTGTTCGTGCTGGACTGCATCGCCTCCGGCACCGTCTGGGTGGACATGCCCGAGGTGGGGGTGGACGTGCTCATCAGCGCGCCCCAGAAGGGCTGGACCGGCTCCCCGTGCTGCGGTCTGGTGATGCTCTCCGAGCGGGCCCGGCACGCGGTGGCGGAGACCACCAGCAGCAGCTTTGCCATGGACCTCAAGAAGTGGCTGGAGATCATGGCGGCCTACGAGAACGGCGGACACGCCTATCACGCCACCATGCCCACCGACGGCCTGCGGACCCTGCGCGACGTCATGCGGGAAACCCTGGACTACGGCAAGGACCGGGCACACCGGGAACTCCTGGAGCTCGGCGCCCGGGCACGGCGTCTGCTCGAGGAGCGGGGTCACGCGAGCGTGGCCGCCGAGGGGTTCCAGGCGCCGGGCGTGATCGTCAGCTACACGGACGACGAAGGGTTGCGCACAGGCCGCCGCTTCGCCGAGCTCGGCATCCAGATCGCCGCCGGGGTGCCCCTGCAATGCGACGAGCCGGAGGATTTCCGCACGTTCCGCATTGGTCTGTTCGGGCTCGACAAGCTGCGCCGCAGCGACGAGACCCTGGCCGTGCTGGAGCGGGCCCTCGACGACGTCGCCCGGTAGCGTGGCCGCCGGGGCGGATCCGAAAGCGGGCGCCGGGAAACGGGAGGAGCCATGATCGATTTCGCCGTGGACGACGACGTGCAGATCCTGCTGGACGCCGTGACCCGGTTCGCCCGTCAGCACCTGGCGCCCGGCGCCCGGGACGCGGAATCGAACCGGGGTCCCGCCGAGACGGTCGTCCGCCTCTACGAGGAGATGGGACTCTCGGCCCTCGAGGCGCCCGGCGAGGGTCTCGGCATGACGGCGCGCTGTCTGGTCAACGAGATCCTCGGCCGCGCGGATCCCGGCGCCGCACTGGCCCTGGACCGGTTGGGCTCTGCCGGCTATGCGTTCTGGGCCGTGGACGACCGGGAGACCGTCGAAGGCATCCTCGCCGACCCCGCCCGCCGCGCCTGGCTGGTGACTCCCGAGGACGGCGTGGTCAACGTCTCGGAGCGGGAAGCCAGCGGCACCGTCCACTTCGCACCCGCCGGGGTCACCGACCTGGTGGTGCTCTGCCCCACCGGCATCGCGCACATTCGAGAGGGAATCGACGCCGAGCCGGTACGGGGCGCCGGGTTGCGTGCCGCGGCGCCGGTCCGAATGACCCTGGACCGTGCACCCGTCGCGCGGTTCCACCGGGCCCCGGTGGGGCCGGTGCTGGCCCGGGCCCGCCTGTACCTCGCCAGCCTCCTGCTGGGCGTGATGGATGCCGCCGCCAGCTACGCCCGTGAATACGCCATGGAACGGGTCGCCTTCGGCCGGCCCATCGCCCACCATCAGGCGCTGACCTTCCTGCTCGTCGACATGAACACCGCGGTCACCGGCGCGCGGCTGCTGGTTCTGGAGGCGGCGTGGAGGCTGGATGCCCGCACGGCGGGCGAGGAGGCCTGCGCCACCGCCTTCGCGGAAACCGTCGAGCAGGCGGCCTTCATCGGCCCCAATGCGGTGCAGGTGCTGGGGGGCCTGGGCTTCATGCAGGATTTCCCGGTGGAAAAGCACATGCGCGAGGCGCGCGCCCTCGGCCTGCTTCACGGCGGTCTGGACCGGGCCCGGGAAGACGCCATGCAGCATCCGGCCACGGCGCTGATGGCGGGAGACCCGTTCTGATGCGCTTCGAGCTGGACGCCGCCGCCCGCCAGCACCTGGAGGCACTCCGCGATTTCGGCCGCGACGTCATCCGGCCCCTCGGCATCGAACGCGACCGCATCGGCTCTCCCACACCTCCGGACCATCCCTTCTTCAAGGAAGTCCTCCGCCGCGGCCTCACCCGGGCGCCCGCCGCCGGTGACACGGGCTCGGCCCTCGGCCCCGCGGTGCTGCGGGTGCTGGTGAGTCAGGAGCTGGCCTACTGGGACCGCGGCGTCTCGTCCTCGCTGCCGGGCCCGGGATTGGGCGGCGGACCGGTGATGAGCATGGGCACGCCGGAGCAGAAGGAGCGGTTGCTCGCCCGTTTTCGCGACATGACCGAGCCACGCTGGGCGGCTTTCGCCATGACCGAGCCGGGGGCCGGCTCCGACGTGGCACGGATCCAGTCCCGCGCGGTCAAGGCCGGCGATCACTGGGTGCTCAACGGCGCCAAACTTTATTCCGCCAACGCGGACCGCGCGGACTGGATCGTGGTCTTCGCCACCGTGGACCCGGCCCTGGGCCGCGCCGGCCACCGCGCCTTCGTCGTCGAGCGGGGCATGCCCGGCGTCTCCGAGCCGAAGCCGGAGAAGAAGATGGGCATCAAGGCGTACGCATCCGCGTCGTTCACCATGAACGACCTGCGTGTACCGGCGGAGAACCTCCTCGGCGGCGAGGCGCACTACCAGCAGCGCGCCCGGGGCGCCGGATTCAAGGGCGCCATGCAGACCTTCAACGCCACCCGCCCGGCCATCGCCGCCAACGCCGTGGGCATGGCGCGGGCCTGCATGGACGAGGCGCTGTGTTTCGCCCGGGAGTCCGACCAGCTCGGCACCCGCAATCTGGACCGCCTGGAACGCATGCGCCGCAAGACCCGGGCCGCCTGGCTCATGTGCCTCAAGGCCGCCTGGCTCGCCGACCGCGGCGAACCCAACATGGTGGAAGCTTCCATGTCCAAGGCCACCGCCGCCGAGGTGGCCATGGAAGCCGCCAGCCTCGGCATGGAGCTCCTGGGCGCCGTGGGCGCACAGGGCGAGCACCTCATCGAGAAGCTCTACCGCGACGTGAAGGCCATGGACATCGTGGAAGGCACGGGGCAGATCCAGCGCATCGTCATGGCGCGGCAGTTGGTGGATTATCCTAGGGATTAGCGTTCGGCTGGTCGCTATCCGCTGGTCAGCTATCGGCTTTCGGCAAGAGCCAATTGGTCACGTTCTGGCGAGTTCCTTCTTGCTGACCGCTGATTGCTGATCGCTGATTGCTCCGCCGGCCGGCGCTCAGGCCGACCCATCCAGTTGCGCCAGATACTCGCGAACCGGGCGGGTCGAGCGGCTCGGCGTCGGCCAGTCGTCATCGTCGTCGCGCTGCAGCGCGCGCTGCCGGTTGGCATCCGCCCGGATGATGCTCGCATCGACGGCGAACCCGGTGCCGCCCACCAGCCCCCGCTCGATGCACCGCTCCATCACCTGCTCGAACACGAACCGCAGCGTGCCGCTCTCCTGGAAGCGGCCGTGCCGCGCCTTGGAGAACGTCGAGTGATCCGGCACCTTGTCTTCCAGGCTCAACCGGCAGAACCAGGTACGCCAAGTTGAACCTCCTCGCACAGCCGCCGCTCCGAGCGAATGCCGAAGCAGTAGCCAATCAAGAGCATGCGGATCATCAGCTCCGGGTCGATGGCCGTCCACGCCGGCTGTAGTACGGCGCCTCAACCGACTTCGACAAGCCTTTTTTCAACAGGATAGGCTTTCAGCTGTCAGCTTTCGGCAAGAGCCAATTCGTCACGTTCTGGCGGTGTCTTCTTGCTGACCGCTGACCGCTGACCGCCAACTCCAACGACGTGCCTCTTGCGGATAGCGGACAGCGGACAGCGACCAGCGACACCTCACTCGCTCTCCAACCCATTCTGCCGAATCATCGCCTGAACCTCGTGCACGTAGGCTTCGCCGCGTTCGGAGTAGCGGGTC
>JAWLGU010000039.1:1833-14102 GCA_041690675.1 Pseudomonadales bacterium | reverse complement strand
CAGCGACCAGCGACACCTCACTCGCTCTCCAACCCATTCTGCCGAATCATCGCCTGAACCTCGTGCACGTAGGCTTCGCCGCGTTCGGAGTAGCGGGTCAGGCCCTGGGCCAGGTCCTCGCCGGAGGGCGTTCGGTTCTCGGCGCGCAGCTTCGCCCGCAGGGCGCGCAGCTCGTCGTAGCTCGGGTGAGTGTTGAGGTTGCGAACGTAGCTGGCCACCGCGTCGCGCACGGTGTCGAAGCTGGCGACCTCGTGGCGGGACTCCGGCGGCCGCTTGCTCGGCACCAGGCCACAACCGGGCTCGAAGCACCACTGGCCGAACAGGTTATTGCCGCCGCGCGCGAACCGGGAAGAACCCCAGCCCGACTCCTTGGCCGCCTGCACCAGCACCAGGCTCCGCGGGATCACGTCCACCCGCTTCAGCAACTCATCGAGCACCGAATCCAGAGAGCGGTCCGCGTCGTCGACCCGATACTCCGCCGCCAGCCTGCGAAGAAACCGACGGTCCAGCCAGCCCGGTCGCTGGCCCCGCTCGTGCCAGGCCTCGGCGATGCGCAGCAACCGGCCCCGCTGCTCGCGGATGCGCTGGTTCTCCGCACGGATAACCGGGGTGAGGTAGGCGAAGAACTGCTGCTTCTTCACCGACACCCGATCGATCTCGTGGAATGCCGGCAGCGGCTCGAGGCCGGGCGGCGGGTCGCCGCTGATCCCCACGCACACGGTCCACACCAGCACCGCGCCCAGGGGCACGGCGGTGTTCTCGAGCCATCGGCGCAGGATCGGGCTTCCGCTCATGGCGCGGAATGCTAGTGGACGGCGGCGCGCGGCCGCAAGACGTCAATTTACTTGTGCCGAGTCCGCCATGCCGTTGCGCCGGTCGAGGACCAGACGAATCTCGGCGTGGGCCGCCTCGTTGAGCGTGAAGCGGCTGAACAGCCAGGCGCCGACGCCGTAGCACACCAGGGGGAACAGCCCGTACAGGGTGACCATCGCCACCTGCACGCTCATGGCCTGCGGCTGGTTGGGCACGAAGCCGGCGAACTGCAGCACGAAGCCCGTGAGCAGCAGCATCACCCCCATGCCGCTCTTGTGGACGAAGTTCCAGGCCGCGAAGTACGACCCCTCCTTGCGCTCGCCGGTCATGTACTCGTCGTAGTCGATGACATCGCCCTGAACCGACGGCGAAATGGTCCCACCGCAGCCGGCGGCCAGTCCCGCCAGCACCGCCGCCACGGCGATGTAGACGGACTTCACGGTGATGGAATCGATGAACGGCAGCGCGAACATGGCGCCGAAGGCTACCCCCGTGAGCAGCATGGAGAACATCCACAGCCGGACCTTGCCGAAGCGGCGGGACAGCGGAATCCACATCGGCACCGACAGCGTCGAGGGAACCATGTAGCAGAGGATGAACACCGGCGCGAGCGCCGGCGCCCCAACCACGTACTGGGCCACGTACAAGGTGAGCACGCCGATGGCGGCGCTGCCGATGTGCTCGATGAAGGTGACCACGATGAGCAGCCGGGCGTGGGGGTTGCGCCAGACGTCGGTGAAGGCCTGGAACGGGTTGGCGTTCACCCGCCCCTGATACTCGGCGCGCTCCTGGAGCCGCGCTCCGGCGAAGACGATCAGCCCGCTCATCACCAGGGCTGACCCCACCGCCAGGTAGAACGCCAGTTCGCGCACCGCCGCGGGCCCCTGCTGCTCGGCGCTGATCAGGAAATGAAAGCTCACCAGGGACAGAATGGAGCCGAACGTGTAGAAGGCGTGCCGCACCCCGAACAGGCGGCTGCGCTCGTGATAGCTCTGGGAGAGCTCCGCCCCCAGCGACAGATGGGGCACGAAGAACATGGTCATGGCGGAGTAGAAGCCGATGATGGCCACGGCCATCCACGCGGTGAGGCCGGCGCCTTCCAGGGCGGCCGGCGGCGCGAACACCATGATGAAGGCGGCCGCGATGGGAACCACGCTGGCGATGAGCCAGCTTCGCCGGCGCCCCAGCCGGTTGCTGGTGCGGTCGGACAGGTACCCCACCAGCGGGTCGGAGATGGCGTCCCAGACCCGGGACGCGGAGAAGATGATGCCCATGGCCAACGGTGCGATGAGCAACACGTCGGTGGAGAACTTCATCACGTAGAGGCCCATGAGCAGGTACATGTAGCCCGCGCCCACGCCCGGAGCGCCATAGGCCAGCACCATGCTCCAATGCACCCGGTGAGGATCCGCCCGCACGCCGCTCATCCGCGATCCGTCCCGCTCAGGCGTTGCGGATGGTCAGGCCGCCGTCCACCGGCAGCGCCACGCCGGTGGTGAAGCTGGCCGCCGGAAGCACGAGCGACAGCGTCATGTGCGCCACCTCCTCCGGGTCGGCGTAGCGCTTAAGCGCCACCCTGCGGCGCGCGAACTCCTCCTTGGCCTCGTCGGGGATGCCCGCCGTCATGCCGGTGTGAATGGGGCCGGGGCAGATGCAGTTCACCGTGATGCCCTCGCCGCCGAGCTCCACCGCCAGCGACCGGGTGAGGCCGATGACGCCGTGTTTGGCCGCCGTGTAGGGGCTGCCGTACTTGGTGGCCCCCAGACCTTCCGTCGAGGCGATGTTGACGATTCGCGGGTGCTCGGACTTGCGCAGCCAGGGCAGCGAGGCGCGGATGGTGCGGGTGTGCGCCGTGAGCAGCACCGTGAGGGAGCGCTCCCAGGCCTCTTCGTACTCGTCGCTATCGATGGGTGCGAACAACGAGATGCCCGCGTTGTTGATCAGGATATCGATGCCGCCGAAGTGATCGGCGATGTCCGCGAAGGTCTCGACGATGGCGTCCTTGTCGGAGAGATCCAGGGCCCAGTCCTTCACCGGGTAGTCCGCCGACTCGATTTCCCGAACCACCGCATTCAGCGACTCCGCGTTCACGTCCAGGGCCGCCACCCGGGCCCCCTGCTCCGCGAACAGCCGCACCGTGGCCCGGCCCATGCCGCTGGCGGCCCCGGTTACCACAGCCACCTTGCCCTCGATGGAGCGGGACAGCGTCGAAAGCTTCATGATGCACCTCCGGTGCCTTCGTTCCCGTACATGGCGCGGATGAACGGCTCGTAATCCGGCCCCCGCCGTAGATGGTGCCCGCCGTCCACGGAGAGCACCGTGCCCGTGATCCAGCTCGACTCCGGCCCGCACAGAAAGCGCACGGCACGGGCGATGTCGTCGGGCTGGCCGGTGCGCTGCAGCGGGATGTTCTCCAGGTAGGAGCGGAGCACCTCGTCCGTCGCGAACAGACCGGCGGCGATGTCGGTATCAACGAGCCCCGGGCACACGCTGTTCACCCGCACCCCGTGGGCCCCGAGCTCGTCCGCGGTGTTGCGCACCAGCATGTCGATGCCCGCCTTGCTGACCACGTAGGCGTGCATGAAACGGTGGGTGCGCACCGCGGCGATGGACGAGATGGCGCACATGGCGCCGCCGCCGGCCCGGATGAGCGCCCGGGCGCCGTGCTTGAAGGTGTAGAAGGCACCGGTGAGATTGGTCTGCAGCACCTTCTGCCAATCCGCGTCCTCGGTGGCGGTGAGGGGTGCGAGGTGACCCGTGCCGGCGTTCGCCACCACGATGGTCACCGGGGCTGCCGCGTCGGCGGCTTCCATCGCGCGCGCGACCTCGTCCTCACGGCTGACGTCACAGGTGATCGCCTGTGCCTCTCCGAGCGACGCGAGGGTCTCGAGTGCGGCGTCGAGTTTCTCCCGGGAACGCCCGACGATGGTCACCCGGGCGCCGTCCGTCAGGAAGGCCCGGGCGCAGGCAAGCCCGATGCCGCTGCCACCGCCGGTGACCAGGGCGTGCTGTCCGGCCAGTGCTGGGCCGCGCGGGCCCGGCTGTTCGGTCATGTCCTCCCCCCTCGGAGTGCGAATGTCAACAGCTTGACTGCTGACGCCGGCGCAATTGCAATGGCGACGACTATCCGGCTAACGTTAGCCGTTTGCTTAGACTATCAGGCTCGTTCCCATCATGGCAGCAGCATACGCATTCGAAGACGACGACGTCATCGCACCGGACGTGTACGGACGGGTGGGCCACCCCCACCAGGCATTCGCGTGGCTGCGCGCCAACGATCCCCTGCGCTGGGTGGAGCCGAAGAACTTCCGCCCGTTCTGGGCGGTGACCAAGCACGCCGATATCGTCGAGATCGAGAAGAACCCGGAAGTGTTCCCCAGCGAGCCGCGGCCCCTGCTGAGCCCCGAGGTGGCCCGCCCCGAGCTGCGCGAGGAGGTGATAGCGCAGATCTTCCAGCGCCTCCAGGACGCGCCGAAGCTGCTCGAAGTGCTGGCCAGCGCCGGCGAAGGCGGGCTGATCCGCTCCCTGGTGCAGATGGATCCGCCCGACCACCCCAAGTACCGGGCTCTGGTGCAGCCGTGGTTCAAGCCCTCGAACATCAAACGCCTGGACGACCGGCTCACCACCATCATCGGTGGGATCCTCGACGACATGGCGGGCGACGGCAGCGAACGGGAGCTGGACTTCGTTCAGGACGTGGCGGTGTGGCCGCCGCTGAAGCTGATCGCCGAGCTGCTGGGAATTCCCCGGGAAGACGAGTGGCGGATCCTCGAGCTCACCAACGAGCTGTTCGCCGGCGACGACCCGGAGATGCGGCGGATGGCGGAGGACCCCCTCTCCATCTTCGACACCATCAAGGACTTCTACGCCTACTTCACCGAGCTCACCGAGGCCCGACGGGCCCGGCCGACGGAAGATCTGGCCTCCTACATCGCCAACGGCACCATCGACGGCGAGTACCTACCCTACAAGGAGCTGATCTCCTACTACATCATCATTGCCACGGCCGGCCACGATACCACCCGCAACTCCATCTCCGGCGGGCTGCACGCGCTGCTCACCCACCCGGAGGCGATGAACAAGCTGCGCGCGTCCATCGACGACGAGGATGCGGTGAAGCTGGCGGTGGAGGAAATGATCCGCTGGACCACCCCGGTGGTGCAGTTCTCCCGAACCGCCACCCGCGACTACGAGCTGCGCGGCCAGCGCATCCGCGAGGGCGACACGGTGGGTCTCTTCTACGCCTCCGCCAATTTCGACGAGGAGGTGTTCGACGACCCCTTCGAGTTTCGCATCGACCGCAAGCCCAACCGGCACCTGGCCTTCGGTACGGGCCCGCACCAGTGCCTGGGGCTGCTGCTCGCCCGGCTGGAGATGCGCATTTTCTTCAGCCAGCTGGTGCCCCGCATCGAGCATATGGAGCTCGCCGCGGAGCCGGAACGGGTTCAGGCGAGCTTCGTCCACGGTCTGAAGCGCATGCCCGTTCGCTTCCGCATGCGGCCCGGCGGCTAGGAGACCCGTCGTGCACCCCGCCCTGCGAACCCTCGGCGAGCGCTTCGCCCGCTACCTCGCCTCGCGCTGGAACGAGCCGGTGGAGCTCGAGGCCATCGAGCAGATCCCCGGCGGCGCCTCGCGCGAGACCTACCGCGTGCGGGTACGCAGCGCCGAGGGGCCGTCGTCGCTGATCCTGCGGCGCGACCCGAAGACCAGCCTCATCGACACCGAGCGGGCCCTGGAGTACCGGACCTACGCGGCCGTGCACCCCACTTCCATCCCGGTGCCAGAGGCGCTGATCCTGGAGGAGGATCCCGCCCATCTGGATCGACCCTTCTCGGTCATGCGCGAGATTCCGGACTGCGAAACCTCCGTTGCGGGCCTGGCGGAGCCCGGCCGCAGCGCCCTGCGGGAAACCCTGGGCCGCAACAAGTGGACCCTGCTCGGCCAGCTGGCGGCTCTGGACCCGGAGGCGCTGGGGGTGACGGAGTTCATGAAGGCCCCGGAGCACCCGGCCGCGCGCGAGCTCGCGTACTGGAGCAGCGTCGTGCGCGAGGATTCGGTGCATCCCCAGCCCATCGCGGAGGCCGCCATTCGATGGCTGGAGCGGCACCTGCCGCCTCCGTCCGGGCGGGTTTGCCTGGTCCACGGCGACTTCCGCACCGGCAACTTCCTGTACGATGCCGACGGCGAGATCCGCGGCGTGCTGGACTGGGAGATGGCCCACCTGGGGGATCCGCTGGAGGACCTGGCCTGGTCGCTGGACCCGCTGTGGGCATGGCCGGAGCGGACGCTGGCCGGGGGCCTGCTTCCCCGCGAGGACGCCATCCGCATCTGGGAGCAGGCCAGCGGCTTCACCGTCGATCGCCGGGCCTTCCGCTGGTGGCAGGTGTTCGCGTCGCTGAAGGGCCTGGCCATCTGGATCTCGTCCACCGAGGACTTTCTCAACGGGGAAACCAAGGAGCCCATCCTCGCCATGGCCGGCTGGGTGATGACCGACCGCCAGAACCGCATCCTGGTGGATCGCCTGAATCCCGAGGGCGATCACCGCTACACGGAGCCGCTGGTATGATCCCCCGCCCCCCGCAGGGCCTGGCCGACCTGGCCGTAAAGCTCGCCACCGCCGTGGCGCCGGAGACCTGCTCCCGCTTCGCCGAAGCCAGCACCGGCATGATCAGCATGCTGCTGCTGGCGCTCGCTCAGGACATGGAGCGGGCGGTGGCGGTACGGATGGAAGACATCGACGAGCTGAAGGTGCTGTTCGGCGACGTCCCCGCGGAGGCCGGCGTCGACAGCCAGGCCCGGACGGCGTTTCTCGACGCGCGCCCGGCGAGTCTGCGGCTGTCGGACGTGGAGGCGCTGCACGCCGAGGGGCTCGCGCTCCTCATCGACCTGCACCGCTGGGCCGAGCAGGCCGACGCAGGCCTCGATGAGCGGATCTGGGCATTTCTGGTCCGACACAGCGAGCGCCACCGCCTGGACCTGCCCGCTCTCTGAGCGACAGGGCTTGTATGCCCGTCCGCCGGGCAATACAATTCGCGCTCCCTTTTTCGGGTCGTTAGCTCAGTTGGTAGAGCACCGGGCTTTTAACCCGTTGGTCCTGGGTTCGAGCCCCAGACGACCCACCATCCCCTCGTTGCTGTCCTAGAATGAATGGGCCATAGCAACCCACATCGTCAGGCCCATCGGTGATCGGCGACAACAGCGCGCAAATACGCATCCTGCTCGACAGTGTCCGTGAGCGGCTCGAAGGCCCGAATCCGCTGCTCGAGCAGTTCGTGGAGCTGTGGTGGTCGCGGATTCCCGAGGAGGATCTGAAGCCCCGGGACGCGCACAACGACTCCGGAGCCTGCATCGAGGCGTGGCGCGCGTTCAGCGTCCGGGACCCTCGAGCGACCGACATTCACGCGGGCAATCCCACCGCTGCCCGAAACGGCTGGCACTCCCGCTATACGGTGGTGCGGGTGATGACGCCGGACATGCCGTTCGTCACCGATTCGGTGCTCATCGCCCTCTCCCACGACGGTCTCGTCACCCATCATCTGGGGAACGTGGTGCTCTCCACCGAGCGCGATGACCAGGGCGTGCTCCAGGCGGTGTCCCGCGACCGCAGCTGGCCCCAGCGGGAAGTGTTCATCTACGCCGAGATCGACCGCATCCCGGAGGCGGAGCTGCCGCGCCTGCACGAGCGTCTGGAAACGACCCTGGCGGACGTGCGCGCGGCAGTGACGGATTTCGCCTCCATGAAGGGCCGGCTGGCGCAGCTCACCACCGAGCTTCGCGCCTCGCCCCCGCCCCTGCCGGCTGAGGAACTGGAGGAGGCCCTGGCGTTTCTCGACTGGCTGCCACAGAACAACTTCACGTTTCTCGGCTACCGCAGCTTCGACTACCGGGACGACACCATCCGCCAGGACGAGGGGGAAACTCTGGGGGTGATGCGCAATCGGCGCCTCGCCACCCCGCGCCAGTTGTCCGAGCAGCGCGAGCGGGTGCGGGCGTTCCTGCTGAACCCGACGGCGCTGTCGTTCTCGCAGTCCGGAACCAAGAGCCGGGTGCATCGCCCCGCCTATCCGGACTACATCGGCATCCGCAAGTTCGACGCCGACGGCCGTGTGGTGGGCGAGCACGGCTTCCTCGGCCTCTACACCTCTCAGGTGTACCTGGAGCATCCGGAGCGGATTCCCCTGGTGCGCCGCAAGGTCGGGCACGTCATGGAGCGCTCGGGTCTGGATCCCTCCGGCTTCGACGGCAAGGTGCTTCACCAGGTGCTCGCGACGTATCCGAAAGACGAGCTCTTCCAGATCACCGAGGACGAGCTGTTCCAGATCGCCATGGGGATCACCTACATCCACGAGCGGCGCCGCACCCGGCTGTTCGTCCGCCACGATCCCTACGGGCTCTTCGTGCACTGCCTGATCTACCTGCCCCGGGATTTCTACAACACCCAGGTGCGGCTCAGGATCCAGGAGATCCTGAGCGACGCCTACGACGCCGAGGACTCGGAGTTCGAGCCGTACTTCAGCGAGTCCATCCTGGTACGCCTGCAGATCACCTTGCGCATCCGCCCGGGCTCCCAGCCGGACGTCGACCCGTCGGCTCTGGAGCAGCGGCTCGTGGACGTCACCCGCGACTGGAGTGCCAACTTCGCGGACGAGCTGGTGGAGCGCTACGGCGAGTCCAGAAGCCGCCAGTTCGGCCGCGACTACGCCCTCGCCTTTCCCGCGGCCTACCGCGAACGCTACAGCGTCCAGACCGCGGTGGAAGACCTGGACGTGGTGGAGAGCCTCTCCGAGGACCGGCCCCTGGCGAGTTACTTCTACCGGCGGCCCGAGGAGTCCGCCGAGCAGGTGCACCTGAAGATTTTCCATCTCGGCTCCACCCTGCCCCTCTCCGACGTCATCGCCACCCTGGAGAACATGGGGCTGCGCATCTGCGCCGAGCATCCCTACAACATCGAGCGGGCGTCCCGTCCCATGGCGGCGCTGCTGGATTTCGATCTGCTTTACCCGCAGCCGCTGGACATCGGCGCGCTGGGTGAACTGTTCTCCGATGCTTTCGCGCGGATCTGGAACGGCGAGGCCGACGACGACGGCTACAACCGACTGCTGCTGGCGGCCGGGCTCGACTGGCGCCAGATCAGCGTGCTACGGACCTACGCCCGCTACATGAAGCAGATCCGCTTCGGCTTCAGCCAGGAGTTCATCAGCGACACCCTGGTCAAGCATCACCGGATCGCCGCGGGCCTGGTGCGTTACTTCGAGGCGCGCTTCGATCCCCGGCAGGCCGCCGAGGCGGAGCTCACCGCCCTCGCCGACGCCCTGCGTGAGGCGTTGGACGGCGTGGCGCTGCTCAACGAGGACCGCATTCTGCGCCGTTACCAGGCCCTCATCGAGGCCACCGAGCGGGTCAGCTACTACCGCACGGACGGCGCGTCGCCGCGGCCGTACCTCGCGTTGAAGCTGGCCCCCGGCGCCATCGCCGATCTTCCCCGGCCGGTGCCGGCGCACGAGATCTTCGTCTCGTCGCCGCACATGGAGGGCGTTCACCTGCGCGGCGGGCCCATTGCCCGGGGCGGCCTGCGCTGGTCGGATCGCGCCGAGGACTACCGCACCGAAGTGCTGGGCCTGGTGAAGGCCCAGACGGTGAAGAACGCGGTGATCGTTCCTACCGGCGCCAAAGGGGGCTTCATCGTGCGGCGGCCCTCGGACGATCCGGAGGAGTTTCGCGCCCAGGGCGTCGCCTGCTACAAGGATTTCATCCGCGGCCTTCTGGACCTCACCGACAACGTGGTGGGCGGAGCCGTCGTCCACCCGCCGGAGGTGAGATGTCACGATGGTGACGATCCCTACCTGGTCGTCGCCGCAGACAAGGGAACCGCCACGTTCTCGGACATCGCCAACGGCGTCGCCGCCGAGTACCGCTTCTGGCTCGGCGACGCCTTCGCCTCCGGCGGCTCCAACGGCTATGACCACAAGCAGATGGGCATCACCGCCCGAGGCGCCTGGGTATCGGTGCAGCGCCATTTCGCCGAACGGGGCGTGGACGTGCAGACCGACCCGGTGACCGTGCTGGGCATCGGCGACATGTCCGGCGACGTGTTCGGCAACGGCATGCTACGCTCCCGCAGCATCCGCCTGGTGGCGGCGTTCAATCACCGGCACATCTTCCTCGACCCGGACCCGGACCCGGAGCGCGCCTTCGAGGAGCGCCGGCGCCTGTTCGCCCTTCCCAGGTCCGGTTGGTCCGATTACGATCCCGCGCTGATCTCCAGCGGCGGCGGGGTGTACGAGCGCACCGCCAAATCCATCCGCCTTTCCGCCGAGGTGCGCCGTCGCTTCGCCATCGACTCGGACCGCCTGTCCCCTGACGAGCTCATTCGCGCGCTGCTCGCCTCCCCCGTGGATTTGATCTGGAACGGCGGCATCGGCACCTACGTCAAGGCCGCCGCGGAGCGCGACGCCGACGTGGGTGATCGTTCCAACGATTCGGTTCGGGTCAACGCCGAGGACCTGCGCTGCAAGGTCATCGGCGAAGGCGGCAACCTGGGGGTCACCCAGTTCGGCCGCGTGGCGTTCGCCCTCAGAGGCGGCGCCATCAACACCGACTTCATCGACAACTCCGCCGGTGTGGACTGCTCGGACCACGAGGTCAACATCAAAATCGCGCTGAACCAGCTGGTGGCGGACGGCGAGCTGACGGAAAAGCATCGCAACGCGCTGCTCCGGGACATGACCGACGAGGTGGCGGAGCTGGTGCTGACCAACAACTTCCGCCAGGCTCAGATGCTGAGCCTGGCCGAGCGCCAGGTGAGCGATCATGCCGCCGAATACCAGCGATTCGTTGCGCTGATGGAGGCAACCCAAGGACTCGACCGCCATATGGAGGGCCTGCCCAGCGACGAAGAGCTGCTGGAACGCGCCAGCCACGGCGAGACGCTCACCCGCCCGGAGCTCGCCGTGCTCATGGCGTTCTCCAAGACCCACATCAAGACTACCCTGAACCACGACGGCCTCGGCGACGATCCGGGCATCCGTGAGGAGATCTTCGAGCCGTTTCCCGCGCTGCTGGAGCAGCGCTACCCCGATGCCATCACCAGCCATAGGCTCGCGCGCCAGATCATCGCCACTCAGCTCGCCAACGACGTGGTCCACCACATGGGCGTCACCTTCGTGACCCACATGATGGAGTTCGTCAGCGCCAGCGTGGAGGAAATCCTCCGCGCCTACCTGGGCGCCGCGGCGTGTTTTCGCCTGCGTGAACGGTTCCG
Source organism: Pseudomonadales bacterium (assembly GCA_041690675.1). Classification (GTDB taxonomy): domain Bacteria; phylum Pseudomonadota; class Gammaproteobacteria; order Pseudomonadales; family Azotimanducaceae; genus UBA7803. The sequence continues at coordinate 3,028 of JAWLGU010000039.1, read as the reverse complement.
CCGCATCGAATCGTTGCCGGGCGTGGACGCGGTGACACGGCTGCAGGCCCTGGCCGAGCTGGTGCGGCTGGGACGCCGCGCCACCCGCTGGTTGCTGCGCCACGAGCGGAAAAATCTCAGCGTGGAGTACCTGACCGAGCGCTACCGCTCCGAAATTCAGGCGCTGCGGGAGAAGCGCACCGGGCTCTTCAGCGCGGCCGCGGAGGAGAACCGTCGGCAGCGGCTGCAGGCACTGCTGGACCGCGGTCTTCCCGAGACGGATGCGGTGGAGCTGGCGGGATCCGCGGATCTCGCCACAGCCCTGACGGTGGTGGCGGCCGCCCATTCGTGCGGGGCCGGTCCCAGGGCACTGGTGGACGTGTTCGGCGAGCTGGGTGAACGCCTGGGCCTCGAGTGGCTCATCGCCCGGCTGGCTCAGTTCCCGTCCGTGAGCCACTGGCAGAGCATCGAGCGCGATTCCCTCATCGACGATCTCGTCATGGAGCAGGGCCGGCTCGCCGCATCCGTGCACAAGGACAGCGACGGCGACGTGGAGGCGTGGTTCGAGGCGCACCAGTCGCTGCTGGAGAGCTGGAACCGCACCGTCGACGACGCCCGGCACGCCACGACGCCCGACTTCTCGCTCTACGCCGTCACCTGCCGGAAGCTCATCGACCTGGGCCGGCGCGCCTGATCTCAGCCGTCAGCGTAGCGGGTGGGGTCTGGCACTCCGGCGGCGGCGAAGCCCGCGCGGCGAATCCGGCAGCTGTCGCAGCGCCCGCAGGCAGCGCCGGATGGGTCCGGCTGATAGCACGAGACGGTGGACCCGTAGTCCACGCCCAGCTCCAGGCCGCGGCGAATGATGTCCCCCTTGGTGAGATGAACCAGCGGCGCGTGCACGGTGAAACCATCACCCTCCACCCCGGCACGGGTTGCCAGGTTGGCCAGGGTCTGGAAAGCGCGGATGAACTCCGGCCGGCAGTCCGGGTACCCGGAGTAGTCCACGGCGTTGACGCCGATGAAGATGTCCCGGGCGCCCAGTACCTCGGCCCACGCCAGCGCCAGCGACAGGAACACGGTGTTCCGGGCCGGGACGTAGGTCACCGGAATCCCCGGACCCGGGCCCGCGCTCTCGGGCACCGCGATCTCCGGATCCGTGAGCGCGGAGCCGCCGAACGCGGACAGGTCGATGGGAACCACCCGATGCTCGACCGCG
>JAWLGU010000039.1:0-1733 GCA_041690675.1 Pseudomonadales bacterium | reverse complement strand
CCCGGGCCCGCGCTCTCGGGCACCGCGATCTCCGGATCCGTGAGCGCGGAGCCGCCGAACGCGGACAGGTCGATGGGAACCACCCGATGCTCGACCGCGCCCCCCCGCTCGGCCACGGTGCGCGCCGCGTCGAGCTCGGCCACGTGGCGCTGCCCGTAGTCGAAGGACAGAGCGGAACAGGCGAATCCGTCCGCCCGGGCGATGGCCAGAGTGGTGGCGGAGTCCAGGCCGCCGGAAACCAGCACGACCGCCTTGCGCGCCATCACCGGCCCGGCTCGTCGCCCCAGAGGTACTTGTGGAGCTGTATCTGCAAGCGCACCGGCAGACGATCCTCGACGATCCAATCCGCCAGGGTCCGTGCCGGCAGCTCCGGGGCGGCGGGCGAGAACAGGACTTCGCCGAAGCGCTCGCCCAGCGCGAGCTCGTCGCACTTGAGTCGGGCCCAGTCGTAATCGGCCCGATCGCAGATCACGAACTTCACCTGATCCCGCCGGCTGCAATGGGCCAGGTTTTCCCAACGGTTGCGCGATATTTCCCCGGAGCCCGGGGTCTTGATGTCGAGCACCTTCACCACCCGCTCGTCCACGCCCGCCACGTCCAGCGCGCCGCTGGTCTCCAGCGAGACGGTGTACCCAAGATCGCACAACCGTATCAGCAGCGGCCGCACCCCCGGCTGCGCCAGGGGCTCGCCGCCGGTCACGGTGACGTGCGAAGCCCCCAGCTCGGCGACCCGTTCCAGCACCGCCTGCAGCGGCATGACCGTGCCGCCACTGAAGGCGTATGCGGTGTCGCAGTATCCGCAGCGCAACGGGCAACCGGTGAGGCGGACGAACACCGTGGGAAGACCGGTGAAGCTGGTCTCCCCCTGCAACGACAGGAAGATCTCGGTGATCCGGAGGGTGTCAGCCACGAGGGCCTCCCGGTGCCTACAGCTCCGCCAGGTAGGTTTCGGCCAGACCCGCCGCCGAGGACCCCGGGTGCTCGTTGCGCACGCGATTGAGATAGTCACGGGCCCGGGCCAGGTCGCCGAGCCGGTGATACACCACACCCAGCTTGTACAACGCGTCCGCAACCTTCTGGTGATCCGGGTAAAGGTTGATGACCTGAGCGAACGATTGCCGGGCCTTCTCGTTCTGATCCTGGGCCAGGTACAGCTCGCCCAGCCAGTAGAACGCGTTGGGGGTATAGACGCCGTTCGGGTAATCGACGATGAGCCGGTTGAACGCGTCGAGGGACGCTTCGAACTGGCGTTGTTTCATCAGCTCGAAAGCCGCCGCGTAGGCTTCCCGCTCGCTGTTCGACCCCGCGCTCGGGGCGGGCGGCGAGCGTTCTTCGGTTTGCGCCGGGCGCTCCGCGCCCGCGGGCCGCGCCGGCCCGGCGCCAGCGCCGCCACGCAGCGCCTGCATGCGCCGGTCGAGGTCGAGGTACTGCTCCTGCTGGTCCCGGGCCAGTCGCTCGATGCGATGGTCCTGCTCTTCCACCCGGCCGCGCAGCTCCTGAACCTCCTGCTGCAGGAGCTGGAGCTGGTAGAACAGCTCGCCGAGACGGCTGGGCTCGGCGGCACCGGCGGCGGGTTGGGGCGAAGCCTGGGCGTAACGGGCCGGCTCGGCGCTGGCGGAGGATTCCACCACGGGAACCGCTGCCTGCGCGGCCGCCGGCGCGGCGACGGCCAGCGTCGCCCCCAGGAATGCCGCCATCACACGGCGGGGGCCCGCCGTTGCTCGGCGGGGGCC
>JAWLGU010000038.1:23207-41364 GCA_041690675.1 Pseudomonadales bacterium | reverse complement strand
TCGGACCATTGATTCTGGAACTGTTCATGGGCCTCCTCGATGCGCTCCGAACGTGGCCGGAAATGGTGTATGGTTGCGACCGCGTGATTGTGCCACGGCGGAGGGCGCGATGACGCCCGATTGAACGGTTCGGGAGAATCGCTTGGCCGTCCTGAAGTCCAGCATCGATAGCCGCGGCGCCGCGTTCCAGCGCAACCAGGAGCACCACCGGGCGCTGGCGGCGGAGCTTCGCGAGCTGGTGGAGCGCATCAGTCAGGGCGGCGACGCCCGGTCCCGCGAGCGCCATACCGCTCGAGGCAAGCTGTTGCCGCGGGATCGTCTGGAACGGCTGCTGGACCCCGGCTCGCCGTTCCTCGAGGTGGGACAGCTCGCCGGCTACGAGCTCTACGACGACTGGCTTCCCGCCGGCGGCATCATCACCGGGATCGGCCGGGTCTCCGGCACCGAGTGCGTCATCGTCGTCAACGACGCCACGGTGAAGGGCGGCACCTATTACCCCATCACCGTGAAGAAGCATCTTCGCGCCCAGGAGATCGCGGCCGAGAACAGCCTGCCCTGCATCTACCTGGTGGATTCCGGGGGCGCCTACCTGCCCCTCCAGGACGAGGTGTTCCCGGACCGGGACCACTTCGGCCGCATCTTCTACAACCAGGCGAACCTGTCGGCCCGGGGGATCCCGCAGATCGCCGTGGTCATGGGATCCTGCACCGCCGGCGGCGCTTACGTCCCCGCGATGTGCGACGAGGCCATCATCGTGCGCAACCAGGGCACCATCTTCCTCGGTGGTCCACCCCTGGTGAAGGCCGCCACGGGGGAGGAGGTGGACGCGGAGAGTCTGGGCGGCGGTGACGTTCACAGCCGGGTTTCCGGAGTCACCGACCACCTGGCCGCCAACGACGCCCACGCCCTGGCGCTGGCCCGCGAGGTGATCGCTGCGTGCCACGTGCGGCACCGGCCCACGGTGCGCACCCGCCCGCCCCGGGATCCGGCGTTTCCGGTGGAGGAGCTCTACGGCGTGCTGCCCACCGACACCCGCACGCCCTTCGACGTGCGCGAGGTGATTGCCCGGCTGGTGGACGGCTCGGACTTTCACGAGTTCAAACCCCTGTACGGTGAAACCCTGGTGTGCGGCTTCGCCCACGTGGAGGGGCTGCCGGTGGCCATCGTCGCCAACAACGGCATCCTGTTCTCGGAATCCGCCTTGAAGGGCGCCCACTTCATTCAGCTCGCCGACCGGCGGGGGGTGCCGCTCTTGTTCCTGCAGAACATCACCGGGTTCATGGTGGGGCGGAAGTACGAGAACGAGGGCATCGCCAAGCACGGAGCGAAGATGGTCACTGCCGTGGCGTGTGCCCGGGTACCCAAGCTCACGGTGGTGATCGGCGGTTCCTTCGGCGCCGGCAACTACGCCATGTGCGGTCGCGCCTACGGTGGCCGCATCCTGTGGACCTGGCCAAACGCGCGCATCTCGGTGATGGGGGGCGAGCAGGCGGCGAACGTGCTGGCCACGGTGCGGCGGGACGGCATGGCCGCCCGCGGCGAGAGCTGGCCGGAGGCCGAGCAAGAGGTGTTCATGGACGGCATCCGCGCGCAGTACGAGACGCAGGGGCATCCGTACTACGCCAGTGCCCGGCTGTGGGACGATGGCGTCATCGACCCGTGCGACACCCGCCGGGTCGTCGGCCTGGCGCTGGAGGTGGCGTGCCGCGAGCCGGAGCAGCGCGTGGCGGAATTCGGCGTGTTCAGGATGTAGCGCACGTGTTCGACACCCTGCTCATCGCCAATCGCGGCGAAATCGCCTGCCGTATCATCCGCACCGCCCGGCGCCTGGGGCTGCGCACGGTCGCCGTGTATTCCGACGCCGACGCCGCCGCTCAGCACGTTCGTCAGGCGGACGTGGCGATACGCCTCGGGCCCGCCCCGGCGGCGGAGAGTTATCTCGACGTGGCTGCGGTGCTCGAGGCGGCGCGCCGCTCCGGAGCGCAGGCCGTGCACCCCGGCTACGGCTTTCTTTCCGAGAACGCCGCCTTCGCCCAGGCGTGCGAGGAGGCGGGGCTGGTGTTCGTGGGGCCGCCATCCGCCGCCATCCGCGCCATGGGTTCGAAGATCGAGGCCAAGCGCCTGGTCGCCCGGGCCGGGACGCCGGTGGTGCCGGGATACGAGGGTGACGATCAAAGCGACGAACGGCTGCTCGCCGAAGCGGCGCGCATGGGTTTCCCGCTGCTGATCAAGGCCTCCGCCGGCGGTGGCGGCAAGGGCATGCGCCGTGTGGACACCGGCGGGGACGTGGCCGGCGCGGTGGCGGCGGCCCGCCGGGAGGCGCGGACGGCCTTCGGCGACGACCGCCTGCTGCTGGAGCGCTACCTCACCGCGCCCAAGCACCTGGAAGTGCAGATCCTGGCCGATGGGACGGGTCGCGTGCTGCACCTGTTCGAGCGCGACTGCTCGGTGCAGCGGCGGCATCAGAAGGTCATCGAGGAAGCGCCGGGGCCGCGGGTGACTGCGGAGCTGCGCGCAGCGCTGGGGGAGGCCGCGGTGCGGGCCGCCGAAGCCATCGCCTACCGCGGCGCCGGAACCGTGGAGTTCATTGCCGAGGGCGAGGCCTTCTACTTCATGGAGATGAACACCCGGTTGCAGGTGGAGCACCCGGTTACCGAGGCGGTCACCGGGCTCGATCTGGTGGAATGGCAGCTCCGGATCGCCGCCGGTGAGCCGCTGCCGTTCGCGCAGCAGGAATTGCGCTGCCGCGGCCACGCGGTGGAGGCGCGGATCTACGCGGAGAATCCGCGCCGCGGCTTCCTGCCTTCGACCGGACGGTTGCTGCGGGTGGTGTTTCCCGACGACGTGCGGGTGGACAGCGGAGTGGCCACGGGGGATGCGGTCACGGTTCACTACGACCCCATGCTCGCCAAGGTCATCGCTCACGGCGAGGACCGGGCACAGGCGCTGCGGAGACTCGACCAGGCGCTGGCCGCCACGGAAATTGCCGGTGTGGAGCACAACGTGGGCTTTCTGCGGCGGGTGCTGAGTCACCCGGCCTTCACGGCCGGGGACTACACCACCCACCTGCTGGACGACAGCGGCGAGCTGCTCGTCGAGCGTGACGACGGGAACCTGGTGTGCGCCGCGCTGGCCCTCGCCCAGCGCGCCCGGGACGGTGGCCGCTGGGGCGCTGGTGACGGCTTCCGGCTCAACCGGCCTTCCGGGTTCGTGGCGGAGCTCGAGCGCGACGACGATCGGCACCTGGTGCGCCTGACCGGGGGCACGGCCCTGGTGGACGGCCGACCCCTCGCGCTGGAGGATGTGACCGAAGACGCCGGGCGGTTGCGCTTCCGCCTCGACGGACTGCGGGTGGATGCCCGGGTGGTGGTGGATGCGGAGGCGGTGTTCGTCATCCGCGGCGGGGACTGCGAGCGCCTGGCACTGCCGCGCCTGGACGTGGCGGCGCTGGCGGAGGCCGCGGTGGGCGGTGAGCGCATCACCTCGCCCATGCCCGGGCAGGTGATCGCCGTGGCCGTGGCCCCGGGCGACGAGGTGGCGCCCGGTCAGGTGCTGCTGGTGGTGGAGGCGATGAAGATGGAGCACAACGTGGTGGCGCATCGGCACGGCACCGTCACCGCCGTCGCCTGCGCGGTGGGTGACCGGGTGGAGGACGGCGTGGAGCTGGTCACCCTGGAAGCGGAAAGCTAGGAGGCAACGCCATGTTCCAGTTCGACTTCGGGCTCGGCGAGACCATCGACATGCTGCGGGACAGCGTGGCTCAGTTCGCGCGCGCGGAGATCGCGCCCCGGGCTGCCCGGATCGATGCCGACAACGCGTTTCCGAGGGATCTGTGGCCCAAGCTCGGCGCCCTGGGCCTGCTCGGCGTCACCGTGGAGGAGGAGTACGGCGGCGCCGGCCTCGGTTACCTCGCTCACTGCGTCGCCATGGAGGAGATCAGCCGGGCCTCGGCCTCCGTGGGCCTCTCCTACGGAGCTCATTCCAACCTGTGCGTGAATCAGCTGCGCCGTTACGGCACGGAAGCGCAGAAGCGCACCTACCTGCCGCGGCTCATCTCCGGCGAGCACCTCGGAGCGCTGGCCATGAGCGAGCCGGGGGCGGGCTCCGACGTGGTGAGCATGAAGCTCAGCGCCGAGGATCGGGGCGATCATTTCGTCCTGAACGGCAACAAGATGTGGATCACCAACGGCCCCGGAGCCGACGTTCTGGTGGTGTACGCCAAGGTGGATCCGCAGCTCGGCTCCAAGGGCATCACCGCGTTCATCATCGAGCGGGGCATGCCGGGCTTCTCCACGGCGCAGAAGCTCGACAAGCTGGGCATGCGCGGTTCCGACACCTGCGAGCTCGTCTTCGAGGACTGCCGCGTGCCCAGAGACAACGTTCTCGGCCGGGTGGGCGAAGGGGTGAAGATCCTCATGAGCGGCCTGGACTACGAGCGGGTGGTGCTGGCGGCCGGGCCCCTCGGCATCATGCAGGCCTGTCTCGACGTGGTGATGCCGTACCTGCACGAGCGCAAGCAGTTCGGCGTGCCCATTGGCACGTTCCAGCTCATGCAGGGCAAGGTGGCGGACATGTACTCCACCATGAATGCCGCCCGCGCGTACGTGTACGCGGTGGCGGCCGCCTGCGACGCCGGCCGTACCAGCCGTTTCGATGCCGCCGGCTGCATCCTGTTCGCCGCCGAGAAGGCCACCTGGATGGCGAGCGAGGCGATTCAGGCGCTCGGAGGCAACGGCTACATCAACGAGTATCCCACGGGGCGCCTGCTGCGGGACGCGAAACTCTACGAGATCGGCGCCGGCACCAGCGAGATCCGGCGCATGCTCATCGGCCGGGAGCTGTTCGACGCTACCGGGTGAGCACGGTATAATCGCGCGCCGCCGGAACAGCGGCCGCGGCTCACGCCGGGCTTGTCCCCACGGGCAAGATGGGTGAGCGCGCCGAGCCCGCACTGTCCCGCAGATGCGAATTTCCCTCGACTGGGTGGTTGGAGAAGCAGACGTGAAGAGTTTGAAGGTATCCCTGGGTCTGGTTTCGGTGCTCGTGGCCGTGGCGGCCATGGCCGTGCCCCCGGGAACCGCCGATGAGATCCGCGAGCGTCTGCAGCCGTTCGGAGAGTTGTGCCGGGCGGGCGAGAACTGCGCCACCGGGGCCGCCGGCGCCGCGGCCGCCTCTGCCAGCGCGGCCATGTCGGGGCAGCAGGTGTACAGCCAGTTCTGCGGCACCTGCCACGGTGCCGGAATCGCCGGTGCGCCGGTGACCGGTGATGCGGCCGCCTGGCAGCCGCGCATCGCGAAAGGCATGGACGTGCTGTGGCAGCACACCCAGAACGGCTTCAACGCCATGCCGCCCAAAGGCACCTGCATGGCCTGCTCCGACGAGGAGTTGCGGGCGGCCATGGACTACATCGTCGAGCAGTCTCAGTAGCGCCCCGCTACGCCGGGCGCGCCATCCCAGTTCAGCGCGCGGAAGCTCAGCGCCTCGGTGAGGTGGGCCGTTTCCACGGCCCGCTCCGCAGCCAGATCCGCGATGGTGCGGGCGGCGCGCAGCACCCGGTGAACTCCCCGGGCGGAGAGATCGAAGCGCTCCGCGGCCCGTTCCAGCAGCCGCCGCCCCTCACCGCGCAATGCCGCCGACGCGAGCAGCGCCGTCGGCGGTAGCTCGCCGTTGAGGCAGCCCTGCCGACGGCGCTGAATCGCCCGCGCGGCGTTCACTGCCCGGCGCAATTGCGCACCCGAAACACCCTGTTCCCCTGACGACACCAGCAGCGCCTTCGGCACCGGCGGCACCGCCACGTGCAGGTCGATGCGGTCGAGCAGCGGCCCGGAGATCCGCGCCTGGTATCGGCGAACCTGATTCGGGCTGCAGCGGCAGCCGTGCTCGGTGCAGGTGCGGCCGGCGGGGCACGGATTCATGGCGGCGACGAGCTGGAAACTGGCCGGGAAGGAGGCGCGCAGGTCGGCGCGAGCCAGGGTGATTCGCCGGGTTTCCAGCGGTTCCCGAAGGGTGTCGAGCACGCTGGGCTTGAAGTGCGGCAGCTCGTCCAGGAACAGCACGCCCCGGTGGGCGAGGGAAATTTCGCCGGGTAGGCCGTGCCGGCCGCCCCCCACCAGGGCTGGCGCACTGGCCGAGTGGTGGGGGGCGCGGAACGGCGGCCGACCCGCCGGTGGCGGCTCCAGCGCGGCCGCCGAGTACACGGCGGCCACTTCCATGGCTTCCTCGTGCTCCAGCTCCGGAAGCAGGGTCGACAGCCGGTGCGCCAGCATGGTCTTGCCCGTACCGGGTGGGCCTACCATGAGCAGATGATGCCCGCCGGCGGCGGCCACGGTGAGCGCTCGCTTGGCCGCCTGCTGGCCCACCACGTCGTCCAGGTCCGGCTCCGCCGGTGCGGAGATGACGGGATGGTCGGAAGGCGGTGCCAGCGGGTGGGCCGCCGGGTCGCGCAGGAACGCCACCACCTCGTTGAGATGGCTGGCGGTGAGCAGCAGATTCGCCGGCGCCAGCCGGGTCTCGGGCGCGTTGAGCCTCGGGATCACCAGCCGCGCGCCGCCGTCCGGATACTCCTGCTTGAGCGCCAGCGCGGCGCACAGGCACCCGCGGGTGGCCCGCAGCTCACCGAACAGGCCCAGCTCACCGAGGAACTCCAAGCGGGCACCGGTGCCGGCGGCGAGCTGTCCGGTGGCGCGCAGCACGCTGACGGCGATGGGCAGATCGAATCGCGCGCCCTCCTTGGCCAGCTCCGCCGGGGCCAGGTTCACCACCACCTTGCCCTGGGGAAAATCCATCCCGCAGTTCTGAATGGCGCTCTTCACCCGGTCCCGGGCTTCCCGGACGGCGGTCTCCGGCAGGCCCACCAGGGTGAACCCGGGTAGCCCGCCGGGGAGGTGGGTCTCGACGGTGACCCGGGGCGAAACCATGCCCACCAGGGCCCTGCCGAACGCGCGGTTGCCCTCCTGCGGTGCGGCGGGCTCCGCGCCGGTCACGGCGCGCCGGGGCCGTCCCGGCGCTCCAGCTCGCGCAGGCGCCGTTCCAGATCCTCGACGGTGCGGCGCAGCTCGTCCAGCGCCCTGAACTGAGCCTCCAGCTCCTGGCGCGGCACCAGCTCCAACTCGGCGAATCCCTGGCGCAGGGTGCGCCGCGCCTGCTCGACCACCGAGTCCAGGGCATCGCGCGGCAACAGCCCGCGGATCTGCTGTTGCAGACGCTCGACGAGGTCGCTGATGAAGGCTTCCTGACTCATGGCGGCTCCGTGGCTGCGACGTGGGCGGATGGTAAGCATCCGCACCGGCGGCGTCGACGGAACCCGGCCGCGGCGGGCTAGGGGGATCGCCCCGCACCCGCGTGAGCCCGGGTGCACCAGTCGCGTGCGTCGCGCCCCCTGTCCATGCCCTAAGCTGGTGCGGGCGGCCCCGCGCGATGTGCCCGAATTGTCCGTTCTACAATTCAACCTATTGAATATAAAGAGAAAAGTCCTTTGGCACGGTTCGTGCCAAGTTGCCAGTCGACGGTGGGGGACTCGATCGCTCGGGCGCTGACCGCGACTACGACATGGCAATCAACGCAACGACTAGAGGAAACGACATGAAGCACAAAGCTGCATCGGCGCTGGCGTCGGTACTGATGGGAACGGCCCTGCTCGGGGTGCACGGCGGTGCGCGGGCCGAGGTGGAAGTCTCGGCCAACGTCACCATGGCCTCCGACTACTCCTTCCGCGGCGTCTCGCAGACCGATCGGGACCCGGCGATTCAGGGCGGGTTCGACGTGGCCTGGGATTCCGGGTTCTACGTCGGCACCTGGTCCTCGAACGTGAGCTTTCCCACCGTGAGCCAGGAGCTCGATCTCTACCTCGGCTACTCCGGGCAGATCACCGACGAGCTCTCCTTCGACGTCACGTACACGCGCTTCGAGTACCCCGGTGACGGTGCCAACCTGGACTACAACGAGTTCGGGGGCTCCCTTTCCTACGGCAACGCCACCTTGGGCGTCATCTACTCCAACGAGTACTTTGCGCTGGACGACGTCACCTGGTTCTACCCCTACACCGACTACAGCCTGCCGCTGGGGCCGGGTTCGCTGGACTTCCACGTGGGCATGAGCCTGCTGGACGACAACAGCGCCGGCGACTGGGTGGCCGCCTTCGGCGACGAGGAGGTGCTGGACTGGAGCGTGTTCTACACGTTGCCGGTAGCCGGGGTCGACCTGGGGCTCGGGGTGGTGGGAACGGACGTCGACGACGACTTCTGCGACGAGCCCTGCGGGGCCCGCGCCATCGTCTCGCTGTCGAAAAGCCTGTGATTGAGAGAGAATCGATGCGCACAGATCTTCCACAGGATCCCTCGCGGCCGCCACGCCGGTGCGAGTACCCGTGCAGCCGATTCCATAGGAGAAGCTAATGAAACTGGTAACAGCCATCATCAAGCCCTTCAAGCTCGACGATGTTCGCGAGGCGCTCTCGGACATCGGCGTGCAGGGCATGACGGTCACCGAGGTGAAAGGGTTCGGCCGTCAGAAAGGGCATACGGAGCTCTATCGCGGCGCCGAGTACGTAGTGGACTTCCTGCCGAAAGTGAAGGTGGAGGTGGCGGTGGACGACGGCCTGCTCGATCAGGTTCTCGAGACCATCACCAAGTCCGCCAACACAGGCAAGGTGGGTGACGGCAAGATCTTCGTCACCGCACTCGAGGAAGTCGTACGGATCCGCACCGGGGAAACGGGCGCCCAGGCCGTGTAGCGGCGCCCGATACAAGGAGAAAGAGATTGTGGAAGATCTGATTCAAACGAACTACGCCCTGGATACCTTCTATTTCCTGGTGATGGGCGCGCTGGTGATGTTCATGGCGCCGGGGTTCGCCATGCTCGAAGCGGGGCTGGTGCGGTCGAAGAACACGGCCGAAATTCTGCTGAAGAACGTGGCCCTGTTCGGCATCGCCTGCATCATGTACCTGCTCTGCGGCTACTACATCATGTACGTGGGCGCCGTGGAAGGCGGGGTTCTGCCGGACTTCGGTCTGTGGATCGGCGCCGAGAACACGGTGGAGGAAACGCTCGCCTCGGGCGGCGACACCTACTACTCGGCCCGGGCCGACTACTTCTTTCAGGTGGTGTTCGTGGCCACCGCCATGTCCATCGTGTCCGGTGCCGTGGCCGAGCGCATGAAGCTGTGGGCGTTTCTCGGCTTCGCGGTGGTGATGACGGGCCTCATCTATCCACTGCAGGGCATGTGGACCTGGGGCGGCGGCTGGATCTCCGCGGCCGGTTACTCGGACTTCGCCGGCTCCGGCATCGTCCATCTCACCGGCGCGGCGGCGGCCCTGGCCGCGGTGCTGCTGCTCGGGCCGCGCAAGGGCAAGTACGGTCCTGACGGCCAGGTGAACGCCATCCCTGGTGCGAACCTGCCCCTGGCCACCCTGGGCATGTTCATCCTCTGGTTCGGCTGGTTCGGGTTCAACGGCGGCTCGGAGCTGAAGACCTCGAACATCGAGGAGGCCAACGCGGTGGCCCAGGTGTTCGTCAACACCAACCTGGCCGCCTGCGGCGGGCTGCTGGCCGCGCTGTTCACCGCCAAGGTGATGTTCAGCAAAGCCGACCTCACCATGGCGCTGAACGGCGTGCTGGCGGGGCTGGTGGCCATCACCGCCGATCCGCTCTCCCCCAGCGCCCAGGCGGCGGTGCTCATCGGCGCCGTGGGCGGGGTCCTGGTGGTGTTCTCCATCGTCCTGCTCGACAAGCTCAAGATCGACGACCCCGTGGGTGCCATCTCGGTGCACGGCGTGGTGGGCATCTGGGGCGTCATCGCCGTGGTGTTCAACAACGACGAAGCCACCCTGGGGGGTCAGCTCATCGGTCTGGCCGGCATCTTCGTCTGGGTGTTCGTCGCCAGCCTGGTGGTCTGGGGGGCGCTCAAGGCGGTGATGGGTATCCGCGTCTCCGACGAGGAGGAGTACGCGGGGGTCGATCTCACCGAGTGCGGACTCGAGGCTTATCCCGAGTTCGTCAAATCGACCTGAGCGGGCCGTTCCCTTCGGCTCGGGGACGCGGCGGGGCGCTTCGGCGCCCCGTCGGCGTTTTTTTCGCCCGAGAGCTTGCCGACTCGCGATTCTGGACTATAACTCCGGCAACGTTCACGGCCGGAGGTGAGCCATGACCCAGACCAGCAGGAGCCAGGAGCCGGAGGTCCACAGCATCGCGGCCAGACAACCCGTGCGCAGCCAGCTCGCGGCGGACGTGGAGGCGTTTCTGGCCCGAGGCGGCAACATCCACGAAGTCCCCCGCGACTACCGGGCCGACCCGCCCAAGCGGCCGTCGAGCACCTACGGCCGAGGGTCCATCTGAAGGACTCGCGCGCCGGGGCCCGGTCGGGGGCCGCGCCCGGCGATGACCTGACGGCGGCGCCGGCCTACAATACGCGGCTTTTCGTCGTTCCCCAGCAGAGCAGGTCATGCGTTACGTCAGCACCCGGGGCCGGACCCCGCCTTTGAGCTTCCAGGATGCGGTGGTCACCGGGCTCGCGCCCGACGGCGGACTGCTGCTGCCGGAGACCATTCCTGACGTGTCCGCGCGCCTCGACGGCTGGCGCGGCCTCGGGTTCGTCGACCTGGCGGTGGAGCTGATTCCTCTGTTCGCCGACGACCTGCCGGCAGCCGACCTGGAGGATCTCATCCGCCGGGCCTACGCCACGTTCACCCACGACCAGGTGATCCCCCTGGTCCCGGTGGGCGACGTGACGGTGATGGAGCTGTTTCACGGTCCCACCCTGGCGTTCAAGGACGTGGCTTTGCAGCTTCTGGGCAGGCTGTTCGAGTACGTGCTGGCGCGGCGGGGCGAGCAGCTCAACATCCTCGCCGCCACCAGTGGCGACACCGGCAGCGCCGCCATCGCCGGGGTGCGGGGCATCGACGCCATCGACATCTTCGTGATGTATCCGCAGGGCCGGGTGAGCCCGCTGCAGGAGCTGCAGATGACCACGGTGGCGGACGCCAACGTGCATTGCCTGGCGGTGGACGGCAGCTTCGACGACTGCCAGAACCTCATGAAGACCCTGTTCGCCGACCTGGATTTCAAGCATCGCTATCATCTGGGGGCGGTGAACTCGGTGAACTGGGCCCGGGTGCTGGCCCAGGTGGTCTACTACGGCTACGCGAGCCTGAAGCTCGGCGCTGGCCGGCCGGTCACCTTCTGCGTGCCCACCGGCAACTTCGGCAACGTGTTCGCCGGCTACCTGGCCAAACGCATGGGCTTTCCGGTGGAGCGGCTGATCCTGGCGACCAACGAGAACGACATCCTCTCTGTGTTCTTCGCCACCGGCGAGTACCAGCGCGGCGACGTCCGCTACACCATCACCCCGGCTATGGACATTCAGGTGGCCAGCAACTTCGAGCGCTACCTGTACTACCTCATGGGCCAGGACAGCCAGCGCCTGGAGGCGTTCATGCGGGAGTTCGCCGCCAGCGGCCGGGCGGCCCTGGACCAGCCGCCGGGCACGGCCGACTTCGCCGCCACCGCGGTGGACGTGCAGAGCACCGTGAGCGCGATCCGCCGCGCCTACCAGGAGCACGGTTACCTGGCCGACCCCCACACCGCCGTGGGCCTGGCGGCGGCGGAACGGTTTCGCAGCAGCGGTCCCGTGGTATGCCTGGCCACGGCCCACCCGGCGAAATTCCCCGATGCCGTGAACGAGGCGGTGGGGGCGGACGTGGCGCACCACGAGGCGCTGGAGGCGCTGCGCGGGCTGCCGACCCGGCACACCGAGATTCCCGCGAGCCTGGAGGCGGTGAAGGGCTTCATCGAGGGCCACGTCCGCGCGCGCGGCTGAGCCGAGCGAGCCACGGCGCCACGTACACTAGCCGAGGGCGGCGCAGACTCGATCCAGGCGCTGCCGAACCTCCTTCGCAAGGTCGGCCACCTCCGGGCGGTCTACCAGCTTCAGCACCGCCTCGGGGTCCATGAAAGTCACGGTTACCGAGCCGTTCTCTGCCTCTCGCACCACCACGTTGCAGGGCAGCAGCACGCCGATGTCCGGCTCCGCCTCGATGGCCTGGTGGGCCAGGGGCGGGTTGCAGGCCCCGAGAATGCGATACGGCCGCTGCTCGATGCCGAGCTTGCTCCGTAACGTGGCCTGCACGTCGATCTCGGTGAGCACGCCGAAGCCTTCGGCCTGGAGCGCTTCGGTGACGCGCCCGACGACCGCGTCGAAACTTCCGCCCACGGTGGTGGAGAATGCATACATGCGTCGTCTCCCGGTGTCGCTGATGATCGGGGGTCGAGCAATTCAGAGCACGGCGCGTGCCAGTTCCGCAGCCCGCTGGGGCTCGCCGCCCATCACCACCCAGCTGAGGCTGCGGGTGTGGGTGATGTCGGTGAGCGGATTCCCCTTCACCACCACCAGATCCGCCACGGCGCCGTCGCGAATCACGCCCACGTCGTCGCGGCCGAGGAGCGCGGCGGCTCCGCCCGTGGCCGCCACCAGCGCCTGCCGCGGCGACAGGCCGAACTCCACCAGGTACTCGAGCTCCTGGTGCAGTCCGCCGCCGGGAACGGTGAACGGCGCAGCGGGCGTATCCGTCCCAGCGCCGACGGGTACGCCCCGGGCGGCGAGCCGCGGTAGCAGCGCACGGGCGAATCGGCCGTCCAGCCGCGACCGCTGCTGCAGATCTTCCCGCTGATAGGTGGCGAACAGCTGCTGCCACCAGCCGCCCAGGTTGCGCTCGGCGGACACCGAGCCCGGAATTCCCGCGAGGTCCGGCGGCTCGGTCACGAGGGCGTGCACCGTGTTCGTGAGGGTCGGAACCACGGCCGTGCCGGTGGCAGCGAACTCGTCGGCGAGCCGGTCGAGCAGAGCTTCGTCGAGGACCTCCGCATAGGGATCCCCGCCTCGATTGCGGTAGGCGAGGGCGAAGCCGCTCAGGTGCTCGACGGTGGTCACGCCGGCCCGGGCGGCTTCCAGAGCGTCGACCGTGGCGGCGGTGAGACCCCGGGTGCTGGCGATCCCCAGATCCGCCATCACCGGCAGACCGAGCCGGCGGGCCGTTGCCGTGGCGGCCAGGAACGCATCGGGCGGCAGCTGCTCGTAGAGCTTGATGACGCCGACCCCGCGCTCCGCCAGGGCTTCCACCGCGGCACGCGCCTGGCCCGGCTCCGTCACCAGTACCGGCATGATGCGCTCCCACGGCTGCCCACCGGGGGCCGCCGCGGTTTCCGACATGCCCGCCACCACCGATCCCTCACCGTCCAGCATGGGCCCGGCGGCCACGATCCGCGGCGCTCCGGTCTGGGCCCTGAGCTGGGCGATGGTCTCCAGGGTGTTGTTGGCGTCCCGGAGCGTGGTGACGCCGGCCGCCGGAAAGGCTCGCAGGTAGTGGGCCCGGGCGTGGACGTGCAGATCGATCAATCCGGGCAGGATCAGTCCGTCGTCGACGGTGATCACCCGCCCGCCCGGGCGGGGCCGGCAGCGGTCGGCGGCGCCGGCGCAGCGGATGCGCCCCGCCTCCACCACCACCACGCCCTGCTCCACCACTTCGCCGAGCCCGTCGAAGTAGGGCCCGACCAGCGTCAGGGACGAAGCCGTTGGTGCGGGGTCCGCGCTCGCGGTGCCGAAGGCCAGCACCAGGGCCAGGAGGGTCGTCTTCATGGTGGGCGAGCATACCCGCGGAAGATGCCCGGATCACCTCCGGCGGCTAGCGCAGACGGCCCTCGATCGTGGCCACGGTGGCCGGCACGTCCTCGATCGCGCTCACCGTGTGGCTCGGGGGAATCACGTCCTCCGGCAGGGGCTCTCCTGTGGCGTTGAACCAGATGGTGTGCATGCCCACGGCGCTGGCGCCCTGGATGTCGTCCTGCAGGTGGTCGCCCACGTGGATCGCCTGCTGAGGCTCGGCAGCGGCGCGGCGCAGGGCGGCATGGAAGATTTCCGGGGCCGGCTTGCCGATTCCCACCGAGGCTGACGAGTAGCCGAAGTGGAAGAAGCGGTCGAGCTTCAGCCGGCGAATGTCGGCGTTGCCGTTGGTGATTGCACCCAGCACGTAGTCCCGGGCGAGTGTCTCCAGGGTCTCCAGCGCCCCTTCGAAGAACTCCACCTCGTGACGCGCCTCCAGAAAGATGCCGAAGGCCTCCCGCGCCAGCAGCCGCGCGTCCCGCCCCCGGTAGCCGCATTGCAGCATGGCGCGATAGAGGATCTCCTCGCGCAGCAGGGAGAGGTCGTGGCGCAGCTCCGGCGCCTCGGCGAGCACGGCGTTGCGCAGCTCCACCACGGCTTCGGCCGGGAAGCGCACGGAGAAGTCGGGAACGCGCTCGTGGAGCCACGCCCGCATCCGGGCCTCGGCGTTGCCGATCACCGTCTCCACGTTCCACAGGGTGTTGTCGAGATCGAAGGTGATGAGCTTGATATCGGCCATCAGTCGTCCTGGCGCCGGGAGCGGGGGTGCGCTGCGTCGTAGACGCGGGCCAGATGCTGGAAATCCAGATGGGTGTAGATCTGCGTGGTTGAGATGTCCGAATGGCCGAGAAGTTCCTGCACCGCCCTGAGGTCGCTGGAAGATTCCAGCAGGTGGCTGGCGAAGCTGTGGCGCAGCATGTGGGGGTGCAGCTCGCCGCTTCCGAGCTGGCGCAGCGCCAGCCGTTTCAAGCGCTGCTGCACGGTCCGCGGGCTGATGCGGTTGGCGCCCCGGCCGGTGAACAGCGGCACCGGCGGGCCGCCGGAGCCGAGGTCGTCACGGCTGGCGAGCCAGCGCTCCAGGGCCGCCACGCAATGCCGCCCCAGCGGCAGGCGGCGCTCCTTGCGGCCCTTGCCACGCACGGTAACGAAGCCGCCCTCCAGATCCAGGTCCTCCACGTTGGCGCCGGTGAGCTCCGACAACCGCAGTCCGCTGCCGTAAAGGAGCTCCGCCATGGCCCGGTCGCGCAGCTCCAGCGGGGTTTCGGCCTCGAAGGCGAAGAGCTGGGCGGTCTGGTCCGTGTCCAGCACCCCGGGCAGGCGCCGCCGTGACTTGGGGGCCCGGTTGCCCACCGTGGGGTCCTCCTGGGCCAGGCCGTGCCGTTTGAGATAGCGGTAGAGGCTGCGCAGGCTCGACAGCACTCGTTGGATGCTCCGCGGCTTCAGTCCCCGGGCGTGCAGACGCGCCACGTGGGCGGTCACGTGATGACTGCGGATCTGCTGCCAGGGATGGCCCGTCTCCCGGGCGAAGCGCTGCAGGTCGCGCCGGTAGGCGGCGACGGTGTGGCTCGAGTAGCCCCGCTCGACCTGCAGGTACCTGAGGAAGCCTTCGAGCGCCGAATCCATCAACCCGCCAGACGCTCCACCACCCGGGAGAGCACCTCGGCGATGTAGGTGACGAACAGGGTGTCCATGTCCGGCGTGAAGCCGCGGGGGTCGCGGCTGCCGATGGCCAGACAACCCTTCGGCGCCTCCAGGGTGAGCGGCGCCAGCACCGCGCTGCCTTCGCCCTGATGGGGAACGCTGGGAAACAGCGCCGTGAGCTCCTCCACCCGCAGCGCCGTGCACACCGGATAGCTGCCGCGCACGAAGCGCTCGTGAGGAAGAGAGCCCTGGTGGCTGCGGATGTGGTCCAGGGTCACCGGTGCGGCGGCCAGGTGACAGCAGACGAAGTCGGCCTGGAAGTCGGTGAGCACGTAGGTGGCCAGCACCTCGTTCAGCTCGTGCCAGCTGTCCACCCGCAACAGCTCGAGGGTCAGGGTGCGGGTCTTGGCGAACAGTTCGTCGTTGTTCTTGGCCGTCTGCATGAGCTCGGTCATACGCTTGCGCATGACCATGTTGCGCTCCCGCAGGATGGCCACCTGACGCTCCACCAGCGACACCGCGCCGCCGGACTCGTGACGCAGGTGCAGCTCGGAGAGCAGGTGCGGATGCTCGTCGAAGAAATGCGGGTGGTTGCGCAGGTAGATGATCACCTGCTCTTCGCTCACCGGGATGGCGTCGTCGCTGGCTGTGCTCACGTCTCGATCTGCCCCTCGAACACCAGGACGGCTGGCCCGGTCATTCTAACGGTGGACCCGGGGCCCTGCCAGGCGATCCGGACCTTGCCGCCGGGCAGCGAGACCTTCACCCGCTGTCCCACCTTGTCCAGTAGCTGCGCTGCCACCACGGCGGCGCATGCGCCGGTGCCGCAGGCCCGGGTTTCCCCCACCCCGCGCTCGTAGACCCGCAGGCGAACGAAGCCCCGGTCCACCACTTCGCAGAAGCCGACGTTGGCGCCTTCCGGGAACACCGGGTGGGCCACCAGCATGCTGCCCAGGCGCTCCACCGGCGCATCGGCGACGCTGTCGACGAACAGCACCGCGTGGGGGTTGCCCATGGAGACGGGGGCGACGCGGCAGCGCGTGCCCGCCACCTCGAGCTCGTAGCTGCAGGGCGAACCCGCCACGGGGATTGCGGCGCCGTCCGCGGTGGGGTCGAAGGGCACGGTGGCCGGGTTGGTGCGCGGCTCGCCCATGTCCACTTCGACCATGCCGTCTGGCAGCAGGCGCGCGCGAATGGGCCCGGCCAGGGTCTGCAGCACCAGCTCGGGCTTCGGGCTGAGCATGCGGTGGGCGATGTAACGCGCCGCGCAACGGGCGCCGTTGCCGCATTGCTGCACCTCGTGCCCGTCGGCGTTGAAGATGCGGTAGCGGAAGTCGGTGTCCGGGTCCGTGGGCGGCTCGATCAGCAGCAGCTGGTCGAAGCCGACCCCGGTGCGGCGATCGCCCCAGGCGCGAACCTGCTCCTCGGACACGTCGAACGCCTGGGTGACCAGGTCGATCACCATGAAGTCGTTGCCGAGGCCATGCATCTTGGCGAATTCGAGCAGCATGATCAGACCATCCCGGAGCCGAGCTGATCGTCGTCGGCGAGCTCGAGGGCGAGCTGGTCACGAATGGTCTCACGGCGGCGGATCACTCGGAAGGTCTCCCCTTCCACCATCACCTCCGCGGCTCTGGAGCGGCTGTTGTAGTTGGAGCTCAGAACGAATCCGTAGGCCCCGGCGGACAGCACCGCCAGCAGATCTCCCTGGGTCAGGGCGAGGTCGCGCTGCTCGGCGAGAAAGTCGCCGCTCTCGCACACGGGCCCCACCAGGTTCCAGCTCCGGCGCAGGCTCTCCGCGCTGGCAGGGGCCACCGGCACGACGTCGTGCCAGGCCCGGTACAGCGCCGGCCGGATCAGGTCGTTCATCGCGGTGTCGAGCACCGCGAAGCTGGTGCCGCCGGGGGCGGCGGGCTTGAGGTACTCGACCCGGCTGAGCAGCACCCCGCCGTTGGCTACCAGGTAGCGGCCCGGCTCCAGGATCAGGCGCTGCGGCCGGCCCGCCATGGCGGCGTTGAGGGCGGCGCCGTAGCGCGCCACGTCGAACTCCGGCTCGTTCCGGTAGCGCACCCCCAGACCGCCGCCCACGTCCACGTGCTCGAGCTCGATGCCGTCGCCCGCCAGCTCGTCGGTGAGCGCCAGCAGGCTGTCCAGGGCTTCCAGCAGCGGCTCGCTCTCGCTGATCTGGGAGCCGATGTGGCAATCGATACCCAGCAGGGCCAGGGCGGGCTCCCGGCTGGCGTGCCGGTAGAGCGCCCGCGCCTCGTCGATGGGGACCCCGAACTTGCTGGTTTCCAGCGCCGTGGAGATGTAGGGATGGGTGCGCGCGTCCACGTGGGGGTTCACCCGCAGCGAGACCGGCGCGGTGCAGCCGTGCAGCCGGGCGCGTTCCGCCAGCCGGGCCAGCTCGGCGGCGCTTTCGACGTTGAAGCAGCGGATGCCCACCTTGAGGGCCAGGTCGATCTCGTCTTCCCGCTTGCCGACCCCGGAGAACACCACTTTCCGGGGATCGCCCCCGGCATGCAGCACCCGCTGCAGCTCGCCGCCGGAGACGATGTCGAAGCCGGCACCGAGGGCCGCGAAGGTGCGCAGCACGCTCAGGTTGGAGTTGGCCTTCACCGCGTAGCAGATGTCGGCGCCGCGGGGCTCCATCGCGGCGCACAGGGCCCGGTAGCGCTCCTCCAGGTGGGCGCGGGAGTAGACGTAGGCCGGGGTGCCGACGCGGGCGGCGATGTCCGCCAGCTTCACGCCCTCGGCGTGGAGGTAACCGTCGACGTAGTGGAACGCTTCCATCTCAACCACCGGCGCGCGCGCGAAGCGACAGCGCGCCGTCCTTGGCGGACGCCGCGCCGTCCTTGGCGGACG
>JAWLGU010000038.1:0-23107 GCA_041690675.1 Pseudomonadales bacterium | reverse complement strand
CGCGCCGTCCTTGGCGGACGCCGCGCCGTCCTTGGCGGACGGCGGCGTCGATGGCTCCGGCAGAGTCAGCGGCCCTTTCTGCCCGCAGGTGGCGACTTCCAGGGTGATCAGGATCAACAGCAGCCAGCGCATTCCGTGCGCTCCAGGACGCAAACCCGGCAGTATACCTCAGCTCGCGTCCACCAGGCCCCGCAGGCGCGGGCTCGCCGGGTCCAGACCGACGCGACGCGGCCGCTTCCGGCGCAGGTAGTCCCGGAGCTCCGGGATGCTGGCGTGGCGGTGCACCTCGACGCCGTGCCGGGTCTTCACCAGTGCCACGGTGTCCGCGCCGAAGGGCAGCACGAACACCGCCTCCGGGGCGTTCAGGGTGCCGCTGGCCAGCCGTTGCAGCCGTTCCAGCCGTTCGGCGATGAGGAAGCGTTCCTGGCCGCCCATGACGTGCCAGACCACCTCTGCCGGCGGCGCCGCCAGCAGCCGCGCCAGGGTGGTGAGCAGGTTCGGCTCCTCCCGGACGCTCTGCAGCCGCCAACGGCCGGCCGCGTCCCGCGAGACGATGTCGAAGCTGTCGATGAGCAGCTGGTGGAAGCCGCTGTAGTCCAGCGGGTCGGTGTGGCGGCTGAGCAGGGTCGCGGGCACGCCGTGGCCGGGGTCGCGGCCGGACTGGGGCACCCGTCGCTGTGAGGACTCGGCGTTGACGAACACGCAGACGGCGCGCCGGCGGTCGCTGAACCCCTGGCGGATCTGCGCGAGGTTGCGCTGCAGCCGGTCGTCGGCGCGGGCGGGGACGAGGTGAGCGCCGCTCAGCTCCGCCCACACCGCGGCCTCCACCAGCCGGGAGAAGGTCGCCACCGCGCCTTCGTCATCGAAGGCGGACCAGCCGTGGGCGGTGCGGTGGAGTGTCACTCGGGGCGGCTGGCGGCGGCTCTGCAGGGCGGGGTGCAGAACCGGAATGTAACCCGCGTCTTCCCTCGGCAGTCGGGCCAGGGCGAACTCCAGCCGGGCGAGACTGGTCTCGTTGAGCCAGAGGAGCTGACGGTCGTAGTCGAGCTCGGCGTCGGGGCCTGCGGCGGAGCTCGAGTCTCGGGACGCCTCGATGAGCCGCCGCACCAGCGCGAGGCCGGCGTCCAGCGCGCCCAGGATCTCGCCATGCTCCACCATGCGCCGGCTCATGGGCCACTGGTCCATGCGCGGCAGCTGAGCGAGGTCCTCGCGGCTGAAGCCCCAGGCGAGAAGCTTCGCCAGAAGCGGGCTCGGCGGCTCGTTGCGGCTGCCGTGGCGGAGCTCGGCGTTCTCCGCCGTCTTCGCCGCCAGCAGGCGTCTGACGAACGGCAGCTCCCGGTGCCGCCCGCTGTCCGTCAGATGGCCTTCGAGGTGATCGTAGAGCAGGATGTAGGGGTCCAGCTCCAGCGGCTCGCTGACCCCGGCGTGCACCCGCGCCTTGTAGGCGGTCGAGAGCGTGCCGCGTTCCGGAGCCTCGGCGTAGGCCTCCACCAGTTTCAGCTTGAGCAGGGACTTGTGTGGCGTTTTCAGGGCGCGCTGCAGCTCGAGGATGGCGGCGTGGGCCAGCTCGCCCGGCGGCAAGACCGGCACCGGGCCGAAATCCACCACGTCCGCGGCGCGAACGAAGCGGCGCCGGAGAAGGCGCTCAGCGGTGGCTGCATACTCGCCGGGATCGCTGGAGGGCACGAGCCACCACATGGGGTAGCGGCCCGCCACCAGGGCGCCGCTGCGGTAGAACTCGTCCAGCACCAGCCCCGGGGTCCGGCTGCCCGGCAGGCGCCCGCGGGTGCGCAGCAGGTCCGGATCCACCAGAAAGGTGTGCAGCTCCAGACCGAGCTCCCGGGCCCACTGGTCGATGAGCCGGACCTTGGGCCAGAGGCTGCTGTGCAGCAGGGCATCGCAGCACACCCAGAGGTCCAGGTCGCTGTTCCGGCCCTGGCCGGTGGTGCCACCACTGCCCATGATGAACATCGCATGGATGTCGTGACGCGGCGGCGGCTGCTGCGACGGCCGATAGCCGCGGGCCAGCCGGCGCAGCGCCGCCACCGCGTCACGGCCCGGCCGATAGCCGGCGATCCCGGACGGCACGTCCGGGCCCAGGTAGCCCGGCAACGCCGGGTGGTTGCGATGGTAGAGCACGGGGAGCGCCTGCAGCGCCAGCCGCTGCCGCGGCGGCAGCCGCGCAGCGGCGCGAGCCAGCCGCTGGGCGTGGTGGTCGCGGAACCGGCGGACGATGGCCGCCAGCCGGTGAGTGTCCTGCAACGCCACACCATGGGTTACGTGGTCGGACCGTGCATCCGTCGCGCTCATGAGTGCAGTGTAGGAAGGATCCGCCGATCCGCCCCCGTCAGGGAAAACGGCGGTATCATGGCCGCTGCCGCCCGCCTGCAGGGAGAAGCGCCATGCCCGCTGACACCGAGCTCACCCGGCTGTTCGATCTCCGCCTGCCTATCGTTCAGGCCCCCATGGGCGGGGTGGCCGG
Source organism: Pseudomonadales bacterium (assembly GCA_041690675.1). GTDB lineage: Bacteria > Pseudomonadota > Gammaproteobacteria > Pseudomonadales > Azotimanducaceae > UBA7803. Next base: position 20,625 of record JAWLGU010000038.1, on the reverse strand, counting down.
CCCGCGGCTGGTGGCCGCGGCGGCGGAAGCCGGCGCCCTGGCCATTCTGCCCGTGTGGTTTCTGCCGCCCACCGGGGCACGGGAGCTCATCGATGCCACCCGCGGCCTTACCGGCAAGCCGCTGGCGGTGAACCTGCGCGCCGATCTGCGGCAGCTCGATCACATCAGAATCGCCCTCGATGCGGGGATCGCCGCCATTCACCTCTTCTGGGGCGACCCGGCGCCCTGCATGGGGCCCATCCGGGCTGCCGGGGCGCGGATGATCGCCACGGTGTGGGACGCCGACTCCACCCGCCGTGCGCTGGATGCCGGGGCCTGCGCGCTCATCGCCCAGGGGGTGGAGGCGGGCGGCCATGTGCGGGGCACCACGCCGTTGGCCGAGCTCCTGCCCCTGGTGCGGGAGCTGGCCGGCGCGGTGCCGGTGGCGGCGGCCGGCGGGCTCGCCGACGCGGAGGACGTGGCCCGGGTGCTGGAACAGGGCGCGGCCGCCGCGGTGCTGGGAACCCGGCTGGCCGCCACGGTGGAGTCCGACGCCCACGACGCCTACAAGCAGGCGCTCCTGGAGGCCGGCGATGATGCCACCGTGCTTTCCACCTGCTTCGACGGCCTGTGGGAAGACGCACCCCACCGCACTCTGCGCAATTCCACGTTCCGGGCCTGGGACGCCGCTGGCCGCCCCCGATCCGGAGCGCGCCCGGGGGAGGGGGACGTGGTGCTTCGCGATGCCGACGGGGCGGGCTACCCCCGCTACTGCATGATGTTGCCGACCCGGGGGGCCAGCGGTGACCTGGAGGCGGCGGCCCTGTACGCGGGCGAGGGGGTGGCGAGGATCAGAGACCTGCCGGAAACGGGGCGGCTGCTGGCGGAGATCGGCGAGGCGCTGGAGGCCGGCTGAAGATCAAAGGCGCTGCCGGGCACGGGCGACGGCGGCGCGCACCTGGCTCGGCGCCGTGCCGCCGATGTGGTCTCGAGCCGCGACGGAACCATCCAGAGTCAGGACCTCGAAGACACTCTCGTCCACGGCGTCGCCGGCGAACAGCCTGAGCTCCTCCAGAGTCAGGTCCTCCAGGTTCCTGTTCTCGTTCAGGGCGAAGGCCACCGTGCGGCCCACGATCTCGTGAGCATCGCGGAAGGGGATCCTGCGCCGAACCAGGTAGTCCGCCAGATCGGTGGCGGTGGTGAAGCCGAGCCGGGCCGAGGCCGCCATGTTGGCCTCCCGGGCCTCGATGGCGGGAACCAGGCCGGCCATGGCGGTGAGACAGCCGTGCAGGGTGTCCACGGCGTCGAACAGGGGCTCCTTGTCTTCCTGGTTGTCCTTGTTGTACGCCAGTGGCTGGCTCTTCATCAGGGTGATGAGCGCCATCAGATCGCCCACCACGCGGCCGGTCTTGCCCCGCACCAGCTCCGGCACGTCCGGGTTCTTCTTCTGCGGCATGATGCTCGAGCCGGTGCAGAAGCGGTCCGGCAGATCGATGAAGGCGAACTGCTGCGACGACCACAGCACCAGCTCCTCGCACCAGCGCGACAGGTGCACCAGGGTGAGACTGGCCGCCGCGCAGAACTCGATGGCGAAATCCCGGTCGCTCACCGCGTCCAGGGAGTTCTCGGCGACGCCGTCGAAACCCAGGGCCCGGGCCACCGCTTCGCGGTCGATGGGGAACGTGGTGCCGGCCAGGGCGGCGGCACCCAGGGGCAGCACGTTGACCCGGCGCCGGCAGTCCCGCAGCCGCTCGCGGTCGCGGTGCAGCATCTCGAACCACGCCAGCAGGTGATGCCCGAAGGTGATGGGCTGTGCGGGCTGCAGATGGGTGAACCCGGGCATCACGGTGTCGGCGTGGCGCTCCGCGAGATCCAGCAGCGCTGCCAGCAGCTCGGTTTCCAGCGCCACCAGGTCGTCGATGGCGTCGCGCAGGTACAGGCGGACGTCGGTGGCCACCTGGTCGTTGCGGGAACGGCCGGTGTGAAGCTTCTTCCCGGTCTCGCCGATCAGCGCAATGAGCCGGCTCTCGATGTTCATGTGCACGTCTTCACGATCCACGCGCCACTCGAACCGGCCTTCGTCGATCTCTTTGTGAATCTCGCGCAATCCCGATACGATGCGATCGCGCTCGTCGTCGGAGAGCACGCCCACCGCCGCCAGCATGGTGGCGTGGGCGATGGAGCCTTCGATATCGTGGTGATACAGCCGCTGATCGAAGGCGACGGATGCGGTGAACGACTCGACGAAGGCGTCGGTGGCTTCGCTGAAGCGGCCGCCCCAGGGCTTGGCGTCTTGGCTCATGATCGATACGACTGGCTGTGTTGGGACATTGAAGGATGGCGAATTATATCAGCCAGCAGGAGCCCACAGGCGCCCCCGCGGCATCCGGTGCCCATTTCGCCGTTCCCAACCTCTGCACGGCCCCGGCCATCTCTCTGCTTGTGCTGTTCGGCGAGCTCCTGGTAGTGGTGCTGCTGTTCGCCGGCGAGGTGTCGTGGATGCGCCTGGCGCTGCTCTCGCTGTTCGTCCAATGGGTGGCGCTGCTGAGCGCGGCCGCGCTGTGCCTGTGCCGCCCGCTGCTCTTGCGCCTGAGACTGGTGCCAGGCGCCCTGGCGGCTTTCGCCCTGGCGCTGCTGGTGACCTTCGCCGTCGGTCTGACCGCCGACCGCGTGATCGCCGGCACGGTGTTCGGCGCGCCGGTGGAATGGATGCCCATCATCCGCCAGCTCGTCATCGCCAGCGTGATCGCAGCCCTTGCGCTGCGTTACTTCTACGTGCAGCAGCAATTGCGGCTGCAGGAGCAGGCGGAGCTCCGCTCCCGCATTCAGGCCCTGCAGTCGCGCATCCGGCCGCACTTCCTGTTCAACAGCATGAACATCATCGCCAGCCTCATCGAGACCGACCCGGCGACGGCGGAGTCGGTGGTGGAGGATCTCTCGGAGCTGTTTCGGGCCAGCCTCAACGAGGCGGGCAATCAGGTGCCGCTGCAGGACGAGCTGGCGCTGTGTGAACGCTACGTGCGCATCGAGGCCCTGCGGCTGGGTGAGCGGTTGCGCCTGGACTGGCAGGTGGAGCCGGTGCCGTCCGGGGTGCGCATCCCTCTGCTGACCCTGCAGCCGCTGGTGGAGAACGCCATCTACCACGGTGTTCAGCCGCTGCCGGAGGGTGGCACCATCGGAGTCCGGGTCTGGTTCCAGGACGGCCGGGCGAACGTGGAGATCAGCAACCCGGTGCCCGATGTGGCAGGTCAGAGCCAGGGCAACCGCATGGCGCTGGAAAACATCCGCACGCGGTTGGCGGTGCTCTACGGCAGCCGCGCCGAGCTCCACAGCGAGGTTCGCGGCGGTCGCTACGCCACCCTGCTGCGTTTCCCGGTGGCGGACGCGGCGGCCAACGGTCGCGGTCCGGGTCCGGCCTGAGGGCCGCGTGCTATGATCGGGCGCTGGATCGCGACATGAAAGTGCTGATAGTCGACGACGAGCGGCTCGCCCGCGACCGGCTGGCGCGGATGGTTTCGGCCCTGGACGGTTACCGGGTCGTCGGCGAGGCCGACAACGGGAAGGTGGCTCTGGCCCAGGCGCAGGAGCACGATGCGGACGTGGTACTGCTGGACATCCGCATGCCGGGGATGGACGGGCTGGAGACGGCCCGCCATCTGAGCGAGCTCCCGGAGCCGCCGGCGGTGATCTTCTGCACCGCCTACGAGGAGCATGCGGTGCAGGCGTTCGAGCTGCAGGCGGTGGGCTACCTGCTGAAGCCCGTGCGGCGGGACAGCGTGCAGCGCGCTCTGGAGCAGGCTCAGCGGGTGAACAAGGCCCAGCTCGCGGCCTTGAACGGGCTGGAGCCCAGCCGCCGTACCCACATCTCGGCCCGTACCCACCGTGGCATCGAGCTGATTCCGGTGGAGGACGTGCGTTACTTTCAGGCGGATCAGAAGTACGTCACCGTGCGCTTCGGCGACGGCGAGGTGATCATCGACGAGCCGTTGAAGGATCTCGAGCGGGAGTTCGCCGAACTGTTCGTGCGGATTCACCGCAACGCCCTGGTGGCGGCCGCGCACATCGAGAGCCTGGAGCGCCTCGGGGTCGGTCAGTCATGCATTCGACTCAGGGGCGTGGAGCAGCCCCTGGACGTGAGTCGTCGACACCTGTCTGCCGTGCGCAGGCTGGTGAAACGGTTGTGAGCAAGCGAGGTGGAATGGAACGGCTGGTGATTGCGACCCGGGAGAGCCCGCTGGCGCTGTGGCAGGCGGAGTTCGTCAAAGCCGCCCTGGAGGCGGCTCATCCCGGCCTCGAAGTGAGCCTGCTCGGCATGCGCACTCAGGGCGACCGCTGGCTCCAGTCACCCCTGTCCGAGGTGGGCGGCAAGGGGCTGTTCATCAAGGAGCTGGAGCAGGCCCTACTGGCCGGTAGCGCCCATCTGGCCGTGCACTCCATGAAGGACGTGCCAGCCCACCTGCCGGAGGAGTTCGATCTGCCGGTGATCGCCTTCCGCGACGACGTCCGCGACGCCCTGGTGAGCCGCAGCGGTGCGCCCGTGGCGGAGCTGCCCGCGGGCGCCCGGGTGGGCTCCGCCAGCCTGCGCCGGCAGGCGCAGCTGCGGGCGCGCCGGCCCGACCTCGAGGTCGCGCCGATTCGCGGCAACGTCGGTACCCGGCTCGCCAAGCTGGAGGCCGGCGAGTACGACGCGCTGGTGCTGGCGAGCGCAGGTCTCGCGCGGCTGAAGCTGGAATCCCGGATCACGGAGCATCTCAGCGTCGCCGACTCGGTGCCCGCAGCGGGCCAGGGCGCGCTCGGCATCGAGTGCCTGGCCGGTGACGAGCGGGTGCGGGCGTTGGTGTCGGTGCTGAACGACGAGGCGGTGAGCCGCTGCGTGCGGGCCGAGCGGGCGGTGAGCGCCGGGCTCGGCGCCGACTGCTCCGCGCCGCTGGGGGCGTACGCCTACCTGCAGGAGGGACGCATCCGGCTGAGCGCCGTGCTGGCCAGCGTGGACGGCCGCCGGGTGTTGCGGGCCGCGGCGGAAGGTGACGAGCCCGCCGAGGTGGGCGCCCGCGTCGTGGAAAGCCTGAAGGCCCAGGGCGCCATGGAGATCCTCGGCGCCCTGGATCTGCCCTGACCGTGAAGGTGTGGGTGAGCCGGTCTCAGCCTGGCGCCGATCGTCAGGCCGCGGACCTGCGCGCCGCCGGGCACGAGCCCGTGGTGGCCCCGGTGCTGACGGTGGAACCGGTGGATGCTCCGCTGCCGGCGGGACCTTTCCATAGCGTGATCTTCGTTTCCGAGCACGCCGTCCGCCTGGGCTTGCCGCGTCTTGCGCAAGCGCTGCCGCGGTTGCGGGTGCTCGCGGTGGGCGGGCGCACCGCGACGCTGCTGCGGGCCGAGGGGATCGCTGCGGTGGCGCCGGATGACGCGACCTCGGAAGGGCTGCTGGAACTGCCCGAGCTCGCGCGGCCCGCGGGCCAGCGCATCCTGCTGGTGACCGGCGAGGGGGGCCGCGGCCTGCTGGCTCCGGAGCTGGGCCGACGGGGTGCCGAGGTGGTCCGGTTCGACTGCTACCGGCGGGTGCCGGTGGCGTACCTGAACCCGGCGGTTCTCGACTGCGATGCTGTGATCGCCGCGAGCGGCGACGGCTTGCGCCAGCTCGCGCAGGTCTGGCTCGACGCCGGCGGCCGGCGCGACGTGGCAGTGCTGGTGCCGTCGGCGCGAGTGGCCCGCCTCGGAGTGGAACTGGGGCTCACCAACCTCCATGATTGCCGCGGAGCGGACAGCGACGCCTGGCTCCGCGGGCTCGAGCAACTGCAGACGGGAGCGTCATGACCAAGGATGCCGACGACCAGCCGCTGACCGGGCGGGACCCGGCTGGCCGGGACGCGACCCGGGAAGCCGCCGGCGCGCCTTCCGCCGGTGCGACCGATGTGAGTGAGTCTTCACGTCGAGCGCCGCCGCCGCGAGCGCGCGGCGGCCGGTGGCTGGCATTCCTGGCGTTGCTGCTGGCCCTGGGGGCCGCCGGCGGTGCCGGCTGGCTGTACTACGAGCTCATCCATCAGGGCACGCTGCGCGCGGTGGATGAGCGGGTGGCGGCGGTGGAGCAGGCGGTGCGGGCCGTGGACGGTCAGCTCGACCGCCTGGAGCGGTTGGAGCGGCAGCAGCGCGACGAGCTGGAGGCGTTCCGCCGGCGCCAGCAGGCGGCTTTGAGCGCCACCGAGACGGCCCTGCGGGAATCTCTCGCCCGGGTGGCGCGTCAGGCGCCGCCCTCCACCGGCGAATGGCAGCGCGCCGAAGTCCAGTACCTGCTGCGGATCGCCAACCACCGCCTGCTCATGGAACGGGACGTGTCCGGCGCGCTGCGGCTCCTCCGGGCTGCGGATTCCATCCTGGTTCAGCTGGACGATTTCGCCCTCCACGACGTGCGGGCCAGTCTGGCGGACGAGATTGCCGCCCTCGAGAACGTGGAGGGCGCCGACGTGCAGGGGCTGTTCCTGCGTCTCGAGGCGCTGAAGCGGGATCTCGACCGGCTGCCGCTGCGGCTGCCGGACTACCTGGCGGTGGAGGAGGCGCCGGCGCCGGCCGCCGATGACTTCTGGTCCGTGCTCGAGGAACGGCTGTCCGGGTTCCTCCGGGTGCGCCGCTTCGAGGGCGCCGTGAAACCGTTGCTCGCCCCGGAGGAGGCGGTGTACCTGGAGCTCAACCTCCGCCTCATGCTGGAGCGCGCCCAGCTCGCCGCGGTGCGCCGGGAGCAGCTGATCTACGAGGAGAGCCTCGCCACCGCCGAGGAGTGGGTGCGCACCTATCTGGATCAGGACCAGCGCCGGGTGCAACGCATGGTGGAGGAGATCGACGAGCTGCTGCGGGTGGATCTGGAGCGGCCGCTGCCCGACATCTCCGGCTCGCTGAACGCCTTGCGCGACGTGCTGAGGAACCCGGCGTGAAGGCTGCCCTGCTGGTCCTGCTGACGGCCCTGGTGCTCGGGGGGCTGGTGGGCGTGCTGATGGCGCGGGACCCCGGCTACGTCATGGTCGCCTACGACCAGATGGCGGTGGAAACCAGCCTCTGGTTCGCCCTGCTGGTGCTGGTGCTGGCCTACGTGCTGATCCGCGTGGCGTCGTTGCTGGCCGTGCGCCTGGTGCGGGGCGGCGGCAGCCTCAAGGGCTGGCACCAGCGCCGCCGCACCCGCACTGCACGGGAGCAGACCGTGAAGGGTCTGCTGCTCATGGCCGAAGCGCGCTGGGCCGAAGCCCGCAAGCTTCTCGAGAGCTCCGCAGCCAACGCGCCGTCGCCGCTGATCAACTACCTGAACGCCGCCCGGGCCGCCCACGAAATGGGGGACACCCGGGGCCGCGATGCGCTGCTGCGCGCGGCCCACGAATCCCACGAGTCCACCCCCGGGGCCCGCTTCGCGGTGGGGCTGACCCAGGCCGAGCTGCAGTGTGCACAGGGGCGCTGGGAGCAGTGTCTGGCTACGGTGCTCGAGCTGCGCCGGCAGTCGCCGAGACATGGCCAGGTGCTGCGGATGCTGGTGCTCTGCTACCAGCGGCTCGAGGATTGGCAGGCCATCCTCGAGCTCATGCCCGATCTGAAAAAGCAGCGGGCGATGGCCGAGCCGGAGCTGCGGGCCCTGCAGGTGACCGCCTGGCGCGGTCGTCTAGGCAACGCCCGTGACGACATCGCGGAGCTGTGGAAGGCGGTGCCGAAAGAGCTCCGGCGCGATGCCGAGCTGGTGGCGGTGTTCGTTGGCGCCCTGATCGCTGCGGGGCGCCCCGGGGAGGCGGAGCTGCGGGTGCGCGAGGCGCTGGAGCAGACGTGGAGCGACGACCTCGTGCACCTGTACGGCACCTTCACCGCCGACGATCCCAACCGCCAGCTCGTGGCGGCGGAAGGCTGGCTCAAGGAGCGCCCCAACGATCCGGTTCTGCTGCTGACCCTGGGGCGCATCAGTCTGATGAACCATCTGTGGGCGAAGGCGCGGGAATACTTCGAGGCGAGCCTGCGGCTGTGCCGCGCCGCCGAGGTTCAGGGAGAGCTGGGGCGCCTGTGCGTGACCATGGGGGAAGCGGAGCGGGGCGCCGAGCTGCTGGTCCAGGCGCTGGACACCCTGCCACCTCTGCCCATGCCCGAGCGCAGCGAGGGGCCCCAGGCGTTGCATCAGGGGAGGGGGGCGTAGCTGAAGACGTCGGAGCGCATGCGTTCGCGGGGGACGCCGGCCTGAGCCAGGGCGGCGCAGGCCGCGTGGACGAAGGCCGGACCGCCGGAAAGCACCACCACCGAGTCCGCCGCCAGCTCGCCGGCGTGACGGCGCAGCCAATCGAGCCCTCGGTTGGCCTCCGAGCGGTTCGCATCGGCGATCTTCACCAGGCGCAACCACGGCCGGGCCGGCCCCTCCAGCTCCTCGTCCAGGTAGAAGTCCTCGTCACGGTCGACGCACCACAGCACGGTGACCGGGGCGCCCGGGTCGGCGTGGCTGAACGCATCCACGAAGCTCATGGCCTGCGCCATGCCGGTGCCGCCGGCGACGATCAGCGCCGGCGCCGCCAGCGGGGGCTCCAGAACGACGTCGCCCCCCGGCCCGCGCACCTCGAGCCGACCGCGCCGTTCGCTGCGGGCCAGCAGCTCGTCCATGCGGGCGGCTTCGGGCGCGCCGGGGATCGGCCGGTAGTGCAGGTGCAGCTCCGGCAGGCGCCAGGGCGCGCTGGCGATGGAGAGGGGCACGGGCCCGTCCGGGTGCAGCACCTCGAGGTACTGCCCGGCGCGGAAGTGAAACTCGTCCGGCATCGTGAGCTCGATGCGCCGAACGGGCGCCCCCGTGCAGGATACGATGCGCGCGGTGAACGTGGCGGATTCCCTCCCCGCCGTCACGCCGGTGCCGTCAGCGCCCCTTCATCGAGGCGAAGAACTCCTCGTTGGTGCGGGTGTTCTTCAGCTTGTCGATGAGAAACTCGATGGCGGCCAGATCGTCCATGTCGTGGAGCAGCTTGCGCAGGATCCACACCCGCTGCAGCTCGTCTTCGGGCATGAGCAGCTCTTCACGGCGGGTGGCGGAGCGGCGGATGTTGATGGCGGGGTAGACCCGCTTCTCCGCGATCTTGCGCTCGAGGTGCAGCTCCATGTTGCCGGTGCCCTTGAACTCCTCGTAGATCACCTCGTCCATCTTCGACCCGGTATCCACCAGGGCCGTGGCGATGATGGTGAGGCTGCCGCCTTCCTCGATGTTGCGCGCGGCGCCGAAGAAGCGCTTGGGCCGCTCGAGGGCGTTGGCGTCCACGCCGCCGGTGAGCACCTTGCCCGACGACGGCACGATGGTGTTGTAGGCGCGGGCCAGGCGGGTGATGGAGTCGAGCAGGATGACCACGTCCTTCTGGCCTTCCACCAGGCGCTTCGCCTTCTCGATGACCATTTCCGCTACCTGCACGTGCCGCGACGGCGGCTCGTCGAAGGTGCTGGCCACAACCTCGCCGCGCACCGAGCGCTGCATCTCGGTGACCTCCTCGGGGCGCTCGTCGATGAGCAGCACGATCATGACCACGTCGGGGTTGTTGGCGGTGATGGACTGGGCAATGTTCTGCAGCATCAGGGTCTTGCCGGCCTTGGGCGGCGACACCACCAGCGCCCGTTGCCCCTTGCCGATGGGCGCGATCAGATCGACGATGCGCGCGGACAGATCCTCGGTGCTGCCGTTGCCCCGCTCGAGCTTCAGGCGCTCGTTGGGGAACAGGGGGGTGAGGTTCTCGAAGAGGATCTTGTGCTTCTTGGTGTTGGGCTCGGCGAAGTTGATCTGGTCGACCTTGAGGAGGGCGAAGTAGCGTTCGCCGTCCTTGGGCGGGCGGATCTTCCCGGCGATGCTGTCACCGGTGCGCAGGTTGAAGCGCCGGATCTGGCTGGGCGAGACGTAGATGTCGTCCGGGCCGGCCAGGTACGAGCTGTCCGGCGAGCGCAGGAAGCCGAAACCGTCCTGGAGAATCTCCAGGGTGCCTTCGCCGTAGATGTCCTCCCCGTCCTTGGCGCGCTTGCGCACGATGGCCGCGATGACCTCCTGCTTGCGGGAGCGGGCCAGGTTCTCGAGCCCCATTTCGCGGGCCATGTCGACGAGATCGCCCACGGGCTTACGTTTCAGGTCTGTCAGGTTCATAGCGTTGTTATAGGTTGACCAATGCTTGATTGAAGATTGGGAACAGAGGTTCTCGGATTGTTGTTCGCAGGGAAGGGCCAAGAACCGGCGGTGGGTCGGCGGGATGATCCGCCCGGATACGCGCAGTCAAGTTTAGTGTATTGGCGACCGCCGTCAAGCGGTGTGGCAGGCTCCCGGGGAGCGATCCGCCGACCGCTCCCGGAGCTCGCGGTTCAGATGTTGCTGTCGAGGAACGCCGCGAGCTGGGATTTCGACAGCGCGCCCACCTTGGTGGCTTCCACCTCGCCGTTCTTGAACAGCATCAGCGTGGGTATGCCGCGGATGCCGTATTTCGGCGGCGTGTCCTGATTGGCGTCGATATCCAGCTTGCAGACCTTGATACGGTCGCCGTATTCCCCGGCGATCTCGTCCAGGATCGGCGCGATCATCTTGCAGGGGCCACACCACTCAGCCCAGTAATCCACGAGCACGGGCTTATCGGACTGCAGCACGTCCTTCTCGAAGTCTGCGTCCGAGGTATGCACGATCTTTTCGCTCATCGGGGATCTCCAGGTGGGGTTGCGACCGAGGAGTGTATCACGAGAGAAATCGGCCCCCGAAAGAACCATCGCGCCTGAGAATATGCAGGGGGCGCTCGGCTCGGTTACCCTGAAGGCGCCTTCAGTACGGGTGTCTCATGAGCGACCTGTTTGCCGCCCTGGATCTCGGTTCCAACAGCTTTCACCTGCTGATCGCGCACCGCTGTGGCGGCGTCTTCGAGACCGTGGAACGCATGAAGGAGAAGGTTCAGCTCCTCGGCGGCTTCAGCGGCGGCTGCCTGGCGCCCGCGGCCATGCGCCGGGGCGAGGCGTGCCTCGCGCGGTTCGCGCAGCGCCTGGCCTGCGTGCCACCGGAGCAGCTGCGCATGGTGGGGACCCACGCACTGCGGGAGGCGCGCAACCGCGACGAGTTCGCGGCGGTAGCGGAGCGGATCGTCGGCGCTCCCCTGGAGGTGGTGTCGGGGGAGGAGGAGGCGCGGCTGGTGTACCTGGGGGTGGCCCACCATGCGCCCTGGCACCCCGGCGGGTGCCGGCTGGTGGTGGACGTGGGCGGCGGCAGCACCGAGCTGGCCTGGGGCGAGCCCGGGCGGGGTGCCGGCGGGCCCGCCGGGGTGGCATCCTGCAAGGTGGGCTGTGTCTCCCTCACCGACCGCTGCTTCGGCGCCGGCACCGACCAGGCGCAGGCGTTTCAGGCGGCCCGGGCCGTGGCCATGGAGACCCTCGCGACGCTCACGCCCATGGACCCGGGATGCACGGTCATCGGCACGTCGGGGACCGTGGAATCCATCCAGACGGTGCTGGCGGCGAACGGATGGGGCTCCGAGGTCATCACCGCGGAGGGGCTCGAGGCCCTCTGCCGGGCCATCGTCAGCGGCCGCTGGCTGGTGGAGGCGGGGCTGCCGGGACTGGCCCCGGACCGGGTGGACATCTTCCCGGCCGGCGTGGCGCTGGTGTCTGCCCTGTTCGCGACCCTGCAGCTGAGTTCCATGCAGTTCGTCGACGCATCGCTTCAGGACGGTCTGCTGTATCGCGACGAGCCCCTGCCGGACCCGGAGGTGGATCTGCGCCACCAGGCGGTGGCGCGGCTCAAGCGCCGCTATGGCGTGGACGAAGCCCAGGCGGCACGGGTGCGTGACACCGCGCTGGCGCTGTTCGACGGCGCCGCGGGCTGGTGGCGGGATCCGCAGCGCTGGCGGCCGTTTCTGCGATGGGCGGCGGAGCTGCACCAGCTCGGCATGGCGGTGGCACCGCGCCACTACCACCGGCACGGCGCGTACCTGGTGCAGAGCTCCGACCTGCGGGCGTTCTCCCGCACGGAGCAGAATCAGCTCGCCCTGCTGGTGCGCGGGCACCGGCGCGGCTTTCCGGGGCTGGCATTCCGCGCTTACGAGGGCGCCACGCGCACGGAGCTCGAGCGGCTGCTGGCGCTGCTGCGCATCGCGGTCATCCTCCATCGCAGCCACAGCGACGCCCATGCCCCGGCGCTGACCGTGCAGGCAGCGGACGAGGTGCTGACCCTCGGCCTGCCGGCGGGCTGGCTGGAGAACCACCCGCTGTCGGCCCGGGAGCTGGAAGTGGAGCGGGAGCAACTGACCAACGCCGGGATCCGGCTGTCCTGGGAGTGACCCGGGCTAGCGGCCCAACGCTTCCGCCGCTTTCACGGCGAAGTAGCTGAGCACGCCGTCCGCCCCGGCGCGCTTGAAGCACAAGAGCGACTCGAGAATGACCTTCTCATCGAGCCAGCCTCGCTCGATGGCGGCCATGTGCATGGCGTACTCGCCGCTCACCTGGTAGGCGAAGGTGGGCACGGCGAAGCGTTCCTTCACCCGGCGGACGATGTCCAGGTAAGGCATGCCCGGCTTGACCATCACCATGTCGGCCCCTTCGTCCAGATCCAGGGCGATCTCGTGGAGGGCTTCGTCGCCGTTGCCGGGATCCATCTGGTAGGTGGCCTTGCTGCCCTTGCCCAGGGTGGCGCTGGAGCCCACGGCGTCGCGGAACGGACCGTAGTAGGCGGAGGCGTACTTGGCCGAGTAGGCCATGATCTGAGTGTTGACGTGGCCGGCCTCGTCGAGGGCCCGGCGGATGGCGCCGACCCGGCCGTCCATCATGTCCGAGGGCGCGATGACGTCGGCGCCTGCGTCGGCGCAGACGAGCGCCTGCTGCACCAAGGCGGCCACGGTGGGGTCGTTCAGCACGTAGCCCGCCTCGTCGATGATGCCGTCGTGACCGTGGGTGGTGTACGGGTCCAGCGCAGCGTCGGTGATGATGCCGAGCTCCGGCACGGCGTCCTTCAGCGCCTGCACGGCCCGGGGTACGAGGCCGTCGGGGTTCCAGGCCTCGGCCCCGTCGTGACTGCGCAGCTCCTGGCCCACGTTGGGAAACAGGGCCACGGCGGGGATGCCCAGGGCGTGGGCGCGCCGCGCTTCGGCCACCAGCTCGTCGATGCTGTGCCGCTCGATGCCCGGCATGGATGCCACCGCCTCGCGGCGCCCCGAGCCGTCGATGACGAACATGGGATAGATCAGGTCGTCGGTGGTCAGCACGTTCTCCCGCACCAGCCGGCGGGCGAAATCCGTGGCGCGGTTGCGCCGCAGGCGGGTGCTCGGGAAACTGCGGGCCATGGCGAGATCCTGTTGGTGATTGCGTGTCGGAGCCGGCAATGGTAACCAAGGGCATGGCGAAGGGCAGCCCCCGCAGACGGACCGCGCTTCGGCTGGCGCTGCTGGCCGCGGTGCTCGGCGCCGTGGCCGCGTACTTCCTGCTCGACCTGGACCGTTATCTGGATCTCGAGTTCCTCAAGCAGAGCCACGAGCGCGCGGTGACCCTGGTGCACGCGCACCCGGTGATGGCCACCGCCGGCTTCTTCCTGGTCTACGTGCTCGTCACGGCGGTGTCCCTGCCCGGCGCCGCGGTGCTGACCCTGGCGTCCGGGGCGCTCTTCGGCCTGCTCTGGGGGCTGGTACTGGTCTCCTTCGCGAGCTCGGTGGGCGCCACCGCGGCCATGCTCATCGCCCGGCGGGTGCTGGGGGAGGACGTCCAGCGCCGTTTTGCCCGCCAGCTCACCTCGGTGAACCGCGGCTTCGAGCGGGAGGGCGGTTTCTACCTGTTCAGCATCCGCATGGTGCCGCTGTTCCCCTTCTTCGTGGTGAACCTGGTGATGGGGCTGACCTCCATCTCGGTGTGGACCTACTACTGGGTGAGCCAGGTGGCCATGCTGCCCGGCACCTTGGTGTACGTCTTCGCGGGGACCCAGCTCGCCGCCGTGGAGCGGATGGCCGATGTGCTGAGCCCGGGGATGATCGTTGCTTTGAGCCTGCTGGGGCTGTTCCCCCTGCTGACCCGCAAGCTCATCGGCTGGATCCGCCGCGCTCGCCGGGACGTGGTCGAGGAACCCCCGAGGTGAGGCGCCGCTACGACCGCAACCTGATCGTCGTGGGCGCCGGTTCCGCCGGGCTCATCGCCGCTTATGTGGCGGCCACCCTCAGGGCGCGGGTGACCCTGGTGGAGCAGGGAGCCATGGGCGGCGACTGCCTCAACACCGGCTGCGTGCCGAGCAAGACCCTCATCAGCTCCGCCCGGGCCGCCCACGTGCTGCGCCGGGCGGAGCGCTACGGCCTGTCTCCCGTTACCGTGGACGTGGACTTTCCCCGGGTGATGGCCCGGGTCCGCCAGGCGGTGGCCACCATCGCGCCGAAGGACTCCATGGAACGTTACCGGTCCCTGGGAGTGGACTGTCAGTCGGGGAGAGCCCGCCTGCTGGACGGGCACCGGGTGGCGGTGGACGATCGGGTGATCAGCGCCCGCAGCATCGTTCTGGCCACCGGCGCCGAGCCGCTGATTCCGGAGATTCCCGGTTTGGCCGATACGCGGCCCCTGACTTCCGACAACGTCTGGCAGCTCGAGGCGCTGCCGCCGCGGCTCCTGGTGCTCGGGGCCGGCGCCATCGGCTGCGAGCTGGCCCAGGCGTTCCAGCGCCTGGGCAGTCAGGTCACCCTGGTGGATCTGGAGCCCCAGGTGCTGCCGCGGGAGGATGCGGACGTGGCGGCGCATCTGGCGGAGGTGTTCCGCGGCGAGGGCGTGGACCTGCGCCTCGGGCACGCGGTGCTCTCGGTGGAGCCCGCGGGCGCCGCCGGCGCCTCCGGGGCGGGGACACTGCATGCCCGGGCGCCCGACGGGCCCGTGGCGCTGCCTTTCGACCGCATCCTGGTGGCGGTGGGCCGGCGCCCGACCACCGCGGGACTCGGCCTGGAGGAGCTCGGCATCACCACCGGGCCGTCCGGCACCGTGGAGGTGGACCGGTATCTCAGAACCGGCTGCCCCAGCGTGTTCGCCTGCGGCGATGTGGTGGGTCCGCACCAGTTCACCCACATGGCGTCCCATCAGGCCTGGCACGCGGCGGTCAACGCGCTGTTCGGCCGCATCTACAAGCGGCCCGTGCGTTACGGCATCGTGCCCTGGGCCATCTTCACCGACCCGGAGGTGGCCCGGGTGGGCCTTTCGGAGGACGAAGCCCGCCGCTCGGGCCGCCCGGTCGAGGTGACGGTGTATCCCTTGAGCGACCTGGACCGGGCCGTGGCGGAGGGCGACACCGGCGGCTGGGTCAAGCTCGTCACTGAGCCCGGCAAGGACCGGCTGCTCGGCGCCACGGTGGTGGCGCCGGGCGCCGGCGAGCTCATCGCCGAGTTCGTGCTGGCCATGACCCACGGCCTGGGGCTCGGCAAGCTCATGAGCACCATCCACGTGTATCCCACCCGCGCCGAGGCGGCCAAGCTCGCCGCCGGCGCCTGGCGGCGCGCCCACGTGCCGGAGCGGGCGTTGGCGGTGGTGGGGAAGGTGCTCGATGTGTTGCGGTGAAAGGTCGCTGTCCGCTATCCGCTATCCGCTGTCCGCAGGAGGGGGCTCGCAAGACATCCCGGTCTATTCCGAGCTCGGCGTGCCGCCGACAACGACAACGGCTCTTGCCGAAGGCCGAAAGCCGAAAGCCGATCGCTGACCAGCGGACAGCGGACAGCGAACCCTCACAGCTTCGCAAGCCTCTTCAACGTCCTCCTCAAATGCTTCGTGTCGTCCAGCAGCTTGCTCACCAGCTGGGCGCCGTAGATCTGGTTCAGCAACTCGGCGGCGCGGCGCGCGGCGCGCTTCGGCTTGTCTCCCATTTCCTCGAACACCCGGGCCAGCGCGAGCTGCCAGTCCCGGAACTGCTCCGTGATCGCGGTGGTGAGCGGGGGGTGCTCCCGCGGCTGGGGCTCTGCGGTGAGCGCCAGCACCCCCAGCAGACACTGGCCGCCGGCGCGCTCCAGGTAGTCGGCGAAGCCGTTGATGAAGGCCTGCAGCCGCTCGGCCGGGGGCTCGGGACCGGCGAGCCTGGCGAACGCCCGTTGCTGCAGCTCCGTCACCGCGTCCCGCATCAGGGCTTCCGCCATCTCCGCCTTGCCGCCGGGAAAGTGGTGGTAAAGGCTCGCCTTGCCGAGCCCGGTGGCCGCGGCGAGCTGGCTCAAGGTGGCGCCTTCGTAGCCGCGCTCACGAAACACCTGGCCGAGCTGGGAGAGCAGGGTCGCCCGATTGCTGATCGTTCGGGTCATGCTTGAAGGGTAGCAGAACGAACGTTCGACCCGCTCTCGTGAGCGGCGGAGGCTTGCGCGCTCCCCGGCGAAGGATGCACTATCTGACAAATTGTCAGATTTGCGGGGAGGAAAGGGTGCAGACGTTCGCGCCCTCGGAGGGGATCCACGCGGTCAAGGACGGCCAGGCGCGCCGCCGGGAGGCCAGCCGCCGGCGCCTGCTGGCGGCGGCCCGGGAGCTGTTCGTCAGCCGCGGCTACGACGCCACCCGGCCCCAGGACATCGCCCGCCGGGCCGGCGTCGCCAGCGGCACGTTCTATCTGCACTTTCCCGACAAGCAGGGCATCTTCCTGGCCTTCGCCGAAAGCGTCCAGGCGGAGCTGCTCGAACGCTACGCCGCCAGTCTGCACGGTGTCACGGGTACACGCGCGCGCCTGCAGGCGGTACTCGGCGCCATGCTCGGCTATGCGGCAGCCAATCCCGGCGTGCTGCAGGCGGCCTTCCTCGATCCGGTGATGATCGCCCCGGACGACGATGATGCCTGGCGCATCTACGACCGCATCAGCACCTTCACCAGCCGTGCCCTCGGCGTGCCCGACGTCCCGGAGGGGGCGCTCATCAGTCAGGGACTGTGCGGCTTCCTGCGCCACGCCCTGATCTACGCCGGCCGGCGGCAGCTCGACTTCCAGCGGGTGGTGGACGCCCTGGTGGCGTTCGTGGAGGCGGGGCTGGCCGCATCCACGACCACCGACGCGTCGCCGTCCGCGCAACCTTCACCCGACACAGGAGCACACAAGGAATGAAATTCGGCATCTTCTACGAGCATCAGCTGCCGCGGCCCTGGGACGACGGCGCGGAGCAGCGACTGTTCAACGAGGCCCTGGAGCAGGTGGAGCTGGCGGACCGGCTGGGCATCGATTTCGCTTGGGAGGTGGAGCACCACTTCCTGGAGGAGTACTCCCACTCGTCGGCGCCGGAGGTGTTTCTTGCGGCGTGCTCCCAGCGCACCAGGAACATCCGCCTCGGTCAGGGCATTCGCCAGGTGATTCCGCAGTACAACCATCCCGCGCGCACCGCGGAGGTGATCGCCACCCTCGATCTGGTGTCCCAGGGCCGGGTGGAGTTCGGCACCGGCGAGTCGTCGGCGGAGCTCGAGCTCGGCGGCTTCGGCATTCCGGTGGCCGAGAAGCGCAAGATCTATCTCGAGGCCACGGAACAGATCCTCAACATGCTGGCCATGGATCCGTACCCCGGCTACAAGGGGCGCTACTTCGAGATGCCCTGCCGCAACGTGGTGCCGAAGCCGGTGCAGCGGCCCCACCCGCCGGTGTGGGTGGCCTGTTCCCAGCGGGACACCATCCGCATGGCCGCGCGGCTGGGAATCGGCGCCCTGACCTTTGCCTTCGTCGACCCGGCGGAGGCCCAGTCGTGGGTCGACGAGTACTACAGCATCATCAAGAGCGACGCCTGCGTCCCCATCGGCCATACGGTGAACCCCAACATCTGCATGGTATCGAGCTTCTCGTGCCACCGGGATCGGGAGACGGCGGTGAAGCGGGGCCTGGAGGGCTTCGAGTTCTTCGGCTACGCCCTCGGCAGCCTGTACGGCTTCGGCGAGCACAAGCCCGGCCGCACCAACCTGTGGGAGGAGTTCCAGGCGGTGCGCAAGCCGCAGCTCGAGGCGGAGGTGACCGACTTCACCCAGGCCCTCACCGCTGCCCGGGGCGGCATCGGCACCCCCGAGGATCTGCGCGCCCACCTGAAGAAGTTCGAAGCCTGCGGCGTCGATCAGGTGACCTTCATCCAGCAGGCCGGTATGAACCGCCACGAGCACATCTGCGAGTCGCTGGAGCTGTTCGCCGCGGAGGTGATGCCCGAGTTCAAGGAGCGGGAGGCCGAGCGCGAGCAGCGGAAGATGCAGGAGCTGGCGCCCTACATCGAGGCGGCGCTGGAGCGCAAGGTGAAGATGAAGACCCCGCGGGACGAGGAGATCCCCACCTTCATGTCCCTGGGCCGGCGCATCACCGAAGAGGACAAGAGCAAGCCCTCCATCTACGATAAGCCCGCCAGCGCGGGCTGAAGCCGGCGCCGCACGCGATGTCCCGGGGCACCGAGGTGCCGCCGGGACCGCCCGGCTCCGCTGCGACCCTTTCCGGCGCTGGTGCATCCTTGGGAGAACGATGGCCAGCTTTGCCGACATCCAGTTGGACTGCGGAATCGCACGGGGGCTGGTCCGTGGCGATCGCCGTGCGCAGGGGCTCGCGTACCGGATCCTGTCGCCCGCCGTGATGGGGATGGCCGTGCGGATCCTGCAGGACGAGGGGCTGGCCCAGGAAGTGGTGCAGGACACCTTCGTGGAGCTCATCGACAAGGCCGCCACCCTGCGCGATCCGGATGCGGTGGTGGGATGGGTGCGGCGGGTGGCAGTGAACCATTGCTACATGAGGCTGCGCTCGCCGTGGCACAAGCGTCGTTCCGCGGTGGACGGGACGGACGTGCTGGAGCCGGTGGATCCCACGAGCGGCGACGAGCGCGTGGAGGGCCAGCGCGACCTGGAACGGGCGTTGGCGGCGCTGGCCCCCGAGACGCGCCTGGTCATCTGGCTCCACGACGTGGAGGGGTACACCCATCGGGAGATTGGCGAGCTCACCGGACAGAGCGCCAGCTACTCCAAGTCCCAGCTGGCGCGCGGCTACGCCAGGCTGACAAAGATCATCGAAGGTACGGCTGATGGATCCGAAACCGACGCTCTCAGACCTGCTTGCTCTTCGTGACGGCGAGCTCGACGACGCCGAGCTGACCGCCGCCATCTACGCGGACGAGCGGAGCCGCGACGAGCTGGTGAAGCTCGCGCGGATCAAGCGGCAGCTCAAGTCCCTGCCGCCGGTGACGCCGGACCCGGCGGTGTGGGAGGCCATCGAGCGGCGCGCCCGGGCGCAGCCCGGCTGGCTGCAGCGGTTTCCGCTCGCCACTGCGGCCACCGTGTTCCTGGCCGCGGCCCTGTCGGTGATGTTGTGGAATCCCGGCAGCGAGCCGGATCGCTCCGCCGCCGCGCCGCAGCCTGTGGCCCGGGCGGTGGATCCGGTGGGACGGCTCATGCTGCGATCCCGAAATCTCGAGTCGGAGCTGTTCACCCGCGCCGGCGGGCGCAGCGCCAGCGAGGAAGCGCTGCTCTACGGCATCGCCGACGTGGACGCCCGGCTCGGCGAGATCTACGCCTCTGGTTCCGAGGATCCCGAAGCGCGCGAACGGCTGTGGCGCGAGCGGGTCACGCTGCTCGAGTCGCTTGCCGAGGTACAGCGCGGCCAGGCGGTGATGCGTCCGGCCATCTACTAAGGAGGTCACATGACTCAGCGTTGGCTGATGGTGCTGGTTCTGGCGTCCGCGGCGACGCTCGGCACGGCGCGCGCCGCGGCGGCCGAGGCGGAACTCTCGGGCCTCGAAGCTCGCCTCGAGCAGGCGCGGGCCCAGCTCGATGCAGCGGCCCGCCGGCTCGCCGAGGTGCACCAGGAGTTGTGGAAGCAGGAGACCACCGGTGCCAGGGCCCGCACCCCGATGCTGGGGGTCCTGCTCGACGACGAGGGCGCAGAGGAGGGGGTCTTCGTGGCGGGGGTGACCCCGGGCGGCGGCGCCGAGCAGGCCGGCCTGCGCTCGGGCGATCAGATCGTCGCCTTGAACGGCGTGGAGGTGACCAGCGGCACGGCCAAGGAGCGGGTGAAAGCGTTCGAGGAGGTGCTGCACCGCGCTTCGGCGGGTGACGCCGTGACGTTGACCTTCGTGCGTGAGGGGCAACGGATGGAGGCCGATGTGGTGACCCAGCCGCGCGGCCATTACATGAGCAAGGTGATCGAGGAGAAGCAGCCCTGGCTCGAGAACCTGGAAAGCCTCGCCGAGCTTTCGAACCTGGAGGCGCTCACCCGGCTCGAGGCGCTGGACGTGCTGGACGATCTCGATCCGGCGGAGCTCCATGATCGGCTGGTGCGGGTGCCTGAGGGGGTGCGGCTGGAGCCCATGGGCCCGGAGCTCGGCACGTATTTCGAGGTGGACGGAGGCATTCTGGTGCTGGAGGCGCCGGAGCGCGCGCCGGGGCTTGAGCCGGGAGACGTTCTGCTCGAGGTGAACGGCACGGTGCCGGCGAGCGTCGACGAGGCGTACGCCCGGCTCGGCGAGCTCCCCGACACCGCCACCGTCCGGGTCAAGCGGGCAGGTGAGGTGCTCGAGCTAGAGCTGGACGGGCAGGCCCTGAACGCCCGGCAGACGGTGCGCCTCGGCCAGGGCCGCGAGCCCGTGCAGACGGCCGGGGGCCGCTGAGCACTCAGTCCTCCGCCGCCAGCTTCTCCAGGCGCTCGGCGGCCTCGAGCCACGCCTGCTCCGCCTGCTCGAGGGCGCGACGCAGGCGGCCCGACTCCTTGAGCAGGGCGTC
>JAWLGU010000037.1:0-42127 GCA_041690675.1 Pseudomonadales bacterium | reverse complement strand
GGAATCCGCCATCGCCAACGCCGAGAACAACGAAGCCGCCGACATCGACGAGCTCAGGATCTCGGAGATCTTCGTCAACGAAGGTCTGACGATGAAGCGTATCAAGCCCCGGGCCAAGGGCCGGGCAGACCGAATCTTCAAACGCACCAGTCACATCACCGTGACGGTCACGGACGAGTAAGTTAGGTATGGGTCAGAAGGTCAACCCCGTCGGCTTCCGCCTCGGAATCGTCAAGGACCACACCTCCGTGTGGTACGCGGATTCCAAGCACTATTCCGACTATCTGCTGAGCGATCTCCAGGTGCGCGATTATCTGCGCAAGCGCCTGGCACAGGCCTCGGTGGGGCGCATCGAGATCGAGCGGCCGGCGCAGACTGCGCGCATCACGATCCATACCGCCCGCCCCGGCATCGTCATCGGCAAGAAGGGCGAGGACGTGGAGCGGCTGCGCCAGGAGCTGGCTCGGATGATGGGCGTGCCGGTGCACGTCAACATCGAGGAGATCCGCAAGCCCGAACTGGACGCCCTCCTGGTGGCCCAGAACGTGGCCCAGCAGCTCGAGCGCCGGGTGCAGTTCCGCCGGGCGATGCGGCGGGTGATCCAGAACGCCATGCGGCTCGGGGCCGGAGGCATCAAGGTGCGGGTGGCGGGCCGGCTCGGCGGCGCCGAGATCGCGCGTTCCGAGGTCTACCACGAGGGGCGGGTGCCGTTGCACACCCTGCGGGCGGACATCGACTACGCCACCTGGGAAGCCAAGACCACCTACGGGATCATCGGCATCAAGGTGTGGATCTTCAAGGGCGAGATCATCGGGCAGGAACGCGAGAGCGAGAAGCAGTCGGCCTGACGCCGGCGGAAGCGGACGCGGCTCTCGAACAACGACAGCGGCTCCCGCGGAAAGCGCGAGAGCATGGGCATTAGGTAGGGCAACGTGTTACAGCCTAAGAGAACGAAATTCAGGAAGCAGATGAAGGGCCGTAATCGCGGTCTGGCGGTCCGCGGCAGCCGGGTGAGCTTCGGCGAGTTCGGCCTGAAGGCTACCGGCCGCGGCCGGCTCACGGCGCGGCAGATCGAGGCGGGCCGGCGTGCCATCACCCGCCACGTCAAACGCGGCGGCAAGATCTGGATCCGTGTGTTTCCGGACAAGCCCATCACCAAGAAGCCGCTGGAAGTGCGCCAGGGCAAGGGCAAGGGCGGCGTGGAGTACTGGGTCTCCCAGATTCAGCCGGGCCGGGTGCTCTACGAGATGGAAGGCGTGCCGGAAGACGTGGCCCGGGAGGCGTTCTCGCTGGCCGCCGCGAAGATGCCCTTCAAGACCGCGTTCGTCAAACGGACGCTGATGTAGGCGTCCAGAGGGAAGTGAAGGCATGAAAGCATCGGAGCTGCGAAGCAAGTCGCCGCGGGAGCTCGAAGCAGAGCTGCTGAGGCTGCGCAAGGAACAGTTCAACCTGCGCATGCAGAGGGCCAGCGGTCAGCTCGGGCAGACGCATCTGCTGGGCGATACCCGCCGGGACATCGCGCGGATCAAGACGATCCTGGAGGAGAAACGACATGGCTGAATCAGCAGCCGGAGCGTCCGAGCAGCCGGGCGCGGAACTCGATCAGGCGGCGCAGCAGGCATCCGGCGGCGCGCGCACGGTCACGGGCACGGTGGTCAGCGACCGCATGGACAAGACCATCACGGTGCTGGTGGAGCGCCGTGTGCAGCACCCGGTGTACGGCAAGATCATCCGCCGTTCCTCGAAGCTGCATGCGCACGACGAGAACAACGAATGCAAGGTGGGCGACACCGTCACAGTGATGGAGTGCCGTCCCCTGTCGAAAACCAAAACCTGGATGCTGAAGAGCATCGACGAGCGCGCGCGCGGGGTTTGACGCGCCGCGCCGCCCGGGTGTCAGAGGATTAGGCCGATGATTCAGACGGAAACCATGTTGGAGATCGCCGACAACAGCGGGGCTCGGCGGGTGCAGTGCATCAAGGTGCTCGGTGGGTCGCGGCGTCGCTACGCCGGCATCGGCGACATCATCAAAGTGACCGTGAAGGAGGCGATTCCCCGGGGCCGCGTCCGCAAGGGTCAGGTGATGAACGCGGTGGTGGTCCGGACCCGCAAGGGGGTCCGCCGCCCGGACGGCTCGGTGATCCGCTTCGACCAGAACGCCGCCGTGCTGCTCAACCAGCAGAATCAGCCCGTGGGCACCCGCATTTTCGGGCCGGTGACCCGGGAGCTGCGCACCGAGAAGTTCATGCGGATCATCTCTCTGGCGCCCGAGGTGCTGTAGGAATCGACATGCTGAAGATCAAGAAAGACGACGAAGTGGTGGTGATCACCGGGCGCGACAAGGGCAAGCGCGGCAGCGTGCTGCGCGTGCTGAAGGACGGCCGGCTGCTGGTCGCGGGCGTGAACATCGTCAAGAAGCATCAGCGTCCGAATCCCACCATGGGGCAGCCGGGCGGCATCGTGGAGCGCGAGGCCCCCATTCAGGCGTCCAACGTGGCGATCTGGAACGACGAGGCGGACAAAGCCGATCGCGTGGGCTTCCGGATCGAGGACGACAAGAAGGTCCGGTACTTCAAGTCCACGAACAAAGTTATCGAAGACTAAGAGTTTTTCTCAACATGTCGAATCTGTACCAGAAATACGTCGACGAGATCCGGCCAAGGCTCATGGAGGAAGGCGGCTACGCCAACGTCATGCAGGTGCCGCGGCTCACCAAGGTCACGCTGAACATGGGCGTGGGCGAGGCCGTGGGCGACCGCAAGATCATGGAGGCAGCGGTGGCCGACATGACCCTGATCTCCGGCCAGAAGCCCATCGTCACGAATGCCCGGAAGTCGGAAGCCGGGTTCAAGATCCGCGAGGGCTGGCCCATCGGCTGCAAGGTGACCCTGCGGGGCCCGCGCATGTACGAGTTCATCGAGCGCCTGATCGGCATCGCCATTCCGCGGATCCGCGATTTCCGAGGGCTGAATCCCCGGGCCTTCGACGGCCGTGGCAATTTCTCCATGGGCATCACCGAGCAGATCGTGTTCCCGGAGATCGACTACGACAAGATCGACAAGATCCGGGGCTTGAACGTCACGGTGACCACCACGGCGGAGACGAACGAGGAGGCGCTGAGTCTGCTGCGCGCGTTCGATTTCCCGTTCCGTACCTGAATCGGATAGGCAAGAGATATGGCAAAGGTTTCCATGGTAGAGCGCGAGCGGAAGCGTGCCCGCACCGTCGCCAAGTACGCGAAGAAGCGCGCCGAGTTGAAGGCCATCATCAGCGATCGCAGCCTTCCGGATGAGGAGCGCTGGGACGCGCAGATCGAGCTGCAGAAGCTGCCGCGCAATGCCAGCCCGGTCCGGAAGCAGCGCCGTTGCGGCATCACCGGTCGACCTCGTGGTTTCTACCGCAAGTTCGGCCTGGGGCGGAACAAGCTCCGCGAAGCCGCCATGCGGGGCGACGTGCCCGGCCTGGTGAAGTCGAGCTGGTAGCGGGAGCGAGGAGAAACCCATGACGATGCAGGATCCCATTGCCGACATGCTGACTCGCATCCGCAATGCCCAGCAGGCGCATCACCCGACGGTGAGCATGCCGAGCTCCAAGATCAAAGTGGCCATCTGCCGGGTGCTCGAGCAGGAAGGCTACGTCGACGGCTTTCACGTGGACGAGGCCGCCAAGCCGACCTTGACCGTGACGCTGCGCTACCACCGCGGCCGTCCGGTGATCGAGGAGATCAAGCGCAGCAGCCGGCCCGGCCTGCGCGCGTACAAGGGCACCGGTGAGCTGCCCAAGGTGCGGGGCGGTTACGGGGTGTCCATCGTGAGCACCAACAAGGGTGTGATGACCGATCGCGACGCCCGGGCGCAGGGTGTCGGCGGCGAAGTCCTCTGCACCGTGTTCTAAAGAGGTAGGCGCATGTCTCGAGTAGCGAACAATCCGATTGCCGTGCCGTCCGGTGTGGAGGTGAAGCTCCAGGGCCAGCTCGTCAACGTCAAAGGCGGCAAGGGCTCCATGGAATTCCACGTGCACGACGACGTCGAAGTGGTGCAGGAAGACGGCACGCTGCGCGTCGCCGCCCGCAGCGACGAGCAACAGGCGCGGGCACTTTCCGGCACCACGCGCGCGGTGCTCAGCAACATCGTGACCGGCGTGTCCAAGGGCTGGGAGCGCCGCCTGGTGATCCAGGGCGTCGGCTACCGTGCGCAGGCCCAGGGCAGGAAGCTCAACCTGCAGCTCGGCTTCTCCCATCCGGTCGAGTATCAGGTGCCCGAGGGCATCGAAGTGCAGACGCCGGCCCCCACCGAGGTGGTGGTGAGCGGCGCGGACAAGCAACTGGTTGGCCAGGTGGCTTCCGAGATCCGTGCGTTTCGCCCGCCGGAGCCGTACAAGGGCAAGGGCGTGCGCTATGCCGACGAGCGTGTCCGGCGCAAGGAAGCCAAGAAGAAGTAACGGATGGTTTTCGGTGGCGGCAGCTCCGTGGCCGCCGCCCGTGGCAAGACTCAAGAGCGAATTTGCAGATGAACGACAAGAAGGCATCCAGACTGAGGCGCGCGCGGCGCGGTCGCATGAAGATGCGCGAGCTGGGCGCGGTGCGGCTGAGCGTCCATCGTACGCCTCGGCACATTTATGCCCAGGTCATCGCCCCCGCCGGCGACAAGGTGCTGGCCACCGCCTCCACCTTGGAGAAGGACCTGCGCGAAGGGGCCACCGGCAATGTGGAAGCCGCCGCCAAGGTCGGCCAGCGCATCGCCGAGCGGGCGAAGTCCGCGGGCATTACCACCGTGGCGTTCGATCGCTCCGGGTTCAAGTATCACGGCCGCGTGAAGGCGCTGGCGGAAGCCGCCCGTGAGGGCGGATTGGAGTTCTGACGATGGCGTATACCGACGAAGTGCGCGAGGAAGGGCTGGTCGAGAAGCTGGTCCAGGTCAACCGGGTCGCCAAGGTGGTGCAGGGTGGCCGGGTGTTCGGCTTCACTGCCCTCACCGTCGTGGGCGACGGCAACGGCCGGGTCGGCATCGGCCGCGGCAAGGCCCGCGAGGTGCCGCTGGCGATCCAGAAGGCCATGGAGGCCGCGCGCCGAAACATGGTGGACGTGGAGCTCAACGGCTCCACCCTCTGGTACCCCGTGACCGCCCGGCACGGCGCCTCGAAGGTGTACATGCAGCCGGCCTCGGAAGGTACCGGCGTGATTGCGGGGGGCACCATGCGCGCCCTGCTGGAAGCGGCCGGCGTGCACAACGTGCTGGCGAAGTGCTACGGCTCCACGAACCCGGTGAACGTCATTCAGGCCACCTTCAAGGGCCTGGCCAACATGCGCTCGCCGGAGATGGTGGCCGCCAGGCGCGGCAAGACTGTGGAGGAGATCGGCGCATGAGCGGCACCATTCGCGTCACCTTGACCAAGAGCCCCGCAGGGCGGCTCCGCAAACACAGGGCCTGCGTGACGGGCCTGGGGCTGCGGCGCGTGAACCACACCGTCGAGGTGGAAGACACGCCCGCGGTCCGCGGCATGATCAACCGCGTCAGCTACATGGTGCGGGTGGAAGGAGAGTGACGATGCAGCTCAACGACCTGAGCCCGGCACCGGGCAGCAAGAAAGCGAAGCGCCGGGTCGGCCGTGGCATCGGCTCCGGCCTGGGCAAGACGTCGGGCAAGGGCCACAAGGGCCAGAAGGCCCGGGCCGGCGGCACCGTGCCGGCGGGATTCGAAGGCGGTCAGCTGCCGCTGCAGCGGCGGGTGCCGAAGTTCGGCTTTCGTTCACGGATCGGCATGAGCACCGCGGAGGTGCGGCTCGGTGAGCTTGCCAAGGTGAGCGGGGACGTGGTGGACCTGGAAACCCTGAAGCAGGCCAATGTGCTGAAGCGCAGCATGAAGCGGGCGCGAATCGTCTTGTCCGGTGGCATCGACCGGGCGGTGACCGTGAGAGGCGTGAAGGTAACCAAAGGCGCTCGTGCCGCCATCGAGGCAGCCGGGGGCAAGGTAGAAGACTGATGGCATCCAATCCGGGACAGCTTGCGGGCGTGCAGGCGGGGCTCTCCGAGCTCCGCAGCCGGCTGCTGTTCGTGCTTCTGGCGCTGCTCGTGTACCGCGTGGGAACGCACATCCCGGTTCCGGGGATCAATCCCGTTCGGCTGGCCGCGCTGTTCGACCAGCAGCAGGGCGGTATCCTGGATCTGTTCAACATGTTCTCCGGGGGCGCCCTGGAGCGCATGAGCATCCTGGCTCTGGGCGTGGTGCCGTACATCACCTCCAGCATCATCATGAACCTGATGAGCATGATGTACCCGGCGCTGCAGCAGCTGCGCAAGGAGGGGGAGTCCGGCCGTCGCAAGATCACCCAGTACACCCGTTACGGGACCCTGCTCATCGCGCTGATTCAGGGCACCTCCCTCACCGCCACCCTGGCCAACCAGGGGCTCGCGTTCTCGCCGGGCTTCACCTTCTACTTCGTGGCCACGGTGACCCTGGTGACCGGCGCGCTGTTCATGATGTGGCTGGGGGAGCAGATCACCGAGCGCGGGGTGGGCAACGGCATCTCGCTATTGATCTTCTCGGGCATCGTCTCGGGCTTTCCCGCCGCCATCGGCCGTTCCTTCGAGGCTGCGCGCCAGGGCGACATCAACATCATCGCGCTCTTGGCCATCGGCGCGCTGGCCATCGGCATCGTCGCCTTCGTGGTGTTCGTCGAGCGCGGGCAGCGGCGCATCACGGTGAACTACGCCAAGCGCCAGCAGGGACGCCGGATGTACCAGGCCCAGGCGAGCCACCTGCCGCTCAAGATCAACATGGCCGGGGTCATTCCCGCCATTTTCGCCTCGAGCCTGCTGCTCGCCCCGGCCTCCATGGCCCAGTGGTTCGGCAACTCGCCGGGCATGAGCTGGCTGCAGGAGGTCTCCCTGGTGCTGTCGCCGGGGCAGCCGCTGTACATTCTGCTGTTCGGGGCGGGGATCGTGTTCTTCTGCTTCTTCTACACCGCCATCATGTTCGATCCGAAGGAGGTGGCGGACAATCTGAAGCGGCAGGGGGCCTACGTGCCCGGCATCCGTCCGGGCCAGCAGACGGCGCGTTACATCGACGACGTGATCACGCGGCTCACCGTGTTCGGTGCCATCTACATCACCCTGGTGTGCCTGCTGCCCGAGTTCATGATCGTGGCGTTCAACGTCACCTTCCAGCTCGGGGGCACGGCGCTCCTGATCGTCGTGGTGGTGGCGATGGACTTCATGTCCCAGGTGCAGGCCCATCTGATGTCGAGTCAGTACGCCAAATTGATGGAAAAATCCAACCTGAAGAGCTACGGCCGCAGCACCATTCGCCGTTGAACTGCCGCCGGATGAGAGGATAAGTCAGTGAAAGTCAGAGCATCAGTCAAAAAGATCTGCCGCCGCTGCAAGGTGATCAAGCGCCGCGGCGTGGTACGAGTGATCTGCAGCGCCGAGCCCCGGCACAAGCAGCGTCAAGGCTAGGGAAACACGGAGCAAGCATGGCACGTATCGCCGGTATCAACGTACCCGACAACAAGCACGCGGGGATCGCCCTGACCTACATCTTCGGCATCGGCCGCACGACGGCGATGAAGCTGTGCGAGGCCGTGGGGGTGGACCCGAGCATGAAGATTCAGGATCTTTCCGACGACAGGCTGGATGCTCTGCGCAGTGAAGTCAGCAAGCTCACTGTGGAAGGCGACCTGCGGCGGGAGAACTCCATGAACATCAAGCGGCTCATGGACCTGGGCTGCTATCGGGGCATGCGCCACCGCCGGGGTCTTCCCGTCCGCGGCCAGCGTACCCGCACCAACGCCCGTACGCGCAAGGGTCCGCGTCGCCCGATCAGAAAGTAGGAACGAACAGGTATTACCTAAATGGCAGCAGAGCGCAGCAAGAAGAGCAAGCGCGTGGTCACCGAGGGCATCGCCCACATCCACGCTTCGTTCAACAACACGATCATCACCATCACCGATCGCCAGGGTAACGCCTTGTGCTGGGCGACGTCCGGCGGCTCCGGCTTCCGGGGCTCGCGCAAGAGCACCCCGTTCGCCGCCCAGGTGGCGTCGGAACGAGCGGCCACCGCGGCAATCGACTACGGGATGAAGAACGTGGACGTTCTGGTGAAGGGGCCGGGCCCGGGCCGCGAGTCGGCCGTGCGCGCGCTCAACAACGCGGGCTTGCGCATCAACAGCATTGCGGACGTGACGCCCATCCCTCACAACGGCTGCCGGCCGCCGAAGCGTCGGCGCGTCTGACGGCAGATTGGAGAAGTAGCTTATGGCACGTTACACCGGCCCGAAACTGAAGCTGTCCCGACGGGAAGGCACCGACCTCTTTCTCAAGAGCGGCGTGCGGCCCATCGATTCCAAATGCCGCATCGACTCGCCGCCGGGACAGCACGGCGCCCGCCGGGGCCGGCTGTCCGACTACGCGGTGCAGCTGCGCGAGAAGCAGAAAGTGCGGCGCTTCTACGGAGTGCTCGAGAAGCAGTTCCGCAACTACTACAAGAAGGCGGAGCGTCAGAAAGGCGCCACCGGCGAGAATCTGCTGCGCCTGCTCGAGGCCCGGCTGGACAACGTGGTCTACCGGATGGGCTTCGGCGCGACCCGCGCCGAATCGCGCCAGCTCGTGTCGCACAAGAGCATTCTGGTGAACGGGCAGAAGGTAAACATTCCTTCCTACCAGGTGAGGCCCGAGGACGTGGTCAGCGTAACGGAGAAGGCGCGGGCCCAGCTGCGCATTCAGTCTGCGCTGCAGCTCGCCGGTCAGCGAGCCCCCGTGGACTGGGTCGAGGTGGACGCCAGCAAGATGGAAGGCGTGTTCAAGCGCGTGCCGGACAGGAGCGAGTTGCCGCCGGAAATCAACGAGAACCTCATCGTCGAGCTGTACTCCAAGTAATCGAGAGCTCAAGGAGAACTTAATGGCACAATCGGTAACCGATTTCCTGACCCCGCGCCACATCGACGTCCAGGAGGTGAGCCCCACGCGCGCCCGGGTGGCGTTGGAGCCGCTGGAGCGCGGGTTCGGCCATACCCTGGGGAACACGCTGCGGCGCATCCTGCTCTCCTCCATGCCGGGCTGCGCCGTCACCGAGGTGCAGATCGACGGCGTGTTGCACGAGTACGGCACCATCGAAGGGGTCCAGGAGGACGTCATCGACATCCTGCTGAACCTCAAGGGCGTGGCGGTGACCCTGCACAACCAGGACGAGGCGGTGATCACTATCGCCAAGGAAGGCTCCGGGCCGGTGACGGCCGGGGATTTCCAGCTGACCCAGGACGTGGAGATCGCCAACCCGGATCACCTGATCTGCACCCTGAACGAGAAGGGCTCGATTCGCCTCGAGGCCAAGGTGACTCGCGGGCGCGGTTACGTCCCCGTGGACGCTCTGGAAGAGGAGGAGGACAGCCGGCCCATCGGCGTGCTGCGCCTGGATGCCACCTACAGCCCCATGCGGCGCGTGGCCTACACGGTGGAGAACGCCCGGGTGGAGCAGCGCACCGACCTGGACAAGCTGGTGCTCGACATCGAGACCAACGGCACCATCGATCCGGAGGAGGCCATTCGCCGGGCCGCGACCATCCTGCAGCAGCAGCTCGCGGTGTTCGTCGATCTGGAAAGCGAAGGTGAGCCTGCCGCCGAGGAGCAGGAGGACGAGATCGACCCCATCCTGATCCGTCCGGTGGACGATCTGGAGCTCACCGTGCGCTCCGCCAACTGTCTGAAGGCCGAGAACATCTACTACATCGGCGATCTGATCCAGCGCACCGAGGTGGAGCTGCTGAAGACGCCCAACCTGGGCAAGAAGTCGCTCACCGAGATCAAGGACGTGCTGGCGTCCCGGGGCCTGTCCCTGGGCATGCGGCTGGAGAACTGGCCGCCGCCGAGCCTGCGCGGAGACGACAAGGTCGCCTGACGTCACGAGCCGCCCTTTAGGAAGCCGGAGTTTTTAGGAAAGAGCCATGCGCCATCGTAAGAGTGGTCGACAATTGAATCGGAACAGCGCCCATCGCCAGGCCATGTTCCGCAACATGGCGGTGTCGCTGATCGAGCACGAAGTGATCAAGACGACGTTGCCGAAAGCCAAGGAGCTGCGTCGGGTGGTCGAGCCGCTCATCACGCTGGCCAAGGACGACTCCGTGGCCAACCGGCGTCTGGCCTTCTCCCGCACCCGCAGCAAGGAGGCGGTGGGCAAGCTGTTCTCGGAGCTGGGCGCCCGCTATCAGGAGCGCCCCGGCGGCTACACGCGAATCCTGAAGTGCGGCTTCCGGGCCGGTGACGCCGCGCCCATGGCGTATATCGAGCTGGTGGGCCGGGAGATGGCGGAGGATCTGGACCTCGAAGAGGACGAGATGGAGGAGGAGCAGGCCTAGCCTTCGGCGAGCCTCCGGCTAGCCTCCCGCAGGGGCCCGAAGAAACCCTTCGGGCCGCCCCATCGGGGTCACAGCACGGTCTTCAGGAACCGCCCGGTGTGGGAGCCGCGCTTCTTCGCCACCTGCTCGGGGGTGCCCTCGGCGATGATCCGGCCGCCACCGGAGCCGCCCTCCGGACCGAGGTCGATGATCCAGTCCGCGGTCTTGATCACGTCCAGATTGTGCTCGATGACGACGATGGTGTTGCCCTGGTCCCGCAGCCGGTGCAGCACCGCGAGCAGCTGGGCGATGTCGTGAAAGTGCAGGCCCGTGGTGGGCTCGTCGAGGATATACAGGGTTCGCCCGGTATCCCGCTTCGACAGCTCCCGTGACAACTTCACCCGCTGGGCCTCTCCGCCGGACAGGGTGGTGGCGCTCTGACCCAGGCGAATGTACGAGAGTCCCACGTCCATCAGGGTCTGCAGCTTGCGGGCCAGAACGGGCACGGCGTCGAAGAACTCCCGGGCCTCCTCCACGGTCATCTCCAGCACCTCGGTGATGTTCTTGCCCTTGTAGCGAACGTCCAGGGTTTCCCGGTTGTAGCGCTTGCCCTTGCAGACGTCGCAAGGGACGTAGATGTCCGGCAGGAAGTGCATCTCCACCTTGATCACCCCATCGCCCTGGCACGCTTCGCAGCGCCCGCCCTTGACGTTGAAGCTGAACCGTCCCGGCTTGTAGCCCCGGGCCCGGGCCTCCTGGGTCTGGGCGAACAGCTCGCGGATGGGGGTGAACAGCCCTGTGTAGGTGGCGGGATTGGAGCGCGGCGTGCGGCCGATGGGGCTCTGATCGATGTCCACCACCTTGTCGAGATGCTCGAGCCCCTGGATGTCGTCATGGGGCGCCGCCGTCAGGCTCGTGGCCTTGTTCAGCACGGTGGCGGTCACGGGATAGAGGGTGTGGTTGATGAGGGTGGACTTCCCCGACCCGGATACCCCGGTCACGCAGGTGAACAGCCCGCAGGGGATCTCCACGGTCACGTCGTCGAGGTTGTTGCCTCGGGCGCCGATCAGGCGGATCACCGCATCCGAGTTGCGGGGCGTGCGCTGCGTCGGCACGGCGATGCGCTCCCGGCCCGAGAGATAGGCGCCGGTTATGGACTGCTCGGAGGTCAGAATGTCCTTCAGGCAGCCGCTGGCTACGACGCGGCCGCCGTGCACACCGGCCCCCGGGCCCATGTCGATGATGAAGTCGGCGGCGCGGATGGCCTCCTCGTCGTGTTCCACCACCAGCACCGTGTTCCCCAGATCCCGCAGGTGGGTCAGGGTCCTGAGCAGACGCTCGTTGTCGCGCTGGTGCAACCCGATGGAGGGTTCGTCCAGGATGTACATCACGCCGACCAGGCCGGCGCCGATCTGGCTGGCCAGGCGGATGCGCTGCGCCTCGCCCCCGGAAAGGGTCTCGGCGCTGCGATCCAGGGTCAGGTAGTTCAGCCCCACGTCCACGAGAAACTGCAACCGGGCGCGGATCTCCTTCATGATCTTGTCGGCGATCTCGCCGCGCCGCCCGGGCAGGCGGAGCGTGGTGAAGTAGTCCAGTGCCGCCTCTACCGAGTCCGCGGTCACCTGCGGCAGGTTCACCTCACCGATGAACACGTGCCGCGACTCTTCCTTGAGCCGGGTGCCGCCGCAGGTCGGGCAGGCGCGGACCCGCAGGTAGCGCTGCAGGTTCTCCCGCACCATGGTGGAGTCGGTTTCGTGGTAGCGCCGCTCCATGTTGGGAATCACGCCCTCGAACCGGTGGCTGCGGCGGATCACGTCGCCGCGATCGTTCACGTAGCTGAAGTCGATCCGCTCGTTGCCGCTACCGAACAGGATGGCGTCCCGGTGCTTCTTCCTCAGCTTGCGGAAGGGAGTCTCCACGTCGAAGCCGTAGTGCTCCGACAGGGAGGTCAGCATGTGGAAGTAGTAGACGTTGCGCCGGTCCCAGCCGCGGATGGCGCCTTCCGCCAGGGTGAGCTCGTCGTCAGCCACCACCAGCGCGGGGTCGAAGAACTGCTTCACGCCCAGGCCGTCGCAGTCGCTGCAGGCGCCGGCCGGATTGTTGAACGAGAACATCCGGGGTTCCAGCTCGCTGATGCTGTAGCCGCAGATCGGGCAGGCGAAGCGGGCGGAGAACACCAGCTCCTCGTCGTCCGGGTCGTCCAGGTCGCTCACCCGCGCGATGCCGTCCGCGAGGGTGAGGGCGGTCTCGAAGCTCTCCGCCAGCCGCTGCTGCATGTCCGGCCGTACCCGGAGGCGGTCCACCACCGCCTCGATGGTGTGCTTCTTGTTCTTGTCGAGGGTCGGCGGGTTGTCCAGATCCACCACCAGCCCGTCGATCCGGGCGCGTATGAAGCCGTTGGACAGGAGCTCCTTGAATACGTGCAGGTGCTCGCCCTTCCGCTCGCTGACTACCGGCGCCAGCACCATGATCCGTTTGCCTTCGGGCAGCGCCAGCACCTGATCCACCATCTGGCTCACCGTCTGGGCGTCCAGCGGCTCGCCGTGGGTGGGGCAGCGGGGCTCGCCGACCCGGGCGAACAGCAGCCGCAGGTAGTCGTAGATCTCGGTGATGGTGCCCACGGTGGAGCGGGGATTGTGCGACGTGGACTTCTGCTCGATGGAGATGGCCGGGGACAGACCCTCGATGTGGTCCACGTCCGGCTTCTCCATCATCGAGAGAAACTGCCTGGCGTACGCCGACAGCGATTCCACGTAGCGCCGTTGGCCTTCAGCGTAGAGGGTGTCGAAGGCCAACGAGGATTTGCCCGAGCCCGAGAGGCCGGTGATTACCACCAGCCGGTCCCGCGGAATCTCCAGGTTGACGTTCTGCAGGTTGTGGGTGCGCGCGCCGCGCACGCTGATATTGTCCAAGGCGAGCTCACCGCATAGCGAACCCGGCAACATAAACGCATCCCCAACTACGAGCAAGCGAGCCATCGGCTGCCAGCCTTCAGCGCCGAACGCTCACCCGCGTGCATAGGTACGCGGCGGGCAAATGGGATAGACTGCGCGCAACGCTCGAAAGCAACGGTAGACACGACATGGCTCGGGGGATCAACAAGGTCATTCTCATCGGCAATCTGGGCGCAGACCCGGAAACCCGTTATTCCCAGGGCGGCAGCGCCGTGACCCGGCTGCGCCTGGCCACCACGGACAGCTGGCGCGACCGCCAGAGTGGCGAGCAGCAGGAACGCACCGAATGGCACAACGTGGTGTGCTTCGGACGGCTCGCGGAGATCGCCGGCGAGTACCTGCGAAAGGGTTCGAAGGTTTACATCGAAGGCAGCCTGTCCACCAGCAGCTGGGAGCAGGATGGGCAGAAGCGCTACCGTACCGAAATCATCGCCCGGGACATGCAAATGCTGGATTCCCGCGGCGGCGGCGGTGGCGGCATGAACGACGCTCCGCCCACGGGTTTCGAGCCGCGCCGGCAGAACAATGCGCCGACCCTGCCCGAGGACGACTTCGACGACGACATTCCGTTCTGAAATAGCGGTCAGCGGTGAGCGATCGGCGGTCAGCAAGAGGCGATTCGCCAGCTTCTAGCGACACGTCTCTTGCCGACGGCTGAAAGCCGACAGCCGATCGCTAAAAGTACCAGAACCCCAGCAGCACCATCCCCAGCGCCAAGCGGTAGCCGACGTAAGGCATCATCCCGGTGCGCTCCACCAGTCCGATGAAGGCCCGAATGCACGCGTAAGCGGCGAGCCCCGACAGTGTTGCGCCGGCGGCCAGAACGCCCCACTGGGGATCACCCGCTGCCTCGACCAGATCGGCGGTGGCCAGAATGCCGGCGCCCGCGATGGTGGGGATGGACAGCAGGAAGGAGAAACGAGCGGCGCTGGTCCGCGAGAGCCCTACCAGCAGGGCCGCGGTGATGGTGATGCCGGAACGGGACGTGCCGGGTACCAGGGCCAGCACCTGCATGCTGCCGATGACCAGGGCATCCCTCCAGCTCACCGCGTTGCGCGGCCCGTGCCGCGCGTCGGCCACGGCCAGGAGCAGCCCGAAGCCGATGGTCGCGCCGGCCACCACCAGCACGCTGCGCAGCTCCGTCGCCACCCAGTCCCGCAGGAGGAAGCCAGCGGCCACCACTGGCAGGGTGGCCAGCGCGATCCGGGCCAGCTCGTCGGCGTGGGCATCCCAGCCCTGTCCCCGCACCAGGTTTCCGGCGCTGACGGCGTAGGCGGTCAGATCCCGGCGGAAGTAGACGATCACCGCCGTCAGCGAGCCGACGTGAACGGCGACGTCGAAGGCGAGGCCCTGGTCGTTCCAGCCGAGCAAGGCGGCGGGGAGGATGAGATGAGCCGAGCTCGAAACCGGCAGGAACTCGGTGATGCCCTGAATCAGGGCGAGGGTGATGATCTGCAGCCAATCCACCGCGCGAGTCTACCCGCACCACTGGCGGCCGGCGATAGCCTTCGGTGAGTTGCCGCCGGGCTGCCCCGGGCAGCGGCGGGCATCGGGTCAGGCGTGCTAAGGTTGAGGCATGTCCGATACCGTCGAGATTCCGCTGTTTCCCCTGCACCCGGTGCTGTTCCCGGGGGGGCGGCTGCCGCTGCAGATCTTCGAGCCACGCTACATGGACATGGTGGTCCGCTCCATGCGCAGCGGCCAGGCCTTCGGCGTGGTGCTGATCCGCAAGGGCTCCGATGCTCGGCTGTCGCCCGACAGCCCTCAGCCGGACATCTTCGATGTCGGTACCGACGCCCACGTGGTGGACTTCAACCAGCTCTCCAACGGCCGGCTCGGCATCGTCGTGCGCGGCGGCCGCAAGTTCCGCATCCGCTCAGTGCGCGAGCAGGACGACCATCTGTTGATCGGCCGGGTGGAGTACCTGCCGGAGGAGCCGGCCCTGGCGGTGGGCGAAGAGCATCGGGAACTGGTGGAGATCCTGCGCGAGCTCATCAAGCATCCCATGATCGAGAAGCTGGGCCTGGAGATCGAGTTCGACGACGCCCGGTCCGTGGGCTGGCGGCTGGCGGAGCTGCTGCCGGTGGAGCCGGAGATCAAGCAGAGCCTGCTGAAGCTGCAGTGGCCGCGGGAGCGACTGCAGGAGCTGACCCGGCTGGTGGACAAGCTGCGTGGCTGAAGCTCGCGTATAATGTTCGGCCCCCCCGGACCCGGTCCGGGCCCGGCAGGCTCCGAGGATCAGGAGGTGAGCGTGCAATCCCCGGCAGAATCGCAGATCCGGCCCGCGAACGACGTGGAGCCGTACATGACCGAGTTGGGTCGCGAGGCTCGCGCCGCATCGCGGGTGGTGGGCGCGGCTCCCACGGCATTGAAGTCGAAGGCGCTGCTCGCCATGGCCGCGGCCCTGGACGCCGCGCGCGCCGAGCTGAAAGAGGCGAACCGGCGCGACCTGGCTGCGGCCCGTGAGCGGGGGGTGGCCCAGCCGCTGATCGACCGGCTCGGCCTGGACGACCCCACCGTCGATCGCATGATCGAGGGCCTCACCCAGGTGGACAAGCTGCCGGACCCGGTGGGAGAAGTGACGGATCTGGTCTACCGCCCCAGCGGCATCCAGGTGGGGCGCATGCGGGTCCCCCTGGGGGTCATCGGCATCATCTACGAGTCGCGCCCCAACGTCACCGTGGAAGCGGCCAGTCTGTGTCTGAAGGCCGGCAACGCCTGCATTCTTCGCGGTGGCTCGGAGGCGTTCCACTCCAACCAGGCCATCGCGCGCTGCATCGCCGCGGGTCTCGACGCGGCCGGCTTGCCTCCGGCCGCCGTGCAGCTGGTGGGCACCACCGATCGCGCGGCGGTGGGGGCGCTGCTGAAGCTCGACCGGTTCGTCGACGTGATCGTCCCCCGGGGCGGCAAGGGCCTGATCGAGCGGGTCACCCGGGAATCCACCATCCCGGTCATCAAGCATCTGGACGGCGTGTGTCACGTCTACATCGACGACGATGCTGACCTGGACATGGCGGAAGCCATCGCCGTGAACGCCAAGACGGAAAAGTACGCGGTGTGCAACGCCATGGAAACCCTGCTGGTGGCGGTCGGGGTCGCTCCCGAGGTGCTGCCGCGGCTGGCGGGCCGGTATCGAGAGGCGGGTGTGGAGCTGCGCGGCTGCGAACGCACCCGGGCCGTCCTCCCGGAGGCCAAGGAAGCCACGGACTCGGACTGGCAGGAGGAGTATCTGGGCCCGGTGCTGGCCATCCGGGTGGTGGACGGCCTGGATCAGGCCATCCACCACATCAACACCTACGGGTCCGCGCACACCGACGCCATCGTCACTCGCGACTACGGTCGCGCGCGCCGCTTCCTCACCGAAGTGGATTCCGCCTCGGTGCTGGTGAACGCCTCCACCCAGTTCGCCGATGGGTTCGAGTACGGTCTGGGTGCCGAGATCGGCATCTCGACCAACAAGCTTCACGCCCGCGGCCCGGTAGGCCTCGAGGGTCTGACCACCCGGAAGTTCGTGGTGTTCGGCAACGGGGAGATCCGGCGCCGTTGATCTGCCTGTTCGGCGGCACCTTCGATCCGGTGCACCGGGGTCACCTGCACGCCGCCCGCACCGTGTGCGATGCCCTGGGGCTGAACGAGATCCGCATGCTGCTCTCGGCCCGCCCCGGGCACCGGGCCGAGCCCGGGGCGTCCGTGGAGCACCGCTGGCACATGCTGGTGCTCGCGTGCGCCGAGGATCCGCGGCTGGTGCCCGACGACACGGAGGTGCGGCGCGCGCGACGGCTGGGACGGCCGTCCTACGCGGTGGAGACGCTGGAGGCGGTACGGGCGGAAGCGCCGGAGGCCGTGGTGTGCTGGGTGCTCGGCAGCGACGCCTACCGGCAACTGGAGACCTGGCATCGCTGGCGGGAGATGTTCCAGCTCGCCAACCTGGTGGTGCTCAGACGTCCCGGCACCTCCCTGCAGCTCCCCGCCGAGCTCGAGCGCATCACGGGCGAGCGTCGCTGCCAGGGCGTGCCCC
This sequence comes from Pseudomonadales bacterium, assembly GCA_041690675.1. Classification (GTDB taxonomy): domain Bacteria; phylum Pseudomonadota; class Gammaproteobacteria; order Pseudomonadales; family Azotimanducaceae; genus UBA7803. Next base: position 24,826 of record JAWLGU010000037.1, on the reverse strand, counting down.
GGGAGCCCGCGGGGCGGTTGCTCCTCCTGGATGCTCCGATGAAGGCCATCTCCGCCACCGAGGTGCGCCGGATTCTGGCCATGGCCGGCTCCGCGGGCGCTGCCGTAGAGGGTCGAATCGCGGATTTGCTCCCCGCGGCTGTCTACACCTATATTACGAAGCATCACTTGTACGGAGTGGTTAGTGACGCCTGAATCTCTGCGGAATCTCATCGTCGACGCGCTGGAAGATCGGAAAGGCCGTGACGTGGTCGCCCTGGACGTGACCGCGCTTTCGAACATCACCGATTACATGATCATCGCGAGCGGCACCTCCAACCGTCATGTCAAGTCACTGGTCGATCGGGTGGTCGAGTCCGCCGCCGCTGCCGGGGTGAAGCCCCTGGGTGTGGAGGGGCGCGAGAGCCTGGAGTGGGTGCTGGTGGACATGGGGGACGCGCTGGTGCACGTGATGCAGTCCGAGACGCGATCCTTCTACGATCTGGAGCGGCTGTGGTCGGAGTTACCCGCCGACTCTGAAACCAGCGTGTGAAGATCCGGCTCATTGCGGTGGGCCAGCGGCCCCCGGAATGGGTGACCGATGGGTTCTCCGACTACGCGCGGCGGCTGCCGCGGGAGATGCCCTTGGATCTCGTGGTAGTGGCGCCGGCCGCGCGGCGCAATGCGCCGAAGGAGCGCATCCGCGAGCTCGAAGCGCAACGCCTGCTGGGGCAGGTGGGGAGCAGGGACTGGGTCGTGGCCCTGGACGTTGGGGGCAAGGCCTGGAACACGCTGCAGCTGGCGAAGAAACTGGACGATTGGCGCATGCAGGGACGAGACGTCGCATTTCTAGTGGGCGGAGCCGACGGGCTGGATCCGCTGTGCCTGCGCCGGGCCGACGAGGTGCTCTCCCTCTCCGCCATGACCCTGCCTCACGCGCTGGTTCGAGTGGTGCTCGCCGAGCAGCTCTATCGCGCCTGGACCATCCTCTCCGGTCACCCCTATCACCGCGGCGACTGAGGTGTCGGCCCGGTTAGCCATCAAGGACGACCTGCGGGAGCGGCGTGTATTCGCGGCCCGGGCCGCGCTGCTGCTGATGATGGCGTTCGTCCTGGTGGGAGTGCTGGTGCTGCGGCTGGTACAGCTTCAGATCTGGGAGCACGAGACCTACCAGACCCGCTCGGAGCAGAACCGCATTCAGATCCAACCGCTGCCGCCGCCCCGGGGGCTCATCTACGACCGCAACGGCGACCTGCTGGCCGGCAACAGGCCCATCTCGACCCTGGCCGTGGTCAAGGAGCGGGTTCCGGACATGGGGGCGTTGCTCGACGAGCTGGCTCAGCTGGTGGAGATCACCGGCGAGGACGTGCAGCGGTTCCGGGCGCGCCTCGACGGCACCCGGCGCCCGTTCGAGCCGGTGGCCCTGAAGCTCAGCCTGAGCGAGGAAGAGCAGGCGCGGCTGGCGGTGAACCGCTACCGGCTTCCGGGGGTGGAGATCCTCAACGAGCTCGTGCGCTACTACCCCCTGGGGGCCATGATGGCGCACGCGGTGGGCTCGGTGCGGCGCATCACCGAGGACGACCTGCAGCGCCTGGACGGAGTCCGCTACAGCGCGACGCGCTTCATCGGCCGTCACGGCGTGGAACGCTTCTACGAGCGCTCGCTGCACGGCGAGGTGGGCCATCAGAAGGTGGAGATCGACGCCCACGGGCGGGTGCGTCAGGTGCTGGACACCCGGCGCCCCGTGGCGGGGCAGAGCATCACCGTGCATCTCGACAGCCGCCTGCAGATCGCGGCCGCGGCGGCCCTGGGCGAGCGGCGCGGTGCGGTGGTGGCGCTGGATCCGCGTTCGGGGGGCGTGCTGGCCATGGTGAGCCAGCCGGCCTACGACCCCAACCTGTTCGTCACCGGCATCTCGAGCGAGCAGTATCAGGCCCTGGTGGGTTCCCGGGACACGCCGCTGTTCAACCGCGCGGTCAATGGGCAGTACGCGCCGGGCTCCACCTTCAAGCCGGTGGTGGGTCTGGCGGGCCTGTCCCTCGGCGTGGTGAGCTGGGACGAGCAGATCATCGATCACGGCTCGTTCCGGTTGCCGGGCCAGGATCGCATCTATCGCGACTGGAGCTGGACCCCCGGCAATTCCGGGGGCCAGGGCAAGGTGGACCTGCACCGGGCCATATACCGGTCCTCCAACGTCTTTTTCTACGATCTGGCGACCCGGATGGAGATCGACGACCTGAGTGCCTTCGCCGCTCAGTTCGGTCTGGGCAGACGGCTCGCTCTGGACATACCTGACACCAGCCCCGGGCTGGTGCCCAACCGGGTCTGGAAGCGCGGCGCCAAGGGGCAGCCCTGGTTCCCGGGCGACAGCGTCAACGTCGGTATCGGCCAGGGCGACATGCTGGTGACACCGCTGCAGCTCGCGACGGTGGCGGCCACCATCGCCAACCGTGGGCGCGTAGTCCGTCCGCGCATGCTGCTCGCCAGCGATCGGCCGCTGGTGGAGGTGGATGATCCCCAGCCGCTGCCGCCGGTGGCGGGACCGAGCCCGGACGACTGGGAGCGGGTGGTGGATGCCATGGAGGCCGTGGTGCATCGGGGCAACCGGGGGTACGGCGAGAACGGCACCGCCTGGTATCACATCGGCCAGGACATTTCCTACCGAATGGCCGGCAAGTCCGGTACAGCCCAGGTGGTGGAGATCCGTCAGGGCGAGGCCTACGACGAGGAGGAGCTCTCCGAGTACCAGCGCAAGCACGCCTGGTTCATCGCTTTCGCTCCGGCGGACGATCCGCTGATCGCACTGGCGGTGCTGGTGGAGAACGGCGGCGGTGGTAGTGCCGTGGCCGGGCCGGTGGCCCGCGAGGTGATCGATGCGTATCTGCTGCCGCAGCTGGCCGTGAGGTGACCCGGTCGTCGTGAGCAATCAGGATTTCGTTCGCAGTCTGCCGAAGGACGCCGGGTTCGGAGCCCGGGCCCGGCTACGGCAGGTTCATCTGGACCCGCTGATGCTGCTGGCGCTGCTTGCCGTCATCGGCCTGGGGCTGGTGGTGCTCTACAGCGCCGTCGACCGCAACGCCGCGCTGTGGCTCAATCAGCTCAGCCGCCTGGGCCTGGCCCTCGGCCTCATGGTGGCGGCGGCCCAGGTGCATCCCCGGGTCTATCTGCGCTGGACTCCGTTCCTGTACGGCGGCGGCCTGGTGCTGGTTGGCATGGTGCTGGTCATGGGGGTCTCGGTGAACGGCTCCCGCCGCTGGCTGGATCTGCCCGGGCTGCCGCGCTTCCAGCCCTCGGAGATCATGAAGGTGGCGGTTCCGCTGATGGTGGCCTGGTACTTCCACGACCGGCCGTTGCCCCCCCGGCTGAAGGACGTGGTGGTGGCACTGCTCATCGTTGCTGCCCCCGCGGGGGCCATCGTGGTGCAGCCGGATCTGGGGACGGGAATCCTGGTGGCCGGTGCGGGGCTCGCCGTGGTGGTGTTGGCGGGCCTGTACTGGAAGTGGATCGGCCTGGCGGCGCTGGCCTTCGCCGCCGCCGCGCCGGGGCTGTGGTACGTGCTGCAGGATTACCAGCGCCGGCGCATCCTGACCCTGTTCGACCCGGGCAGCGATCCCCTGGGCGCCGGCTGGAACATCATTCAGTCCACTACCGCCATCGGCTCCGGGGGTCTCTACGGCAAGGGCCTGTTCCAGGGCACCCAGAGCCATCTGGATTTCCTGCCCGAGAGCCACACGGACTTCATCATCGCCGTCATCGGAGAGGAACTCGGCCTGGTGGGCATGCTGACGATTCTGGCCCTGTACATGGTGCTGGTGACGCGGGGGTTGTACATCGCCACCCAGGCAACCCACACCTACGAGCGGCTGGTGTCCGGTGCCCTCAGCCTGACGTTCTTCGTTTATGCGTTCGTCAACATCGCCATGGTGAGTGGCCTGGTGCCGGTGGTGGGGGTGCCCCTGCCCCTGGTGAGCTACGGCGGCACGTCGGCCATCACCCTGCTCGCGAGTATTGGCATCATCATGGCGGTGCGCACCCACAAGGGGTGGTAGCCGCGAAAGGAATGGTTCGTACGGAATGACATGGATGCTTCGATTGCTCGGCTTCGGCGGCTTGTTCGCCCTGATGCTTCACGGATCCGCTCACGCGGACTACAGCCAGCGTGCCGACGTGCGCGCCTACATCGACGAGCTGGTGGCGGAGCACCGGTTCGCTGCGGAGGAGCTGACGGAGCTGTTTTCCCGCGCGGAGCGTAAGCAGAGCATCCTGGACGCCATCGCGCGCCCGGCGGAGCGGGTCCTGAAGTGGCACGAGTACCGGGACATCTTCCTCAAGGAGCCGCGCATCTCCCAGGGGCTTGCGTTCTGGGAGGAGCACGAGGCGGTGCTGGCCGAGGCGGAGAAGGCCTACGGCGTGGCGCCGGAGTACGTGGTGGCCATTCTGGGGGTGGAGACCCGCTACGGCCGCGTCACGGGCCGCTTCCGGGTGCTGGACGCCCTGTCCACCCTGGCTTTCGATTACCCGCCCCGGGCGGACTTCTTCCGCAACGAGCTCACGGAGTTCCTGCTGCTGGCCCGGGAGGAGGGACGTAATCCCCTGGAGCTCACCGGCTCCTACGCGGGGGCCATGGGCTACGGCCAGTTCATCCCGTCGAGCTACCGCAACTTCGCGGTGGATTTCGATGGTGACGGGCAGCGGGACATCTGGAGCAATCCCAGCGACGCCGTGGGCAGCGTGGCCAACTATTTCAGCCGTCACGGCTGGCGCGCCGGCGAGCCGGTGGTGTTGCCGGTGCAGGTGGTAGGCAGCGCCGCAGCCGAGGTGGCCAACGAGTCCCTCAAGCTCACCCGCACGGTTGCCGAGCTCGAGAGCCTGGGGGTGGCGGTGGCCGGGCTCGCTCCCGACCAGGACGCTGCCCTGTTTCGCATGGAAGGTGCGGAGGGCGACGAGTACTGGCTGGGACTCAACAACTTCCACGTCATCACCCGCTACAACCACAGCCGGCTGTATGCCCTGGCGGTGCACCAGCTCGGCGAGCGCATCAAGAGCCGCCGCGAGGCGCTGATGGCGGAGCGCTGAGGGTGGTTGGGCGAGGTGTCCTCATGGCGGGGATCGCTCTGGTTCTGGCGGCCTGCCAGTCCGAGCGTCGGCCACCGCTGGTGGAGCCGGCGGATGGACCGCCAACCCACGTGCCCGCGGATCTGGCCCTGCTGCCGGATCCGATGCCGCGCGCCGAGCCGCGAAGCCTGCGCGGCAACCCGCCGAGCTACACGGTGCTCGGCAAGACGTATCGGGTGATGGAGTCCGCGTCCGGCTACTATGCCACCGGCACCGCCTCCTGGTACGGGCGCAAGTTCCACGGTCGCCTGACCTCCAGCGGGGAGCCCTTCGACATGTTCCAGCTCACCGCGGCGCACCGGTCGCTGCCCATCCCCAGCTACGTGCGGGTGACCAACCTGGACAACGGCCGCAGCTCGATCGTCCGGGTGAACGATCGGGGGCCGTTTCACAGCGACCGCATCATCGATCTCTCCTACGCGGCGGCGGTGAAGCTGGGATTCGCCGACCACGGCACCGCCCCGGTCCGCATCGAGGTGGTGGAGAACGCGCCGCGGTTCGTGCTCCAGGCCGGCGCGTTCCGGGAACTGTCCGGTGCGGATGCGCTCAAACAGGCGCTGACCCGCATCACCGGCCAACCCGCTTACGTGGTACGGGTGGCCACCGATTCACTTTACCGCGTACGTTTGGGTCCGGTAGCTGGCAGACCGGAAGCGCAGCGTCTGCAGGCGCTCATCGTCTCCGCGGACTATCCCGAGCCCCTGATACTCGAGGAGTGATCTAGAATATGCGCCCCTCTGCAGCAGTCGAGAGCTTTTACATGTCCGGCAGAGCCTTTCGCCCCTGGTTTCTGGTGCTGGTTTTCCTGTGGGTCCCACTGGCCCGAGCCGCAGCGCCCATCATCCCACCGCCCCCCGACGTCGCCGCGAGCTCTTATCTGCTCATCGACGCGGACACTCAGCGGGTGCTGGTGGAGCACGACATTCATCAGCCGCTGCCCCCGGCCAGTCTCACCAAGATCATGACCGCGTACATCGCCGCGGTGGAGCTCGAGGCGGGGCGGATCAAGCCCGACGATCAGGTGCCCATCAGCGTCAAGGCCTGGCGGACCCCCGGCTCCCGCATGTTCGTGCGCGAAGGCACCCGGGTGCCGCTGGAAGATCTGCTGCGGGGGGTGATCATCCAGTCGGGGAACGACGCCAGCGTGGCCCTGGCGGAGCACATCGCCGGCAGCGAGGGCGCCTTCGCGGACATGATGAATCAGCAGGCCCAGGTGCTCGGCATGAGCAACACCCATTTCCAGAACGCCACCGGGCTCCCCACCGAGGACCACTACACCACCGCGTGGGATCTGGCACTGCTGACCCGCTCGCTGATCCGCGACTTTCCGGAGCACTACGGCATGTACTCCGAGCGCTCCTTCAGCTACGGCGAAATCGAGCAGGCCAACCGCAACCGGCTGCTGTGGCGGGACCGCACCGTGGACGGGGTGAAGACCGGACACACCGAGGCGGCGGGCTTCTGCCTGGTGGCGTCCGCGCTGCGTGGCAACATGCGGCTCGTCTCCGTGGTGATGGGCACCGACAGCGAGGAAGCGCGCATGCGCGAGAGCCAGAAGCTGCTGTCGTACGGCTTCCGCTACTTCGAGACCCAGCGGGTGTACCAGGCGGGGGTGCCGCTGAAGCGGGCGGATCTCTGGTACGGGGAGGTTGACGAGGTGGAGCTCGGCACCGCCGAGGACGTTTTCGTCACCATTCCCAGGGGCCATTACGAGGACATCGAGGCGGAGTTGAAGGTGGCGCGGGTGATCGAGGCGCCGGTGGCCCAGGGCCAGGAGTTCGGCGAGCTGCGCCTCAAGCTGAACGACGAGACGGTGTACAGCGCGCCGCTGGTGGCCTTGACCACAGCGGAGGAGGGCGGCCTGTTCTCCCGTCTCGCTGATGGGGTGTACCTGTTCGTCAGCAATCTGTTGGCCGATGAGTGACGACCGCCCGCGCATCGAGTTTCCCTGCGATTACCCGATTCGCATCATCGGCGAGCGCCGTGAAGACTTCCGGCGCCGGGTCCTCGAGATCGTGCGCCAGCACGCCGGCGAAGTGGCCGAGTCGTCGGTGTCGGTGCGCGACAGCCGCGACCGCACCTACTGCTCGGTGCGGGTGACCATCGTCGCCACCGGCGAGGATCAGCTCGCGGCGCTACATGAGGCGCTCATGGCCGAGCCCGCGGTGAGGATGGTGCTGTGACCACCCCGGTGCTGGTGCGGGATCTGGGTCGCACCCGCTACGAGGACGTGTTCGCGGCCATGAAGACCTTCACCGAGGCCCGTGACGCCGGCACGGTGGACGAGATCTGGCTCACGGAGCACGAGCCGGTGTTCACCCAGGGCCAGTCCGGCAAGCCGGAGCACCTGCTCGCACCGGGGGACATTCCCGTGGTGCAGAGCGATCGCGGCGGCCAGGTCACCTATCACGGGCCGGGGCAGATCGTCGCTTACCTGCTGTTCGACCTGCGCCGGCAGGACCTGACGGTGCGGGGGCTGGTCACCGGCATCGAAGCCGCCGTGGTGGCCACCTTGCGCCGCTACGGGGTCCATGGCGAGCCGCGGGCGGACGCGCCGGGCGTGTACGTGGGGGGCGCCAAGATCGCCTCGCTGGGGCTGCGGGTACGTCGTGGCTGCTCCTACCACGGGCTGGCGCTCAACGTGGCCATGGATCTGGAGCCTTTCGGCCGCATCAATCCCTGCGGACTCCTGGGCATGACGGTGACCCAGCTCGCCGATCTGGCGGAGGTGGCGTCGCTGGACGAGGTGCGGGACCTGCTGCTGGACGACCTCGCCCGCACCTACGGTGTCAGCCTCCGCAGGTGGGACAGTCCGGATCCCGGTTGAGCCGAAGCTTGCGCCACTCCATGTGCAGGGCGTCGAAGTACAGCACGAACCCGGCAAGCGTCTCGCCGATCCCGCAGATCAGCTTGATGGCCTCCAGCGCCTGGGTGCTGCCGACGATGCCGACCAGCGGCGCCACCACCCCGTTTTCCGCGCAGTTCAGCGCCTCGTCGTCGCCCTCCCGGTACAGACACCGGTAGCAGGGGGCGCCCGGCCGACGCGGATCGAACACCGCCACCTGGCCTTCGAAGCGGATGGCAGCGCCGGACACCAGCGGCGTGCCGGCGGCCCAGCAGGCGTCGTTGATGGCGTAGCGGGCCAGGAAGTTGTCGGTGGCGTCCAGAACCACGTCGCTGCGCCGGGCCGCCGATGCCAGCGCCGCCGGGTCCAGCCGCTGTGCCCGGGTCTCCACCACCACATCCGGATTCAGGCTGTGCAGGGTCCGCTCCGCGGAAGCCACCTTCGGTTGGCCCACCGCGTCCGCCCGATGGACGATCTGGCGTTGCAGGTTCGAAGGCTCCACCACGTCGTGGTCGACGATCTCCAGGGTGCCGACCCCGGCGGCGGCCAGGTACATGGCCGCCGGTGCGCCGAGGCCGCCCATGCCCACCACCAGCACCCGTGCGTTGAGCAGCAGCTCCTGGCCCGCCACGTCCAGCTCGGGCAACATGATCTGGCGGCTGTAGCGGAGGAGCTGGGCGTCGTCGAGCTCCCGGCTCATGGCGTGCTCCCGGGCTTCCGACCTCGGGTGATTCGGTCCAGGCCGGCCAGGTCCGGCTCGGTGCGCACGTCCTGAAATCCCCGGGCCGCCAGCAGCGCCCGCACCGCCGGGCCCTGGTCGAAACCGTGCTCCAGCAGCAGCCAGCCGCCGGGGTACAGATGCGCGGGGGCGGCGACGACGATGGCGCGCAGCGCGTCCAGCCCGTCCGGACCCGCCACCAGCGCCGAGCGCGGCTCGTGGGCCAGGGCCGGCAGGTGGGGGTCGTCGTCGGCCACGTAGGGCGGATTGGAGGTCACCACGTGGAAGCGCCCGCGCAGCGCAGCGAACCAGTCGCTGACGACCCAGCGGACGGCCACGCCGGTGTGCCGGGCGTTGCGCGCCGCCACCGCGACGGCCGCCGGTGACCGATCCGTGGCGGTGACCCGCGCGGCCAGTTCCTTCGCGCAGCTCTCCATGGCGACGGCGATGGCCACCGCGCCGCTGCCCGTGCCCAGCTCGAGCACCTCCACCTCGCCGGCCGAGGAGGCCGCTGCCACCGCCTTCAGGGTTTCCTCCACGAGCAGCTCGGTTTCCGGCCGCGGTACCAGCACGTCCGGCGAGACCTGGAGCTCGATGCCCCAGAACTCCTTGCGGCCGGTGATGTAGGCCAGGGGCTCGCCGCGGCGGCGCCGTGCCGCCCAGCCATTCAGGCGCTCGAGAACCTGGGACGACAGCGGGAGCTCCGGGCGGCTGAGCACCTGAACCCGGCTCAGGCCCGCCGCCCGGCACATCAGCACCTCCCGGTCCAGCCGGTCGAGGTCGCCGTGGGCGCGGAGCCAGGCGTCGACGCTGCTCACGACGCCTCGGCGAGGCTCTTCAGCGCTTCGGCCCGGTACTCCTGAACCAGCGGATCGATGACGCTCTCGAGGCTCCCTTCCATGATCTCGTCCAGCTTGTAGAGAGTCAGGTTGATGCGGTGGTCGGTGACCCGTCCCTGGGGGAAGTTGTAGGTGCGGATCCGCTCAGAACGGTCTCCGGAGCCCACCAGCCGGCGGCGGGACTCCGCCTGCTCCGTGGCCTGGGCCGAGCGCGCGGCGTCCAGCAGCTTCGCCTGCAGGAGCGACATGGCACGAGCGCGGTTTTTGTGCTGGGAGCGTTCGTCCTGACACTCTACGACGATGCCCGTGGGCAGATGGGTGATGCGCACGGCGGAGTCGGTCTTGTTGACGTGCTGACCGCCTGCGCCGCTGGCCCGGTAGGTGTCGATACGCAGGTCGCTCTTGCCGATCTCCACGTCGTCGATGTCTTCCACCTCGGGCAGCACGGCGACGGTGCATGCCGAGGTATGAATGCGCCCCTGGGCCTCCGTGGCCGGCACCCGTTGCACGCGGTGGGCGCCGGACTCGAATTTGAGCTGGCCGTAGACGTCCCGGCCCTCCACACGGGTGATGATCTCCTTGAAGCCGCCGTGCTCGCCGGGTCGCTCGGAGAGCACCTCCATGCGCCAGCCCCGGACCTCGGCGAACTTGCTGTACATGCGGAACAGATCCCCCGCGAACAGGGCGGCCTCGTCGCCGCCGGTGCCGGCGCGGATCTCCAGGAACACGTTGGCGGAGTCGTTGGGGTCCCGCGGCAGCAGCAGCATCTGCAGGGTATGCTCCTGCTCCTCCAGCGCCTCGGCCAGCCGCTCGGCGTCCTCCCGGGCGAGCTGACGCATCTCCGGGTCGTCGTCTCCAGCGAGCTCCTGGGCCTCCGCGAGCTCCGACTCCATGCCGCGCATGGCGTCGAAGCCGTGGATCACCGGCTCCAGCTCGGCGAACTCCTTGGACAGCGCGGTGAAGCGGTCGCGGCTCGCCATGACCTCGGGGTCCGAGAGCAGCGCGCTCACCTCCTCGAAGCGATCGCGCAGGCTGGCCAGCTTGGCCGTCATGGTGGGGCTCAGTGCCATGGTGTGAACGTCAATCGAGGCGGTACAGGGTCTTCACGTATTCTAAGAGATCGGCCCGGCCCTCCGCACTGGCTTCGCGAATCGCCGCGGTGGGGGGGTGAATCAGCTTGTTGGTCAGCGATCGGGCCAGATCGGCCAGCACCGTCTCGGGATCGGCGCCGCCGTTCAGCTCTTTGACCGCACGCTTGAGCTCGAGGTCCCGAACCGCATCGGCGTGGCCGCGAAAGCCGCGCAGCAGGGCCTGGGCTTGATGGGCGCGCCGTTCCCGAACGAAGTGGCTGGCGCCGTCCTCCACCAGCGTCTCGGCGGACTCCGCCGCCGCGCGCCGCTGACGCACGTTCTCCTCGATGATCTCCGTGAGATCGTCGATGGTGTAGAGGTACACGTCCGCCAGTTCGGCCACCTCGGGCTCCACGTCCCGGGGGATGGCGATGTCGACGATGAAGATGGGCCTTCGGCGCCGGGCGCGGATGGCCGCTTCCACCGCACCCTTACCGAGCACCGGCAGGGGGCTTCCGGTGGAGGCGATGACGATGTCGTACTCGTGGAGGCTTGCAGCCACGTCCGTGAGCTGCATGGCCCGACCGCCGAACTGGGCCGCCAGCGGTTCCGCATTGCCGAGGGTGCGGTTGGCGACGCCCACGGCCCCGATGCCGAGCTTGTGCAGGTGCTCGGCCACCCGGGCGATGGTGTCGCCGGCCCCGATGAGGAGCGCGCGCTTGGTCGTAAGCTCCGAGAAGATCCGTTGCGCCATCACCACCGCCGCGTAGGCCACCGACACCGGATTCCGGCCGATGTCCGTGTCCGTGCGGACCCGCTTGGCCGCGCTCAGACTCACCTGGGAGAGCAGATGGAGCTCCGGCCCCAGGGTGCCCGCGGCGCGGGCGATCTCGCAGGCGGACTTCACCTGGCCGAGGATCTGCGGCTCGCCGAGCATCTGCGAATCCAGCCCGGCGGCCACCCGGATCAGGTGTCGGGCGGCGTCCGCGTCCCAGTAGCTATAGGCCATGCTCGCCAGCTCGCTGGGGTGAACGGCCCGGTACGCGGACAGCCAGGCCGGGATGAGCTGCTCCTCCGCCGGGTCGAGGGCCGCGTACAGCTCGGTACGGTTGCAGGTGGAGACGATCACCGCCTCGGACAGGGTGGGAACGGCATCGCACATGGCGTGCAACGCCTCGGCAATGCCTTCCTCCGGGAACGCGATGCGCTCGCGCACCTCCAGAGGCGCCGTGCGATAGTTAACGCCGTATGCCAGTATCGCCATGGATCAAGGTGAGCCGGTCGGACTCGAGCCCGCGAGTGGAGTCATGAAAACATCTTATGATAGCAGACGGCGGCCACGGTGAAGTTGCCGGCGCGCCGGGGTAACCGGCTCTTATTGCTGGCGTTTTCCCTGACCCTGGGAAGCGGCTGTGCGACCCTGCCCGAACAGGCGCCCGTCGCCGGCGGATTCCACCTGCTGGGCAAGCTGGGCATCGTCCAGGGCGGGGACAGCGTGTCGGCGCGGTTTCTCTGGCGCCAGTCGCCGCGCCGCTTCAGCATCGACCTGTGGGGCCCGCTGGGCCAGGGGCGGGTCAACCTGGTGGGCAGCGAGCGGCGAATCGAGCTGCGCCGGGGGGATGGCTCGGTCATCTCCCGAGGCCCGCCGGAGGCGGTGATGGTGGAGCACCTGGGCTGGAGCCTGCCGCTGTCGGTGCTGCCGGAATGGGTGCGGGGACGTCCGGCGCCCGGACTGCCGGTGAACGATCCGCAGTACGACGCCGCGGGCCGTCTCGCCGCCTTCGAGCAGCTCGACTGGCGGGTAGAACTCGAGCGTTATCAGGCGGTTGACGGAGGCGCCGCGGAGGCGGTGGAAGGCGCCGAGCTGCCGCACCGGGTCACCGCCTCCCGTGGCGCTTATCGGATTCGCCTGGTGATTTCCGAGTGGCGGATTTAACCTGTTGATTTGTTGAAGAAACTCGTTTGACAGGCATGGACGGCGCGAGGACAATACCGCCCCTCGCGCGTGAGCCCCGGGTTTCCGCGCTCCAGCCGAGGCACTTCGCCGCCCAGCCGGGCCTGGCGGCGGGTTCCGACAGCTTCCGTTGGGGTGTCGCCAAGCGGTAAGGCACCGGGTTTTGATCCCGGCATTCGTAGGTTCGAATCCTACCACCCCAGCCAATCAAACCATGTAGACCGTACGTTGGATTTCTCGGGGGTAGCACCGTGGCGAATCTCAGGATCTTTGCGGGCAGCTCGAACAAGCTGCTGGCAGAACGCATCGTGGGCGAGATGCGCAAGGACCTTGGAATGGCCACCGTCGGCCGCTTCAGCGACGGCGAAGTCTCCGTGGAGATCGAGGAGAACGTCCGCGGCGAGGACGTGTTCCTGCTGCAGTCCACCTGCGCGCCCACCAACGACAACCTGATGGAGCTCATGCTCATGGCGGACGCCATGCGCCGCTCCTCTGCGTCGCGGATCACGGCGGTCATTCCCTACTTCGGCTACGCTCGCCAGGATCGCCGGCCGCGCTCGGCCCGGGTGGCCATCAGCGCCAAAGTGGTGGCCGACATGCTGGACGCGGTGGGCATCGATCGTCTGCTCACCGTGGATCTTCACGCGGATCAGATCCAGGGCTTTTTCAATATCCCCGTGGACAACGTCTACGCCTCGCCGGTGCTGGTGGATCACATGCTCGCCCGCCGCTACCCGGAGCCCGTCATCGTCTCTCCGGACATCGGCGGCGTGGTGCGGGCGCGGGCCATCGCCAAACAGGCGAGCGACCTGGATCTGGCCATCATCGACAAGCGCCGGCCGCGTGCCAACGAGACCCAGGTCATGCACGTGATCGGCGACGTGGAGGGTCGAACCTGCGTCATGGTGGACGACATCGTCGACACCGCGGGCACCCTGTGCACCGCCGCACAGGCCTTGAAGGAGCACGGGGCTGCGAAGGTGGTGGCCTACATCACCCACCCGGTGCTGTCGGGCCCGGCCGTGGAGCGAATCGCGGAGTCCGAGCTCGACGAGATGGTGGTCACGGACACCATACCGCTGCGCCCGGAGACGGAGCGCTGCGGCAAGATCACCCAGCTCAGCCTGGACCGCCTGCTCGCCGAGGCCATTCGCCGGGTGAGCAACGAAGAATCCATCAGCGCGATGTTCCGCTGATGAGCCACCGGCGCCGGTTTGGTCGCGGACCGGCCGCCTGACACAAACGTCGTATCAGACAGGAGAATACACAATGTCGCAGCACATTCAGGTCGTCGCCGAGCTGCGCAAGGACGTGGGGAAAGGTGCGAGCCGCCGCCTGCGTCGCGCGGGCGAGCGGGTACCGGGCATCATCTACGGCGGGGGCCGCGAGCCGCAGCCGCTCACCCTGAGCGCGTCGGCGCTGAAGAAGTCCATGGAGAAGGAGATCTTCTATTCCCAGATCCTCGACGTAGTGGTGGACGGTGAGACCCAGCAGGCGGTGCTCCGGGACATCCAGCGGGATCCCGCGTCGGAGAAGGTCCAGCACATCGACTTCCTGCGCGTGAGCGCCGACCAGGCCATCGACGTGCACATCCCGCTGCACTTCGTGAACGAGGACAAGTGTGTCGGCGTCAAGCTGGGGAACGGCAGCATCGTCCACAACACCAACGAGATCGTGGTGCGCTGCCTGCCCAAGGACCTGCCCGAGTACATCGAGGTGGACATGGCCGAGATGGAGGTGGGTCAGTCGATTCACCTGTCGGATCTCCGGCTGCCCGCAAGCGTGTCGAGCGTGGAGCTCATCCACGGTGCGGACCACGACGCCGCGGTGGTGTCGGTGCTGCCGCCGCGCGGTGGTGCGGCGGCCGAGGAAGGGGCCGAGGAAGGCGCCGCCGGTGAAGGCGGGGCGGGCGAAGCCGCGGAAGGCTGATCCCCCTCGGGATTGCCGCCATGAGCGTGATCCGTTTGATCGCGGGCCTGGGAAATCCGGGTCCGCAGTATCGGCACACCCGTCACAACGCGGGTGCGGAGTTCGTGGCGGCCGTCGCCGAGCGCTACGGCGTGCCGCTGACCGAAGAGGCCCGGTTCAAGGGCCTGGTCGGACGTGGCCTGGTGGCGGGCCACGACGTACGCCTGCTGATTCCCCTGACCTACGTCAACCTCTCGGGCGAGGCGGTGGGAGCGGTGGCGCGGTTCTACAAGCTGGCACCGGACGAGATCCTCGTGGCCTACGACGAGATGGCCTTCGAGCCCGGGGTGCTGCGACTCAAATCGGGCGGTGGCGACAACGGCCACAACGGCATCAGGAGCGTCATCGGCGGGCTCGGCAACCAGCGGAACTTTCAGCGCCTGCGCATCGGCGTCGGGCATCCGGGGGACCGCAGCCGGGTCACCGCCTACCTCACCTCGGTGCGCATGCCCGAAGCCGAGCGCCGTCTGATGCAGCACGCGTTCGACCTCCCGGAGTCCGTCCTGCGGCACCTGCTCGGCGGCGATCTGCAGAAGGCGATGACCGAGCTGCACCGCCGCGACCTACCCGGAGACGATTAGATGGGATTCAAGTGCGGTATCGTGGGCATGCCCAACGTCGGCAAGTCCACTCTGTTCAATGCACTCACCCGTGCGGGAATCGATGCGGAGAATTTTCCCTTCTGCACCATCGATCCCAACACCGGCGTGGTGCCGGTGCCGGACCCGCGCCTCGAGGAAGTGGCGAGGTTGGCGAAATCGGCGAAGGTGGTGCCTTCCACCATGGAGTTCGTGGACATCGCCGGCCTGGTGGCCGGCGCGTCCAAGGGAGAAGGTCTCGGCAACCAGTTTCTCGCCCACATCCGCGAGACCGAGGCCATCGCCCACGTGGTGCGCTGCTTCGAGGACGAGAACGTGGTCCACGTGGCGGGACGGGTCTCGCCGCGGGATGACATCGAGGTGATCAACACCGAGCTGGCGCTGGCGGACCTGGAGACGGTGGAGCGCGTGTACGACCGCACCCGCCGCACCGCCAACGCCGGCGACAAGGACGCCAAGGCCCTCGCCGAGATCCTGGAGAAGGTGCGCGCCGGGCTGAACGAAGGGCGGCCGGTGCGTGCCCTGGGTCTGCCGCCAGAGGCGGCGGCCCGGCTGCGCGAGTACCACCTGCTCACCGCCAAACCGGTGCTGTACATCGCCAACGTCGCGGAGGACGGCTTCGAGAACAATCCGCTGCTGGACGAGGTGCGGACGCTGGCCGCGGACGAGCAGGCGGAGGTGGTGCCCATCTGCAACAAGATCGAGGCGGAGATCGCGGAGCTGGAGGAGGACGAGAAGGCCGACTTTCTCGAGGCGCTCGGCATCGCGGAACCCGGCCTGAACCGGGTGATCCGGGCGGGCTACCGGCTGCTGGGCCTGCACCACTTCTTCACCGTGGGCCCCAAGGAAGCTCGGGCCTGGACCATACCCGTCGGTACCAAGGCGCCTCAGGCGGCCGGGGTCATCCACACCGATTTCGAACGGGGCTTCATCCGCGCCGAAGTAATCGCCTACGAAGACTATGTGGCCTGCGGCGGCGAGCAGGGAGCCAAGGACGCCGGCAAGTGGCGCCTGGAGGGCAAGGACTACGTGGTTCGGGACGGGGACGTAATTCTCTTCCGGTTCAACGTCTGAGGTAGACGGCATGAGCGAGTCCGGCAGTCCGGCGCCGCCGCCGCGCCGCTACGGCGGCTCCATCGAGCAAACGCTGGCGGGGGCGGCCCGACTGGAGATATCGGCGGTGCTTCGCGAGGCCTGGCAGGCGTCCCACGGCCTTCGCCCCCTCGTCGTGCCCGGCATGGTGCTCGTGACCCTGGCGGTGGTTCTGGCATCGCTGGCGCTGGCCGCGGTGTTCGGCGTCGAGGACCGCAGCGTCTTCGGCGCCACGGTCAGCCAGCTCGTCACCATGATCATCGTCTATCCCTACATGGCGGGTGCCTTTCTGGTGGCCCTGCGCCACAGCGTGGGTATAAGCGTGACGTTCCCGGATCAGTTCGCCTGCTACCGGTCCTGGCTTCCCCTGGTGGCGGTGGCGCTGCTGCAGAACGTGGTCACCAGCCTGGGTTTCATGCTGTTGATCGTCCCGGGCATCTACCTGTCCTTCGCTTTGTACCTGGCGGTGCCGCTGAAGGCGGAACGGGACCTGCCCATCACCGAGTGTCTGATCACCTCCCTGCGTCTGGTCAATCGCAAGCTGTTCGAGGTCTCGGTGCTGGTGCTTCTGTCAGGCGCAATGACAATTCTGGGGGTGTTCACCCTCATCGGTTGGATCTGGACCATGCCGTGGGCACTGATGATCCTGGCCATCGTCTATCGCCAGCTCGCCGGCTTCGCCCCCGGTCGAGCTTCGGTGGCGGTCGAGTTCTAGTCCCTCTGGTCCCTCGCTGGGTCGTTCCGCAGTGAACCCCACCGGCCCGTCCGTGTCTCAACCGTACCGGGTAATTGGCGCCCGTCTACCGGGAATCGACGATGCGGATGTACCCACTTTCAATGAGACCCGTTTGCCGCTACCGTAGCTCGACCGCTTCCAGCGGCCACGCGCCGGCTCTGCAGCAACGGGGGGCAGCCATCATCAGCTCGCACGCCATCACCACTCGGCCACCGGATCACGGCGCGGCGCTGGTGGAGGCCTGCACCCGGGAATCCCTGGCTCTGCTGGAGCGCAACCTCACCGCCGGCGGGGTGCTTGCCGCGACGCCGGGTCCGGCGGCGGAAGCGCGCAACTACACCCGGATCTTCGGCCGGGATGCAGCCATCTGTGCCCTGGGCATGGCCGGGAGCGGGGTGCCCGCCCTGGAGCGGGGCGCGGTGACGAGTTTGGATTCCCTGGGCAAGCTGCAGGCGCCCAACGGGCAGATTCCGAAGTTCGTCGACGCCGAGGCCAGCGACGCCGACTTCTGGTATGTGGGCTGCATCGACGCGACCCTGTGGTGGCTCATCGCCGTCCACTTCGTGCGTCGGCAGTCCGCCGAGCCCGGCCTGGCGGAACGCTGGCAGCCACAGGTGGACAAGGCGCTGCAGTGGCTGCAGGCCCAGGAGCACCAGAAGCTCTTCCTGCTGCAGCAGAACGAGGCGAGCGATTGGGCCGACATCATGCCGCGCTCCGGCTTCGTGCTGTACACCAATGCCCTGTGGTACCGGGTCAAGCGCCTGTACGGTCTGCCCCAGGCGGACGAGACGCGCTACCACTTCAACCACCTGTTCCACCCATTCAACCGCGATCTGCCCCAGTACCGCCGGGCCCGGCTCTTGACCCACTACGTGCGCCGGCACGCCGGCAACCGGGACCTCTATCTCAGTTTCGTGAACTTCTCCGTGTTCGGCGACGAGGGAGACGTCTTCGGCAACCTGCTGGCGGTTCTGGCGGGGTTGTCGGACGACGCCATGTCCCAGCGCATCGTCCGCGCGGTGGAGCGGACCGCCACCGCCGACGGGCTGCCGCTGCGGGTGGTGCTCGACCCCGTGAGCCCCGAGGACCCGCTGTGGCGGCCGTATATGGAGCGTCACCAGCAGAACTTCCAGTACCAGTACCACAACGGCGGCATCTGGCCGTTCGTCGGGAGCTTCTGGGCCATGAGCCTGGTGGCGCTGGGCAAGCGGGAGCAGGCCCGGGCTGCGCTGGAGCAGGTGGCCTACGCCAACAGCCTGAACGGCTGGCGCTTCAGTGAGTGGTTCCACGGGCGCACCCTCGAGCCCATGGGGATGGCCGGGCAGACCTGGAACGCGGCGACGTTTCTGCTGGCCCGCCGCCTGGTGGAAGGGGAAAAGCTGCTACGGCGGCCCTAGCGGCCGCCCGGCCCCGCGCCATTGACATCCACCGAACCAGACGGGAAAATCCTGCGCCCCATTCGAAGGCTACGTAGCTCAGCTGGTTAGAGCACAGCATTCATAATGCTGGGGTCGTTGGTTCAAGTCCAACCGTAGCTACCATTTCCCCACCCTCACTCGCGCCGGCCGCGGGTCCTCGGTCCGGCGCGCAGAGCCATGGCCACCGCCGTTCATTCGTAGCAAGATGAAGCATCAGGCTGGCCCAGGGAAGGCACCGAGCCGATGCCCACACCTTCGCGCGCGCCGAGCATCCGCCAGCTCCGGCTGGTGACTGCCGTCGTCGTCGGCACGGTGACGTCCATCATGGTCATGGCCCTGGTATGGAGCTCGCTCGTATTCGAGCGGGCCCTGGCCAGCATCATGCGCGATGCCCGCAGCGAGGCGGTGGCGGCGGAGCTGGCCGTCACGGTGTTGATGTTTCAGCGGATCAGCAACTTCGTGGTGGTGACCGGTGACGGCGAGGCCGCTGCCGAGCGAGCCGCGCTGCGTCAGGACATGGACGACCTGCTGAACCAGGCGCGCGCGTTCGCCGGCACCGACACCGAGCGGGACCTGCTGGACGTGGTTGCCAGTGACCTGACCGGCTACGTGGACGACCGCGAGCGTCTGGAGCAGGCGCGTCTCTCCCTGGACGAGATCGTGGAGCAGGCGCGGCCGGCGCTCGCGGCGGTGCTCGGTCGCCTCGAGGCCCTTCGCCAAATGAATCACGCGGAGGTGGAAACGGCACACGACGGGGCGCTCTGGGTCGATCGTCTGGCACGGTACGTGGGCGTGGGCGCTGGAGCGCTGCTTCTGATCGGCTGGATCCTGGTGGTGGTCGGCGTGCGCCGCTACCTGCTGCGCCCCATGCTCGATCTCCACGAGTCCATGGCCCGGTTCAGCCGCGGCGACAGCGGGACGCGAGGCCCGGCGGGCGGGGTACGTGAGCTGGCGGAGCTCGGGCAGATGTTCGACGGCATGGCCGCCTCACTGGCGCAGCGCCGGCAGGATCAGCTCGCGTTCCTGGCCGGGGTCGCCCACGATCTGAAGAATCCCTTGTCGGCGCTCAAGCTCGGCATCCACGCCCTGGAGCGCGACGCGTCCGACGCGCGGCGGGCCGTGACCCGGGATCGGCTGGAGCGGCAGGTGGATTTGCTCGCCCGCATGGTGGACGACCTCCTGGACGCCACCCGGATCGAGGCCGGCCAGCTCGAGATCCGGAAGGAGTGCCTCGACCTGCGCGATCTGGTGACGGACATGGTGCGGTTGTTCGCTCCCACCGCCGCGGATCGTGCCATCGAGGTCGAGGTGCCCGACGCCGCCGTGCTCGTGCAGGGAGACCCGCTTCGGGTGGAGCAGGTCATCAGCAACCTGCTCAGCAACGCCATCAAGTTCTCGCCGCGGGGAAGCGCCGTGCGGGTGGCGGTCACCCGCGCCGACGGCGATGCGGTCCTGGCGGTGAGCGACCGCGGCATGGGCATCCCGCCCGACGAAGTGCAGAGCATCTTCCTGCCCTTCCGCCGGCGCGCTCCCGAGAAGGCCCCGGGTGCCGGATTGGGGCTCTCGGTGGTGCGCCGCATCGTGGAGGCTCACGGTGGCCGGGTGGAGGTGGCGAGCGAGCCTGCGGTGGGCTCTACCTTCCGGGTCGTCTTGCCGATGGTCGCAGAGCGGGACGCCTCCGGGCAGGCCGCGTCCACGAGCTGAGCGCCACCACCCCGGCTGGCCTGCTTCCTGCAGGGCGTTCATCGACCTTCTGGCAATTTACGTCCCCGACCGCCACACCCCGATGACCGAGTTCCACCGAGACTCCGCCGCGCAACCGTCGAAGGCATCCGAGGGAGTCCGTGAGGCCCCCGTCGAACGCGCGGCGGTGGCGTCGAGACCGCCCCCGAGCTGGGCAGCGGTGGGCATCTTCCTGCTGCTGCTGGTGGCCGGGTTCGCTTACGCTCGCGTCTTCCTGCTGCCCGTGGTGCTCGCCTTTCTGGTAACCCTGGTGTTCACCCCGGTGCGGCGGTTCCTGGAGCGGTTGGGCGTGCCGCCGGTGGTGTCAGCGCTGCTCATCGTCGGCAGCCTGGTGGCCCTGCTGGTGACGGCCGTCTACGCGCTGTCGGGGCCGGTGCAGAGCTGGATGGAGGAGGCGCCGCGAATCGGCCGCGAGCTGGAGGAGCGGCTGCACGGGGTCATCGGCTCGGCGCGGGAGATGATGGAGGCGGGGGCGCAGGTGGACGAGCTCGCCGGCGCAGACGAAGGCGTCCCCGAGGTGGTCGTTCGGGAAAACACCGTGCTCGGCACCGTGGCTTCGCTGGCGCCGGGGATTCTGGCTCAGGGCGTGGTCACCCTCGTGCTGTTGCTGCTGCTGCTCGCCTCCGGGGACCTGTTCTATGCCAAGATCGTCCACGTGATGCCCACGTTTCATGACAAGCGGCGGGCCATGCGCATTGCTTACGACATCGAGGCGCAGCTCTCCCACTACCTGTTCGCCATCACCCTGGTGAACGCGGCCCTGGGGTTCTGCATCGGCCTGGCCATGTGGCTGATCGGCATGCCCAACCCGCTGCTGTTCGGGGTGGCGGGGTTCGCGCTCAACTACGTGCCCTACGTGGGTGCCGCCGTGGGCGTCAGCGTCGCCACCGTGGTGGGGCTGGTCACCTTCGACGACGTCTGGTACGGGCTGCTGCCCGGCGCCGCTTACCTGTCCCTCAACGTCGTGGAGTCGAATGTCGCCACGCCGTACTTCGTCGGCCGGCGCCTGGAGATGAACACCGTGGTGGTGTTCATCGCCATCGCCTTCTGGGCCTGGTTGTGGTCGGTGATGGGCATGCTGGTGGCGGTGCCGTTGCTGGTGACCATTCGGGCCTTCAGCGAGTACATTCCGCAGCTCTATCCGCTAGCGGAGTTTCTGGCGGCTCGCCATGCCACCCCGCCCGACACCTGAGACAGCGGCCATGGCCGCGGCTCGTACGCTAGCTGTGACCGAGCACCGGGTGGGGCCGATACGGCTCTTCAAGGGCCGCTACGTCCTCGGCGGAAAGCTCGAGCTCGAGGGCGGCGAGGGCGTCCTGCAGGTGGTGGGGCTTGGAGGCGCCGATGATGGGTGCCACCACCCCCGGCTTGCCGAGCAGCCAGGCGAGAGCGGTCTGGGCGGGCTTCACGCCCAGCCGGGCGGCCACCTCGGCATTGCGGTCCACCACGTCCAGGTCGCCCTCGCTGCGGTAGAGGTGCTCGGCGAAGGGATCGGATTCGGCGCGGACGGTGGTGCGGATGGTGTCCCGGGTGCGGGCCAGGTAGCCCCGCGCCAGCGGGCTCCAGGGGATCAGTCCCACGCCCTGGTCGACACAGAGAGGGATCATCTCCCGCTCCTCTTCCCGATAGATTAGGTTGTAGTGATTCTGCATGGTGACGAAGCGAGCGCCGCCGAGGGCGTCGGCGGTGAACAGGTACTTGGCCATCTGCCAGGCGAACATGCTGGAGGCGCCCAGGTAGCGCACCTTGCCCTCGGCCACCAGGTCGGACAGCGCCTCGATGGTTTCCTCCATGGGAGTCCGATAGTCGAAGCGATGAATCTGGTAGAGGTCGATGTAATCGGTGCCGAGCCGCTCCAGCGAGGCGTCGCAGGCAGCGAGGATGTGCTTCCTCGACAGGCCCCAGCGATTGCGCGCCCGGTCGTGGGTGCCGTTGAAGCATTTGGTGGCGATCACCACGTCTTCCCGATCCACCCGGAGCTCCCGCAGCGCCCGGCCGAGCACCTCCTCCGAAGCGCCGTTGGAGTAGACGTCCGCGGTGTCGAAGAAGTTGATGCCGGCCTCCAGCGCGGCCTCGACGAACGGCAGGGCCTCGTCGTACTCCAGCACCCAGTCGCGCCAGGCCTTGGAGCCGTAGGTCATCATGCCGAGGCAGATGCGGGACACGCTGACACCGGTGGTGCCGAGGTTCGCGTACTTCATGGGGCCTCCCTGGAACGGGTTTCTCACCGCAGATGGAAGAGACTAACATGAGCGGAAAAGCGAGGTGACCCGCATGCGCGTCTCGAAGCTGCTTCCGCTGCTGCCGCTGGTGCTGACGGCCGCCGTCACGGCTCGTGCCGAGGGGCCCGGTGTCGGCGACCCGGCGCCCGATTTCGAGCTCGAGGCCAGCGACGGCGAGACCTACCGCCTGTCCGACTTCCGCGGCCGTCGGGCGGTGGTGGTGGCCTGGTTTCCCAAGGCGTTCACCCGCGGCTGCACCATCGAATGCAAGTCGCTGGCCGAAAAGGGGCACCTGATCCGCGAGTACGACGTGGCCTACTTCATGGCCAGCGTGGACCCGGTGGAAGCGAACGCCGGCTTCGCCGCGGAGCAGAACGCCGACTTCCCGCTGCTGTCGGATCCTGACAAGCGGGTGGCCCGGGCCTATGGCGTGCTGAGCGAAGGCGGTTACGCCAACCGGCACACCTTCTACATCGGCGTGGACGGCCGTATTCTCGCCGTCGACCGGGAGGTCAATCCCGCCACGTCGGCCGAGGACATTGCCGCCATGCTGGGCAGGCTCGGCGTGGCCAGGACCGGGGCCGCCGCCCCGTGAAGCTCGACCAGGAAAGCCGTCTCATTTCCAGCCTGCAGTCGACCATCCACTGGTCGGTGCGGGTGCTGGCGGTGCTCATGGTGTTCGTCATCGTCATGGGCGTGATCGACGTGGGCTGGACCCTCTACGAGCGTCTGCTCTCGCCGCCGTCTTTCATCCTCACCATCTCGGACATGCTCGCCACCTTCGGCGCCTTCATGGCGGTGCTCATCGCCATCGAGATCTTCATCAACATCACCATCTATCTGCGGGACGACGTCATCCACGTGAAGATCGTCATGGCCACGGCGTTGATGGCCATCGCCCGGAAGGTGATCATCCTCGATCTCGAGACGCTCGAGCCGGTGTACATCTTCGCCGTCGGCACCGTGGTGCTCGCCATGAGCGTGGGCTACTGGCTGATCCACCGGCTGCCCAAAGAGGACCACCTCGAGGAATCGTGAGCGAACGAGCCAAGGCCAGGTTGGGCTGGCGTGAGTGGGTCGCCCTGCCGGAGATCGGCATCGACCGGGTGAAGGCCAAGATCGACACGGGCGCCCGCACGTCGG
This sequence comes from Pseudomonadales bacterium, assembly GCA_041690675.1. GTDB lineage: Bacteria > Pseudomonadota > Gammaproteobacteria > Pseudomonadales > Azotimanducaceae > UBA7803. The sequence goes on along the minus strand of JAWLGU010000037.1, from coordinate 1,386 downwards.
CGCTGCACACGTTTCGCGTGGAGCCGTTCCGGCGCGTGGGTGAGCGCTGGGTACGCTTCTGGGTGCACCCGCTGCAGCGCTCCGACGCCATGCAGATCCGCTGCGAAGCGCCGGTGCTCGACCGCCGGGTGGTGCGCGATTCCGGCGGCCACGAAGAGCTGCGCTACGTCATCCGCACCACGGTGCACGTCGGCGGCAACGCCTGGCCCATCGAGGTTACACTGACGGACCGGGACAGCATGGGGTTCAGGATGCTGCTCGGCCGTACCGCCCTGCGGGGCCGTTACCTGGTCGACCCGGGCAGATCGTACCTGACCCATCACTGAAGGAGCGGAATGAAGATCGCGATCCTGTCTCGCAATCCGCGCCTGTATTCCACCCGGCGACTGGTGGAGGCGGCGCGGGAGCGGGGACACACCGCCATAGTCATCGACACCCTGCGCTGCTACATGGACATGGCCATGGCCCGCCCGTCAATTCACTACAAGGGCGAGGCCATCACCGATGTGGATGCGGTGATCCCGCGCATCGGCGCCTCCATCACGTTCTACGGCTGCGCCGTGGTGCGCCAGTTCGAGATGATGGGCGTTTACTCGGTGAACGAGTCCGTGGCGATCGCCCGCTCCCGGGACAAGCTCCGTTCCATGCAGCTCCTGGCCCGGCGCGATATCGGCATGCCGGTTACCGGCTTCGCCCACTCTCCGGACGACATCCCCGACCTCATCGACATGGTGGGCGGCCCGCCTCTGGTGGTGAAACTGTTGGAGGGCACCCAGGGCGTGGGGGTGGTGCTCACCGAGACCCGACAGGCAGCGGAGAGCGTCATCGAGGCTTTCCTCGGCATCGACGTGAACATCATGGTTCAGGAGTTCATCGCCGAGAGCAAGGGCACGGACGTGCGCTGCTTCATCGTCGGCGACAAGGTGGTGGCGGCCATGCAGCGGAAGGGGAAGCCCGGGGAGTTTCGCTCCAACCTGCATCGTGGCGGCACCGCCACCCTGGCGAAGATCACCCCCACGGAGCGGCGCACGGCGGTGCGGGCGGCGCGCGCCATGGGCCTGAACGTGGCGGGCGTGGACCTGATCCGCTCCAACCATGGACCTCTGGTGCTGGAGGTGAACAGCTCGCCGGGCCTCGAAGGCATCGAGAAGGCGTCTGGAAAGGACGTGGCCGGGGCCATCATCCGCTTCATCGAGGAGAACGCCAAGCCCGGGCGCACGCGAACCCGAGGCAAAGGCTGACGCGGTGGCGAAGAGCAGGAAGAATCCGGGGGTGGAGATCGGCGGGGTGAAGGTGGCCGCCGGGGAGCGGGTCTCCTTCGACCTGCCGGGCGCCCAGCTCTACACCCACACGCCGCTCGACATGCCCGTGGAGGTGATCTGCGGC
>JAWLGU010000036.1:0-42551 GCA_041690675.1 Pseudomonadales bacterium | reverse complement strand
TTCTGGCCATTGCGGGTTGGGTTTGCCTGACCCAGCGTGATACGGTGCTCCGCCTGTTTCTGACGTAGTCCCCGGCCGGGAGGCACGAAACATGAGCGAAAGCACCCCGCGAATCGTCCTCTGCCCCACCTGCGGCAAGCGGGTGAAGTGGTCGCCCAAGAACGAGTTCCGCCCGTTCTGCTCCGAGCGCTGCAAGCTCATCGATCTGGGCGGCTGGGCCTCCGAGCAGCACCGGATACCGGGCGAGGCGGACGAAGACGATCTGCTGTCGGGGGATCTGGATCCGGACCGCGGCTGACGGCTCAGGTCCGATACTCGGCGTTGATCTTCACGTACTCGTAGGAGAGGTCGGTGGTCCAGACCACCTCGGAGGCCTCGCCGCGGCCCAACTCGATGCGCACCTCGAGCTCGTCACGGGCCATGACCCGGGCACCGTCCTCCTCCCGGTACTCCTCAGCCATCAGGCCGCCGCGCGCCACGCACACCTCGTCGAGATAGAGATTCACCCGTGCCGGGTCGAGCCCCGGCACGCCGGCGCGGCCGATGGCCATGCAGAAGCGGCCCCAGTTGGGGTCGCCGGCGAACAGGGCGGTCTTGATGAGCGGGCTCTCCGCCACCGTGTAGGCGACCCGCAGGCATTCGTCCGGGGTGGCGCCGCCGGTGACGCGGATCGTGACGAATCGGGTGGCGCCCTCCCCGTCGCGCACCACCGACTGAGCCAGGGTGCAGGCCACGTCCGTGAGAGCGTCAGCGAGAACGTCGTAGCCGGGGTCGTGGGGGCCGGTGATGGGCGGATGATCCGCCACCCCGCTCGCCACCACCACGAAGGAATCGTTGGTGGAGGTATCGCCGTCCACGGTGATGCGGTTGAAGCTGCGCTCCGCGACCTGCCGCACCAGGTCGTTCAGGCAGGCCGCCTCCACCCGGGCGTCGCAGCAGACGTAGCCCAGGAGGGTGGCCATGTCCGGCTTGATCATGCCGGCGCCTTTCGCCATGCCGGTGACCGTGACCGGCACACCGCCAATCTCTACCCGCCGGCTGGCCGCTTTCGGGGCGGTGTCGGTGGTCATGATGGCCCGGGCCGCCTCCGCCCAGCGGTCTTCGCGCGCCCCGGCGAGGGTATCGTCCAGGGCGGCCACCATCCGCGCCACCGGCAGGCGCACGCCGATGACCCCGGTGGAGAACGGCGCCACCGAACCCTCCGGGAGCGAAGCGCGGGCCGCCACTTCCATGCAGATGCGCTCCGCATCCTCGCGCCCCGGCGCTCCGGTGGCGGCGTTGGCGTTGCCGCTGTTGATGACCAGGGCCCGCACCCCGCCGCGGGCGAGCACTGCTTCGGCGATCTCCACCGGCGCCGCGCGAAACGCGTTGTGGGTGAAGACCCCCGCCGCCGTGGCGCCCTCGGGGAGCAGCATCACCACCAGATCCTGGCGCGGGGTGATGTGCGCAGGTTGTTTGACGGCCGCGTAGCCGGTGCCGAGACGGACACCGGGGACGGGCAGCAGGTCGCCCAGCGGCGGGACTTTGACGGCCATTTACGCCGCCTGACCGTGACAGTGCTTGAACTTCTTGCCCGAGCCGCACGGGCAGGGCTCGTTGCGCCCCACCTTGCGCTCGGTGCGCACGAAGGTTTCCGGTTTCGGTACGTCCGGCGCTGGCCGCCGCGGGCGCTGACCGTCGGCCTCCTCGGCGCCCGCGCCCGCGGGGAGCGCGGAGGCTTCCGCGTGGCTGAAGCGCATGCGCCGCTCGGCTTCCTCGCGGCGCCGGCGCTCCGCCTCTTCCACCGCCTCGGGCTTCTCGATCTGCACCCGGGAGAGCAGCCGCACCACGTCCCGCTTGATGTTGGCGAGCAGATCCTGGAACAGCTCGAAGCTCTCCCGCTTGTACTCCTGCTTGGGCTGCTTCTGGGCGTAGGCGCGCAGGTGAATGCCCTGGCGCAGATGGTCCATGAGCGCCAGGTGTTCCTTCCAGCGCTGGTCGAGGATCTGCAGCATGATCTGCTTCTCCACCAGGCGCATGTCGATGCCCTGCTCGGCCCAGTCGGCTTCCTTGGCGGCGTACTCCGCCTCCACCTGCTCGAGAATCCGCCGCTTGAGGGACTCCTCGTTCAGCTCGTCGTCTTCCTCGAGCCACCGGGCGATGGGCTGGCGGCTGGCGAACTCCGTCAGCAGGGCCTGCTCCAGGCCCTCCACGTCCCACTGCTCCTCCACGCTCATGGGCGGGATGTACTCGCTCACGAGCTCCAGCACCACCTCCTCGCGGATGCCGGCAATGGTCTCCGAGATGTCCTCGGCCGCCATCAGCTCCCGGCGCTGCTGGTAGATGACCTGACGCTGGTCGTTGGCCACGTCGTCGTACTCGAGCAGGTTCTTGCGGACGTCGAAGTTGTGGCCTTCCACCTTCCGCTGGGCCTTCTCGATGGCGTTGTTGACCATCCGGTGCTCGATCGCCTCGCCCTTCTCCAGGCCGATGGATTGCATCAGCCCGCGGATACGGTCCGAGGCAAAGATGCGCATCAGGTTGTCTTCCATCGACAGATAGAAGCGCGTGGATCCCGGGTCGCCCTGGCGGCCGGCGCGGCCGCGGAGCTGATTGTCGATGCGCCGGGACTCGTGGCGCTCGGTGCCGATGATGTGCAGGCCGCCCGCCTCGATCACCTGATCGTGGCGCTGCTGCCACTCCGCCTTGATACGGGCGATGTCTTCCTCGCTCGGGTTCTCGAGCTGGGCGACCTCCGCCTCCCAGTTGCCGCCCAGAACGATGTCGGTACCGCGGCCGGCCATGTTGGTGGCAATGGTGACCGCCCCCGACCGCCCGGCCTGAGCCACGATCTCCGCCTCGCGCTCGTGCTGCTTGGCGTTCAGCACATTGTGCGCGATGTTGCGCCGGGTGAGCTCCTCCGACAGCCGCTCGGAGGACTCGATGGAGGCCGTGCCCACCAGCACCGGCTGGCCGCGCTCCATGCAGTCGACGATGTCCTCGACGATGGCGTCGTACTTCTCCTCGATGGTGAGGTAGACCAAGTCGTTCTGATCCTTGCGGACCATGGGCTTGTGGGTGGGGATCACCACCACGTCGAGGGCGTAGATCTGGCGGAACTCGAACGCCTCGGTGTCCGCGGTGCCGGTCATGCCGGCGAGCTTCTCGTAGAGCCGGAAGTAGTTCTGGAACGTGGTGGATGCCAGGGTCTGGGTCTCGTTCTGGATGGGCACCGCTTCCTTGGCCTCGATGGCCTGGTGAATACCCTCCGACCAGCGCCGTCCCGGCATGGCGCGGCCGGTATGCTCGTCGACGATCACCACCTCACGGTTCACCACCATGTAGTGCACGTCGCGCTTGAACAGGGCGTGGGCCTTCAGCGCCGCGTGCACGTGGTGCAGCAGGCCCAGGTTGGTGGCGGCGTAGAGGCTCTCGCCCTCCGCCAGCAGCCCCATGCGCACCAGCTCGTCTTCCACCTTCTGGTGGCCGGCTTCGGTGAGCTCCACCTGCCGGTGCTTCTCGTCCACCGAGAAATCACCGTCGAGCTCGGCCTCCGGGTCCTCGGACTGAGGAACCTGCTTCAGCTTCGGGGCGAGCTGGTTGATCTTCAGGTACAGCTCGGTGCTTTCCTCCGCGGGGCCGGAGATGATGAGCGGCGTGCGCGCCTCGTCGATGAGGATGGAGTCCACTTCGTCGACGATGGCGTAGTGGAGGCCCCGCTGGTACTGGTCCTCCTGGGTGAAGGCCATGTTGTCCCGCAGGTAATCGAAGCCGAACTCGTTGTTGGTGCCGTAGGTGATGTCCGCCTGGTAGGCGGCCCGCTTCTCCACCGGGTTCTGCCGGGACTGCACCACTCCCACGGCGAGTCCGAGCGCCTGGTAGATGGGCCCCATCCACTGGGCGTCCCGCCGAGCCAGGTAATCGTTCACCGTCACCACGTGCACACCCTTCCCCGTAAGGGCGTTCAGGTACGCCGGCAGGGTGGCCACCAGGGTCTTGCCCTCGCCGGTGCGCATCTCGGCGATCCGCCCCTCGTGCAGGGTGATGCCGCCGATGAGCTGAACGTCGAAGTGGCGCATGGCCTTGGTGCGCAGGGCGGCTTCCCGGACCGCGGCGAACGCCTCCGGCAGCAGATCGTCCACGGTCGCACCCTCGGCCAGGCGCGCCTTGAGCCGATCGGTGGTGGCGCGCAGCTCGTCGTCGGACAGGGCCTGGAAGTCGGGTTCGAGGGCGTTGATCCGCTCGACCACCTTCCCCATCCGCTTCAGCTCGCGGCTGTTCTTGGTACCGAATATCTTGCGCAGCAAAACGAGAGAGAACCCCAAGGAAAAAGATGCGGCATATTAACGCGTTGGACAGGCCGCATAAACGTGAGTTGCAGGTAGCTGTCAGCTGTCGGCAATCGGCGCTCGGCAGGAGCGTCGCGGCGAGATTCCGGCTTCGACGCCTCTCCTGCTGAAAGCTGACGGCTGAAGGCCGATCGCCCCTTCAGCGTTTCGCCACGTACGCCTTCGGATCCACCGCCCGGCCGTTCTTCAGCACCTCGAAGTGGACGTGGGGCCCCGTGGAGCGCCCCGAGGAGCCCATGGTGCCGATGGGCTGACCTTTCTTGACGATATCGCCGGTCTTGACCAGCAGCGACTCGTGGTGCCCGTAGCGGGTGACGTAGCCGTCGCCGTGGTTGACTTCCACCATCTGGCCGTAGCCGTAGCGCTTGCCGGCGTAGGTCACCACCCCGCTGGCCACCGCCACCACGTCGGACCCGGCGCGACCCGCGAAATCCACCCCCGCGTGCCAGGCCATCTGGCCGCTGAACGGATCCACCCGCTTGCCGAAGCCCGAGGACATCCAGCCCCAGGTCACGGGGCGCCCCGCCACGGAGGCCGCCTGATAGAACTCCCGGTCGCGCAGCAGCGAATCGAGCACCTCGAGCTCCGCCTCCCGGGTCTTGAGCTGAGCCGACAGGCCGCGCAGGCTCGCCTGCAGGTCCGCCCAGCCCAGGGGATCCTCCCGGACCGCTGTGGGGCCGCCCACCGGCGCCGGCTCGTCGAAGGAGAATTCGCCCTCCTGCAGGCCGGCCACCTCGGTGACCCGCGCTCCGAGGGCTTCCATGCGCAAGAGCCGCGCCTGCATGGCGGCGAGCTGCCGCCCCACCGCCTGGGCTTCCGCCGCCGACCGTTCCGACAGCGCTTCGAGCTCCCGGCGCTGGTCCGCCAGACGCTGCTGCCACTCCGCGACCAGGTCGGTCTCCACGGGGGCGGCGGGAAAGTATCGGGAGGCGAGGAGGGCGGCGGCGAGGAGGACGGTGAGCGCGAAGCACAGGCCCACGAGCAGGTGCGCCGACCCCAGGTCGAGCGCCCGGACCTGGCCTCTGGAACGCCCCGACTCCTTGAGCAGTATCACGCGCATACGGTTATTGTAGTTCTTGCCGTGCTGTTATCATTGGAATCGGTCACTTTCGCCGGATCCGATTACCCACCGACGGACCTCGAGTGCCTCGAAGCAAGATAGATGAACTGCTGAGTGAACGCCACCGGCGATTTACTCCTCTGCAACAACTGCTGCGACGGTCCGCCAACCAGGAATCCTGGTCCGCGCAGCTCCAGGCCCTGCTGCCGGACCCCTTGTGCCGCGACTGCCGGGTCGCCGACGTGCGGGGACCCACCGTCGTGGTGGTGTGCCGGAGCGCCGCCAGCGCCACGCGCCTGCGATTCATGGCCGACGATCTTCTCGCCGATCTCACCCGGCTCGCGGACTTCCGCGGTGCCGAACGAATCCAGATCAAGGTGTCGGCCTGACTGGAGAATTATCCGGCGTCGCTGGCGCGGCGTATGAGAACTGGTTGGAGGTTCTGGCCGCCCCTCGCTACCCCGCCACCGGCACGGTGCGGCGGCCGAACGCGATGGGCGCCTGGGCTTCGTTCTCGAAGCTCACCACCTCCCAGGCCGAGCGATCCGCCAGCAACCGGCGCAGCAGGGCGTTGTTGGAGCCGTGACCGGACTTGTAGCCGGCAAAGGCGCCGATCACGCTGTGGCCGAGCAGGTAGAGGTCGCCCACGGCGTCTAGAATCTTGTGTTTGACGAACTCGTCCTCGAGGCGCAGACCCTCGTCGTTGAGAATGCGGTAGTCGTCCACTACCACGGCGTTGGAAAGGCTGCCGCCCCGCGCCAGATTCATGGCGCGCAACTTCTCGTACTCCGCCAGAAAACCGAAGGTCCGAGCCCGGCTGACCTCCTTGATGAACGCCATGGTGGAAAACTCCACCGAGGCGGTGCAGGTATGCTTGCGGAATACCGGATGGTCGTAGCTCAGGGTGTACTCCACCCGCAGGCCTTCGTAGGGATGGACCTCCACCCGGACGTCCCCGTCGCTGAAGGAAACGGGCTTCTTGATGCGGATGAATTTCTTCGGCGCGTCCTGCTCTTCAATGCCCGCGGACTGCAACAGAAACACGAACGGTGCGGCGCTGCCGTCCATGATGGGCACCTCCGGGGCGCTGACATCCACATAGGCGTTGTCGATACCGAGCCCGGCGAAGGCGGCCATCAGGTGCTCCACGGTGGCCACCGAAGCCGTGGCGCTGCTGAGCGTGGTCGCCATGGTGGTGTCGCCCACGTTCTCCACCCGCGCCTGCACCCACACCGGCTCGTCGAGATCCGTGCGCACAAAGACGATACCCGTGTCCACGGGCGCCGGCCTCAGGGTCAGGAAGATCTTCTCGCCGGTGTGCAGACCCACGCCAGTGGCGCGAATGACGTTCTTGAGCGTTCGTTGCAGGAGCGCTTTGGCCATCCCAGTTCCCGTTGAGCGGTTGATCACCACGCAGCTCAGGGCGCTGCTCGGCTCGACTTTTTCTGCTGCTCGACGCCGAGGGTGTGCCTTGGCAAGTCGCATGCCAGATATCGTAGCAGAGCGCTGGCTCGCCAAGTATGGCATGTGCTAACAAGTTTGTTACATTTTGTTACCTCGTTTACCGTGCGCCGGGTCTCAAACCCGAAAGGCGGCTCGGGCCGGTCTCAGCCGGGAGACCGGCCCACTCCCGCCGGCACGGCTAGTCCGCCTGACGCCGCAGGAACGCCGGAATGTCGATCCACTCCATGTCGTCGGAATCCTGATCCAGCGCCAGATTGCTCTGCTGGGACACCACCGCCTCACGCTGGCGGAACACCGTCGGCCGGTCGAGGTCGTGACCGTATTCCGGACGGGGCTCCGAACGCAGCTCCGGGCGGATCTCCGGGCGGACATCCGCACGTGCTTCAGCACGCACCTCGGCCTGCGCCTTGACCTCCACGGCCTGAGCCGGATTGCTCACCACCACGTTCGGCTTCACCGGCTCACCCAGACCCGTAGCCACCACCGTGACCTTGAGCTCGTCGCCGAGGCTCGGATCGATGACCGTGCCGATCACCACGGTAGCCTGATCCGACGCGTACTCTTCGACCACGTTGCCGACGTCGATGAAGTCGCCCATGGAGAGGTCCGGCCCCGCGGTGACGTTCACCAGAATGCCCCGGGCACCGTGCAGATCCACGTCCTCCAGCAGCGGGCTCTTGATCGCGGCCTCCGCGGCTTCCTGGGCGCGATGCTCGCCGGTGGCGCGACCCGTGCCCATCATCGCCATGCCCATCTCCGACATCACCGTGCGGACGTCGGCGAAGTCCACGTTGATGAGCCCGTGCCGGATGATCAAATCCGCGATGCCCTGCACCGCACCCAGCAGCACGTCGTTGGCGGCTGCGAAGGCCTCGAGGATACTCGCCCGCTCGCCCAGCACGTTCAGCAGCTTGTCGTTGGGGATGGTGATAAGAGAGTCCACGTTTTCCTGCAGCTCGAGGATGCCGCGCTCGGCGATTGCCTTGCGCTTCTCGAACTTGAAGGGCCGGGTCACCACCGCCACGGTAAGGATGCCGAGTTCCTTGGCGACCTGCGCCACGACGGGAGCGGCCCCGGTGCCGGTGCCGCCGCCCATCCCGGCGGTGATGAACACCATGTCGGCGCCGGAGAGCACCTCGGCGATGCGGTCCCGATCCTCGATCGCGGCTTCCCGGCCCACATCGGGATTCGCCCCGGCACCGAGACCGCGGGTGATGGTGCTGCCCAACTGCAGCAGGGTCTTGGCCTCGATGGCCTTGAGCGCCTGCGCATCCGTGTTGGCGGCGATGAAGTCCACCCCCTCCACGTTGTTGGCGACCATGTGCTGAACGGCGTTGCCGCCACCGCCACCGACGCCGATGACCTTGATAACGGCGCTCTGCGGGGCACTATCTACGATTTCGAACATCTTGAAACTCCTTTTTAGAAATTTTCGCTGAGCCATTTCTTCAGGCGGCCGAAGCCGCCGGTGCCGCGCGCTCTTTTCCGGCCGCGTTGTTCTTCTTCCCGCTGCCTGCCGTAGATCAGCAGGCCCACGCCGGTGGCGTAGACCGGGTTCCTCACGATGTCCTTCAATCCCACCACGTTGCGTGGTGCCCCTTGGCTCACCGGCATGTGGAAGATTTCCTCCGCAAGCTCGATGACGCCTTCTATTTTCGATGCTCCCCCAGTGAGCACGATGCCCGCAGCGATCACGTCTTCGAAACCGCTGCGACGCAACTCCGCCTGCACCAGCGTGAACAGCTCGTCGTAGCGCGGCTCCACCACCTCCGCCAGGGCCTGGCGCGAGAGCTCCCGGGACGGCTTGTCCCCCACTCCGGGCACCTGGATGGTTTCGTCGGGCCGCGCGAGCTGGGTCAGCGCGCAGGCATACTTGATCTTGATCTCCTCGGCGTTCTGCGTCGGCGTGCGCAGGGCCATGGCGATATCGTTCGTCACCTGATCACCGGCGATGGGAATTACCGCGGTGTGGCGGATGGCGCCGTGGGTGAAGATGGCGATGTCCGTGGTGCCGCCGCCGATGTCCACCAGGCACACGCCGAGCTCGCGCTCGTCCTCCGTGAGCACGGCGTAGCTCGAGGCGAGCTGCTCGAGAATGACGTCGTTGACCTTCAGGCCGCAGCGCTCGATGCACTTCTCCACGTTCTGCGCCGCATTCACCGCGCAGGTGACCAGATGCACCTTGGCCTCCAGCCGCACCCCCGACATCCCCAGCGGCTCCTTCACGCCCTCCTGGTTGTCGATGATGTATTCCTGAGGAAGGATGTGAAGGATCTTCTGATCCGCCGGAATCGCCATGGCCTGGGCGGCGTCGATCACCCGCTCCACGTCCTGGGGATAAACCTCACGATCGCGGATGGCGACGATGCCGTGAGAGTTGAGGCTGCGGATGTGGCTGCCGGCGATGCCCGCGTACACCGAATCGATCTCGCAGCCGGCCATGAGCTCGGCTTCCTCCACCGCGCGCTGGATCGACTGCACCGTGGACTCGATGTTCACCACCACGCCTTTCTTCAGGCCCCGCGACGGGTGCGAGCCGATGCCGATGATCTCGAGCTGCCCCTCGGGATCGATCTCGCCCACGATGGCGGCCACCTTGTTGGTGCCGATGTCCAGGCCTACGACTCTCTTCACGTCACTGTCGGATGCCATCTCGATCTCTTGTCGTTCTTGAAATGCTTTCGGGAGCGTCCTTCGCGGATGCGAGCAGCGGATCCCGCCAGCGCACCGCCAGACCGTTGTCGTAGCGGGCGTCCACGTGCGCTATGTCTTCCCGCCGGGGTGCCAGAGCGCGCCGATACGCCAGCAGGAAGCGCCCGAGCCGCTCGGAGACTGCCTCGTTACCGAGCGCCAGCGTCATGCCACCGTCGAACGTCGCCAGCCACTCGCCCAGCGCGTTCTCCTCCAGCCGCTCGATGGAGAGCCCCGCTGCGTTTACCCGGGACTGGAGAAGCTGGTAGGTCTCCATGGCCTCGCGCGGGGTCGACAGCGTCGTCGACAGGGTGGGCACCGCCACCTCGCCCTCGGCCAGACGCACGACCTTGCCTGCGCTGGTCAGATACCCGCCGTCACCCCAGGCGGCCACCACCGACTCCTTCTCCACCTGAATCTCCAGCGCGTCCGGCCAGACCCGCCGCACCCGCACGGCGCGCGGCCACGACAGCTCGTGGATGCGCGCCGTCAGCTCCGCCACGTCCAGGCTCAGCACCCCCTCGTGGAGGCTGCGGCTCACCACCTCGCGAATGGCCTGCTGCTCCGCCGGCGTCAGCGCGCCTTGAACGCGAACCGCGCTCACCGGACGGTCGAGCTGGTGCCACACCGACCAGCCCACCGCGCCGAGGGCGGACAGCAGCAGCAGCGCCAGCAGGTTACGAATCATCGCCGCCTCCCCGCGCCGCCCGCTCCCCGTCCACCAACCGGGTGGAGATCTGATTGACGTTCCCGGCGCCCTGCACCAGCAGCACATCCCCGTCCCGCAGCAGTCCCGGCAGCAGCGCCAGCGCTTCCTCGGGCGATTCAGCGAACACCGGCGGCGCGTTCACCCCCCGCGCGCGGATCCCCTTCGCGAGGCTGCGGCCGTCGGCGCCCGGGATGGGCTCCTCGCCGGCGCCGTACACTTCCAGCAGCACCAGCACGTCGAGCGCGCAGAGCACCCGGACGAAGTCGTCGTAGAGGTCCCGGGTGCGGGAATAACGGTGCGGCTGGTAGGCCATCACCAGGCGGTGGCCGGGCCAGACGCTGCGCGCGGTCTCGATGACCCGGGCCACCTCCGTGGGATGGTGACCGTAGTCGTCCACCACGGTGACCGTGGCGTCCCCCACCCGCACGGCGTCGCTCACCTGGAATCGGCGGCCGACACCGGAATAGCCGGCGAGCCCCTCCACGATGGCCGAGTCGGGCAGCCCTTCGTCGGTGGCCACGGCGATGGCCGCCAGCGCGTTCAGCACGTTGTGGCGCCCGGGAATGCGCATGGTGACCGCCAGGTCGTCGTGGCCGTCCGGCCTGCGGGCCCGGAACCGCCACGTGCGCCCCTGCCCCTCGAGGTCCAGGGCGCGGAAATCGGCGTCGTCGCCGAAGCCGTAGGTCAGCATGGGCCGGGCCACGTCCGGCAGGATGCCGCGGACCTCCGGATCGTCGCTGCACAGCACGGCCGAACCGTAGAACGGCAGGCGGTGCAGGAACTCGACGAAGGTGCGCTTCAGCGCCTCGAAATCGTTGCCGTAGGTGGCCATGTGATCCCGATCGATGTTGGTGACCACCGCCGACATGGGCTGCAGATTCAAAAACGACGCGTCGCTCTCGTCCGCCTCGACCACGATGTAGCGGCTCGCGCCCAGCCGGGCGTTGCTGCCGGTGCTGTTGAGCAGCCCGCCGATGACGAAGGTGGGATCCAGCCCGGCCGCCTGAAAGATGCTGGTGACCAGACTGGTGGTGGTGGTCTTGCCGTGGGTGCCGGCGATGGCGATGCCGTGCCGGTAGCGCATGAGCTCGCCCAGCATCTCCGCCCGGCGCACCACCGGTATGCGCCGCGCATGGGCGGCCGTCACCTCCGGGTTGGCGGCATCCACTGCGCTCGAGACCACCACCACGTCGCACTCGGCCACGGCGGCGGCCGCGTGGCCGATGCGGATCTCGGCCCCGAGCCGGGCGAGCCGCTCCGTCGCCGGCGACGCCCGCAGATCGGAGCCGGACACCTCATACCCCTGGTTCAGCAGCACCTCGGCGATGCCGCACATGCCGGCACCGCCAATGCCCACGAAGTGGATGCGGCGGATGCGCCGCATCTCCGGAACCTGATAGGGAATCAGCGACTCAGCCACGGCCGCTGCCCTCCAGCTGCAGGCGCAGCACCAGACCCACCATGGCGCAGCTCACCACCAGGCTGTTGCCCCCGTAGCTGACGAAGGGCAGGGTCAGTCCCTTGGTGGGCAGCACCCCGGTATTCACACCCAGGTTGATGAGGCACTGCACGCCGAGGATCAGGCCCACCCCGTAGGCGAGGTAGCCGCCGAACACCCGCGCCTGCCGCTCGCCCTCCGCCGGCCGGGCTTTGCGCCGCGACCGCGAAGGTGCCGCCGGCGCCGGCTCGTCCAGCAGGTGATGGCCGAGCCGCAGGATACGCAGCACCAGCACGGCGAACAGCGCCATCACCGTCAACGCCCCCACCAGGCCCAGCTCCTCGGCGATCACCGCGAAGATGAAGTCGTTGTGAGCCTCGGGCAGGTAGAACAGCTTCTGGATACCTTCGCCGAGACCCAGGCCGAACAGCTCGCCGCGGCCGAACGCGATGAGCGCCTGGGTGAGCTGATAGCCGCTGCCGAACGCAAACTCCCAGGGATCCACGAAGGTGATCAGCCGCTGCAGGCGGTACGGTTGCAGTACCGCGAGCGCCCCGAGCAGGGTCAATCCGACGGCGACGATGACGAGGAAGTGACGCAGCCGGGCGCCGGCGACGAACAGCAGGCCGCAGGCGGTGGTCGCCAGCACCACCACCGATCCGAAGTCCGGCTGCATGAGGAGCAGCCCGCACAGGATGCCGAGCATCACCAGCGGACGCACCAGCGCCCGGGCGTCGTCGGCCAGGTCACCGTGGAAGCGGGACAGATAACCGGCCAGGTAGATCAGCAGCAGGAACTTGGCCACCTCCGCCGCCTGCAGGGAGAACGCACCGAGGCCGATCCAGCGCCGCGCCCCGTTGGCCTCCAGACCCACCCCCGGTACCAGCACCAGGCCGCACAGGGCCACGGCCGCGAACCAGGCCACACGATGGCCGCGGCGCCACCAGTCCAGGGGCACGCACAGCACCACCAGCAGCCCCGCCAGGGCGGCGGCCAGGAACGCGCCGTGCTTGATCAGCAGGGTCTGGCTGATGGCCACGGACGCCGAGGCCACCATCACCGTCCCCAGCGCCAGGATGGCGATCCAGCAGGCGATCATGATGCGATCGGCGCCCTCGCTCACAGCGACTCCACCGCGGCGGCGAACACCTCGCCCCGCTCCGCGTAGTTGCGATACATGTCCAGGCTCGCGCACGCCGGCGACAGCAGCACCGTATCGCCCACCTCCGCCGCCGCCATGGCCGCCGCCACCGCCTCCGCCATGTCCGCGGCCCGGTGAACGGGCACGACGCCCCCCAGGGCACGCTCCAGCAGGGGTGCGTCCCGGCCCATCAGCACCACGGCCTTCACCAGCCGGCTCACGGGCTCGGCCAGGGGCGAGAAATCGGCGCCCTTGCCGTCGCCGCCGGCAATCAGGACGAGGCGCGGCGCGGTCCTCGCCGCCGCGCCGGCCAAGCCTTCGAGCGCCGCCAGGGTGGCGCCGACGTTGGTGGCCTTGGAATCGTCGACGAAGCTCACTCCGCGCACGTCGGCCACCTTGCGACACCGGTGCGGCAGGCCCTGGAAGCCGCTCAGCGCCGCGGCCAGCTCCGCCGCGGGGGTGGACTCCTCCGCCACCAGAGCGAAGGCGGCCATCACGTTCTGGGCGTTGTGCAGACCGGCGACGGGCAGATCCTTCAGCGCCGTCACCGGCTCGCGCCCCCAGAAGATCACCGGCACGCCCCGGGCTTCCCCCAGGCCCCAATGCCCCGGCTCGGGGGCGTCGAGGCCGAAGGTCACCGACTCGGCCACGGCCCCGCCGGGGCGGGTGGCCGGGTCTCCACGGTTCCACACCGCCCGCCGCGCCGCGGCGAAGATGCGGCGCTTGCTCTCGGCATAAGCGGCCACGCTGCCGTGCCGGTCGAGATGGTCCTCGCTGACGTTGAGCAGGGCCGCCGCGGCGAACGGGTGCGTGCCCATGCGCTCGAGCTGAAAGCTCGACAGCTCCAGCACATAGCAGTTGCGATCGTCCGAAAGGAGGTCGAGGGCAGGCCGCCCCAGGTTGCCGCCGACCCCGGGGCGCTTGCCCAGCTTCTCGAGCACGTGGCCGGTGAGCGCCGTCACCGTGCTCTTGCCGTTGGTTCCGGTGATGGCATACACCGGCGCCCGAGCGGCCTGACAGAACAGGTCGATGTCGCTCTCCACCCGTGCCCCGGCGGCCGTACCCCGCACCACCAGCGGGTGGTCCAGGCCCACCCCGGGGCTGACGATCAGCCGCTCGATGCCGGCCAAGGAGGCCCCACAGGCGGCCTGACCGAAGCGGAACACCGCATCCGGGCAGGCAGCCCGAGCCTCGTCGCCGTGCGGGGGGGCCTCCCGGGTATCCAGCACCAGAAGCTCGTCCCGGCCCGCCAGGTAACGCAGGCAGGAATAACCGGTCACGCCCATGCCGATGATCGCCGTGCGCACGGTCACCTCAGCTTCAACGTCGACAGGCCCACGATCACCAGCACCAGGGTGATGATCCAGAACCGGACGATCACCCGGGGCTCCGGCCAACCCAGGAGCTCGAAGTGGTGGTGGATGGGAGCCATGCGGAAGATGCGGCGCCCGGTGAGCCGGTAGGAGGTGACCTGCAGGATGACCGACACCGCTTCCAGCACGAACAGGCCACCCATGATGAAGAGCACGATCTCGTGGCGGACGATGATGGCCACGACCCCGAGCGCGGCCCCCAGGGCCAGCGCGCCCACGTCGCCCATGAACACCTGGGCGGGATAGGTGTTGAACCATAGAAAGCCGAGGCCGGAGCCGATGAGCGCCCCGCAGAAGATCGAGAGCTCGCCGGCATCGGGAATGAACGGAATCTGCAGGTACTCCGAGAACTCCGCATGACCCACCAGGTAGGCGATGAGTCCCAGCGCCGCCCCCACCATGACCGTGGGCAGGATGGCGAGGCCATCGAGCCCGTCGGTGAGATTCACCGCGTTGCTGGTGCCGACGATCACGAAGTAGCCGAGCACCATGTACCAGATGCCCATGGGAATCACCACTTCCTTGAAGAACGGCACGATGAGCGCCGTCTCCGCCGGCACCTCGGCGGTGAGGTAGAGGAACACCACCGCGCTGCCGCCGACGATGGACTGCAGCAGATACTTCCAGCGGGCGATGAGACCGCGGCTGTTGCGCCGGGAAATCTTCAGGTAGTCGTCGATCCAGCCGATGAACCCGAACGCCATGGTCACCAGCAGCACCGTCCACACGTAGCGGTTGCCGAGGTCGCCCCACAGCAGCGTGGTGATCAGGATGACGATCAGAATCAGTGCCCCGCCCATGGTGGGGGTGCCCGCCTTGGACAGATGGGTCTTGGGGCCGTCCTCGCGCACGCTCTGTCCGATCTGGTAATGGGTGAGCCGGTCGATGACCCACGGGCCGATCATCAGCGACGTGGCCAGGGCCGTGACCACGCTCACCATGGTGCGGAAGGTGAGGTACTGGAACACCGAGAAGCCGCTGACGTACTGGGCGAGGAATTCGGTCAACCAGAGCAGCATCAGCGTCCTCCACCCATCAGCTCCGCCACCAGCGCGCGATCGCTGAACGGCCGGCGCTCGCCGTTGATCTCCTGATAGTCTTCGTGGCCCTTGCCCGCCACCAGCACCACGTCGTCCGGACCCGCAGACGCCATGGCCTGGGCGACCGCGCTGCGGCGATCCACACAGCGGTGTGCGGAAACCCGCCCGGCGAGCCCCGTGAGCATGTCGGCGATGATGCGCTCCGGGTCCTCCGAGCGCGGATTGTCGCTGGTGAGCCAGAGCTCGTCGGCGATGCCTTCGGCCGCGGCGGCCATCAGCGGCCGCTTGCCGGCATCGCGGTCACCGCCGCAGCCGAACACGCACACCAGCTTGCCCCGGGTGGCCGGGCGCAGCGCGGCGAGCACCTGCTCCAGCGCGTCCGGCGTGTGAGCGAAGTCCACCACCACGGTGGGGCGGCCGGGGGCGGAGAACCGCTCCATGCGTCCGGGCACCGGGGCCAGGGTTTGCGCCGCCCGCAGCACGTCCTCCAGGGCGGCCCCCGCGTGGCACAGCACCGCCACCGCCGCCGCCAGGTTCGCCACCGAAAATTCCGTCTGCACAGGCAGACGCAGGGGCAGCTCACCCCAGATACTGCGCCAACGGCCGACGGCGGCTCCGGAGGAGAAATCCAGCTCCTGCCAGCGGAGGTCGCGGCCCTGGCGCCCGTAGCCCAGCCAGGCTACGGTGTCTGCGAGGCCCGCCGCGAGCTCCCGCCCGAAGGCATCGTCCTGGTTCAGCACCGCCAGCGCGAGGCCGGGCCAGCGAAACAGCTTGCCCTTGGCCGCCGCGTACTCCGCGGCGCTCTCGTGGTAGTCCAGATGGTCCCGGGAAAGGTTGGAGAACACGGCGTCGGCGAACGGCACGTCCGCCACCCGGGCCTGGGCCAGGGCGTGGGACGACACCTCCATCACCGCCCAGGCGCAGCCGCCGTCCCGTAACGCCGCCAGACGCTTCTGCACGGTGACCGGATCCTCGGTGGTCAGCCGGGCCGGCTGCAGCTCGTCCACGCGACCCCAGCCGATGGTGCCGAGGTAACCGGCGCGCGTTCCCAGGCGGCTGGCCAGATCGGCCAGGTAATGGGCGATGGAGGTCTTGCCGTTGGTGCCGGTGACCCCAACGCAGTGCAAAGCGCGCCCGGGATGGCCGTAGAAATGGGCGGCCAGGGCGCCGCGGCGGGCACGCAGGTCGGGCACCACGGCCAGCGGCACCGGCAGATCGCACACCGGCCCCTCGCTCACCACCGCCACCGCGCCGCGGCTCACGGCCTCGGCGGCGTGGCCATGGCCGTCGACGGCAGCTCCGCGAACCGCGAGGAACACGTCGCCCGGAGCCACCTGCCGGGAATCCTCGGTGAGGCCGGTTACGGTGACGGTCGCCGCTTCACGCGGGATCCGTGCCTCCGCGACGGGACGCAGCAGCTCGGCGAGCGTCCGGGAGGTCATATAGCCACCCCCGCGTCCGGCTCCACCCCGAGCAGTCGCAGCGCCCGCGCGGCCACCTGCCCGAACACCGGCGCGGCGACGGCGCCACCGCCCTCGGCCGCACCGCTGGGCTCGTTGATCACCACCACCATCACGAAGCGCGGATCCCTGGCCGGCGCGATCCCGGCGAACACCGCCACGTGGCGCTCATCGTCGTAGCCGCCCGCGCCCACCTTGCGGGAGGTGCCGGTCTTGCCGGCGATGCGGTAACCGGAAACCCGAGCGCGAGGCGCCGTTCCTTCGTCCTCGGTGACCGACACCATCATCTCCAGCACGGTGCCGGCGAGGTCGGCGTCGAACACCCGCTGGGCGCGTAACGGCTGCTGGGACGCCAGGATGGACACCGGCAGGCGTAGTCCGCCCGTCGCCAGGGTCAGGTAGCCCTGGGCGAGCTGCAGAGGAGACACCGCCAGCCCATAGCCGTAGGCGAGGGTTGCCCGCACCACCGAGTTGCCGAGCCCCTGGTCCGAGAGCCGGGCAGCCGCCTCGCCGGGCAGCCCCGTGCCGATGAACTCGCCGATGCCCGCGCGGGTGAGCACGTCGAACACGGCCCGCGGCTCGAGGTCCAGGGCCACCTTGGCGATGGCCACCTGGCTGGATTTCTGCAGCGCCTGACGCAGCGTGATGGTGCCGCGGTTGAGCGGGTCCTGGACGAGCTTGTTGCCCACCCGGAAGTACCCGGGCGCGGTGTCGATGGGGGTGGAGGGCCGCCAACGGTTGCTCTCCAGGGCCGCCAGCACGGTGAAGGGCTTGATGGTGGAGCCCGGCTCGTAGGTGTCGGTCACCGCCCGGTTGCGCATGCCGGCCCGCGCGGCGCTCCCCAGGTCGTTGGGGTTGTACGATGGCTCGTTCACCAGCGCCAGCACCTCGCCGGTGCGGGCGTCGAGCATCACCAGGGAGCCGGAAACCGCCCGATTGCCCGCCACCGCGGCCTTCAGCTCCCGGTAGGCGAGAAACTGCAGGCGCAGGTCGAGGCTCAAGGTGATGTCCGTGCCGAAGCGGGGCGCTTCGATGAACTCCAGGTTCTTGATGGTCTCGCCTCGACGGTCCTTGAGCACCCGCTTGCGCCCCGGGTGGCCGCGCAGGTGGTCGTCGTACGACAGCTCCAGGCCCTCGAGCCCCAGATCGTCGATGTTGGTCATCCCCACCACGTGGGCGGCCATCTCCCCCGCCGGATAGTAGCGCCGGTACTCCCGCTGGATGTAAACCCCCGTGAGACCCAGCGCCCGCACCCGTTCCGCGACGCTCCAGGGCACCTGCCGCTTGACGTAGAGGAACTCCCGATCGGCGTGGGCCGCGAGCTGCCGCGTCAGGCTTCGGGCATCCAGGTTCAGCACGTCGGCGAGCGCCCGCACGGCATCCTCGGAAAGCTGGACGAAGCTGGGGTCGGTCCAGATGGCGGCCACCGGCGTGCTCACCGCGAGGGGCTGGCCGTGGCGGTCGTAGATGACCCCGCGATAAGCAGGCAGGGATTCCACCCGGATCGAGCGGGCGTCGCCCTGCTGCTGCAGGAAATCGCGGTCGGTGACGTTCAGGTACACCACCCGTGCCGCCACGCCGGTGCAGGCGCCGAGAAAGACCACCACCACCACGTAGTGCCGCCAGAGCTTCACCGGTCGATGCGCTCCACCTGATCCGGGAAACGCATGGCGAGCTCCTGCTCCGCCAGCCGTTCCACGTTCTGATACGCGGCCAGGGCGCTGCGCTCGAGCAGCAGCCGGCTGTATTCCGCCAGATGCGCATCCTGAGCCTTCTGCGCCGCTTCCAGGTCGCCGTGCAGCAACCGCACCCGATGACTGATCAGCGCGACCTGGATCCCGGAACCCACTACCGCGAGCAGCAGCACCACGAAGAGGATGGTCTGCTTCGAGATCATGCAGCGTCCTCCAGCCGCTCCACGACCCGCAGCCGGGCGCTGCGGGCCCGCGGATTCTCTCGCAGCTCCGCCGCTCCCGGCGCCCGCGCCTTGCCGACAGCGCGGGCACGGGCGCGGCTCTCGGGTGCCCGCACCGGCAGCCGCCGCGGCAGCGGCGGCGGCGTGGTGAGACTGCGGAAGTACTGCTTCACCAACCGGTCTTCCAGGGAATGGAAGCTGATGACCCCCAGCCGCCCGCCGGGTAGCAGCCGCTCGAACGCCGCCGCCAGCCCGGCCTCCAGCGCCTGGAGCTCCTGGTTCACCTGTATGCGCACCGCCTGGAACACCCGGGTCGCCTCGTGCTTGCCCGGCGTCGACCGCGGCTGCGCCGACCGCACGACCTCGGCAAGCTCTCCGGTGGTGCGGAGCGGCCGCGCGGCCACGATGGCGGCGGCGATGCGCCGGGCATACCGCTCCTCGCCGTACTCCCGCAGCACCCGGGCAATGTCCTGCTCCGGCGCCTGGTTCAACCACTCCGCCGCGGTGGTCCCCCGGGTCGGATCCATCCGCATGTCCAGGGGCGCGTCGTAGCGGAAGCTGAAGCCCCGCTGCGGGTCGTCCAGTTGTGGGGAAGAGACCCCCAGATCCATCATCACGCCCTGCACTCGTTCGATGCCCAGCCCATCGAGAATCCGATGGAGCTCCGCGAAATTGCCGTGACACACGGTCAGCCGAGGCTCCTCTGCGGCCATGGCCTCGCCGGTGGCCACGGCGGCCGGGTCCCGATCGATGCCGATCACCCGGCTGGTGGGGCCAAGCAGCTCGAGCAACCGCCGCGCATGGCCACCGCGGCCGAACGTCGCATCCACGTAGGTCCCTTCCCGGGCCCGGACCGTGCCCGCCCGGCCCTTTGCCGCGGGCGCCGGGCCGCCCTGCTCCGGTTCCGGCTCGAGGCCGCATACCAGCAGCACCAGCTCCTCCAGGAGCACTGACCGGTGCGCACCGCTCAAACGGATATCCCGGTAAGCTCCTGGGCATCGGCGAGCTCTGCCACCGAGTCGTCGGACAGCCATTCCTCCATGCGCGTCTCCCAAAGGGGCTCGCTCCAGATCTCGATCTTGCGGCCCTGCCCCACCAGAACCAGCTTCTTGTCGAGCTGCGCGTAGTCCCTGAGCTTCTGAGGCAACAGCAGCCGACCGTTGCCGTCGGGCTCGAGATCAGTGGCGTGTCCGATGAGCAACCGCTGGATCGTCCTCGACCGCGGGTTCATGTTGGGGAGGCTTTCCAGCTTGGCCTGCACCTCCTCCCAGAACGGCAACGGGTACAGGAGCAGGCAGCGGTCCTTGGTGTCGATGGTCACCACCAGCTTGCCGTCGGAGGCCGCGCTGAGGGACTCGCGCACGCGCGCCGGGAGCGCCATGCGTCCCTTGCCATCCAGGCTCACGCTGTTGATGCCTCGAAACATGCCCTACGGACACCACCCGGCTTCGCCGTGAGTATCCAGCGGGAAATGGGACGACGCGCCACCGGAGGCGCTGACACCGGCCCCAATCCCCCACTTTTTCCCACAAATCACCATTGAGCGACACTATAGCCGCCCCTGAAGTGTGTCAAGCCGGCAAAAACGGCATAACTCTCGGAAAATTAAGGATTTTTCGGGCTATACGGGTGCTCTGTCCGGGATTACCTCAAGGTAAACTGAGGCTAGGTGCGGTTATCTAGAATCAGCTTTAACTTCTAGAATCTTTTCGAATAAGCGATTTGGGAGACCGAACCGAATGGGTATAAAAAAAGCAGGGAGTCGGCCGGTAAGCCGGGTTCTGTCTCGACGGCCAGAGGCCGTCCGGGCAGTCATTCATCTAGGATCTGCGTCACCGCAGACCTCCAGCAGCCTACCCGAATCCGGTGCGGACCACACCATTGGATTCCTATTTGGCCTTGCTCCAGGCGGGGTTTACCTAGCCACGCCGTGTTACCACGCGTGCGGTGCGCTCTTACCGCACCCTTTCACCCTTACCGTCCGCGCCCGCAAGGGCGCGCCTTAGGCGGTCTACTCTCTGCTGCACTTTCCGTGGGCTCACGCCCCCCAGGGGTTACCTGGCGCCTCGTCCTGTGGAGCCCGGACTTTCCTCTCCCCGCGTTCCCTGCGAGCGGCTGCTCGCCGGGGCCACGGGCAGCGACTGCCTGGCCGACTCCGTTCTTTAGACTACTCCAGACGCGGATCGATCGTCGATGCTCAATCGCGGTCGTCGCGCCGGACCAGCTCGTAGAGCTCCCGTTTGCTGCGGCCGAGCAACTGCGCACCCAGCCGCGCGGCCTGGGACGGCGGCAACTCCCGGCCGAGGATCTCCATGGTGCGGCGCACCTCCGCGGGTGCTGCCGTCTCCCCGCCCCCTTCGACGATGCAGACGAACTCGCCCTTCAGATGACCACCCTGGACGAGCACGTCCAGCACCGCCTGGGGCGTATCACACAGATACTGCTCGTAGCGCTTCGTCATCTCCCGGCCCACCATCACCCGCCGCGCCGGCGCCAGCGCCGCCAGATCGGCCAGGGCCTCCGCCACGCGATGGGGCGCCTCGTAGAACACCACCGGCACCTCCAGCGCCAGCAACTCGCGCAGCCGCTCTCGGCGCTGGGTCGGCTTCGCGGGCAGAAACCCCTCGAACAGGAAGCGGCCGGCCGGCAGCGGGCATACCGAAAGCGCGGCGGCCAGGGCGCTGGCGCCGGGGATCGGCACCACGGTCACGCCTTCCGCCCAGCACGCCCGAACCAGCTCGAATCCCGGGTCCGACAGCAGCGGCGTCCCCGCGTCCGAGACCAGCGCCACGTCTGCGCCCCGTCGCAGATACCCCAGCACCTCCTGGCTCGCGGCCGTCTCGTTGTGGCTGTGCAGGGCCGTGATCGGTATCCCCGAGACGCCGATCGCCTCTAACAGCACCCGGGTGCGTCTGGTATCCTCCGCGGCGATCATCGCAACACGAGCCAGGACATCCGCGCCTCGACGGCTGAAGTCCTCCAGGTTTCCAATTGGCGTCGCCACGACGTAGAGCGTACCCGGCATGTCATCGAGACTCTTCGGAGCATGGTTGCTCATTCTCGCAGTGTGGGGGTGCCAAAGCACCCCGACCCCGAGTGGTTCCCAGGCCGCGGCGCGCGACGCAGCCGCCCAGACCCCCGAAACCCTCCTCGAGCTGGCGCTGGTAGCCCCACCCGCCCGCGCCAGCCGGCTGTACCTGCAGGCCGCCGAAGCGTACCTCGCGGCGGGCGACACGGACGCGGCCGCCGACGCGCTGCGATTCGTCGACCCGGACCGGCTCAACGATGCCGCCGCGGCCCGTTACCTGCTCGCCCGGGGGCGGCTGGATCTGGCGGCCGGGCAGCTCGAATCCGCGCGCGCCGCACTGCTGGCGCTGGACGAAACGCTGCTCGCCGATCCGCTGGAGGCGCTGCTGCTGCGTGCCGAAGTCACGGCCGCCGAGCAGGGCGCCGGCGCCGCGGCCGATATGCTCATGGAGCACGATCTCCGGCGCCCCGGCCCGGCCAGCGCCGGGGAGCCGCCGGCGCGCCAGCGCCTGAACGACGCCATCTGGCGCTATCTCGGTCAGGTACCGCCGCTGCAGGCGCTGGAGCGGCCGTCACGCGCCCGCGGCGACGCGCAAGGCTGGTGGCAGCTCAAGGCGGAGATGTTCCAGAGCTTCACCCTCGCCGAGCAGCGGCGGCGCCTGGCCGCCTGGCGGTCCGCGTGGCCGGATCACCCGGCGGCCACGATGCCGCCGGCGCCTCTCCTCGGCCTGGACGAGCCCCGCGCGCCCGTGGCCCGGGTCGGGCTCATGCTGCCGCTGTCGGGCCCGCTCAGCCGGGCCGGGCGCGCCGTGCGGGACGCGTTCATCGCCACCTACCTCACCCATCGCGACGACGCCGGCTTCGAGATCATCGTCTACGACGTAGACGCTCAGCCGCTGGGCGCCCTGTACGAGCACGCCCTGGTCAACGGCGTCGACGTCCTCATCGGCCCGCTCAGCAAGGAAGGGGTCGCGGAAATGAACGGCCTCGACCCGGACATCCCGGTGCTGGCCCTCAACCACCTGGGCAGCGACGAGATGCCGGCTCCGAACGTGGTCCAGCTCGGCCTGGCCATCGAGGACGAGGCAGCCACTCTCGAACGGTGGCTCGCCGACGAAGGGGTGGATCGGCTGGTGCTGTTCCACAACGACGAGGACTGGTCGTTGCGCGCCATGCAGGCGATGGCCGCGTCCTGGCCGGGTGCGCTGGAAATTCAGTCGCTGGAGAACATCCGTACGGTGACCGAGAGCGTGGGCGTGGCCATGCACGTGGCCGCCAGCCAGGAGCGCCGCGCGGAGCTGGAGAAGATTCTCGGCCAGAACGTGGAGTTCCTGGCCCGGGCCCGGGGCGACGTGGATGCGGTGCTGGCACTGGTTACACACCTGGAAGCCAACGCGCTGGTGCCGGCGCTGCGGTTCCACTTCGCGGACCACCTGCCCGTTTACGCCACCTCCCAGACCATTCGGGGCGTGCCCCGCCCGCGCCTGAGGGATCTCAGCGGTTTTCGGGTCAGCGAGCTGCCGTGGCCGCTGCTGAACGACGGTTCCTACGCCATGCTGGACGAGGCCTTCGCCCTGGAAGGTGATCCGTTCCTGGCCCTCTACGCCCTCGGGGTCGACGCCTTCCGCCTGGCGGACCGGCTGCCCCTCATGCTCGGCGGCACATTCACCGAGATCCTCGGCAGCACCGGCGCCCTGACGTTTTCCGCCGACGGCCGCATTCGGCGAAGCCTGGCGCGGACCGTGATCCGCGGCACCGAGGTGCAGCCGGCCACCGGCAGCTACGGCCGCTGAGCCATTGGCCGACGCCCATCACCTCGCCACCGGGCGGTGGGCGGAGGACGCCGCCGCGGAGTATCTGGCTCGCCACGGCCTGCGCCTGCTCGAGCGCAACTTCCGCTGCCGGCTCGGCGAGATCGACCTGGTGATGGCCGACGGCACGGTCCTGGTGTTCGTGGAGGTGCGCTACCGCCGCAGCGACGCATTCGGCGGTGCTCTCGAAAGCGTGGGGCGGCGCAAACAGCGCAAGCTCCTCGCGGCCGCCCGCTATTATCTGGCGCGCCACGGCGGCGCAAACGTCCGCTGTCGATTTGACGTCGTGTCGGTGACGCGGCGACACTACGCGCCGGATTTCTCGTGGGTCAGAGATGCATTCGGTGAGACCGGTTAGGCCGTTGTGCGCGCTGCTGCTCCTGCTCGCCTTCACCGCCAGCACCGGCTGTTCGGTGTTCTCCGACGATCCTCGGGTTCGCTCCCCCGGCGCGCTGATCGACGACCAGCTCATCGAGAGCACGGTGAAGCGGCGGATCTGGACCTCGGACCCCGCGTTCGATTCCGCCCATCTGGTGGCGGTGAGCTACAACGGCGTCCTGCTGTTGGCGGGCCAGGTGGAGACCGCGGAGCTCAAACGTCGGGCCGAGGAGATCGCCCGGGGCCACCCCGACGTCCGGCGCGTGCACAACGAGTTGCAGGTGAGCGGCCCGATATCCATGGTCGCCCGCGCCAACGACACCTGGCTCACCAGCAAGGTCAAGACCCGCATGCTCGCCGACGCGGAGGTGCCGGCGCGAAAGATCAAGGTGGTCACCGAGAACGGCACCGTCTACCTGCTGGGCATGCTGCCACGGGAAGAAGCCGATCGAGCCGTGGAAGTGGTCAGCTCGGTGTACGGCGTGCAGAAGATCGTGAAGGTATTCGAGTACCTCTGAGGGCCTACTTTACGATCTTGAGATGTCCGCCGCCCGAAGGCTTCGGTGGCGGCTCGTCCGGCCCCCGATCGGGCCCTCCATCCGGCGGCGCAGGGAATGCCTCGGGCTCGAACACCATCCCCTCGCCGCTCTCCTTCGCATAGATGGCTTGGATGGCGGCCATGGGCAGATGAACCGCGAAGGGCTTGCCGCCGAAACGGCAGTGGCACGACAGCGCGGTATCGTCGAGGGAAAACTGGGCCACGGCGTTAGGCGAGACGTTCAGAACGATCTTACCCTCCTGGACGAACTCCCGGGGCACCGCCACGCCTTCGGCGTTCGCATCCACCAGAACGTAGGGGGTCAGCCCGCTGTCCACGATCCAGTCGTAGAACGCGCGAAGCAGATACGGACGTTTCGGCTTGCTGCTCACGGTATCCATCGGCCGGTGGCTCCCGGCCGCCAGTTCGTCAGTCCTGCATCTCGAGCTCGGCTTCCGTCAGACTCTCGCGGAACGACTCGCGCTCGAAGATCTTCTGCATGTACTTCTGCAGGGGCCGCGTGCTGCGCTCGGGCAGCGTGATGCCCACCGCCTTCAGCCGCCAGAGGATCGGGGCGACGCAGCAGTCCACCAGGGTGAACTCGTCGTTCATGAAGAACGGCTTCTCGGCGAAGATGGGCGCCACCGCGATGATGCTCTCCCGCAGCTCCTTGCGGGCTTTGCTGATGACGGTCTCCCGGCCCTTCCCCGCCATGAGGATGTCGAGCCGGCCGCTCCATTCCTTCTCGACGCGGGTGATCCACAGCCGCGACAGGGCCCGCTGAACCGGGTAGACCGGCAACAGGGGCGGATGCGGGAAGCGCTCGTCCAGGTACTCCATGATGACGTTCGCCTCGTAGAGCACCAGATCCCGGTCGAGCAGCGTCGGCAGGCTGTTGTACGGATTGATCTCCGCCAGATCCTCCGGCTTGTTGTTGGGATCCACATCGACGATGTCGCAGGTGACCCCCTTCTCGCTGAGCACCATACGTACCCGGTGCGAGTAGTGATCCCGCGCGTCGGAGAACAGGGTCATGGAGGAACGTTTGGTTACTAGGCTCATGTGGCTTTACCAGAGGCAGTGGCTGTTCATCGGCTCGGATCCGGATTCCGACGGAAGCGCGGGGCCGGTGTGTTCACCGGCCCTGCAAAGCTCGTACGCGGATCATCGAACCGCCTTGTGGTATTCCCTGCCGAGCAGCCACGTGAAGACGTACAGAATGACGATGAACAACAACACGTAGATGCCGATTCTATGCCGCTCGAGCCGGCTCGGCTCACCCACGTAGTAGAGGAAGTTGCTGATGTCGTACATCGCCTGGTCGTACTCTTCCGGAGTGAAGGCTCCGGTACCTTCGTCCACGACCAGTTGTCCGCACTTCTCTTCCGTGATTCGCCGTCCGGGTTCCAGCGGGTCGCGCATCTCGCCGCCGTTCTCGGCGATCTTCGGCACCTGAATGCAGGCAGAGCGCTGGACACCCTGCAACTCCATGAGCACGTGAGGCATGCCGACGTTGGGGAATACCTTGTTGTTGACGCCCAGCGGACGCGTGTCGTCCAGATAGAAGGTCTTCAGATAGTTGTAGATCCATTCGGGGCCTCGCACCCGGGCCACCATGGTCAGATCCGGCGGCGGCGCCCCGAACCAGTTCTTGGCGCCTTCGGGATCCATGGCCGTGACCATCTGCTCGCCGATCTTCTGCCCCGTGAACACCACCTGCTCCAGCATGATGTCTTCCGGGATGCCGAGATCCTGCGCGGTTCGCTGGTAGCGCTGGAACTTCAGCGAGTGGCAGCCGATGCAGTAGTTGGCGTACAGGCGCAGGCCGTTCTGCAGCGACGGCAGGTTCTTCAGATCCGGCTCCATGGGTTCCATGGGATACGTGGATTCGGCGGCCCATACAGCGCCCGGCAGCAGCATGACCAGGCCCAGCAGGTACTTCATTATGGTTTTCTTGCCATTCATCGCATGGTCACCCTTTCCGGCACGGGCTTGGTCTTCTCCACCCTGGTGTACCAGGGCATGAGCACGAAGTAGGCGAAGTACACCACCGTGCAGGCCTGGGCCAGCATGGTGGCGGGTCCGGAGGGCGGGATGGTGCCCAGGTAACCGAGGATGATGAAGCTGATCACGAACAGACCCAGCATCACCCGGGACAACAGGCCCTTGTAGCGAATGGACTTCACCGGGCTGCGGTCGAGCCACGGCAGCACCGCCGGCAGCACGATGGCGCCAGCCATCACGACGAAGCCCCAGAACTTGGCCGTCAGCCCGAACAGCGGGAAGGTGGACGCCCGCAGCATGGCGTAGTACGGGGTGTAGTACCACACCGGAGCGATGTGGTCAGGTGTCTTGAGCGGGTTCGCCTGCTCGAAGTTCGGCTTCTCGAGGAAGTAGCCGCCCATCTCCGGCGCGTAGAACACCACGGCGCAGAACACGAACAGGAATGCGACGATGGCCGGAAGGTCGTGACCGATGGTGTAGTAGGGATGGAACGGAATGCCGTCCTTCGGCACGCCGTTGGCATCTTTGTTCTTCTTGATCTCGATACCGTCGGGGTTGTTCGAGCCCACGTGATGCAGCGCCACGATGTGCACGAACACCAGCATCACCAGCACCAGCGGCAGGGCGATGACGTGCAGCGCGAAGAATCGATTCAGGGTGATCTCCGACATCAGGAAGTCACCGCGGACCCATTCCATGAGGTCCGGGCCGATCACCGGAATCGCCCCGACCAGGGAGACGATCACCTGTGCACCCCAGTATGACATGTTGCCCCAGGGGAGCAGGTAGCCGAAAAATCCTTCGGCCATGAGCACCGCGAAAATGGCCATGCCGATCAGCCACAGCAGCTCCCGCGGCTTGCGGTAGGAGCCGTACATCAGCCCGCGAAACATGTGCAGGTAGACGACGATGAAGAACGCTGAGGCGCCGGTGGAGTGGAGATAGCGGAGCAGCCAGCCGTACTCCACGTCGCGCATGATGTACTCCACCGAGGCGAAGGCGCCCTCGCCGCTCGGCACGTAGCTCATGGTGAGCCAGATGCCGGTGAGCAGCTGGTTCACCAGCACCACCATGGACAGCACGCCGAACAGGTACCAGAAGTTGAAGTTCTTCGGCGCCCAGTACTTCACCATGTGGTAGTCCCACGTTTCCAGAATCGGGAAACGCTCGTCTACCCAGCCGATGAAGTTGCTCCACCCGGCCGCGATCCGGCTCTGCTTCTCTTGGGCCTCGGCCATCAGGCGGTCTCCTCGTCTTCACCGATCACGATGACGTTCTCGCTCACGAACTGATAGGGCGGAACGGGCAGGTTGTCGGGCGCGGGCACGCCCTTCACGACTCTACCTGCAAGATCGAAGCGGGAGCCGTGACAGGGGCAGAAGAAGCCGCCCTGCCAGTTCGGGTCGAACGGTTCCGGCGCCACCTCGCCGTAGTACTTCGGCGAGCAGCCGAGGTGGGTGCACAGCCCCACGTACAGGCCGATCTCCGGGCGCCGCGAGCGCCAGGCGTTCTGCGCGTAGCCCGGCTGCTGAGCGGCGTTGGCGGAATCCGGGTCGGCCAGATCCGGGTTCCCCTGCTCGAGGCGCTCCACCGCGTCCGGCGTGCGGTAGACGATGAAGATGGGCTGACCGCGCCACGCCGGCACCGGCCCGAGCATCTCGCCCGGACGCAGCTTGCTGATGTCGATGGTGACCGGGGCGCCGAGGGCTCGGGCCTTGGCGCTCGGCTGCCAGGAAGCCACGAAAGGTACCGCTGCGCCAACCACCCCGACCGCGCCGACCAGAGTGGTGGCGCCGATGAGGAAGTAGCGCCGTTGCGAGTCTATTTTTTCAGTGTCGATGCTTTCCGCGAGCTCTTCCGCGGTTTTCAAACTCAACTGATCGCCCTGGCTCACGGCCTACTCCAGACAGTCCGAAAAGACGCACAAGTTTAACATACACCAGCCGGTAACCGCCGGCGGCGAGGTCCCATGAGCCACTGTCGGGCAGCATTTTTCCTCGGTGTTCGCGGCTTCGGCGGAGGGCTCCGGGACACGGCCCCGAAGCGCGGCAACCAAGCCGCGGAATGTCGTTCTCGTTATAGCGATGGCCAAGGGGCCACCGCGCGGCCGCACATCGGGTGCGACCGGATGAATCGGCGAGCGATCAGCGCTTGGAGTACTGGGGCCGCTTGCGCGCCTTGCGCAGGCCCACTTTCTTCCGCTCCACGGCGCGGGCGTCCCGGGTCAGGAATCCGGCGCGCCGCAGCGGTACCCGCAGGCTCTCGTCGTGCTCCACCAGAGCGCGGGCGATGCCATGACGGATGGAGCCTGCCTGGCCGGTATTGCCGCCGCCGCGCACGGTCACCCGCACGTCAACCTTGTCGACCATGTCCGCCACTTCCAGCGCCTGACGCACCACCATGCGCGCCGTTTCGCGGCCGAAGTATTCGTCCAGGGGGCGGTTGTTCACCAGGATGTTGCCGTTGCCGGGGCTGAGAAAGACGCGCGCGGTGGAGGTCTTGCGTCGGCCGGTGCCGTAGTTTTGAGTGGCTGCCATGCTCTTAGATATCCAAAGATTCGGGTTGTTGTGCGCTGTGGGGATGCTCGCCGCCCGCGTACACCTTGAGCTTCTTCAGCATGGCGCGCCCGAGGGGATTGCGCGGCAGCATGCCCTTGACCGCCTTCTCGATGATCCGCTCGGGATGGCGCTCGCGCATGTGCTCGAAGCTGGTGGCCTTGATGCCGCCGGGATAGCCGCTGTGACGGTAGTAGATCTTGTCGGTGGTCTTGCGGCCGGTGACCCGCACCTTGTCCGCATTCACCACCACGATGTAGTCGCCAGTGTCGACGTGGGGCGTGTACTCGGGCTTGTGTTTGCCCCGCAGGCGGCGCGCCACCTCGGTGGCCAGGCGCCCCAGCGTCTTGCCTTCGGCATCGACGACGTACCAGGAACGCCGGACGTCCTCCGCGCGCATGCTTACCGTTTTCATGAGAACTCTCGTGCCCGTTTCAGGTGCAAACGATACCCGCCGCCCCGCTGGGCGGCCGGAAATTTGGGAGCGCGAATCTTAGCGGAGGGGCGGAGGTATTACAATAACGCTCTCCGCTCTCCGCTCTCCGCTCTCCGCTCTCCGCTCTCCGCTCTCCGCCGGAGCGCCGCGGCAGCCTTCCAGCGGAAAGCGGACAGCGGACAGCGGACAGCGACGTCACGCCTTATGCGTCCCCCCCAGATACTCCATCGACTGCATCTCCAGCAGCCGGCTCTCGGTGCGTTCGAACTCGAAGCGCAGCCGCTCCCCGGCGTACAGCTCCGTCACCGGCACCTCCGCTGAGACGATGAGCTTCACGTTGCGGTCGTAGAACTCGTCGACGAGGCTGATGAAACGGCGCGCGGCGTCCTCGTCACGCACGGTGAACCGGCGCACTTTGGAGATCAGCACGGCGTGGAAGATCCGCGCCAGCTCGATGTAGTCGTTCTGGCTGCGCGGACCCTCGCACAGTTCGGAGAACTCGAACCAGGCCACGTCCTCCGCCACCCGGCGCGCCCGCACCGGGCGCCCCTCGATCTCCAGCACCACGTCCTGCTCCGCCGGCTCCGGCGCCAGCGCCTCGAAGCTGCGAGCGAGGCTTCGCTCCGCCTCCGCATCCAGCGGGCTGTGGTAGATCTCCGCCCGCTCCAGCACCCGCAGTCGGTAGTCCACACCGCCGTCCACGTTGAATACCCGGGTGTGGGTCTTGAGGAGCTCGATGGCAGGCAGAAAGCGACGCCGCTGCAAGCCGTTCTCGTAGAGCCGGTCCGGCTCCACGTTCGAGGTCGCCACCAGGGTCACGCCACGCTCGAACAGCCCCTCGAGCAGCTCTGCGAGGATCATGGCGTCGCCGATGTCGGAGACGAAGAACTCGTCGAAGCACAGCACGGAGGACTCCCGGGCGAACCGCTCCGCCACCTGCTCCAATGGATTCGCGGTACCCGCCAGCCCGTTGAGCTCACGGTGAACCCGGTGCATGAAGCGGTGGAAGTGCATCCGCAGGCGATCGTCCGCCGGCAGGCACTCGTAGAACAGATCCATGAGCATGGTCTTTCCACGCCCCACTCCGCCCCACAGATACAGCCCGCGAACCGGCTCCGCCGGCCGCCGGGCCCGCGGCAGCAGCCGCGTCAGCAGGCCGCTCCGCCCGCCACGGCGCGCGGCGAGCTGGTGGTAGAGATCGTCGAGCAGGGCCACCACCCGCTCCTGGGCGGGGTCGTGGGAGAAGCCGGGACTCTCGAGGAGCTCCTGATAGCGGGCCTGCGGCGAAGCGATGTCCGACAGCTGTTCCGACATGGGCGCGGACTTTACCGTTGATGCGTCATTACACCAACCTGCTTTATCTGCTAATTTCGCCTCATGCGCGAGATGTTGCGATACGTGGTGCTGCCGGCCGTGGTGGGCGCCATGGTGGGACTCGTGGTGATGTTCGCCGGCACCGGCTCCGAGCCGCCTGCCGCGAAGCCCGGCTATGCAGAAGCCGTGAAGCGCGCCGCTCCCGCCGTGGTGAACATCTACTCCAGCAAGGTGCTGACGCCCCCCATTTGCCAGTTGCCCCGCTTCAAGGAGTGGTGCGACCGATTCTCGGGGACCGAAGGCAACCACATGCAGAGCTCCCTGGGCTCGGGAGTGGTGGTCCGGGAGGACGGCTACATCCTCACCAACAATCACGTGATCGCCGGGGCCGACGAGATCCTGGTGGCGTTCAGCAACGGCCAGGCCACCACGGCCACGGTGGTCGGGAGCGACCCGGAGACGGATCTGGCGGTGATCAAGGTTGAGGCCCAGGGCCTGCGGCCGATCCCCATCGGCCAATCCGATACGGTGGAGGTGGGCGACGTGGCCCTGGCCATCGGCAACCCGTTCGGCATCGGCCAGACGGTCTCCTACGGGATCATCAGCGCCCAGGGACGCACCGGCATCAGCCCGAGCCCCTACGACGACTTCATCCAGACGGACGCAGCCATCAACCCCGGCAACTCCGGGGGCGCCCTCATCGACGCCGAGGGCAACCTGATCGGCGTGAACGCCCTCATCTTCTCCCGCTCGGGCGGGTCGGAAGGCATCGGCTTCGCGATTCCCTCCCAGCTCGCCCTGGCCGTGCTCGACGAGATCGTCGAGACCGGCCGGGTCACGCGGGGCTGGCTCGGCGTCGAGTTGGCGAGCACCCCGGCAGCTGGCATGGCGGTGGGGCTCGAGGTGACCCGGGTGCTGCACCGGGGTCCGGCAGACGAGGCGGGCCTGCGAGTGGGCGACCGGATCGTCGCCATCAACGAGCAGCCCGCGGTCAGCTCGACGGTGGCCAGCCGCCTCATCGCCCACGCCGCCCCCGGCTCGGAGATCCAGCTCGACATCCTTCGCGGCGCCGAGCAGCTCACCGTCATGGCCCGCTCCGGCGAACGCCCCGTACCGGAATCCTAGCCCCGACACGTGCTCGCCGTGGTCGCTGCATCGGCCCCGCGACCCGTGGCAGGTCGTTGCATCTGCCCCGCGGCCCGTCGAGGGCGCGAGGACGCGGAAGCCGGTGCCGGCCCGATCGCGGCGCCGATGGATCACCGCCGCTCCGCAACCTCGGAGATCGGAATGTCGAGGTCGGAGCCGCGGCCACGAGTCACCACCGAGCCGCGGCGCGGCGGGGGCAACCACGCGAGCGAGCGGGTCGGCAACGGATTCCGCGGCCATTGTCGCGCAGCCGGGCGCCGCGGATTGACGCCGCAGGCGGCAACTCCGCAGAGCCCGGGAACCCCCGGAGGGGGCTGCGCGAGGACGCGGAAGCCGGTGCCGGCCCGATCGCGGCGCCGATGGATCACCCGCCGCTCCGCGACCGTGGCGTCACGGCGCCGATGGATCACCCGCCGAACCGCGATTCGCGGCTCAGCGCGACGGGTCAGCGCGACGGGTCGTCGCCGCCGCGAATCCGGGCCTCCGCCGCCCGCGCATGGGCCTCCAGCCCCTCACCGTGCGCCAGGGTCGCCGAGGTCCGGGCCACCCGCTCGGCGCCCTCCGCGCTCATGCGAATGACGGAGCTGCGCTTCTGGAAGTCGTAGACACCGAGCGGCGACGAGAATCGGGCTGTGCCGAAGGTGGGCAGGACGTGACTGGGGCCCGCGGCGTAGTCCCCCATGACCTCGGGAGAATGGGCGCCGACGAAGATGGCGCCGGCGTGCCGGACACCGTCCAGGATGGCATCCGGATCCGCCACTGCCAGTTCCAGATGCTCCGGGGCGATTCGGTTGGCGAGCGCCACAGCCTCGCCCAGGTCGCGGGTCTGGATCAGAGCGCCGCGTTGCTCGAGCGAGCGGCGGATGATGTCCGCCCGCGGCCGGTCCGGGAGCATGGCCGCCAGAGTCCGCTCCAGCGCGTCCAGATAGCCGGGGTCCGGGCTCAGCAGAATGGCTTGCGCCGCGGCGTCGTGCTCCGCCTGGGAAAACAGGTCGAGGGCCATCCACGCCACCGGTGCCGAGCCGTCGGCGATGATCAGCACCTCGCTGGGACCGGCAATGACATCGATGCCCACGGCACCGAACACCAGGCGCTTGGCGGCAGCCACGAAGGCGCCGCCTGGGCCCACGATCTTGTCCACCCGGGGAATGCTGCCGGTGCCGAACGCCAGGGCAGCCACGGCCTGGGCACCGCCCACGGCGAAGCCGCGGGCGACACCGGCGACCCGGGCCGCGGCCAGCACCAGGGGATTCCTGACGCCATCGGGCGTGGGAACCGTCATCAGCACCTCGTCCACCCCGGCGACACGCGCCGGAATGGCGGTCATGAGCACCGTGGAGGGGTACGCCGCCTGTCCGCCCGGCACGTACAGGCCGACCCGCTCGAGGGGGGTCACCCGCTGTCCCAGACGGTTGCCGTCCGAGTCCGTGTACTCCCAGTCGCCACCGAGCTGGTGCCGGTGATACGTCTCGATGCGCTCCGCCGCCTGCTCCAGCGCCTGGCGCTCTGCAGGGGCGAGACTGCGGTAGGCCTCGTCGAAGTCGTCCGGGTCCAGCCGCAATGCGGCGGCGTCCGCCGGGTGCCACCGGTCCAATCGGCTGGTGAGCTCGAGCAGCGCGGCATCGCCGCGGCGGCGCACGTCGCGGACGATGTCCGCGGCGATCCGGTTCACCTCGTCGTCTTCGCCCACCTCCCAGCGCAGCAAGGCGTCGAGCGCCTCGTCGAACGCGGCCTCAGTGGTGGTCAGCCTGCGGATGCAGAGGGTCACGGACACACCTCGCGCAGGCGCTCGATGAGCTGCTGAACGGCGTCGAATCGGGTCTTCATGGCCGCCCGGTTGACGATCACCCGGGAGCTGATGTGCGCGATGGTCTCCAATGCCTCCAGCCCGTTGGCCTTCAGCGTATTGCCGGTGTCGACGATGTCGACGATGCAGTCCGCCAGGTTCATCAGCGGTGCGATCTCCATGGCGCCGGAAAGCGGAATGATGCTCACCTGCCGGCCCTGTTGCTCGAAGTATCGGCGCGCCACGTTCACGAACTTGGTCGCCACGCGCAACGGCGCCCGATCCAGCGACGCCCCCACCGGAGCCGCCGTCATGATCCGGCAGCGGCCGATGCCCAGATCCAGGCGCTCGTAGAAGCCGCTGCTGCCGTGCTCCATGATGGTGTCCTTGCCGACGATGCCGAGATCCGCGGCACCGTGCTCCACGTAGGTCGGCACATCCGAGCCACGCATCACCACCAGGGTGTGATCACCTTCGGTGCTGCGGAACACCAGCTTCCGGCTGCCCTCGATGTCCTCCGCGGGCCGCACACCGGCGGCCTCGAGCAGGGGCAGACACTCCTCGAGGATGCGTCCACGATTCAGGGCGATGGTGAGTCCCGGCATGGACATCTACTCTCCTGCCGCCTGCAGGCGGGCGCGACGGCCACCGCGCGGCGCCTCGGAAACCCGCTGCACCCGGGCGCCGAGCTGAGACAGTTTCTCCTCGATGGTCTCGTAACCGCGGTCGATGTGATAGATCCGGTCGATCAGGGTGGTGCCTTCGGCCACCAGCGCCGCGACCACCAGGCTGAACGATGCCCTGAGGTCCGTGGCCATCACCGGCGCGGCCTTCAGCCGCTCCACGCCGTGCACCAGCGCCCGGGACGGCCCGTCCAGCACGATCCGGGCGCCCAGCCGGTTGATTTCCTGAACGTGCATGAAACGGTTCTCGAAGATGGTCTCGCTGATGTGGCTGTCCCCCTCCGCCACCGCGTTCATGGCCAGAAACTGCGCCTGCATGTCGGTGGGGAACCCCGGGTAGGGGGCCGTTTCTATGTCCACGGCGCGGGGGCGCTTGCCGTGCAAGTCGAGCTCGATCCAGGTGTCGCCCTGACGCAGCTCGGCGCCCGCCTCCGCCAGCTTGTCGAGAACGGCGGTTAGGAGCGTCGGGTCGGTGCGCTCCAGCCGCACCCGCCCGCCCGTGGCCGCCGCCGCGATCAGGTACGTGCCGGTTTCCACGCGGTCCGGCATCACCCGGTAGCTGCAGCCATGCAGCCGTTCCACGCCTTCCACCACGATCTCCGGAGTACCGTGACCGCTGACCCGGGCGCCCATGGCGTTGAGGAAGTTGCCCAGATCGGTCACCTCCGGCTCGCACGCCGCGTTGCGGATGCGCGTGGTGCCGCGGGCCAGGGTCGCTGCCATCAGCAGATTCTGGGTCCCCCCCACCGTCACCAGATCGAAGCGGAAGTCGGTGCCCGCCAGGCCCGCCGGGGCCCGGCCGATGACGTAGCCGTCCACTACCTCGACCTCGGCGCCGAGCGCTTCCAGAGCCTTCAGATGCTGATCCACGGGGCGGGCGCCGATGGCGCAGCCGCCCGGCAGGGACACCTCCGCCTGGCCGAACCGGGTCAGCAGAGGCCCCAGCACCACGAACGACGCCCGCATGGTCTTCACCAGCTCGTAGGGAGCCCGCAGCTCCCGGAGCTCCCGGGCCCTCACCTCCACCTGCATCTTCTCGTTCACCACCACGTCCACGCCCAGGCAGCCCAACAGCTCGAGCATGGTCGTCACGTCATGCAGGTGCGGGAGGTTGTCCAGCAGCACCGGCTCCTCCGTCAGCACGCTGGCGGCGAGGATGGGCAGTGCCGCGTTCTTTGCGCCGGAGATGCGCAAGGTGCCGGACAGGCGACTGCCGCCGGTGATCAGCAGCTTATCCATTCAGCGATCCACTCCGTCCGTCAGGGGCGCTCGTCGGGGGTCAGGGCGCGGATGCTCACGGCGTGGAGCGAGCCGTCCGCGATCAGGTGATCGATGCAGGCATACACCGCCTGCTGCTTGCGCACCCGGCTCATGCCCTCGAACTCACGGCTCACCACCGTGATCAGCGCGCGATTGCCTTCCACCACCGCCTCCACCTCGGCGTCGGGGATGCGGGCTCTGATCGAGCGCGCGATGGCGTCGTTCATTGCTGCGCTCCGTCGTCCTGCAGAGGCAACACGTCGTTCATGCCGGAAAGCTCGACGATGTTTCTGATGCCGGTGGGAACGCGGGTGAAGACGATGGGTTTGTCCAGATCGCGGGCCGCACGAAGCCACGCCATCAGCAGGGCCACTGCCGCCGAGTTGCCGTTTTCCAGTCCGGACAGGTCCACCACGGCCTCCCCGGGCGCCGCGGCGATGGCGGCTTCCCCCTCCTGGCGGATGCGCAGGAGATTGTCGAAGGTCACGCGGCCGCCCGGACGGAACGAAGCTTCCACAGCGTCGTTCACGCTGCCAGCTCCCCGGATCCGACACCCTCACGGCGGCGCGCCGGCGCGCGTGCCTCGCTTTCCGGAGCTTCCTCGTCCTCGAGTCCGGGGGCCTCCGATTTCAACAGCTCGCTCCAGGCATCGATGACCTTGTCCATGTCACCGTCGTACTGGGAATCGCGCATGGCGCTGTTGAACTGGTTGCGATACGTGAGGCCCATGTTCACGCCGTTGACAATGAGGTTG
The DNA here is from genome assembly GCA_041690675.1 of Pseudomonadales bacterium. Taxonomy (GTDB): domain Bacteria; phylum Pseudomonadota; class Gammaproteobacteria; order Pseudomonadales; family Azotimanducaceae; genus UBA7803. Next base: position 6,240 of record JAWLGU010000036.1, on the reverse strand, counting down.
CGGACCTTCCACTCCCCGTCGTCGTTTTTGGTCACCGAGTACAGCACCGGGTACACCTCTCCCTCGGCGGTGCGGATCTCCATCTTCACCGTCTGTCGCTCCGGGTTCCGGGCCGGCCGGTCCGGCGGCACCACCACGACCTTGCCGTTCTTGAATTCCAGCAGTGCCATGGCGTAGGTGCGCACCAGGCCCCACTTGAACCGCTCGGCGAAGCGCTCCCGCTGTTCCGGGCTGGCGTCACGATAATGCACCGCCATGACCGAGCGCGCGAAGGCTTCGAAGTCGACCACCGGCGAAAGCAGGGCTTCGACTTCCCGGTAGAACCGTTCCGCATCCTCGTCCGCGTAGCCGCGGCCGCGCTCGATGAGGTCGAGCACCTGGTCCGTGGTGTCGCGCACCATCTCGGTGGCATCGCGCGCCTCGTCCTGCGCCGCCCGAGCGGCCAGGGGGGCCAGCAGCGACACGGCGGCCAGGGTGAGCGCGGTCACGACTCGCGCTGCCGCGCGCGCACGGCGTTGGAACGCGGCAGGAATGGAATCACGCATCATGTCACGAAGCTCCCAGTCGGGTGATCAGGTCGCCGATGAGGTTCTCGAGAACCATGGCGCCCTGGGTGTCCGAAATGTAGTCGCCGTCCTCCAGCATCTCCTCGTCGGCGCCCGGGCTCAATCCCACGTAGCGTGCACCCAGCACACCTTCGGTGAGAATACGGGCACCCGTATCCGCCGGCAGTGGCCAGCCGTTGTCGTCGATCTCGAGCTGCACGGTGGCCCGGCCGTAGAGCGGATCCACCTCGATACCGGCGACCCGGCCTATGGTAACACCCGCCATGCTGACCTTGCCCCGAACCCGCAGCCCGGCGACGTCGTCGAACTCGGCGTAGATGATGTGAGATTCGCCGTCGGCCGTCAGGGCCACACCGCTCACCTGCACCATCAGCACGACCAGCGCCAGAATGCCAGCGAGGACGAACGCGCCCACGCTGATCTCCACCGTCCGCATCTGCATTACCTGAAGTCTCCGTACATACCCAAGGTGAGGAGGAAATCGATGGCCAGCACCATCACCGACGACATCACCACCGTTCGGGTGGTGGAGAGGCCGATGCCCTCTGCCGTGGGCTCGGTGTCGTAGCCCTGGAACACCGCGATCCAGGTCACGACCAGGGCGAACACCACGCTCTTGATCATGCCTTTGCCCACGTCCTCCCAGACCTCCACCGTGTCCTGCATGCCCGACCAGAAACCGCCCGCGTCACTGCCGAGCCACTGAACGGCAACCACCATCCCACCGTAGATGGCGACCACGTTGAAGATCGCGGTGAGCATGGGCAGGCACAGAAGACCGGCCCACAGCCGCGGCGCGACGATGCGGTGCAGCGGATCCACGCCCATCATTTCCATGCTGGAAAGCTGCTCGGTGCTCTTCATCAGACCGATCTCGGCGGTGATGGCCGAACCGGCCCGGCCGGCGAACAGCAACGCCGTCACCACCGGCCCCAGCTCCCGCAGCAGCACCAGGGCCAGTCCCAGGCCCACCGCATCCTCGGCACCGAAGCGGGCGAGCTGGGTGTAGAACTGCAAGGCGATGACCGCGCCGATGGAGAAGGCGGAGAGCACGATGATCACCAGCGACAGCACGCCGATGGTGTGAATCTGCCGACCCAGGAGACCCAGATCGCCGCGCCGCGGCTTGCCCGAGATTGCGGTGAGCCACATCAAGCTCGCGCGCCCGAGGCTGGCCAGCCGGTTCAGCGCCCGGCTCCCCAGCAGGCGCAGCAGCGTGGTGGTGGCGGCCATCATCGCCCGACCTCCGCCAGCACGTCGTAGAGCAGCTCGTCGGCCGGATAATGGAACGGCACGGGGCCGTCCGGCGAGCCGGTCATGAACTGCTGTACCCAGGGCGACCCGTCACGGCGCAGTTCCTCCGGGGTGCCCTCGCCGATCACCTTGCCGTCGGAAATGATGATGAGCTTATCGGCGATGCTCGCGGTCTCGTGAATGTCGTGGGAGACCACCAGATTCGTGGTCTGCAGCGCCAGGTTCAGGTTCTTGATGAGGCTCACCAGCACCCCCATGGAGATGGGGTCCTGGCCGGTGAACGGCTCGTCGTACATCAGCAGCTTCGGGTCCAGGGCGATGGCCCGCGCCAGCGCCACCCGCCGCGCCATCCCGCCGGACAGCTCCGCCGGAAACAGGTCCCGCGCGCCGCGCAGACCCACGGCGTTGAGCTTCAGCAGCACCAGGTCGCGAATGGTATCTTCCGGCAAGCCCGTGTGAACCCGTAGCGGAAACGCCACGTTCTCGTAGACGGTGATGTCCGTGAACAGGGCCGACGACTGAAACAGCATGCCGATGTTCTTGCGCAGCTCGAACAGCTCGTCCCGGGACATCCGGCAGACGTCCTGGCCGTCCACCAGCACCTGGCCGGAATCCGGGCGTACCTGACCGCCGATAATGCGGAGCAGGGTGGTCTTGCCGGTGCCGCTCGGCCCCATGATGCCGGTGATGCGGCCCCGGGGGATGGACATGTTCACCCCGTCGAAGATCTTGCGCTCCCCCCGGGCGAAATACAGATTCCGAATCTCGATGTATGCGTCGTCTGCCACAGCTGGCCGTCGTTAGCACGGAGCGCGCCACTATACCATCGGATTCGGCCGAAACCTTGCCTGACTCGGCATTTGGCAAGCTTGTTGGCCGGGGTGGGTTGCGTCTAAAGTGTGCGCCTTTACTCGATCGGACCGGTCCGACCAGCTCCCTGATTATGTGGGTTCCTCTGCTCGCGCTCATCGTCGGATTCATCACGCTCGTCTGGAGCGCCGACCGCTTCCTATCCGGTGCCGCCAGCACGGCCAGTCATCTCGGGGTCTCCAAGATGCTCATCGGCCTCACCGTGGTATCTCTCGGCACCTCCGCCCCGGAGATTCTCGTGTCCCTGGCGGCCGCCCTGGAAGACAACCCACATCTGGCCATCGGCAACGCCATCGGCTCCAACATCGTGAACATGGGGCTGGTGCTGGGATTCACGGCCATGATCGCCCCCCTCCCGTTCTCCAAGGGAACCCTGCGCACCGAGCTGCCATGGCTGCTCGGCGCCACCTTCCTCACCCTCGTGCTGCTGTTCGATCTGCGCCTCTCCCGGCTCGACGGTGCCATCCTGCTGGCCGGGCTAGGCTACATCCTCTACCGGCTGATGCAGCATCAGCGCACCGGCGCAGGCGGGATCGACCCCCTCGAGAACGAGCTGGAGGAGCTGCCGGCGCTGAAGCTCCGCCAGGCGGTCTCCTGGCTCGTGGTGGGGCTGGTGGTGCTGCTCGCCAGCGCTCAGCTGCTGGTCTGGGCGGCCGTGCAGGTGGCGGCCTGGCTCGGGGTCAGCGAACTCATCATCGGTCTCACCGTCGTCGCCGCCGGCACCAGCCTGCCGGAGTTCGCCGCCACCCTCGGCGCGGCCATCAAGGGCCAGACCGACATCGCCATCGGCAACGTGGTCGGATCCAACATCCTCAATCTGCTCGCGGTGCTGGCGGTGCCCGCGCTGGTGAGCGGCCCCGCCATCGGCATCGAGGTGCTCTGGCGCGACTACGGCATGATGCTGGCGCTGACCCTGGCGCTCGCGCTGTTCGCCTACGCGATCGGCTCACGGCCGGTGATCACCCGGTTCGAGGGCGCCGTCATTCTGCTGGGCTGGATCGGCTACAATCTGGTGCTGCTCCAGCAAGTCCGGCTTCCCTGATGCAGTTTCCGGAAACGCTGCTCGAGCGCGCACGGCCGGTGAAGCTGGTCGGCTTCGACGTGGACGGCGTGCTCACCGACGGGCGCATCCTCTACAGCGAGCACGGCGACGAGATCAAGGCTTTCCATGTGCAGGACGGCAGCGCCATCAAGCTCATGCAGAGCCACGGCATCACCGTGGCCATCATCACCGGCAGAACATCCAGCACCGTTTCCCGCCGCGCTCGGGAGCTCGGCGTCGAGCACGTGTTCCAGGGGGTGGCGGACAAAGCCGCCGTCATGGCGGCGCTGATGGACGAGCTCGGCCTGATGCGCGCCGAGGTGGCCCACGTCGGCGACGATCTGCCCGACTTGGAGCTGTTCACCCGCGTCGGCCTGGCCATCGGTGTGCCCAACGGTCATCCCAGCGCCCTGGTGGAGGCCCATTACGTCACCGGCCTCGCCGGCGGAGAAGGCGTCGCGCGGGAGGTCTGCGAGCTGCTGCTGCGAGCCCGCGCCGCCTGGCCCTACCGCTGATGCCCGCCGCAGCGCCCGACCCCAGCCGCAACGGCCGCTACAACCGTAGCTGGATCCTGGTGGCGCTGGTGCTGGTGGCCGCAGCGGCCGCCGTGCTGGTGATCCAGCGCAGCGCGGCGCCGCCCGTCGTGCCAGTGGAGCCCGCGGCGCTGGGCATCGCCGGCGAGCCGGACGTGTACATGCGGGATGCCCTCATCTCCCAGTTCCGGCCCGACGGCTCCCTCCAGTACCGTCTGGCGGCCCGGGAAATCCAGCATTATCAGGGGGAGCGCCGCACCCAGCTCGCCGAGCCGTACCTGACCCTGCACGACGATACCGGGGCGCCGTGGGAGGTCCGCGCCCGCACCGGCGCCATCCGCCGGTCCGGGGAAGCCGAAGAGGTGGTGATCCTGAGGCACGACGTGGTACTCGAGCAGACCCGCCCCGACGGCGAGAACATCCGGCTCACCACGCCGTTTCTGCGGCTCTTCCCGCAACGTCAATACGCCGAAACCGACCGAGATGTTATGATCCGGGGCGACGTGGGCCGAACCACGGCCAAGGGTCTGGAAGGTGACTTGCAGGCCGGCTCGATCAGCCTCTTCTCCGCGGGAGACCTCCCCGTGCACACCACCCTGTTACCGGAGCAGTTCAAGTAAGCAGACTATGACGGCTTCATTCTCCACGGTCATCCAGGGCCTCCCGCCGCGGCGCGGGCCCACGGGCGCCCCCACGCGGCTTCTGGCAGCGAGCCTGTCGGCGAGACTTGCGGCGGGCCTTTCGGCGGGCCTGGCGTTGGCGGCTGCCGGAGCCTGGGGCCTGCCGGAAGACGCCGATCAACCCATCGAGATCCGTGCCCGGCAGGCCGAGTACGACCAGCGTGCGGCCACCGTCACGTACCGCGGCGAGGTGCGGGTGGAACAGGGGTCCATGCGCGTCACGGCGGACGAGATGGTGGTCCACTACGAGGACCAGAAGGTGGTGCGCATCACGGCCGAGGGACGGCCCGCCACCTATCGGCAGCTGCTCGAGGAGCCTCAGGGCGAGGTGGAGGCGGATGCCGCCATCATCGTCTATCACACTCAGCAGGAGCAGGTCGACCTGCAGGGCGACGCCACCCTCAGCCAGGGCGGCAACATCATCACCGGGGAGCTCATCCATTACGACATCGTCGGCGGCAGAGCCCAGGCGGAGGCCGGTGACGAAGGTCCGGTGACGGTGACGGTTCAACCGGCGCGCCGCACGGATTCGGGCCCCACGGACTCGGACGGCCCGGAACAGCAATGACCCAACTGTCGGTCAAGAGCCTGCGCAAAGCCTACCGGACCAAGGTGGCCGTGGAAGACGTCAGCCTCCAGCTCTCCGGAGGCGAGATCGTCGGGCTGCTGGGGCCCAACGGCGCGGGCAAGACCACCACGTTCTACATGATTGTCGGACTGATCCGGGCCGACGCAGGCAAGATCTACCTGGACCACAAGGACCTCACCGACGCGCCCATGCACGAGCGCGCCCGCGCCGGCATCGGCTACCTGCCCCAGGAAGCGAGCGTCTTCCGCAAGCTCTCCACGGAAGACAATATTCGAGCCATTCTCGAGCTGCGCCGCGATCTGGACCGGCGCAGCCAGCGCGAGCTGCTCGAAGCGCTGCTCACCGAGTTCAACCTCCAGGGGGTGCGCAAGACCATGGGCGAGCGGCTTTCCGGCGGGGAGCGGCGGCGGGTGGAGATCGCCCGGGCGCTGGCCACGGAGCCCGAGTTCATGCTCCTCGACGAGCCCTTCGCCGGGGTCGATCCCCTGTCCATCGCGGACATCAAAGCCCAGACCCGAGCCCTGGCCGCCAGGGGCATCGGCGTGCTCATCACGGACCACAACGTGCGGGATACGTTGGACATCTGTGACCGTGCCTACATAGTGAATACGGGTCGTATCATTGCAGATGGCGATCCTGGCACCATACTTGCCAACGAGACGGTAAGAAGTGTGTATCTGGGAGAAGGATTCAGGCTATAGCCCGG
>JAWLGU010000035.1:21891-43199 GCA_041690675.1 Pseudomonadales bacterium | reverse complement strand
GAGTGTCTGCGCCTGGGCGAAGAGCTGTGTGATGCCGAGATCCACGGCCCGCCCGAAGCTTGGGAGGGGCTCGACGAAGTTCTCGAGGAACGCGTCGGGGATTGATTCACCCTCGTGGCGCCGGCCACGTAGCCATGGAGTCCGATGGCTGGCAAAGTGACTCCATGGCAAATCGGGAAGCCCAGCAGGATCCAGCTCTCGTTCTGTGCGTCACCGGCGCAGAGTGCACGGGCAAATCCACCCTTGCGGCTGCCCTGGCGGATGCGTTCGGCGCGCCCCTGGTGCAGGAGGTGGCGAGGTCGTACCTGTCGGGCAGGCGGGGCTACGACCGGGACGACGTGTTGGCCATTGCGCGGGCCCAGCTCAAAGCGGAGCAGTCGGCGCTGAACGGCGGCCAGCGGGTGGTGGTGGCCGATACCGATCTCACCGTCATTCAAGTCTGGTGGGAGGAGAAGTTCGGCGAGCTGGATCCGTGGATCGCGGACGCCCTGGGGCGGCGCAGCGACCGCCGCTACCTGGTGACGCGTCCCGATCTGCCCTGGGAATCCGACCCCCTGCGCGAGTCGCCCCTCGACCGCGGACGCCTGCACCAGCGCTACCTGCAGATCCTCGAGGCCTCGCCGTTTCCCTACTACGAAGTCACCGGGTTCGGCTCCGAGCGGCTCACCCGCGCCCTGTATCAGGTGGGGCGGTGGATGGCTGCGTAGCCGTCCGTCTACCGCGGCTTACAAAAAGGTGAATGGATTCGGCTAGTGCCTCCCCGGGGCGCCGACTACCATGGCGCCGCCGTCTGAGAAGTGGAACCGTCATGAGCCTGAAGTCCCGACTGACCCTGACCGCGTTGCTGGCCACGTTCAGCGTTTCGGCGGCAGCGCTGCCCATCTCCTTCAGCGACGTCTATGCACCGGCCTCCAGCTACCTGTCCCAGGGTTCGAGCGTCCGTTTCACCCACGATATCCTGCGGCAGGGATTCAACCCGACCACGGACACCATCTCGTCGGTCACCCTGGCAGTCACCGCCAGGGACGACGGCGACTCGGACACCGGCTATTCCTACACCACCTGGTGCGGCCGGCACTCCATCTTCGATTCCTACCATTGCCACTACGGCTACGTCTCCGGCAACCCCGAGTATCTGAGCGTCGAGGCGGATGGCAGCCAGCTCGGCAGTTACGAGGTGGACTATCAGGACTTCGTGCGAGGCGTCAGCGTCGGCGCCCTCCAGCTCGACGGTCTGCTCGAGGTCGTGCTCTCGGTGACCGCGGGAGATCTCTACTTCATGCGCTCCACGCTCACCGTGATGGCTGATCGGGTGGCCGCGGTCCCGGAGCCGGCCACGTTCTCGCTGCTTGCGGTGGGCGCCCTGGCCGTGGTCTGGCTGCGCCGCTGGAAGGCCCGGGATTCCGCCTAGCTCAAGGACTTCAGTCTGCCGGCACCCAGGCGCGCCTGCTCCCGGATCTCGGGACGGTCGTTGCCGGCGGCAAGCTCCGCCAGGGCCCAGCTCGTCTCCCGCAGCCAGAACGCCACCAGGCACCCGCGCAGGCGCCCGGCCGCAACGGGCTCGCCGGTGTAGCGTTCGGCCATCTCGGTCAGGGTCTCGAGAGACAGGTTCGCCCCCTGGTGCAGGGTCACCAGATCGAACAGCGGGTCGTTGCGGCCCGTCCATTCCCAGTCCAGGGTCACCCACCGGTCGTCCGGGGTGCGGATGATGTTCCACGGATTGAGATCGTTGTGGCACGGCGTGACCCGCTGCGGCGCCCACACCGCCCGGGCGGCCATGCGCTCGAGCCACGCCGGGGCGGATGCGTGGTCCAGATTGGCGCGGGCCTGGGCGAGTGGATCGTAGACCCGCCCAGGGTCGGGGATGGCGTCGTGCAGATCCCGTAAGTAACGCACCAGCGCCTCAGGGCCGGGGCGCAGGTCTGCCAGAAGCGTCCCCGGCACCCAGCGCGAGATCATGCAGCCGCTCCTCGCATCGAAGGCGATGACCTCCGGCATGCACTCGCAACCGCCGGCGTAGAGCCGCTGCTCGAGGGCCCGGTCCGCGAAGGATGGCGCCGTCCCCGGAGCACGCAGCACGTAGCGTTCACCGCCGTACTCGAATCGGTAGTTGGCGTTGCTGTAGCCGCCTTCCAGGTAGACGAATCCCGAGATGCCGTGCGCGTCCCACTGCGGACGCAGCGCGGTGACCCGCGCGCGCAGCGCAGCCGAGGTCTCGCGGGAATTGTGTCCGAGTTGTGAATTCACGACGCTCATGCCGCGAGCCTATTCATGCCCGCGGTGATCAGCAAGCGTCGTCTCGCCAGCGGTTGTTCGTCAAGAAAGAAGCTTTAATGCACCGATTGCAACCAATGCCAGCCAGCCCCCTGTGGATGAGGCGCGAGTCCGTTTTGGCCAGAATCAATAAAAACGCGCTGGTACACTTGTCACGTTGGTAACCATGTGACCCACGCGGCCGATCTCGCGCTATCGTCGGCATCCTGCTGATGATGCTTCCACAGGAGGAGGATGCGATGACGGGCACATTCACGCCGTTGAAGTTGGCTTGTCGAGGTGCCGGGATCGTCCGGGCCGGGCTGCGCTGCGGCGCCCTGGCGGTCGGGCTGCTCGCGGCGGTCCATGGGATCGGTTTGGCCATGGGCGGCGCCTCCGGCACCATCGAGTCGGCCCATGCCGCCAAACCCGAGAATCCGGGCGGCGGTCAGGGCGGCGGGAAGCCCGAGAACCCCGGCGGAGGTGGTGGCAAGCCGGCCTTCCCGGGAAGGGGCCAGGGCGATCTCTACGCGGATCTCGTCGTGTTGTACCGCGACGACGCGGGCCGGCCGATTCTGATTCAGAAGGAGCTGCTTGCGGAGGAGCCCGGAGATCCGAGCCCCGGCACGGTCTTCTGCCTGCAGCCGGTGGCGGCTGGCGCCGTCGATGGCTTCGTCACCGTGACCAATCCCGTGAACGGACGCACGGTCTCGCTCGTCGAGCTCGGCACCGGCGTGCCTGGCGAGGAGTGCGAGGTCAACCCGGACCCGCTCAACGCCGCGCTGGTGCAGGAGGTGCTGTTCGGACGGCTGAACATGGGGCGCTCGCCGACCAAGGTGCTGGCGCAACAGCTCAAGGAGGTGACCAACACCCTGGCCGGGTCGTCCGAGGACGTCCAGATCGACGAGGCCGGGCGGTTCGTCTGGTACGACGAGACGGGGGCCGGGTTCGAAGTCGACTCGCCTGGAAACAACCTGGCGCTGTACAAGGAGCTGCAGGTGTTCGGGCTTCCCCTGACGTCGCAGACCAACGTGGTGATTCCGCTGCCGGATGTCGCCAATTCGGCGGATCCCAGCGGCTTTCTCGACCACACTGCGGCGGCGCTGGGCGCAGCCGCCGGCAAGGGTGATCTCATCAACGTCGACCTGATCGTCTACAACAATCGCATTCTCAACATTCCGAACGAAACCCTCGCGGCGGAAACCTTGAGCACCGTCGCCGGCGGCAGCGTCAGCGCCTGCCCTGCGGATCTGCCGGCCGGGGTGTCGGTGGATGACCAGTGCCAGTACGGGGAGATCGGCCAGACGGGTGACGAGGTGTACGTCGCCTATGGGGACGAAGGCTATGCCTACACCCGTTCCGACGTGTTCCCGGGTTGTGTCAGGGGGCTGCTGGTCGACTTCCCGACCCCCGGAACGACGACCCCGTTCAGCGGAGAGGTCCTCGATTGCGTGTTCGGCACTATCGATGACGGCGGCATGTGCGACGACGGGGCGGATTTCTACGCCACCGGATTGCATGGATTCGCGCAGCGGGCCGACGACGCGCGCGCGGTGATCTCCTTCGTCCACGACAACGTGGTAGCCGACTCAACGGCCATTCTTCCGGCCGATCTGGCCGGTGTGGATCGAGCGGGCGAAACGGCGGTCTGCGACGACCTGGCCTCTCAACCGTAGGGACAGCGGCCGCCCTGCCGGGGCGAAGGAAGAGCAAGAATGAACGTCGACGCTGCGCAACCGATTCGCGGCGCGCTGGGGGGACTCGTCCTGATGATGGCCTCCTCCAGCGCGGCCGCCGCGCCATCACAGCCGGACTGGCAGGTGGTGGTCAACAACGGCTTCGAGGTGCCCGGCAACCCAGGGCGCTTCTACAACAGCTACAATCCGCCGTCGGTGAACGCGGGTGCTTTGGTGGTGTTCCGAGCCCGCAGCACCGGACACCAGCAGGGGCCGGTGGGCGGGATCTACGTCCGGGACATGGCGGCGGCCTCGCCCGTCCGAACGGTTGCGGACAGGACCACCGAGGTCCCGCAGCCGAACAACATCGAGTACCCGTTACCCGTTGGACAGGGCGGCACAACCCTCGCCCGTTTCAACGAGTTTCCGTCGTTCCCGAGAATCGCGGCAAGCGCCGACGCGGTGGCGACGCGCGGCAATCACCTGCCGGTGTGGCGCTACGTCACCGGCATCGATCCCGCGACCGGCGAGCCCATCGAGACCCGCGCCGGCACCACCGGGGTGTACGTCGATCTCGACCCCGGTGTGCCCTCGGGGGGGCTGGTCACCGGCGCCAGTCAGCTCGGGCTGGTCCCGGAATTCGCCGATCGGTTCGTGGTGCCCGGGGTGAGCCCGGCCACGCGCTTCGACGTGTTTCCGGGCGCGCCGGCCATCACCGACGCCGGCGTCATCGCGGTCAAGGGCAACTATTCGGTGCCGGATCCATCCTACGGCGACCCGGACGTCACCTTGGGCAAGACGGGCGTCTTCTACCGCCGGGTGACATCGGAACCTGTCGGGGGCGATGCGCCCGTGGAGCTGGTAGCCAACTCGGACACGCCGATACCGAATTCCGGGCGGTGTGCTGCGGGGACCACGTTCGGCTCCACGGCCCCGCCCACTGCTGCCGGCGCTCACCTGGTGTTCGTGGGATACGACGACGAGGACGCCCCGACCTGTGGCGGCATCTATCGCGCGCCGCTCGCTCAACCGCCCGAGCGTCTGACCGTCCTGGTGGGCCTGGAGACCCGGGTGCCGGGGCAGGGCCGCGAGACGTTCGATCAGCTCGGGGAGGGCCTTTCCTACGATGGCCGGCTCGTGGCGTTCTGGGGCGCCTGGGGCGAAGCCACCATGACCGTGCGCCTGTACTGCCCCCAGGAGGGCAACCGGGCACGGCAGGACTACTGCAACAACGCCAGTCAGTTCGCGCCGGATCAGGGCGACCCCGACAGCATCTGCAACGAGACCACCGACCCCATGTGGCCCATCTGCTTTCAGGAGAAGGAAGTGCCGGTCAACCAGGGCATCTTCGTCTACGACAGCGCGGCCCGGTCGCCGGCCCAGCGGCTCCGGCTGCTCGCGCGCACGGGTCGAGGCGGGCGCTTCGACGACTTCGTGTACTGGAACTACTCCGGACATCCCGGCGCTGCCGAGCACGGGGACGACGCCGAGCCGCCGCGCTTTCGTGCATCGGCGTTCGTCGCCGCGTCCACCGGTAATAGCGGGTCGCCGATCCGCGTGGCGTTCGTCGGACGCACGGGTGAGCTCGACCCCGTCACCCACGTCTACGCGGACCCGGTGGACGGCGTCTACCTGGCGAGCGGTCCGGGCCAGGGACCGGTGAGAACCCTGGTGGAGACGGGCATGGACGGAACGCTCCTCGATGCCGAGGCTGTGTGGGACGATGACGACAATCCCGCCACCGTGGACGTTCCGCTGCCGATTTCCTCGGTGGCCATGGAGCGGGATGCGTTCCGCGGCGACTGGCTCGCCATCGCTGCCAGGATGGGCGTGGGGGAGGCGGGCTGGGCGGGGGTCTACCTGACCAACCTGTCACGCTGACGCGAGTCGGCCGGGGTCAGTTCACCCCCACCACGAATCCGAGGGTCGGACCGATCTCCTGGTGGAGCACCACGTCCGCCAGGTGGTCGAGCGGTGTCTCCTCGCGGTTGACGATGGCGAGCCCGGCGCCGAGGCGCTTGGCGTACTCCGGGAATCCGGCAGCGGGGTAGACCACCAGCGACGATCCCAGCACCACGCACAGATCGCAGGCCTCCACCGCCGCCTGGGCCCGCTCCATCTCCCGTTCCGGCATGGCCTGCCCGAAGGAGATGGTGGCGGACTTGACGATGCCGCCGCAGCGGGAGCACGGCGCTACCCGGCCGTGGTGGCGGAACTGAGCTTCCAGCTCCGCCATCTCGTAGCGCAGCTCGCAGGAAAGGCACTTTGCGTAGCTGGCGTTGCCGTGCAGCTCGATGACCTTGTCGTCCGGCACCCCGGAATCCTGATGCAGGTTGTCGACGTTCTGGGTGATCACCGCCAGCACCTTGCCCGTCTCCACCAGCCGCGCGATGGCGCGGTGGCCGCGATTGGGCCGGGCCCGCTCCATGACGCGCTCACCTTCGAAGCGGCGGCGCCAGGATTCCTGGCGCACCTCGTCGCTGGCCAGGAAGTCCTGGAACTGGATCGGCTTCATCTTGGTCCACAGCCCGGTGCCCGGGCTGCGGAAGTCGGGAATCCCGGATTCCGTGCTGATGCCCGCGCCCGTGAAGAAGACGATTCGGCTCGACGCGTCGATCATTCGACGCAGATGCTCGAGCTGCCGTTCGTTCATGGAACCGCTCCGTATCGCCGTCAGGACCGAAGGCCGAGTAGGACCTCCACCACCCGCTCCGGCTGCTCGTAGGGAACCATGTGACCGGCTTCCCCCACCACGATGGCCTGCGCATCGGGAATGGCGCCGGCGAAGTCGTCGGCGTAGCTCGGGTCGATCATCCGGTCGCTGGCGCCCCAGATCACCGCCGTGCGTGCGCGGATGCGGTACAGGCGGTCGCCCAGGCCCCGGTCGGGAATGGGGAACAGCAGCTTGCCGGCGGTGCCGAGCCGGCGGGCGTTGCCGACCAGGAACTCCGTGAGGAACTCCGGATCGTTGAAGTCGCCGCCGGCCGAGAGCAGGACGCCGTGCTTCGCCGGGTCGTGCAGCAGCAGCCCGGGCAGCTCGAAGGGCAGGGCGGCGAACAGATCCGTCACCGGGGCCTCGTCGCGCCACAGGCCCGCCGGGCAGAGCAGCGCCAGGGCATCGACGCTGTGCGGAGCGACGGCCGCCATCTCGGCGGCGAGCATTCCGCCCATGGAATGGCCGGCCAGCAGGGGCCGAGTGAGCCCCAGGGTCTCCCAGACGTCGAACGCGTGCAGGGTGAAGTCCAACATGGTTCGCAGGTGCTCGCCGCCCTCGGAATCCTCGAACCCGGGCAACAGCGGCGCGTGCACCGTGAAATGCTCGCTGAGTCGCGCCAGGAACGGGTCGTCGGGCAGCAGCCCGCCGGCGCCGTGCTGGAACAGCAGGTCCGGGCCGCTGCCGCCCTGGTAGACGCGGATGCTCGACACGATGCCCCGGGGGCCTTCGACCTCGATGATTCTGCTTTCCATGATCAGGCTCCTACCGCTGCGGCCGCCGCGCGGGGGGCCTGGTCGATGGGGTGGATCCAGAACCGGTCGTCGTCGGCGTACTCCGGCCACATGTCGCGCAGCTTGGGCATCACCTCCTCGGCGAAGAGCCGGGTGGAGCGCATGCACTTGTCCTTCGACATGTCGCCCACGTGGAGCAGGCAGAAGATGTTGCCCACCCGTAGCGAGGTGATGAGATCCTGCATCCGCGAGACCACCGTGTCCGGACTGCCGGCGATCACGTAACCGTCGCCCACGAGCTGATCCCAGCTCATCTTCGACACGTCGCCGAGGGCCTGGCGGGTCATCTGGGTGGTGACGTTGGCCTTGAGCGTCTTGATGGTGCGGTAACCGGGGGCGTCGGCGAAGCCCGGATACACGTGCAGGCACCGGTTGTAGAAGTAGTCGATGTGCTGGCGGTAGTCCCGTTCCGCTTCGGCGTCGGATTCCGCCACCACGATGGTCTGGGCGAATCCGGCGCGGTAGGGGGAGAGGTCCTTGCCGCGCTCCTCCACCCGCTGCCAGTAGCCGTCCATGAGCTGCTTGGCGCGCTTGTAGCCGGAGAAGCTCAGGTAGCAGTACACGTAGTCGTAATCGAGGCAGAAGTCGTAGGTCTCGAGCGACCCGCCCCCGGGAATGAAGATGGGCGGGTTCTTCTGGATGGGCTTCGGCCAGCAGTTGGCGTACCGGAGCTGGGTGTAGCGGCCGTTCCAGGCGAACGGCTCGTCCGCTTCCCAGCACTTGATGATGAGGTCGTGGGCCTCCTTGTACTTCTCCCGGGTGAGCGCCGGAATCTGGCCGTAGCAGTAGTTGGTGTCCATGGAGGTGCCCACCGGGAACCCGGCCAGCAGCCGGCCGCCGGAGATCACGTCCAGCATGGCGAACTCCTCGGCGACCCGGATGGGCGGGTTGTACAGCGCGATGGAGTTGCCCAGCACCACCAGGGCCGATTTCGAGGTCCGGCGCGCCAGGGTGGCGGCCATGATGTTGGGGGAGGGCATGAGGCCATAGCCGTTGGCGTGGTGCTCGTTCACCCCGATGCCGTCGTAGCCCAGGCTCTCGGCGTACTCCAGCTCGTCCAGGTAGGTGTTGTAGACCTCGTGGCCCTTCACCGGGTCGTAGAGGCTCGAGGGAATGTCCACCCACACCGACCGGTATTTCTCCCGGAAGTCGTCGGGCAGGTAGGGCCACGGCATGAGATTGAACCAGGTGAATTTCATCGCGTCTCCCCTTCGTGAAATGCATTTCATTGAACGGGGGGCGGGATTGGGCTGTCAACCGGGTCAGCGAAGGTGTTCCCAGAAGCCCCGGGGGGTGACGATCCGGAACGGCAGATCGGTGTCGAGATCGAGGAGGTCGCGGTCTCCGGTCACCAGCAGGTCGACCTTCCCTTCGATGGCGCCAGCGACGACCCAGCGATCGTCCGGGTCACGCTCCGGCCAGGGCGCGGGCTGTTCCGGCTCGACGGTCTCGGCGTGCTCCTCGATGAAGGCGCTGACGGCTTCGGCGTCCTGAGCCGCCATCCGCAGCTTGCGGGTCAGGATCCTGCGAAGCTCCACCAGGTTCGAGGGTCCCACCACGAGCTCATGCTCGGTCAGCACGGTCCGCATCACGTCCTCGCACAATCCACGGGTTGCGAACGCCGCGACGAGCACGTTGGTATCGAGGAGTACCCTCACGACACGTCGCGGAACACGTCCTCATCAGTCAACCATCCCCGGGCTTCCGCGAAGGGCGCGACCTTGCGGCGCAACTCGTCGAATTTCGAGAGCGCCAACTGGCGGCGCAACGCTTCCCGGACGAGCTCGCTCTTGGGCCGGCCCGTCCGCTCCGACAGCTTGCGCAGCTCATCGTCGAGCTCTTTGTCCAATCGAACGGTGATCACACTCATGTAATACAATGTAATTCATCTGGCATCGCGCTACAATCGCTCGTGCCTGGCATCAGGAGCCGCTGCGTGCACACCCTCGAGTTCTTCTTCGACTGCTCCAGTCCCTGGACCTACCTCGCCTTCGAAAGCATCCAGCCCATCGCCGGGCGCGACGACGTGGACATGGTGTGGAAGCCGTTTCTGGTGGGCGGGGTGTTCAACACCATCAACCCCAGCGTCTACGAGAACCGCGAGAGGCCGGTGCCGGCCAAGGCCCGCTACTATCAGAAGGATCTGCAGGACTGGGCGCGCTACGTGGGGGTGGAGATCGGCCAGCCGCCGGTGTTCCCGGTGAACAGCGTCAAGGTGATGCGCGGCGCCTTCGTTGCCCTGGAGGAGGGGCGGCTGGTGTCCTACGCGCGCCGGGCCTTTCAGCGCTATTGGACGGAGCTGGCGGACATCTCCCAGGATGCGGAGGTGCGGCGGATCGCCGAGGAGGCCGGGCTCGACGCCGACGCGCTTCTCGAGAAGATCGGCCAGCCGGAGTACAAGGCGAAGCTGCGCCGGACCACCGACGAGCTCATCGAGCGCGGCGGCTTCGGTTCTCCCACCATGTTCCTGGACGGGGACGACATGTACTTCGGCAATGACCGGATACCGTTGCTGGCGGCGAAGCTCGGGACGCGATGACGGCTACGGTATGGTCATCACCACTTCGTTGGAGTAATCGCTCTCATGGCCGTCCACGTCGATGGCCGTCATGGCGAAGTGGTAGGTGCCGGGGGCGATGTCCGCTTCCCACTCGGTGGCGTTGGGGTCGTCGATCCGCACGCTGGAGTCGTAGCGGCGGCTCGCGGAGCCCCAGTAGATCAGGTACCCGGCCAGATCGGTGAGAGGCGAGCCGTCCACGTTCTGAGTAGGCTTCACCCAGCGCAGCGTGCTGTCCAGCACCTGCACGGTGACCGAGGCCAATGCCGTGCCGCTGGCTCCGGAGCACGACAGGCGGAAGCTCGTGCTGGAGGACAGGGGACCGGTGGTGAAGCTGCCCGAGGTGGGGCGTGAGCCCGACCAGCCGCCCGATGCGGTGCAACTGGTGGCGCCGTCGGCGGCCCAGCTGAGCGTGGCCGTGCCGTCGACGGCGATTTGCGCTGGCTCTGCGGTCAGGGTGACGCGGGGGCCCGCGCCATCGTCCAGCGTGACGGTCACCTGCCGGGAGACGGCGCCGCCGTCGCCCGCGCAGCTCAGCCGGTAGACGGTGTCCTCATGGAGAGGTCCCACGTCCTCCGACCCCGACACGCCCTTGGCCCCGGACCAGCCCCCCGATGCGTCACAGCTTCGCGCCCCGCTCGCGCTCCAGCTCAGCTCGGAGAACCCGCCGTCCCGAACCGCGGTGGGCGAGGCCGAGAACGAAAGCGCAGGGGCCCCGGACCCGTCCGGATTGGAAGCGCCGCCGCTGCCGCCGCTGCATGCCGCCAGCAACACGCAGAGCGCGCCGGCGACCGCTGAGATCGCGTGGCGACGGGCGTGAGCGAGGCTTTCTATGGGCATGGGCAGAGCGCAGGAAGCTTGCTTTGTGATACCTGAGCATCCCTGTTTTTGGTACCGTACGCAAGGCGCCCCCGTGGGCCGCAATGCCGGACGAATCGAGGTAACAGAATGGATCTCTCATTCAGCGAAGAAGATCGGAAGTTCCAGCAGGAAGTGCGCGAATGGCTGGAGACGGCCTGGCCCCAGGAGATGCGCGACAAGCAGGCGCGCAGCGCCCTCGGCAAGCTGAGCAAGGACGACCTGGTCGCCTGGCAGAAGCGGCTGGCCGAGAAGGGCTGGGCAGCGGTGAACTGGCCGAAGGAGTACGGCGGCGCGGACTTCACGCCCACACAGAAGTACATCTTCGACCTGGAGCGGGCACGGGTCGGGGCGCCGGGGGTGATCCCCTTCGGCATCACCATGGTGGCGCCGGTGATCATGAAGTTCGGCACCCAGGAGCAGAAGGACAAGTACCTGCCCGACATCCTGAACTCCAACGTCTGGTGGTGTCAGGGCTACTCCGAGCCGGGCGCCGGGTCGGATCTCGCGTCGCTGAAGACCCGCGCCGAGGACAAGGGTGATCACTATCTGGTCAACGGCGTCAAGACCTGGACCACCCTGGCCCAGTATGCCGACATGATGTTCTGCCTGGTGCGCACCAGCCAGGAAGAGAAGCGCCAGCTCGGCATCAGCTTCCTGCTCATCGACATGCACAGCCCCGGGGTGGCGGTGAATCCCATCATCACCCTGGACGATCCCCGGCCGCCCTACCAGGAAATCAACATGGTGTACCTGGAGGACGTGAAGGTGCCCAAGGAGAACCTGGTGGGCGAAGAGGGCAAAGGCTGGACCTGCGCCAAGTACCTGCTGGAGTTCGAGCGCGGCAACGCCTACTCACCGGCCCTGAAAGGCGCCTTGCAGCACGTGAAGGCCATGGCGCAGAGCGAGCAGGACGGCACCGGCCGCTCGATGGCCGAGGACCCGGATTTTCAGGCCCGCTTCCACGACGTGGAGGTGCAGGTGCTGGCCATGGAGTTCACGGAGCTGCGCATCCTCGGCGCGCTGGCGGCCGGGCAGAACGTGGGTCCCGAGTCCTCGCTGCTCAAGACCCGCGGCACCGAGCTGCAGGAGGCGGTGACGGAGCTCGCTCTGGAGGCGGTGGGTTACTACGCGCTGCCGCTGGATCAGTCCACCCCGGCGCCCGGCGACAACTTTCAGCCCGTGGGTCCGCAATACGCCAACGGCGTGGCACAGGACTACTTCAATACCCGGAAGGTCTCCATCTTCGCCGGATCCAACGAGATCCAGCGCAACATCATGGCGAAGCTGGTCCTCGGGCTCTGAGAGTCAGGCGACCGAACGACGATCCATGAAGTAGGCGACGTCCTTGGCCGTCTCCGGAAAATCCAGTTGGATTCCTGAAGACGCCCGGTGCTCCAGCTCCGGAATGACGAGCTGGTGCACGGCGCCGGCGTGCTCCACACGCAGGGTTCTGGTGGCCTCGTGCCAGGACCACTGACAGAAGATCTGCTCGGGGCCGTTGGTCCACATACCCTGGTCTTCGGTACTGGTCGTGTATTGATGCTCCATGACGGGGAATTTAGGAGCGTCGGCCCGATCGGTCCAGAGGCGTGATGTAAACCTTTGTTCTGCCCATGCACGGGTTTGTGCACGGGTTCACGATCAGCGGGGCTTGAGCACGCTCTCGCCCGTCTGCCCGAACATGATGCGCCGCTGCTCCTCAGTGAGTTCCTCGGCGGGGCGCCGCAGATCCTTGCCCACGTCCATGCCCCGGCGCACCGCGGGCCGGCGCTTCAGGGTATCGAACCAGCGGCGCACGCAGGGGTAGCGGCTCATGTCCTGGCCGAAGTGCTTGTAGGGGACCATCCAGGGAAAGCAGGCCATGTCGGCAATGGAGTACTCGCCCGCCAGAAACGCCTGGTCGGCCAGCACGCGCTCCATCACCGCGAACAGGCGGTCGTACTCGTTCTTGTATCGGGTGTGGGCGTATGGATGAGCGTCGGGACCGCCCGGGGCGTAGTTCACGAAATGGGAGAGCTGGCCTGCCATGGGCCCCAGGCCCCCGACCTGCCAGAACAGCCACTGCAGCACGTCGTACTTGCCGTCCGGGTCCAGGGGCATGAAGCGGTCGGTCTTTTCCGCCAGGTACATGAGGATCGCGCCGGACTCGAAGATGTGCAGCCCGGTCTCGTGGTCCACCAGGGCGGGCATGCGGTTGTTGGGGCTGATCTTCAGGAACTCCGGGGCGAACTGATCACCGCGGCCCAGATTCAACGGGATGACGTTGTAGGGCAGCCCGCACTCCTCGAGCATGACGGTGATTTTCCAGCCGTTGGGGGTCGGCGCGAAGTACAGGTCCAGCAGGGGGCTGTCGTGTTTCATCGATCCTCCAACCGCTGCCGGACCCGCGCGAGCGCCGTGGGCGGTTCCTCGAGCCGCAGCGCGATGCGCTCGGCGCAGTCCCGCGGCGGGGCGTGACTGGTGTCCACCTCGAGGTCGTAGTCGACCCCGTGGGCGTGGACCTCGTGGAAATGTGACGTGGCGGTGCCGGGAAAGCGCCCGCTGCGAAGGCTCTCCCGCTGGTTCACCACGTCCAGGCTGCAGCGCACGCCGATGAGCCAGGCGTCGAGCCCCTCCAGCGCCCGGGCGTAGTCCTCCAGGTAATCGGGCTTGAACAGCAGGTCGTCGATGATCACATGGTTGCCTTCCCGGGCGAACGCAGCGATGGCCCGGCGCATGCCTCGCAACACCTGCTCACCGTGGCTGCCGAAGTCGATGCGGGTGACCCGTTGCCCCTCGCGTTGCACCGGCACCACGTTGAGCCCCAGCGCCCCCGGGGTGCCCGCGGGCGAGTTCAGCCCCCGATAGCGGCCGGGCATGCCGTCGCGGAACTGGTCCAGAGCGATGTGCTGATAGGGCTCGTCGAGGATCTGCTGGAGCATGACGGCGAGCGTGGTCTTGCCGGCGCTCGACGAGCCGTTGAGAAAAATGACGTTGCCGGCCCCCATGGCGCCGGATGGTATCCGGAAGCGCCGTGCACCACAATTGAGCCATGACCTGGCGTGAATTGCCCCCGCTGACCACCGACGTGGCCGATCAGCTTCCCGAGCTGCCGCAGGTTGCGCTCGTGGCCGGCCGGATCGCCGACTTCACCGCCGAGCTCTGGGCCGAGGAGCGTCCGGCGCTGACGCGGGCGGCGCTGAAGCGGGCCCACGAGTTCTCCACCGGCCGGCACCTGGCCCGGTGCGCCATGGCGGAGCTCGGCGCCGCGCCGGCGGCCATTCCCAAGGGGGAAGACCGCAGCCCGGTCTGGCCGGAGGGGATCGTGGCCAGCATCAGCCACGCGGATGCGGTGGCCGTGGCGGCCGCGGCCCGCCCCGATGCCGTGGCGGCGCTCGGGGTGGACTTGGAGCGGACCGACCGGATGGCGGAGCGCCTGCACCGCAAGGTGCTGACCCCGGCGGAGCGAAAACGGCTCGCAGGCGCGGATCCTCGCCTCCCGGGTCTGATCTTCAGCGCCAAGGAAGCCGGCTACAAGGCGGTGAATCCCCAGGTAGGGCGCTTCATCGGCTTTCAGGAGGCGGAGGTGGCGGTGGCGTGGCAGGAGCGCCGCTTTCACCTGCGCTACGTGGGCGAGCACGCCCCCAATGGCATCATGGACGACGGGGTAGGGTACTTCTGCTTTTTCGAGCACTACGTGCTGACCGTGTTTATGATTCCACGATAACCATAAGAAAAGACAAGAAATTCATGCAGGCGATCCTCGGAATCGGGTTCCTGATGGCGCTGTGCTGGGGCCTGAGCGAACGGCGAGGCCAGGTGCGCTGGCGTCCGGTGGTCGTGGGGCTGGCGCTGCAACTCCTCATCGCCCTGGTGCTGCTGCGGGTGCCGGTGGTGAGCGAGACCCTGCTGCTGCTCAACCACGTGGTGCAGGGGGTGGAGACGGCCACCGCTGCCGGCGCCGGTTTCGTCTTCGGCTACCTGGCCGGGGGCGAGGCGCCGTTCGCCGTGAACGACCCGGGCGCGCTGTACATCTTCGCGTTCCGGGTGCTGCCGCAGATCATCGTCTTCAGCGTGCTCGTGGCCATCCTCTGGTACTGGCGCGTGCTGCCGGCCGTGGTTCGGGGATTCGGCGCGGTGCTGCGCCGCGCTCTGGGGGTGGGCGGCGCCGTGGGCACCGCCAGCGCCGCCAGCGTCTTTCTCGGCATGGTGGAGACGCCGCTGGTGATCCGCGGCTACCTGCAGACGCTCTCCCGCTCGGAGATCTTCACCGTGATGACCTGTGGGATGTCCACGGTCGCGGGCTCCATCATGGTGCTGTACGCCAGCGTGCTTCGGGACACGGTGCCGGGCGCCCTGGGGCACGTGCTGATCGCCTCGGTCATCAACGTCGTGGGGGCAGTGTTCATCTCGCGCGTCCTCGTGCCCCCCACGGCGGAGACGGGCGACGGCCCGACCCCGGAGGCCCTGGTCTACCACAGCCACATGGACGCCATCACCCGGGGCACCTACGACGGCCTGCGCCTCGCCGCCAACGTGGCGGCCATGCTGGTGGTGCTGGTGAGCCTGGTGGCGCTGGTGAACCAGATGCTGTCGGTGATCACGGTGGCGGAGGCTCCGCTCACCCTGGAGCGCATGATGGGGTGGGCGTTTGCGCCGGTGGCCTGGCTCATCGGCATTCCCTGGCAGGAGTCCCAGGCGGCGGGGGCGCTGCTGGGCACGAAGCTCATCCTGAACGAGCTCGTGGCGTATCTGCAGCTCGCCGGCCTGCCGGAGGAAACCCTGTCCGGCACCAGCGCGCTGGTGATGACCTACGCGCTGTGCGGGTTCGCCAACTTCGGAAGCCTCGGGATCCTCCTCGGCGGGCTGGCCACCCTGGTGCCCGAGAGGCGAAGTGAATTGTTGGAAACGGCCCCTAAGGCCCTGATTTCCGGAACAATCGTCGCCTGCAATACCGGGGCCGTGGTGGCCCTGGTGAGCCTGATCTGAGGGGCGCTCAGCGGCCCAGCGCGTCGCCCACCCGTTCCACGTCCTCGAAGCTCACATCCAGATGGGTCACCCAGCGTGAGCCGCGGATGACGATCCCGGCATCGCGCAGGCGGCCCGCCAGCCTCGCCAGCTCGTCGTCCGGCAGCGCCACGAACACCATGTTGGTGTGGTGGCTGGCGGCGCCGGGGTAGCGGTCGTTGACCAGGGCGGTGAGGCGCTCGGCCTTGCGGTGATCCTCTTCGAGGCGCGCCACGTGGTGCTCGAGGGCGTAGATGCCGGCGGCCGCGAGAATGCCGGCCTGACGCATGCCGCCGCCCACCATCTTGCGCCAGCGGCGGGCCGCGTGGATGTAGTCGCGCGGCCCCACCAGGACGGAGCCCACCGGCGCCCCCAGCCCCTTGGAAAGGCACACGGAGACCGAATCGCAGTGGCGGGCGATGTCGCGGGCATCACAGCCCGTGGCGACGGCGGCATTGAACAGTCGCGCTCCGTCCAGATGCAGCCCCAGCCCCAGCTCGTCGCAGAGCGCTCGGGCGTCGGCGAAGTATCCGGGCCCGGTGGCGCGCCCGCCCTGGGTGTTCTCCAGGCACAACAGCCGCGACCGCGCGAAGTGGGGGTCGTCGGGCTTCACCGCCGCGCGCACCGCCCCGAGGTCCAGAGTGCCATCCGCCCGAAAGGGCAGCGGCTGCGGCTGAATGCCGCCCAGCGCGGCCGCCCCTCCGGCCTCGTACATGTAGGTGTGGGCCGACGCGCCGACGATGTACTCGTCACCGCGGCCGCAGTGGGTCAGCAAGGCCACCAGGTTGGACTGAGTGCCGCTGGGAAGGAACAGCCCCGCCTCGTGGCCGAGCATGTCCGCGGCGAGCGCCTCCAGGGCGTTCACGGTGGGATCCTCGCCATAGACGTCATCGCCCACCTCGGCCGCGGCCATCACCGCCCGCATCCCGGCCGTGGGGCGGGTCACCGTGTCGCTTCTGAGGTCGATGAGGCGCATCGGCAAACGGTCCTCGCAAAGAAAAGGCCGGAGAACCGGCCTTTTTTCAAGTAGTTGTAGCGAGTTGTTATCGCTAATTCGAAGCCAACGAGATGTTGTAGACCCCGGCCATGCGCGCCTGGTCCATGACGTGGATCATGGCTTCCGTGGTGGACTCCGGGTGCGCCTGGATGACCACGGGGGCCTCGGGCGCCTCCGCGTGAAGCCGCTCGATGTTGGCCCGCACCGACGCCCAGTCCACTTCGCGCTGAGAGATGGTGATGCGATCGCGGTTGGAGATCCGCACCACGATGCTCTTCTTCTCCGGGTCGATGGTCTTCGGCTTGTCCTCGTCGGGCTGGTTGACGTCGATACCGACTTCCTTCACGAAGGTCGCGGTGACGATGAAGAAGATCAGCATGATGAACACGACGTCCAGCATGGGCGTCAGGTTTATCTGCTCGTCGTCCTCGTCCTCGCGATTGCTGCCGAACGGTCTGCGCACGTCCTACCCCTCAATGATGTGTTCACTGCGAAGGAGCTATATTAGCGGCGGCTCCGGGGGTTGCCTAGCCCACCTGGGAGGGAGTCGGAGGGCATGGCGCAGAGCGACGAAGCAGAGCGAACGGTCCGGACGCCGTCAACGCCGGAGGGCCAGGGCCTCGCCTGGGCCCTCCTGCTGCCGGTGCTCGCGTTCGGCTACTTCTCCACCGCGGCCAGCCTCTACGACCTCTGGGGCCGCGGCGAGGATCTCGACTATGCCCACGGCGGTCTGCTGCTCGGTGCGGCTGGCTGGCTGCTGGTTCGCGAGCTGCGCCGCGGCCCCATGGGCCTCGATCCGAGCCTGTGGGGAACCGGGGCGGTGCTCGGCCTCTCCATCACCTGGTTTCTCGCCGGTGCCGTGCACGTGCGTGTGGGCCAGCAGGCCGCGCTGCTGCTCATGCTGCCGGCGCTGGTGTGGGCCCTGCACGGCCGGTGGGGGTTGCGCCGCCTGGCGTTGCCCTTGCTGCTGCCGCTGTGGGGCGTGCCGCTGTGGGACGCGATCAACGGGGGCTGGTTCCAGGTGGCCACGGCAACCGTGGCGCGCGGGCATCTGGAGCTGGCCGGGGTGCCGGTGGCGCAGGAAGGGGTGGCGCTGCTCGTTCCGTCGGGGGTGTTCCGGGTGGTGGAGGCGTGCTCCGGGCTGCGACAGCTCGTGGTGTCGATCCCGGTGTGTCTCATCTTCGCGCACATCAACGGCTATCGCGGCTGGCTCATGGCGCTCCTGGCCGTGATCGGGGCGGCGCTGGCCTTCGCCGTGAACACCGTGCGCATCGCCATCGTGGTGACTGTGGGGCATCTGACCCAGATGCAGCACCCGCTCGTTTCCGGCAACCACGAGACCTTGGGCTGGGCGTTGTTCGCCGCCGCCATGACGCTCCTGTTGTTCCTGTTCAGCCGGATTCCGCACCAGCGGGCGCAGCGCCAGCCGCGGCGCAGGGATGAGTCCACGAACGGTGTGGGCGCCGGGCGCTCGGCCCGGATGGCGCTGACGCTGCTGGCGCTGGCAGCGGGGCCCGTGCTGGCGCTTCAGTTGGAGGGGCCCGCCCGAGTAGCGGCCGCCGGTACCCGGCAGGTGGTGTTGCCGGCGGCCTTGCCGGAGCGGTTTGCCGGCTGGTCCCCGGCACCGCCCCTGGACTACCGGCCGGGGACTTCATCCCCGGACCTGCTGACGCGGGGCGTCTACGCCTTCGGCGAAGGGCCTCCGGTGCTCGTGCACGTGAGCACGTTTCTGGATTCGGTTCAGGGCCGCGAAGCCGTCAGCCGTATGAACACCGCGGCGGACGGCCGGCGCTGGTGGTACCAGGCGTCGCCGAGACGGCTTGCGCCAACGGGTCTCGACGGGGTGGATCTGCACGAGGCGGTGGTGACCGACCAGCGGGGCGAGCGGCTGCTGGTGTGGTCCTGGTACCGGATCGGCAGCGCCGATACCGCCCGCAACGTGGCGCGGCCCCTGGAGGCCAAGGTCCTGCAGCTCGGCAACCGCTTCTTCGGATCCGGGGTGGCGAGCTTCATCGTGCTGGCCACACCCGCATCGGGCCGCCTGGCCGACGACCGGGCGCGCCTCAGCCATTTCTGGCAGGCGGCCCGGCGGCCACTCGACGATCTCGTCAGGCGTCTCCCGCGCCCGCCTCCAGATCGGCGAGAAACGCCTGCAGCGCCTGGTTGAACGCCGCCGGCTGGTCCAGGTTGGGCATGTGCCCGGCCCCATCGAGCATCACCTTGCGGGCGTTGGGGATGCGCTTGGCCATGTAGTCACTGGCGCCGTGGAAGGCGGTGTCGCGGTCGCCCACCACCACCAGGGCGGGGACCCGGATGTTCGGCAGGTCGTCCATCACCAGCCCGTCGTGCTGCGCGAGAATTCCCCGGGCCGCCAACGCCAGGCCCCGCGCGCTCCGGTGCCGGTTGCCGTGAGCTTCCGGCATCTCCAGGTTCTCGATGCCATGCTGCTCGAAGCCCCGGGCGCGCTCCTCAGCCTGCCGGTTCCAGCCGGCCCGGGCCTCGGGATTCCGATAGCCGGGGCCGGTGCCCACGAGCACCAGGGCGCGCACGCGCTCCGGGTGCTCCACGTGGAACGACAGCGACAGGTAGCCGCCGAGTGAATGGCCCATGAGGATGGCCCGGTCGGCGCCAGCCTGGTCGAGCAGGGCGGCCATGTCGGCCAGGGTGGCGTCCTTGGTGTACAGCGCCGGATCCTCCGGGCCGTCGGAGCCGCCGTGACCGCGAATGTCCCAGGTGATCACCTGATAACGGTCCTTCAGCGCTGCCACGGTGTCGTGCCACATGTACGAGGTGGCACTGTAGCCGTGGGTGGCGAGGATGGTCGGGCCGGAGCCGGCGATCTCGTAGTGGATGCGGACGCCATCGCGGTCGAGGTAGGGCATGGGGGCTCCTTTGGCTACTTGTTCAGGAAGTTCAGCGGCAATCCGGGCCGGCTCCAGGGTATGGAGACGAGCTTGCCCGTGGAGGAGAGCGTGATGTAGGCGGTTTTCAGCCCCGGTCCGCCGAAGCAGATGTTGGTGGTGAGGAGATCGGGCATGGGCACGAACTCGGGCGCACCGCCTTTCGGTTTGAGCACCGTGATGCCGCCGTCGACGATGGTGGCGACGCAGACGTTGCCTTCCGCATCCACGGCCAGGGAGTCGAACAGGAAGTAGCCGACGCGGCCGTGCACCAGGCGGCCGCCGTCCGGCCGGTCCCGACGCTCGCGACGGAGCTTGCCCGGCGCCGTGATCTCGTAGGCCCACAGGCGTCCCGTGAGGGTCTCCGCCACGTACAACTCGTCCTCCTCCGGCGACAGCCCGATGCCGTTGGGGCCCTCGAGCGGAAAGATCACTTCCTCGATGTGGGAACCGTCCGCTTTGGCGTAGAAGACGCCGGTGCGATCCCGCTCCCGGGCCCGCGTCTTGCCGTGGTCGGTGAACCAGAATCCGCCGTCCCGATCGAACACCAGGTCGTTGGGGCCGCGCAGCGGCTGGCCGCCGCAGTTGGTGTAGACCACCTCCACCTTGCCGGTGCCGAGGTCCACCTTCTCGATGCGGCCGCCGGCGTAGCTTTCCGGCTCTTCGCCGGGATACAGCCGGTCGCCCGACTGCACCCACTTGAAGCCGCCGTTGTTGCACACATAGCAGTGGCCGTCCGGGCCGATGGCGGCGCCGTTGGGCCCGCCGCCGAGCTCCGCCACCACCTCGACCTGGCCATCCCGCACCCGGCTGAGCGTGCCCCGGGCGATCTCCACCAGCAGGACGCTGCCATCCGGCATGGCAATGGGACCTTCCGGAAACTTCAGCCCTTCGGCCAGGACGGTGATCTCAGTCATGCATGCCTCCATGTACGGATACGGATGTGCCGATTTTCGGCTCAGGCCGCATTGTAAGCGCAGCATCCGGCGCCGGCACGCGACGCAAGCGTCGCACATGCACGCCGGGTGCGTGCACATCGAGAAAGCGCGCGGCAGGTGGCAAGCAGAGTGACAGTTGTTACCGAATCACACATGTTCGGCCGCGGTGACGGTGTTATGCACACGGCCCAGGGCCTCCGCGGTGGGGAATGGTCAAGAGTATTACTCTAGGTTTGACCCATACCCTTTTGATTATGCGAGGAAACTTTCCTTGGAAATGTCTGAAGACGGTGTGAGATGACGCCACCATGACGATCATCAAGGATTAATCCCCAGAGTTATCCACAGGCTCCGCAGACCCGGAAAGCCAGTCGCGGGGCGGCAGGAAGTCGCTGTACAGCCGCGCTTCCTCGCTGCCGGGCTCTGGATGATAGTCGTACTTCCAGGCGGCGAGCGGCGGCAACGAGGCCAGCACGGATTCCACCCGCCGTCCGCTCTGCAGCCCGTATCTGGTTCCACGGTCGATGGCCAGGTTGAACTCGGCGTACCGGCCCCGCCGATAGAGCTGCCAGTCCCGCTCGCGCTCGCCATAGGGCATGGACATGCGTCGCTCGAAGATGGGTCGATAGGCGG